>CAYPLH010000044.1:0-32528 GCA_964411505.1 uncultured Clostridiaceae bacterium | reverse complement strand
CACCCTCCTTAAAGCAGCAAAGGGGCTTCCCCTTTGCAATCCCCATTGTCTAGGAGAGTATGCTCTCCTAGACAATAAAAAATTGCATAAGCCTTTTAGATGGTGCATAATAATTCTACGTAATATGACTTTCAAAATCAACCAGAATATTTGGATATTTTAAAAGTCATATTATAAGGATTAAAAGCGGTCCATATAGTCATGCAATTCTTTATCGCTTTATTAAAATTTGTTCTACTTTTCTATATTTCCTCTTCTGTATGTGTGGTGGCAGCCATTGCTACAGATTCATATTTGCCCAAAATAGCTGACTGTATCATCTCTCTGGTCTCCGAGTTGATCGGATGTGCAATGTCCCTAAATTCACCGCTTGGAGTCTTTCTACTGGGCATTGCAATAAATAAACCATTATGACTCTCAATAACCTTTATATCATGAATGACAAAAGCATCATTAAAAGTCACAGAAACCACTGCCTTCATTTTACCTTCGCTATCAATCCTTCTTATGCGGATATCTGTTATCTCCATAATTCTACCACCCTCCTAATTATTATGCATATAACTAATCATATTCGCCATAAATTTGCATTTTCCTTCTTCTTGAAATAAATTTATATATAATTTGTTATATTCTTTGTTATAGTTCACAAGTAGCTAAAGAGATATAGGTAGTGAGCAGTAACTATTCTTTCGTGTCTATTCAGAGGTAGCTTAAACATATTAAATGAAGAATCATCTCTAATACGGCTAGTTACAGCGAGGCTTAGGAAAACACAATTTAAAATGCCTTAGAGTTTAGTAATGTCCGTGCTGTTTGAACGCAAGTGAGTTCACGGAATTACTTAACGAGAAGGCATTTTAAATTGATTGTTTTCATTGCTGAAGCTGTATTGCAGTATTGGAGATGATTCTTCATGAAAGAAAAGCTACCTCTGAATAGACACATTCTTTTTCAAGAATCAAATAGAAGAAGTGAGTTTTGCTTTAATATTAATAGGAAATATTGTATTATATAAAGGATAAATTAAGATATTTGATAGTAAAAGTAGGGTATTAAATAGTTAGAAAGATTGAAGTATAAAGGAAGGATGAATAAACATTCTTGAAAATCAAAATGTCCCCATAATAAGCAAGTGTAAGGAGTGTTGTAAATTTGGAAATTAATCTTTCAAAAATTAGACATATACATTTTATTGGCATAGGTGGCATCAGTATGAGTGGCCTCGCCGAAATTTTGATGAATAAAGGTTACAAAATCACAGGTTCAGATATGAAAAAGTCAGAGCGTACTGACAAGCTAACCAAGCTTGGTGCCAAAGTTTACTTAAGCCATAGCTCCCAAAATATCAACAATCCAGATCTTGTCGTGTACACAGTTGCAGTAAATGGTAATAACCCCGAGCTAATTGCAGCCAAAAAGCTTGGTATACCTGTTATAGACAGAGCTGCTCTGCTAGGACATATGATGAAGTCATATAAGCAAAGTATAGCTATTGCAGGTACGCATGGTAAGACTACCACTACATCAATGATTGCATTAATCATGGTTAATCAAGGAGTGGATCCTACAATACATATAGGAGCACAATTCAATCAAATCGGCGGAAGTACAAGAGTAGGGCAAAATCAGTTTTTCATTACCGAAGCATGTGAATATTTTGACAGCTTTCTAAAGTTCTATCCACATACAGCGGTAATTTTAAATATTGAAGCAGATCATCTAGACTACTTTAAGGACATAAACCATGTTAAACAAACCTTCAGCAGGTTTATTCGTCTCGTTCCTGATCATGGCAATGTAGTTGCATGCATTGATGATAATAATATAACAGACATTTTGCATAATGCTTCCTGTAAGTTGGTTACCTATGGGATTAAATCTGAAACTGCAGACTGGATCGCAAAAAAAATAACTTATGACAAGAAAGGCTTTCCTGAGTTTGCAGTAGTATTTCAAAATTTGGAGCTGGGAAGCATCAAACTAAATGTTCCAGGGCTTCATAATGTTTATAACGCACTTGCTGCAGTCGCCACCTGCCACTGCTCAGGGTGTGATTTCGATACTATTAAGAAAAGTCTTTCTGAATATAAAGGCTCCCATCATAGATTTGAAATAAAGGGTGAGGTCAATGGTATAACAGTTATAGATGATTATGCACATCATCCCTCCGAGATAAAGGCTACTCTTGAAGCAGCTTCAAACTGCAACTACAAGCGTATATGGTGTGTGTTTCAGCCACATACATATACAAGAACCAAGCTTTTATTCAAGGATTTTATCAATTCCTTTGACAAGGCCTATTTCACTATAATTTCGGATATATATGCAGCAAGAGAAGCAGATCCCGGCGATATCAACTCTGCTATGCTGGTAAAAGAAATGAAACAAAATGGTTCTAATGCAGAATATATATCTGATTTTTACCAAATTGCAGATTACCTTAAAAATCATGCCAGTGATGGAGACCTTGTGATTACCATGGGTGCTGGAGATATCAGCATTGTTGGAGATAAGTTTCTTTTGTGATGCTCCTGAATTATTGGACAAAAGGGGATTTCCCCTTTTGTCACAGTGTTTTAGTAAGCTCTCAATGTTTGCGCATTTTCCGCTCAACATTAATACTTACCTAGTAAATCTTTCATTTTAATTTACTGCTATATAAGTTCAACTTTATTTTGTCTGCAGTAAAACTGCTTTTACAGCCAACATTGCAGGATATTCCTCTAATACAAGAGCTCCGGCACCTAATACCTCCTTGCTTAACACATTGCAGTTCCATAAATCATATACGGTAACTTCATAAGTGCCTGTGTCCCCCTCCAACTTTTCTCCAATCTTAGCGCGGCGGTTGGGGCGACCTTTTTGATTTCTTGTCATTAATGTTAAATAAGCGCTTCTTTCCTTTTTCAGACAAAAGCCATTGATCCCATCTACCTGCGTATAATCCTGCTCCATTTCCTGATAGGGGAGTGAATCCATTATCTCTTTTAAAAATTTCAGTCGTGGAGCACTCTGACTTACCATAGTTCCGCCATAAGTCCAGAAAATATCTTTCCTGTTACCTTTTACAATATAGCATTCACCATGGGTAGCATAACCTCCTGCCATCGCACTCAACCAGTGACGGAATAACTCAACTTCACCAGTCAGATTGCCCCAGCGCGAAGCCAGATTGCCCTCATACTGATATTCATCGTTTATAACCGGTTTGTCATACTTTTTCTTCAAATCCATTATAAGTCCATAAGTATTTATTCTTTGAATGGAAGCATGAGTAATCCAATCTCTGTCAGGATAGATATGCTGCCAGTTATGAATAGATCTGAGATGATTGTACGGGTCATTTTCCATAATGTATCTGCCGATCCTATCCCAATCTCTCCTGTCTATCCCGCATCTCATTTTACCAGTCTTGATATCTTTTATTTGGTCATATTCATTTGCAAGTGACCACCATACATTTCTTAAAGAAGAAATGCGCGCCATTAGATATTTAACATATAGTATTCCCTCGTCCTCACTAATCCTCCGGTCAATCTCCCACTTTTCCACATCATAACCATGAAATAGTATTACATCAGCCTCTATGCCTAATTTTAACAGATCTTTTACTCGTTCCTCAAAGTTTCTAAAGTATTCTACGTTATATTTTTTGAAGTCAAAGGTGTATTCTTTTCCATCAAACTCTCCCTCAAAGGGTAATACCGGTGGCTCATAACCGATATCTATTTCATGCTTATGGTGAAAGTATTTAGGAAACACTAGCATACGTATTTTGTTAAACCCATACTTCGCAAATGATTCAAGTGTCTGTTTCCGCACTTCCTCTGGTCGATAAGTCCAAGCATAGGCTGTTGTACCCATTACAAAAAGAGGTGTACCGTCAGCATAAGAAAAGTGATGTTTCCGAGCAACCCGTGCAGGACCATGATTATCCAAAGAAGGCTGTATACTTTCGAAACTTCCTTCCAATCCATTAAATTCAGGAATGCTTGATTCTGTCGAAAACGTGTAAATGCCAATCTCTTCAGGCATAAATCTTATCTTCCATGTAGAATCTCCATCATAAAAACCTTCAGCTTTTTTAATAACAGAACCGTTTGTAAAATTTGCTGCTAAAGATACCTCTGTAAACGGATTATCAAAATTTCTACTTGACTTAAGTTCAACCTCAAAAACATCCCATTTTTCAACTTTGTTTTGCTTTATAACCAAATTCGTGCACCTTCCTTATCCATATATTTTCCCTAAAAAGCTTGTTAAGAAGATTTACGCTAAAGTCTCACCCTCCTATAAATATATAAAGCTTATTGCATTAAATTATAGCATAAAAATGGTGTGAGAATAATCATAATATTTTTACTAATTATCAGTTTCTTTACCTATACATTAATGTTCACACCTAGATCCATAAGTGAACAATCATCTCTAATACAGCAAGTTACTGCGAAGCGACTTACCACCAAGCAATCATTGATTTACTTTACCTTATCAGGTGCTACAAGAGCAAACCTTATTTCTCCCTCTACAGCGACTTTTCCATCCACAGTAGCACAAACTCTCGCCTTTCCCATTCCCATCTTGAAAGCAAGAAACTCAGCTTCAAGTCTTAAAGTATCTCCAGGTAGAACAGGCTTCCGAAATTTAATATTTTCAAACCCTGTAAAAACACCAAGTTTCCCTTTGTTTTCCTCCATCAAAAGACCGGCTACGCAAGCTGTCTGTGCAAGTGCTTCAACCACAAGTACACCTGGCATAATTGGATTTCCCGGAAAGTGACCCTGAAAAAACGGTTCGTTAACAGTCACATTTTTTATACCCACAGCCTTTTTGCCCGGCTCCACCTCAAGAATCCTGTCAACTAGCAAAAACGGATATCTGTGTGGGATGATATTTTGTATTTCAACGGTATTAAGCATTTAGTAATTCCACCTTTCTTAATGTCATTTAACTTCTGCAATTTTTTTTTGAATTTTTACATTCCTTCTGTTCACCTGCTATTTTTGTGAACTTTTCCATTATATATTCTTTATAACCAGTCGAAATTCCTTTTTTTTTACCTTTCCCTCGTTGAAAAAATAAAAAAATGCCCTGTAATTTATATTGTGAAGGGCATCACTATGATAATACCTTTTAATGATATTAAGCTCTTATATTTCTTTATCAAAGTCACCTTTTTCGGAGAAATTTGATAAGTCCTGCTGTCTTATCAACTGCTTATATAAAATTTCAGCTAGTCCTATTCCTTTTGTTTTTGTTGCCTCCTCCATAAGCTTTTCGTCAAGCATAGAGTTAAAAACTGTTTGTCCCATACTCTCAGGAATCAATCCAGACTCAGGTATTGTTGATTTCATTTGCTTATAAATCATTTGTAGCATCACTGATTCAAATTCACTACATACCTTTTTAAGTTCATTGTTATTTTTTTTTGCCATAGAGGATTCTGCCTTTTTTTGAAAGGTCGTAGTGTTTGCATTATTGTAAATATTTTCTACATTATTTAAGGCATCAGTAATGTTAGAGCCTTTACTTAAAAAATCCATATTCCACACTCACTATCATTTTATGATTTTGCCAAAAGTCATACAACGCCTTTTTACTGCTATTTGGTTCAGGAATTCACTTTGTGAATCTCTGGGCTATATTTATCTTGTTAAATTGTTTGCCATACCTAACATATCATTCGCCGACTGAATGGCTTTAGAACTTATTTCATATGCTCTTTGAGCAACAATAAGCTTAACCATTTCTTCAACCACTTGGACATTAGATAATTCAAGGTAGCCCTGCTTTATCTGGCATGGCTTTCCAAATTCGATATCCAGTATTGGATCTCCCGTGGAGGCATTACTTGTGTAAAAGTTTTCACCTATGCTTTCAAGAGCATACATATTTTGAAACTTAACAATGCCTATTTTCTGACCAAGCGGGATTATTGTGTTGTTTTCATCAGTGTAGCTCAGTTCACCAAATGTAGATACGTTTAGATCTTTAATCTCCATATTAAGGTATATTTCCATTCCTGTATCATCAAGCACTGGATAACCACTCGATGTGGTGAGCATACTTCCCTGTTCGGTAACACTCATTTTAAAACTTCCATCTCTTGTATATACCATGTCTCCGTTTGGAGCAAGAGCCATAAAAAATCCTTCTCCATCAATAAGAAAATCCAGAGGATTATTAGTATTTTCTAGGCTTCCGGAAGAAAAATCCTTAACGGTAGAAACAACGCTTGTTCCGTGTCCAACTTGCAGGTTTACAGGCCTTCCTTGTCCATCCATATTCTGGGCACGACTCATTGTCTGATAGAGTAAATCCTTAAACTCTGCTTTATCCTTTTTGAAACCGACTGTATTTACGTTCGCCAGATTGTTGGATATTAAATCCACATTAAACTGTTGTGCCATCATTCCTGTACTTGCTGTCCACAATGCTCTCATCATAGTAAATTCCCCCTCATTTAAATGAGCCGTTCTATAACTTTATAATACATCTTTAATCAAACTACCAGTACATTTTAAACGCAGGCAAAAGACATCTTTTTACCTCGTTATAAAGCTCCTATATCATTAACTGCTCTTTCAAGAGTGTTGTCCTGTGTGGTTATCATTCTCTGATTTGCTTCATATAGACGCATTACATTAATCATATCAACCATCTCTTTGATAATATTTACATTTGAGATTTCAACAGCACCTTGTAGGATTTCGCCTGAAAACTCAGCAACTACTGTTTCATCGGTTTCCGTTAGTAAACAATTGCCCTGCTTTCTGAGTGTTTCAGGGTTTGCAAACTCCCTTATTAGTAGCCTACCAGCAATGTCTCCATGCAAGATTATGCTTCCATCCTTATCCACTGAAAACTCTGTATTTTCAAGGACTATTGGTCCATCCTGCCCCATTACTCTGTATCCTTCTGATGTTACTAGTTCGCGGTTGCTGTTTATCTTGAACGAACCATTTCTGGTGTAGTATGTACCTCCATCTGCACCTTCGCCCACAACAAAAAATGCTGATGGTGATCCGACAATAGCAAAATCGTATGGGTTTGCGGTATTTTCAATACTTCCCTCAGAAAAATCAGTGTGAACTTCATCTACGTCATGTCCTAAATTCATAGTGCCAATGTTTGTCCGTCCACTAATGCTGTCAATCCTCGCTGTCAATATCTCAGGAAAGCTTCCAAACACTACAATATCTTTTTTAAATGCTGTGGAATTGACATTTGATATATTATTTGTAACAACATCCATTTTTCTTTGAACAGTCTTCATGCTCCAAGCTGATGAATATAGCCCTCTAATCATGATAATCCACCTTTTTTAAATGTACACTTTTTACACAAATTGTGTGCCAAAACGTGCTACGAGTATCTAAAAGATATATCGGTAAAATAAGCGGATAATTTAATAGTGATTTTAATTTGTTATAATCTTCTCCCTGCCCTTTCATTGGTTGATATCTGTTCAATAACCTCTAGATTTTCAAGTGCTTTACCTGTCCCAAGAGCAACACAGGAAACTGCATCATCAGCAATAATTACATTAATACCTGTCTTTTCCTGGATAAGCTTGTCCAGACCATAAACTAGGCTTCCACCGCCGGTCATTATGATACCCCTGTCACTGATATCTGCAGCCAATTCTGGAGGCGTCTTTTCCAACACCGAATGTACAGCATCCACAATAGCCGCAACTGGCTCTTCAAGTGCTTCTTGTAGTTCTGTAGAAGTAACCTCTACAGTCTTAGGAAGCCCTGTTATAAGATTCCTTCCCCTTACTTCCATTGAAACTTCCTGCACCCTAGGATATGCTGTACCAATGTGCATTTTAATTTCTTCAGATGTTCTTTCGCCAACCATCATATTATATTTTTTACGCATGTATTTTACAATAGCCTCATCAAACTTGTCGCCTGCCACTTTTATTGATGTGCTTACAACAGTTCCTCCGAGAGATATTACTGCTGCATCAGTAGTGCCGCCACCTACATCTACTACCATACTTCCACAAGCTTTGGCAATATCTAGCCCTGCCCCTATTGCAGCTGCTATCGGTTCTTCTATAAGGTAAGTTTTTCTCGCGCCGGCCTGTATGGTTGCGTCAATAACTGCCCTTTTCTCGACTTCAGTAACCCCACTAGGCACACATACCATAATTCTGGGTTTAAACAAACGAGAAAACCGTTTGCCGCATACCCTGTCAATAAAATATTTAAGCATTCTTTCAGTTATGTCATAGTCCGAAATAACACCATCTCTAAGCGGACGTATTGCTACTATGTATCCAGGTGTTCTTCCAAGCATTTTGCGGGCCTCTTCTCCTACCGCCAGAAGTTTGTTTGAATTTTTATCAATAGCCACTACAGCAGGCTCTTTTAAAACAATGCCTTTTCCCCTTATATATATTAAAACTGTAGCTGTACCTAGATCAATACCAATATCCATGCCAAGTCCCACTTTATATCCCTCCCTCTCTTATATTCATGTATGATGTACATCAATTATTTTGTAATAAGCATTATTACATAACATTAAAAACAATTTTTTAAAAATAGATATCTTGCCTGACATAATATATACAAGAAAAAACTTGTAGTATCCATGCACTGACGACTTTAATATCGTATGATTTCAAGCCATTACAGTATAAATATAATATGGAATAGCAAGACTTATTATTCAAAAATACCTATGTAAATAATATTACCATATTAATTTATTATTGCAATCGTTTCATAGAAAACTTTGGGGTTGATTTGTTTATTGGTTGGTCAGTTAAAAAGACGAAAAAACAAGCCCCTCTTTTGAAGAACTTGTTTTGTGGCTTTTATTCAATTTATTTTTCTCAATTATCTTCAGCTTTGTATTTAGCTTTTGTAGCCTCTCCGCCTCTTATATGCCTTTGGGCTTTGTTCTCATCAAGTACTTCTCTAACCCTATTTGCTAACAAGGAATTTATCTCCTTTAAACGTTCTGTAACATCTTTGTGCACAGTGCTTTTTGAGATCCCGAACTTTTTACCGGCTGCTCTTACTGTAGTTTTTTTTTCAACAATATAGTTCGCCAAATCGATTACTCTTTCCTCTATGTAATCCTTCAATTAAGCGCCCCCCTCTACTGGCATATTTCTTTCCCCCGGCCTGCCTGTGGTACCTGATATCTATCAACTAGTTTAAAGTTTCTACAGTATATATATGCCATAGAGGGTTGGCTTTATGATAGTTAATAACTTTTTTGCATACCAAACCAGAGTATACTTTCCTAGACAATAAAAAAGTGGGCTACGCCACTTTTTTTCGCTAGGGAACCTTATGGTTCCCTAGAAATCCTCTGTTTTAACAATTAACACTTATTTTTCAAAATTGCTTACATCCGGAATATACTCAAATGGATCAACTGGTTCATTATCCTTTAACACCTCAAAATGAACATGCGATTCATCCTTGGACTCAAACACGGCAGTATTACCTATTGAACCGATAATGTCGCCTTTTTCGACCCTCTGGTTGGGAAGAACTACATCATCAGTTGCAAGATTTGCATATACAGTTTTTAAGCCATCTTGATGCTCTATTATTACAGTTATACCATATCTGGGGTCATGTTTAATTTCACTTACTACCCCATCCGCAACCGCTTTTACAGCAGTACCTCTGCTAGCAGCTATATCAATACCACTGTGAGTTCTCCACTCCTCAAGTGTGTTTGAATAAACCAGCTTGTCAATAGCAAAAACTGTCACAACTTCTCCATAGACTGGCATGGCAAATGCAGGTACCTCATCTGATTCTCCCTGATTTACAAGAGAGTCTTCGCTCATTGCTGTTTCATTATTACTTTGTTCCATGCCTAAACTGTCCGATGTCGCTTCCATGACTAAAGTATCCACTGTAGAAGATGCTGTCATTGGGTTATCTTCATTTTCGCTAAGTACAACCGTGTCATCCGGGTCAGGTTTTGCCACACTTTCTGTAGGTTCTTCCAAAACTATGCCATCGGCTATTTCACTATTTATGATTTTGCCAATATCATAATCTTCTTCAATAGACGGTGCATTATACCTTGTTACAAAGTATGCTGTCGCACTTACTACTGCAATACAAAGGACCAGCACCACATAGAACCCTTTTTTATCAAAGAAATCATATATTGCTTTTTTACTAGGAAATATTTTTTTGTTTTTCATACTCACACCTCCATATATTATTGTTGCCGATATTGGAAACATTATACATGGAGGTAATTATATTTTTATGAAAATTCATGAATTTTAAAGAAGCTTATATTTGAAAAACTTACAAGAAAATAATACACTTCAATCTGCTTTTTTTATTACAACAAACAGCATCTATTTACTAATTACATTTAAGAGGGTACCTATATAATAATGCTTAAGAATTTCCTCAAAAGTGCTTCCTTCTTCCGCCATATAATCAGCACCCCATTGGCTCATGCCTACTCCATGACCATAACCAATAGTTGTAATCCTAATACTATTATTATCTTTTCTTTCAATCTGAAAGTTAGTCGATTTCAGTGAAAATAAATCTCTGAACTCGGTGCCCTTCATTGTAATGTTTCCAATTCTTATATACTTAACTCTCCCTCCCTGGGAGAACTCCAAAGTCTTAATGTAAGTTAAAATATCATTATTGCCAATAATTATTCCTGGATATCTTTCCACCAATGTATTTTTGAATTCTTCATCACTTATAACCAAATAATTATAAAAATTTTCACCGTTTTCTTCTCCATAGGACTCGACACTTTTAAGGTATGGAAATGGGTCGCATACCCAAACCTCTTCAACATTTTCTGTCCGACCACCACTATTTGAATGAAACACAGGATTTACAATCTGATTGTTATAAGTAATGATAATATTATGAGTACTGTTTACTGCTGCTTCAATCTTATCCCAGTATTCCTGCCCCTTACTTCCCCACTCAAGCATTGCCTGCTCCTTTGTTATATAAGCCTGGCAATGAGTATGATCGGTACATACATCTGCATCTTTGTGAGGATTATCTGCAGGAAGGAACATACCATTCATTCTGGCGTAAGTAAATGTCCTTGCCGCTACAGCCTGTGCTTTAAGCGCTTCAAGTTCAAATTCAGCGGGCATCTCTGCGGCAACTACGCCTTTTGTGTACTCCTCAATGTCCATATCTACTATCTCATTTTCTTCAGCTAGAAAGACCCTGACAACCAGTTCTTCCCCAGTATCTTCATCTGGTATTAAAGCTTCTTTTGAAAAATTACATCCTTTGACTATGATTAGTGGTAATACTAACACAGCAAAAATCATCACTAATATATAAGCAGCAACTTTTTTCATAAAATATCCCTGTCCCCAATTATTAGAAACATAGCTTTTCCATTATTAAGTATATTAAAGAGATATCAAGTTTATGACCACCTACGTGAATACAGTTCACAGGGGTCTTAGCAAAACTGATAATGAACAATCATCTCTAATACGGCTAATTACAGCAAAGCTTAGGAAAACTAAGTTTAAAATGCCTTAGAGTTTAGTAATGTCCGTGCTGTTTGAACGCAAGTGAGTTCACGGAATTACTTAACGAAAAGGCATTTTAAACTGTGTTTTCCTTGCTGAAGCTGTATAGAAGTGTTAGAGATGATTGTTCATAGGATATAATACCCCCGAGTAAACAGTAACCCTACGTGAATAATGATATGTGTGTAGCAAAAAGAACAATTGGCTTTATTTTGCTACGCACATATCATTATCCAAGAGTAGTCACTGCCTTTGTATGTCTGCCCCAAGCTGTCTGAGTTTTTGATCAATATTCACATAACCACGATCAATATGATAAGCATCAGTAATCTCACTCAAGCCCTCTGCAGATAGAGCTGCTATTATCAAAGCCGCACCTGCCCTAAGGTCAGTAGTTTTAACCTGTGCGCCGGTTAATTTAGTGGTTCCTTCTACAATTGCACTTCTGCCGTCAATTTTAATTTTTGCCCCCATTCTCTTCAGTTCATTTATATGCATGAATCTGTTTTCGAAAATCGTTTCCACTATCATGCTGGTGCCTGTCGCTCTTGTCATTAACGATGTCATCTGTGCCTGCATATCGGTAGGAAATCCAGGGTAAGGATGAGTTTTAATGTCAAGCGGTTTTAATCTCCGGTCAGCCTTAATATGTATGCTTGTGAGTTCATCAGCGATTTCAATATTAGCTTCACGTAGTTTTGCACTTATTGGCTTTAGATGACTAGGTACTACATTTTCAATTATTACATCTCCCCCTGTCATTGCAGTCGCAACCATCAAAGTTCCCGCTTCAATCCTGTCAGGTATGATTGTATGATTGCTCCCCTCAAGACTTTTGACACCATTTATTTTTATAGTGTCTGTACCCGCGCCTCTTATATCAGCTCCCATAGATACAAGATAAGTAGAAAGATCCACAATTTCAGGCTCGATTGCTGCATTTTCAATGATTGTCTGACCATCGGCAAGGCTGGCTGCCATCATGATATTTTCGGTTGCTCCGACACTGGGAAAGTCAAGATATATTTTTGCACCTTTTAATCTATGTCTGGTTTTAGCCTCAATATAACCATGATTATAAATTATAACTGCTCCCATTGCCATAAAGCCTTTGAGGTGCAGATCAACAGGCCTTGGACCAATAGCACACCCACCTGGCAGCGAAATTTTTGCCTTTTGCTTTTTAGCAAGCAGCGGTCCTGCCACAAGAAAAGATGCTCTCATTTTATTGACTAAATCATATGGCGCAGTGACTTTATCAACACCGGAAGGATCAATGGTTAATCTTGATTTATCCTCCTGATAGTAAACCTTTGCTCCTAACGATTCAATCAATTCACACATAATCTTCACATCCATCAAAAACGGAACCTCATCAAAAGTACTACTGCTTTCAGCAAGCAAAGATGCTGCAATTATTGGAAGAATTGAGTTTTTGGCACCACTTATTCTGACTTTCCCATTTAAAAATGTAGGCCCCTTTATTCTGAATGTCGGCAACTTTAATCGATCCTCTCTTTTGTTTGTTCTTTTTACATATTGCACAACAAGAAAACGTCCAACTCAGTACGCCCTTGTAATTACAGGTGTTGCAAGCCATATGTAAGTTTTATCTTCGTATGAATTGTATCTTATCGCAAGATTTATATTAACCTTCCTTCCATTTGTGCTAATACTTTCTTTAATTATTGGCGAATAAGCCGAAACGCTTATCATATTCCCTTCCCTGATACCTTCTACACTATGCGCATTTGCTTTTTCCAAAATATCTGTGCAAATTCCGTTTAGCGATATATAATCAAGCTGTCCGTCAAAATTACCTACAATGCAAAAATTAAATTCAGGCTCTAATCCAAACTCTTTAAACAAGCTGTACAATAGCTCTGCTGCGTTTTTAAAACCGATTAACGAATCATATTTCATTACACTCAAAGATATATAATTATCATCTGCGACTTCATACGAATGAAAAGCTCCAATCAATACTCTGGCTCCACTTTCAGAAAAACCATCTATTTCATATTTTTTTGCATTGTCATTGTCACATTCATTTTCAAAATATGATTCATCGCGCAAAAGCTTCAGTCTGTCCGCAATTTCAGAAGCTATCTTTTTTAAACTATCGTATGAGTTTACATGTGCTTTTGACCAGAAATATGCTTCACTGCTAACCGGTTGTGCTCCTGAATCCGTAAAAGCATCAAGCAAGGTATTAACCGACTTTGAAAATATTTCTGTTTTGGGTGTATAATTACTTGAAAATAATAGAAACATAATAATAAACAGCAATAAAAGTATGGGGATGTATATTCTTACCAGCTTTCTTTTGTAAACTTTGTTTAATACACCAAATAATTGTGTGATTTTAGTTTTTAAAAGCTTGATAAATACTCCCCCTTTCATTCCGGAATAATTAACTATAGACGTTACAACCTAATTATTGCCGGATTGAAAGGTGGTTATACCTGAAAAAATGTGGTTTAGTGAGGCTTGCCTAAATCTTGCCACTAAGAGCAAGAATCTTCTCTAATAATGCAACAAACTCAGCTCTGGTAACGTTTTCATGCGGTTTTAGCTCATCTCCTGTGACACTAAAAAGAACTCCATTATCGATTGCATATCTTACTTTATCCAAAAATACTGGAGATACCTTTTCCATATCAGTAAAAATATCATCACTTTGGTAATTTGTTATTTTTATTCCCTTAATTAGCTCGTAAATTCTTACCGTCATAAAAATAGCCTGCTGTCTTGAAAGATTACCCTCAGCCACAAGCGGGTTATCAATAAGACCTGCTCTTACTGCTGTATTCATATAGTCATGACTATAATTATAATCCAGTATGTCCATTGAAAACTTGATGGCTTCCTCGGCACTTATATTGTCATTAGGGCGGAAGTACTTGGATGATGCGCCAAAAAGGGTAAATTGGGATGTAATATTTTTGATCGAGGATTCATAAGGATGCCCCAAAATATCAACATGTGCTGGTTTTTGACTTCTTTTTGCGAGTACTACTTTACCCGGTTCAAAAATTTTAACCTCTCGATATATGTTCCCATAAGAATCAAAACCCTCAACATGTGGTATCCCTTGCCAATCATCGGATCCTTTTTTAATAAATAGGAATTCTGCTGGACTCTTATCATGATAATTGCCAAAGTGCATACGAAACTCCATTGGAAGCCCAATGTAATCAACAGGTATGATTGCCCCTTCCAGCTTCACACAAAAATCTAAATTGATCATATCACCAAGAAATTCAATATTTTCATGGACCGTGCTGCTTCTACTGATACTGCTACTACCACTTCCACTTCCATACCCACCACTACCTAAAGACAATACATAATCATACTCAGCATATCGACTAGAAACATACTTATCGAAGGAAGTATCAAACACACCTTCTTTTAGTATTAAGTCACCGAATGCAGTTCTTATAATTATATTTTCTTTAAGCGCAGGCAGGGCTTTTAAAATTCTATGCGATAAAGCAAGAGAAATTTCTTTTGTTCCTTCAGGCATATTTGAAAGCTCCAAAAGATAATCCAACTTACCATCCATCCTGATATTTTCAATAAACCGGTCTGCATTAACACCTATTATTTCCACTGTCCAAACTCCATCAATCGGGTATTCACCCTTGACTATAAAATCACCTTTAAATACCTCATCAGTGTCTTTATCCGAATCATAATCATCATAACTTCTCTTTGTTCTTAAAATTATGCTTTGAGTAGGCTCCGAATAAAGATCTCTTACCGTATCATAGGCACATAATCTTGCATAATACCTTGTGTTAGATGTAAGGTCTACCACAGTGTACTCAGAAACATCAAGCATAGATACTCTAATTGGGTTAAAGTAGTCAGGATTATCAGCAATTTCGAGTAGGTATCCCATCTTGTCCAGCTTTAGCCATTCAAAAGTAATAGTATTTTGGGTTAATGCATCATCGGTGTTTTTTAAACCAAAACCTAAAGGTACCAAAGGAGGTAGATATTCAAGAGTCTTAACAACCAGCGAATCGCTCCAATCAGATAACATATTTTCACCAGAGATATTTTTAGATTCTGCCTGAATAAAAAAGTAGTAAATAGTCTCAGGCAAAAGCCCTTCTAATCGGTAGTAGCCTTTATACCTAATTTCCTCATAGCTTAGTGTAATGGACTCTCCAGCTGCATTTATATCATCAACAGTTGTGTACTTGATATTATAAACATACCCCGGACGATAGTTCCATGAAATATCTATATATGTATCACCCGCATACCCATACGAAAAAACTGGAATAACAGGTTTTTCACCAGGTACTGTAATTTGGGGGTCGGTGGTTATAATTACAGGCTCAGACGGTCCTGATACAATATCAGACCTTCTTTTAACAGCTCTTACCCAAACAATATAGGATGTATTTGGTTCAAGATTGTCAATTTTAATATCAACATTATGCTTTTTATAAACGTTAGGATTTGTCTGAATCGGAGCGTTAAGCCTTGAATCCTCCCACGGATCGTTTGTAACAAGCGGCACCCCAATAAGCTTTTGAGGTTCAAAAGTTGCAATAATTGTCCTGATATCATCCTGAGTCATTCCTGCTACATACTTAACACACCCTACATCTAGCTTAACACCTTCATCGTACTCCACAGCCCTGTATTGTATATTATCCGGCGGCTGTGCTATGGGATCATAAAGTGGCACATCGTTTTCACTTTCCTTGGTAGTTTCTACAAATTCCCACATATCAAGGCTTGCATCAAATTTCTCATACCAGCGGTTTTTAACCTGTACCACTGCAGAATCCGAATCAATCATATACATCCCATTCCTGTCCTGCTTAACCTTAAAGGGCGGCCTTGCAGGTATAAGAGGTGTACTTATGTCTCCTTCTGCTGGTGTTATTACAATTTTTATTGAAGGATCAGACTCATAGGTTACCTCTTCAAGTTTCCCATCTACATAGTCCAGAAATACCTTTTTGGCAACAATCTTTACATAATAAGCAGTATTGGGACTTAAGTTTAATAGTCCATATTTATATCCTACAACTTTTGCTTCGCTTGTTACTTGGTTATATTGAGTCATTGAAATATTTGATGCTATTTTGGCACCTTGTGGCGGGTTGTCAATTATTGAAGGGTTTGAAACCATCCATATGTCATAAGTTACTTTGCTGTCTGGTGTTCCATTGCTTGTCAGCGGTGCCCTCCATAAAATCACTGCACTTGTTGGGGTTAGATTATCACTGTATTTTATTATATAGTCGCCTGGGGCTCTCTCAAACCCGTCTACAATCTCAGGCACCGGAGGCTTTGCTGCAATATCATCCTCTCTTACAATGATTCTGTCGGAAATTATTCTAACATCAGGGTAAACTTCTGCGCCATCTTTTGTAACAAACGCTCTGATAATGTAGTAGTAATCTTCACTGCCAATGGGTTGATTTACAAAAAAGGTAGTTCCACTGACAGATGCCAAATACTGAGGTGTATCTGTGGTGTTTTGCAGACCTCTGTAAATTTGATAGTTTACTTTAATATTTCTGTCCCCAAGACCGGTAACTACGGGACTCCAATCAAGCCTCCACATTGTGCCGTCAGAAGTAGAAGACATCTTTGTAGTCTTTACAAGTATATAACTGCTTGCTTTAACGACTGCAGTTTCAGGTGACTTTTTGATTTCGCCATCCGCAATATCTGGTACTATCTTAACATAGTACACCCTTCCAGGATCTCTTACCTTATGTATATATTCGAGCTTTCCAGTTGCCTCATTTACAACAACAGGCTTGCTAGGACCAATTTCATTCTGGCTTATGTACACTGGAGGAGTGTTTGCAAAGTTATCCGTTTCTGAGATGTAAATTCGATAACTTATACGGCGGTTAACGTCCCACACATCATCCCACACTATTTTTATTTCATTTGAACCTTGAGTGTGCGCCTCAATCTCAATATCGGTAAGCACTTTTAATTTAATTGGCTGACGAACTGATTCAATGCTTTTAACTATTTCCCCATTTTCATTCCTGTGGGTATGGTAGGCAGAAACATCTATGTAATATATTGTACCTGAAGAAAAACCTTTCATTCTTCTTTGTGTCATCCCCCCTGCAGGAACAGGTACATCCTTTTCAACTGCAGTAGTGCCTTGATTAAAGTTGTATGGCTTGTTCACAGGCTGAGAATAAAAATTTAAGAACCCGCCAACAACCGGTTGCTCAGGATTACTTGGAAATTCTACATCAAATTTGATATCCACATAATACCCATCAAAATCGTTATACCCGATCGGTGGTTCCATCTGACCGCTGCCCGCTTCAACCCTTACCCTCTGTGGCGGACTCTGCGAGCACGTGTCGGTAAAAGCAAAAACACTTACCGGAAGAACTTCTATTATAATCATAACCGAAAGCAAAATTATCAATATCTTTTTCATATGCCTCATATCAATCACCCGTAATTTCAAATACCCTTTCAAATGCAGAAATTAAATCTATTAAATTGATGCCTTTATCCGGTAAAAAGTTCCCTTTATTATCTATTTGAATAAAATCAAGGTCAACTGCCATGCTGACATGTCTGTACAGCTTTTTATCTATGTCCTTTTCGTCCAAAAAGTATATAACCTTTGCAGGGCTATATTTTTGTATGCTGATTGCACTCCTTAAAGAGTATAGTTCAGAAACAAGAACAGCGGCTTCCTGCCTTGTTATATTCTGTTTTTCATTTGCGGCCTGTAAAAACCCATCAAGCCCAAATAGTCGGCTTTTAGTTTTAGTATCAGTTCGGTTGTTCATTATCTGGCTGCCACTCAGCTTTTCAAATATGCTTATTGCACTGCCAACTGAAGCTTTGCTGTAATAATACATTGGACTTACATCCTTCAATAAATCAATAAGTCCGGAATTCACAAGAAACTCAACCGTATTATTTGGGATTCCTATTGATAAAAGTGTATCCTCACCTTTTGGAACGCTTTTTAACATAATAAAGGTGCCAGTATTCACTGTATTAAACGATACTCTATTTCCAAAACGCGAAACATGTTTTTCTATTTCTGTAAGGTCACTTCTCCCCTCCATCATAACGTATGGACTTATGCGATTATTAGCATCCCAAACAGTCATATTTATTGTCGCAGGTTCATTAAAAGTCTCTATGGGATCGATAGTTTGGGTAACTTCTCCAAACAAATTATAGATGTATATCGAAAGCTCTTCTTCTATTTCCAATATTAAACGGTCAATATATTGTGCAATCTCTTCATTGGTACCATTTACATTTCCGTTATAAGGATCTGTCAAAATATCCAGCTTTGTTTTGACCAACCCCGACTCAGTACCAAAAAGACATTCATCAATATATTCTTCTATCTGGGTTCCAGTTTTTGAGATTCCAAGCTCATCTGCTGTAAAATCCAGAGTATCAGATACAGGTTCAAGTCCGGAAGATATAGATCTTGTGTTAACAGATGCCTTATTAGCAGAAAGTGCTACCATCTTATCACTTATGTCCAAATGCTCAAGTGCGTCTGATGGTTCTTTAGTATTAGCTTCAAAGGAACCAGGACGCATTGTTATTTCAGAATTCGCCAGTATAAAAGAAAGAGAACTACCGGTACTCTTTAACGCCTGTACTACATTTGAAGGAATATAAACCACATAATTGTCCTGTGCAAAAAAATTTGTCGCATATTCTGAATGCATCGGAATTTTCGTTAAGTCTATCTTAGTGGTGCTGCCGGTGCCATAAAAAATTTGACCAGTTATTCTGTCACTCTTTAAAAAAATTTTGCTGACATCTGCCCCACTCATATCTACTCTCCAAAAGGGCAGACTTTTAAAGTCTTCCAGCCTGTCTGTAAACATTTGCTTAATCAATATTATCTTTTCATTTTCTTCATAGTCCTCACTGCTAAACTCTGTTCTGGTATTACACGGACCATTGTATTTAGAGTATGAAACAATATGTGTATTGAGACTATCCACCTTTACCGATCGGACTTTAACATAATACCTAGTATTGGATAGAAGCTCCTTATGATCAGTTATCCTGCCATTTTCATACACCGGAATAGTTTTGATCCTTGCAAAATAATTGCCATAGCTAGTTCCGGACGTATCAAGACTTTTCTCAACATACCAAGGATTAAGCTGTCCGTAATTGTCTCTTATAATCTCAAAGTCTACATCAGTCAATATGGTATAGTCCTCATCATTTTCAGCCTTTATGGCAAGCTCATACTTGTACCCTTCAAAGCCTTTCCATTTGACTTCGATCTGGTGATAACCATCCCTTGTGTTTAGATTGTATTTTTCAAATACAGAAATACCTGATAAACCGCGCACTACACGAATATCATATGTCGTTTCTCCCTTTAGATTATGCACAGTAGCATAATAATCACTATTGTCCCTCACTATCTGATAATAGGACAGGCTGAGAAGCTGGTAGTCCTTGCTGCCATTTTGTTTTATATACACCCTGTAGCTTCCGCTATCAGGCATTGATACATCCTTCCATGAAAATTTTAACTCAAACCCAGTGACTGCCTCTATATTGGTAGGTGCATCAATTAAAGCAGTGGTAACCGGTATGGAAATCCACGCACTGTGTGTACCGCTTGACTTGTCTATGGTTCGGAGACTAAAGTAATACAGCCTGTTTGGATAAATCCATCTGTCAATTACAAACCGAAATGTTTTTGATTCTTCGTCATATACAAGATTATTTTCAGGTGGGTCCCTATCAGGATTAAGATTTATAGGACCACCAAAAGCACTGATAAAGCTCATATATACAGCATCATCCCGGTAGTCCTCTAAAGCTGCATCCGGTCTTAAATAATTTGAAGTACAGATTAGCTGATAACTCTCATTGATTTCCTGTCTTGTCCACTCAAACGTAACAATAGCCCCCGTGACACCAGGCTCTCCACTGTTGTCATCTAAAACCATAAAGTCTATGGGTGCTGCCGGACGCTTTGAGCCTTCGTCCGGAATTCCTTCCACTTTGCGAATAGTGGTAACAGGTAGTATGGATGTAAGGTCGGATACTCTGTCTTCTTGTCCAGCAACTTTGAGCCGTGTCCTTATCATAAAATAGTAGGTACTGTTTGAACGAGTGTTATAGCCAAATCTGTTAATAAGCTGTTGTGAAGAAAAATTCTTAATCACAGCATTAACTACTGTACTACTTGATTCTAGTCCAAGAAAGGATATATCACCATCTGTATCTTCAGTCGATCCTATCAATATAAATGACTGTGGGTTAATATCAGTGCTCATAAAAAAATCATAATATATATTCTTTTCAGCACTACTATCTGTATAATACCTCCAGTCAATATTTATCTTACTTAGAGAAAGTTCAATAATGTTTTTCTCATCCATAAGATCTATTTCATTTTTGGAAACCCTGACGTTCATAGGAAGAGGCACATCTCTTTCTTTTGTTGAAAGGGTAGTAAAACTTGTTGTAATTGATTTATCCGACATATGTTCTTCATTTGTTGAACCTTTATGAGCCTCACTTTTGGTAGTGTACATCTGAATATAGTAAACCGTGTTCGTCAGTAGAAAGTCAGGGTAACTCTCACCATTGCCAATCTTCTCATCACTGACCCCGTCTGCGTCTTCCCCTTTGAAAAGGTCAAATCCATCAAGCACATATTCCAAACGTTCACCGTTAACTTTAATATTTGGAGATCTCAAGTTAAAATATTTCACAAGCCGAAATCGAGGTTGAAACTGCCCATAGACTTTTCCTTCTGCAACAAGATAGGGTATAGGTTCAATTTCTTGATCGGTCTGACTTGTGCTTAAAAGTATATGTACGTAGATATCCTCATGAGGATCGTTATTACTTATAATGGACTGCCAGTCAGCAGGTTTTTGCCATGATACTACTATATTTGTTGTTTTTTCAAGACTTGCTTCCCCGGTATCAGGATCAACTGTTTCGCGCACGTTAAGAGTTGCATCTTCAGCCTTGACAAGTGTAAGAGCAGGCGGTCTACTTGTATCTTCATCAATTCTATAGGGCATTGGCTGTGAAGTAATCCTGTCTGTGTGACTGTCCGATTTAACGACTATTTTGTAGTAAATAGTGTTACTTACATTAATGCCAGGTATAATTGTTACTGCATAGGGCGAGCCATAAGCAAAGTAACTGTCATCCATTGTATCCTTTACATCCCAGTCACCGATTATGGAAGGGTCGTCACTTGCCTGAATTTCATAATATAACCTAGGCAGATCAAGACTACCTTGATTGAGTTTAAATATTTTTACATAAATATTGCCAGAAGCATCCTTCGAAAGTTGGAACCTGATCTGCGAGTACGTATATGGCAGTGCTCCTGCAAGCGGGCTGCCATTCATTTGTGATGGTACTCCAAGAGTAAATGCATTTACATTGTCTCCTACCGAATTTTTAAAGATTGGCTTTATATTCATATAATACACGGTACCCGGAAATATATCCGGATCAGGAAGTTCATATTCTAATGCTTGGGGCAAAGAAGAGTTTTCATCAGCCCTTCCAATAAGCTCCAGACTCATATATCCATCAGCATCCGATTCGCGAACCTTACTTGTGATATCAGGAGTTCCTGAAACACAGGCAAAATAATCTGAATCTTGCGGCTCAACAAGAATGGACTGCTGTAATGATCCGCTATTTAATGTGCGAATATCACTTGAGATGTTAATTCTAAACCCGAAGGATGAAAGCTCACGATTATCATTGTACACACTGTTAATCTGACTCTCCATGTACTCCAAGGATTCATCAATATATGCAAAATTAGTTCCGTTCCATACCTTTGGTTTTGCCCACTTTAAGTTAAGGCGTGGGCTGCTCCCTGACTCTCTTCCTCCTCCTGCAAGCTCAACATAATCCTGTTTTCCAGGTGTTGAGTAAAAGGAAATTGCAGGGCAAAAATAGATAAACCCTTCAGATAGTTTTTTTCCTGTTGCATTTTCACCATCGAATATTTCAACTTTTATGTCATATATATAATCATTTTGAAGGTCTGTGATCTGATATGTATTTTCTGTCTGATTGACAATAACGGGGTCTTGTAAACCCACCTGCGGATCGTGCCATGTTACCTGCACTGATTTTGCATATAAAACGGGATCCCACCCGAAGGTCAAGGTGCCTGCACGGTAATCAGATATGTAAAGATTAACGGTATTATCCGCGGCATTTACAGGTGTTAATAAACCCGGGACATTAACAAACAATAATGAAATAATAATAAAAAAGGTAACTATTTTTCTAAAACACATAAACTTACCGCTCCTAAGTTAAGATTATTCTCTCGTATCCGCCACTTAAAAAAGAGGGGGATATATTTATTCCTCGTTATAACTTGCAAGCATTTTCAAAAGGCTCTTAACGTGCACATTACTTTAAGGCAAGGAATACCTTTTAACCTTGTTATATATATCGGAATTTGAGCGGTTTTAGTTTACTGTCTTTATTCAAAAGTTAACTGGCTTTTCATACTTAAGACCAAATTCATATAAGATAGCTTGGACAATTCTTTCTGACGCTTTACCGTCTCCATAGGGATTAACAGCCTTAGCCATTTTATTGTATTCTCCGGAATCTTCTAGGAGCTCCTGGGCAAGTTCGATAATTCTGTTTTTATTTGTACCTGCCAGCTTGACTGTCCCGGCTTCAACTGCCTCCTGGCGCTCTGTTTCATTCCTTGCTACAATAACCGGCGTTCCAAGAGAGGGCGCTTCCTCCTGTAATCCACCTGAATCAGTTATAACCATATAAGACCTTTTCATTAGATTATGAGTTTGCTGTACATCAACAGGATCAATAAGGCTTACCCTTTTATGATTGTATAGTATACGGTTGGCTGTCTCCCTCACCGCTGGATTAAGATGTACAAGATACACAATATGTACATTTTCGTATCTGTCCGCTATAGTTTTTAATGCACTGCATATATCTTCGAGTGGCTTCCCAATATTTTCTCTTCTATGCGCTGTAACCGTGATTACTCGCTTCTTATCAAAATCTAGGCTTTGTAGCGTTTTATCTTTAAAACGGAAGTCGTCGCAAATTGTATATTTAAATGTATCAATAACCGTATTTCCTGTTACATATATTTTTTCTTCTGGATAGCCTTCATTGAGAAGATTTTGCTTGTTGGAGTATGTAGCAGCAAAATGGTAATCGCACAGTACTCCGGTAAGTCTCCGGTTAATCTCCTCTGGATAGGGATAATACTTGTCATAAGTTCTAAGACCAGCTTCAACATGCCCTGCGCTTATCTTTTTATAAAATGCAGCAAGGCTTCCAGCAAAGGTTGTTGTCGTATCGCCATGAACCAAAACTATATCAGGCTTTACTTTTTCATAAACTTCTCCAAGACCGATAAGTGCTCTGGTTGTAATTTGTTCCAGAGTCTGACTCTGCTGCATTATATCAAGATCATAATCAGGTTGAATATTAAATTTTTCAAGCACCTGATCCAGCATTTCCCTGTGCTGAGCAGTAACACAAACCTTCGAATCAATTAATTCGCTCTTTGCAAGCTCCTTTACCAAAGGAGCCATTTTTATTGCTTCAGGTCTGGTACCAAAGACAGTCATTACCCTTAATTTCTTCATAATTACACTCCTATATGAATAATTCTTTTAATAATTGTGTGCTGTAATACCAAAATGCAGCGAAAATTATTCCTTTACTTCCTTTACTTCTGTTTTAATTACTTTATCTATTTTCTGTCTCTTGTTTTCGGGAATATCCTCTTCGCTTTCAATCGCACTCATGTATTTAATTCCTGTAAATATAAACCCTGCTACTATAGCAATAAGGAATATCGCTTTAATGGCTCCTTTGTCAACCAAAACTATTGCACTTAATCCAAGAATGGCACTCACAGTATACAGAACAAATACTGACTGTTTCTGACTAAGCCCCATTTGAATTAACCTGTGATGCAAGTGTCCCGTATCACCTTTTGATATAGGCTTTTTATTAGATAATCTGCGTACTATGGCAAAAAGTGTGTCAAACAATGGTAGTCCCAATACCAGTAATGGCACTGCGACAGCAATTGCTGTATATGCCTTTAAAAAACCCTGAATTGATAAAACACCTAATATGAAGCCCAGTGATGCAGACCCTGTCTCTCCCATAAAGATCTTTGCAGGGTTAATATTATATGGGAGAAATCCTAATATTGCACCTGCAAGTGCCGCAGTCATAAAGGATATAGAGACTGCAACTATCGGTTCTCCTACAATAATGGATACAACAAATAATGATAAGGCAGATATGCTTGATACACCGGCAGCCAAACCGTCCAATCCATCAATGAGGTTAATTGCGTTTGTTATTCCAACTATCCAAAGAATAGTAATAGGATATGAAATTATGCGAAAATCCGCAAGCTGGATAGTACCTCCGCCAAAAGGATTTGTTATGCTTTCTATCTGTGTTCCAGTTAGAACAACAACAATTGCTGCAGCAGTCTGAAAAATCATCTTAATTTGTGGTTTTAGTGTATATATATCATCCAGCATTCCCATTATTAATATTATCAGTAATCCTAAAAGTGCACCAATGAATGTTTTGTCCCAAACTACAAGACCGGGGGAGCCGAATAAACTTCCTGCTAAATCAAAAATAATTGCTGAGAGAAAACCTACCACAATAGCAAGCCCGCCCATTAATGCTATAGGCTTGGTATGCATTTTTCTTTCTCCTGGCACATCAATTGCGCTTAACTTAAAAGCTACCTTTCGTGCAATTGGCGTTGCAGAAAAAGAAACAATAAAAGAAAGAGCAAAAGCTGTTAAATATTCAAACGTATTCAAGAAAATACACCTTCTTTACCATGTTTATGGTTGATTTTTATCTATATGGAACATCTTTAATTCTGGTAATATTAACTTAAAAATACACAAAGCCTCTAGTGGATCTTTAAAAGTCATATTGGATAGACTTATTACGCTCCATATATAGTATAATTGCATTATTCTTAATGCTTAGTGCTTATTTCCCACTTATTTGTCTCAATGTTTTATGGCAAGTGGAGCAATTGAATATGCTCTTGCAATAAAACCATATATATTAGTATTCCAAAGATATCTGAAAAACCAAGCTGTGTTTTTTGCCTGTTTTGCCAATATTCGTTATTATTTTTTTTCATTATCAAAATTGCTTCCCAGCAAGTCGCAAAACGGCTTTCTGGTTTATAATCATATTATCGTCCAGCAAATTGTTATGTACTAATTCTAGTCTAGTCTTATAACTCTTATTCTTGCCTCTTCCAATATTTCCATAGCAAGTTCGTCTGGATAATCTCCTCTAAACACGATTTTTTCTATTCCTGCGTTCACTATCATTTTAGCACACAATACACATGGCTGGCATGTTACATACATTGTGCCGCCCTTTATGCTTGTCCCTGTATAAGCAGCTTGAATAATCGCATTTTGCTCAGCATGTATTGCACGACAAAGTTCATGTCTTTGTCCCGAGGGAATGCCCAGCTGCTGTCTTAAGCATCCAAGCTCTTCACAATGACCGCACCCTGTCGGAGCTCCGTTATAGCCTGTTGTCAGTATTCTTTTGTCTTTAATTATCAATGCCCCCACTTGGCGCCTTAGACATGTAGATCTTTTTTTGACTAATTCTACAATTTCCATGAAATATTCATCCCATGAAAGTCTCATATTATTTCACCCCCAACACATTAATAGTGACGAAAAACTTATTATTTAGTTCCAAAAAGTCTATCTCCTGCATCACCAAGACCCGGAACTATATATGCATGCTCATTTAGAACATCATCCACAGCGGCACAGTATATTTCTACATCGGGATGTTCTTTATTTATTACTTCTATACCATATTTTGCTGCTATAAGGCACATAAGTTTGATATTTTCAACACCCTTTTCCTTTAGAAAACCAATTGCTGCTGATGCTGAACCGCCTGTTGCAAGCATAGGATCCAGAACAACGATTTCCCTCTCGGTAACATCATCAGGAAGTTTGCAATAGTACTCTACTGGGTTTAGTGTTTCAGGATCGCGATAGAGGCCTATATGTCCCACTTTGGCCATTGGTAAAAGCTTTAACATACCATCAACCATTCCGAGTCCCGCTCTTAAAATTGGCACAAGCCCTAGCTTTTTTCCAGATATTACATTAGTCCTAGCCATTGCTACAGGTGTTTCTATTTCAACTTCTTTTAATGGCATATTACGTGTTACTTCATATCCCATTAGCATGGAAACTTCTTCTACTAATTCCCTGAACTCCTTTGTAATTGTGTTCTTGTCCCGCATAAGAGAAATTTTGTGCTGAATTAACGGATGATCAAGAACATGTACATTTTTCATAAAATAAACCTCCTTTGGAATTTCCCGGTCAAGGTCGTGAAACCTTGTACCACTAATTTGTTTATAGCCTTGGTAACTACACATACAATTACCAATTATTTTTTATATTTACTATCTATACCTGCAATTTTGCAAACACGCTTATTATGTCTGTCTCCAAGAAAATCGGTTTCTAGCCAAGTATCTACAATATCCAATGCGACACTAACGCCAATAATCCGTTCTCCAAGAGCGAGTACATTTGCATCATTATGTTCTCTACTCAGTTTTGCCATAGTGGTATTTGTGCACAAAGCAGCCCTTGTACCTGGGACTTTGTTGGCAGATATGGAAATGCCTATTCCCGTGCCGCAAATTACTATGCCTTTTTCGCATTCGCCTGATACTACCGCTTCTGCTACCACTAGCCCATAATCAGGGTAATCTACTGAATCAATGGTTGTTGTACCATAGTCCTTAATATCCAAGCCCTTGGATTTCAAGTGCTTAATTACTTCTTCTTTAAGAGTAAAACCTGCATGGTCACTGCCTACTGCTATCATTTGTTATCCTCCATAATTTACGTTCAATATTTCTTGTTCTACCTTTAACTAATACAATATACATTTTTTATATCCATTTTTGCTTGAATCTTATATTTAACACTTCCCATCAAGCTTCAAAATAAGCTTATCAATAGCGTCTTTTAGCATTATGGCACACTCCTTGTATATATCATATGAGCCTCCATAAGGGTCCTGAATATCAAGGCTACATTCTTCTAAATCATCATAACGGTTGTTTACGCTATCCATCACATATTCCTTTAATGTAAATATCTTTGCTGACAAATTTGGAAACCGTGTGACAAGATTTTTCTTATGAGTCATAGTCATTGTCAGTACCAAAAAGACATCTGCTGCAGCGCTTAAATCAAAAGTCTTTGCACAATGGTGGCTTATGTCAATGCACCACTCATCCTTTAATACTTTTCTAGCATGGTAACTTGCAGTCTCACCATTTGTGGCAGAAATGCCAGCAGATATTGCATAAAACTCTTCCTTTAGTGTTGGATGTTTTTGGATTAGCGTGTTGAATAATCCTTCTGCCATACAACTTCTACAAGTATTTCCGGTACATACAAATAAAATTTGCTTCACTCCTGCCACCTCCTTTGAAACCGACATTTTTCGACACCACTATTTGATAAATACTTTCTGCTCAATAAAATACATAACTATACATATTTTATACTTTCATATTTGATTAGGCAATAGCTGATGAAATATTTAACTACTCAAACGTTGATAATCTTGTTTCCTGAAGCCTTAATTAATCTGTTCATGATTGCAAACCCAATGCCACAGTCATCAACTGCCTCAACTAAAATTATATCTACCTGTTTCTCATCTAAGTCTCTTAAACATCTAAAAAGACTATTTGCAATTGTAGCCGGATTGTTTCTGTCACCCATAGAAATTGTATTAGTTAATTGATAACTTTTTATCGTCTGTTTGGTTGCTAGTACGCCAACCTTTAGTCCCTGATCTTGAAAATACAAATGCATTTTGCATATCTTTTCCTTAACAGCTGATAGTTCGCCGTTTATTACATGAACATCAGCTTTAGGCGAATAATGCTTGTACTTCATACCCGGAGAACGAGGTACACCTTTATTTAATCCTATACTCTCTACGCGATCAATTATTATATCACCTGTAACTTCTGTTATTTGTTCAGGTGTCACCGCACCTGGTCGGAGCAGAATCGGAGGATTCACAGTTACATCAAGTACAGTTGATTCTAATCCAACTTTACTGTCTCCTGCATCTAGGATAAGGTCTACCTTGCCACTTAAATCTTCTATGACGTGCTTTGCATCGGTGCCACTTGGTCTTCCCGAAATATTAGCACTTGGAGCTGCTATTGGAACTCCGGCCTCCTTTATAAGTAAGTTTGCTATTGTGTCACTAGGCATCCTTATCGCCACGGTGTCAAGACCAGCAGTTATTATATTAGGAACAATGGTAGATTTTTTAAATATCAAGGTAAGTGGACCTGGCCAAAACTCTGCAATCAGCTTTTTAGAAAAATCCGGGATGTAAGATACCAAATCCCGGATTTCGAGCTCACTTGCAACATGCAGTATTAATGGATTATCTGCAGGTCGACCTTTAGCAACAAAAACTTTATTTACTGCATCTTCTAAAAGACCATTAGCACCAAGCCCATAAACTGTCTCGGTAGGGAAAACAACAATTCCGCCTGATTTTAACACATAAGCGGCGTACTTAATCTTATCAATATCAACATTATTTCTATCTATTTGTAAAATTTCGGTTTTCAATACATTAATAGCTCCTTTGGTGCGGATTATGAAATATAATTTTAAAACAAGCTTTAGAATTCTGCAAGCTTTCTTGTCTGCTCTGTCATAATAAGAGCATCAAGTAATTCATCTATATCTCCATCTAGAAACTGCTCAAGCTTGTAAAGGCTTAAGTTTATCCTGTGGTCGGTGACCCTTCCCTGTGGATAGTTATAAGTACGTATCCTCTCACTTCTGTCACCAGTACCCACCTGACTTCTTCTTTCTTGCGCAAGCTTTGATTCCTGCTTCTGTAGTTCCATTTCATAGATTCTAGATCTTAAGATTTTCATTGCCTTGTCTTTGTTTTTGTGCTGGGATCTTTCATCCTGACATGTAACCACTATCCCGGTAGGTATATGAGTTATTCTTATGGCAGATTCAGTTTTGTTCACATGCTGACCGCCTGCACCACCTGATCTGTATGTATCGATTTGAAGATCATCAGTATTTATTTCCACATCTACGTCATCTACCTCGGGCAAAACCGCTACGGTTACCGTTGATGTATGAATCCTACCACCAGCTTCAGTTGTAGGAACCCTCTGCACCCTGTGTACTCCACTCTCATACTTGAGCTTGCTGAATGCACCATGAGCATCAACTGCAAAGACAACTTCTTTAAACCCACCAAGTTCAGTAGGATTGGAGTCTAAAAGTTCTACTTTCCACTTCTTTCTTTCTGTATATCTTGTATACATTCTAAAAAGTACACCTGCAAATAGTGCCGCCTCATCACCACCTGCACCACCTCGTATTTCAATAATGACACTCCGGTCATCATTGGGATCCTTCGGCAACAGAAGTATTTTTAGTTCGTCTTCGATAATCGAGATCTTCTCTTCTGCCTCATTGATTTCAGTCTCTGCAAGTTCTCTCATATCTGCATCCGTTTCACTTTCAAATACTTCCCTAGCCCCTTTTAAGTCCCCATTTATCTTTAAATATTCTCTATATTTAAACACAATCACTTCCAACTCAGAATGTTCCTTCATCAGCTTTCTATATTCATTCTGGTCCGATATTACATCAGGATTACTCAATTTATTATTTATTTCCTCATATCTGTCATCAGCAGCTCTTAATTTGTCTAGCATAAAACACCTCTAAAAAATATTCTGTAATATTATAACACACACAGTGGAATTAATCCACAAGCTGACGAGTTTTGAAATCGTTCCAATTTGTTCCAAATAAACTACCGGAATAATATTCTGGTAATTATATGAATAATATCCAGTCTACTATTCCGGCACTATGTTAACCCACCTATCCGCAGATATTTGGGTGTATTGGTAGTAATCATTACAATTAAATCAATGCATATGTCATTTTCCATCAATCCGCCTTTTCATTGATTTTGTGTAGTAAAGAGAGCTATTTCACTTTACAATTTCTATATATCCATTAGTAGTTTCGGCTTCTATAGTTGTTTTATCTTTGTAATTCTCGTAAAGGCTGCTTATTGCTTCCACGCTACTTGCACCTGTTTCATTCTTGTTCAAGTTATTATATATCATTTCTGGAATAAGTATATTAATTCCGCCGTTTGTGGTTTTTGCATTTACTTTGTACCCTCTGTTTTGCGCATCGTTCATATTAACTTTTATTCCACCGTTTGTGGTTGCCAAAACAAGATTCATATCTGTTTCATTTTCATAATTTTGAACATTCTCTATAACAATTCTTCCATTTCTGGTTACAGCTTTTATAGATGCTGCTTTTATATGCTTAATATTAATTATCGAATTCTTAGTGTTAATATCAACATTGCGACCAACCATGTAACTAATGTTAATTCTTGCATTCTTTGTGTTGATGCTTACCTTTTCACTGTTTACGCCCATAAGCTCAACATGTCCGTTCTTCGTTATACCTTCTAGGCTGTTACACTTAGCATCCTCCACCAATATTTTTCCATTTGAAGTTTCAATTTTTATTTCATCAAACTTTAATGATGGCAGGTATATTTCATGTGATACGCTTAAATTTCCCTGTTTGTTTAATTTTAGAGAAACATGGTCATCCTGTTTTTCATAGACAAGTATTGAAGAAACATCCTCTTGTGGACTACGTATTTTTGATTTTATAATAATATCCACTAGATCATGCTTTTTAAAAGTAACATTTCCGTTTACACCTTCGATTGATAAACTCATTCCTTCTACTGCATCTGCTTTGTATTCTTTTTCAACAACCTTGTAACTTCCAAAAATATTGAAAGCATTAGTATCTATTAAGCTCCCAACATAGTCAATAACTTTATCTACAATACCAAAAGTAGTTGAAGCAACGCTCTTCCCAACCTTTTCCGCCTTTGTTACAAATTCCTCTATTATGTGTTCGAAATCCTTTTGAGTGCCACTACTTTTGAATTCCCTTCCCCAATCATTTATTCTCTGACGCATTTTATTAATTTCATCTTGAAAGTTAGGTTGTTTTTGCTTTTTTGATGAAATATCCGAAGATTTTTCAGATTTTTTTTCTATGGCGTCAATCAGCTTCTCTGCTTCTTCAGCAGTTATTTTACTCTCCTGAAGCATCTTCAGAATAAGTATTCTTTCCTCACTTGAAGACATATCCATTACTCCTTTCCAAAAAATAATGATTCTATTTCTGATAATAACCCAAATTATTGTTCCTCAGTAAGTCGCGAAGTGACTTTTCTTCGCATGATTTCAAGCTCTTTAAGACTACTCCTTGACTTATCACGAAGCTATGCCAAAACTAATCATTTAATAAATCCAGAGCTTCATCTGCGCTTATTTCACCTCTATTAAGCCTTTCAAGCACATCTTTTCTCTTCTCAGAGTCTTTATCTAAGCTTGTATTTTCTTTGTAACCTAGTGCCATCGCTGCATCTTCAAGTCTGTTTTTTACAGTCGGGTATGAAACTCCAAGCTCTCTTTCAACTTCTTTGATGTTCCCTCTACATTTAATAAAAACATCTATAAAAGATTTTTGCTCATTAGTTAGTGCACAAAACTTACATAGTTTAAAATGTCCTTCTATACTGGTTTCACATTCAACACATTTTATTTTGGTCACTTCGATTTTTCCTCCGCAAACTGGGCACTTGCCTAAAACCTCTACTGCCAAAAAAATCACCTCTTTAATATATTTATGTAGTGCCATATCATAATTAATATTATAAATCATTTTGTTAATATTATCAATTATTTTATTAATAATTTTTCATAACTTATGCTCAATCGTGTCTATTCAGAGGTAGCTCAAACATATTAATTGAAGAATCATCTCTAATACAG
>CAYPLH010000043.1:0-33075 GCA_964411505.1 uncultured Clostridiaceae bacterium | reverse complement strand
TAAGTAGTAACCTCCCATGTCATTGGCAAGTTAAATTAGACCGTGAATAGTAACTTGCTTCCTCGTTCAACGCATCCGACCTCGGCGTACCTACTATCGTTTGATGTGATGCTCCAGAGGCTTAAATTCCCGTGTAACTCACGGTACATATAGATAGTATCGTTTAAGTGATTATCTATCTATTACTTTAATTCCCTAGATATTTTACGCACCAAAGGCTTTAAGCTTTATTATCGCTTTACATTTCGTTGGTGCAACCGGATATATCTACTTGTCAAAGTGCATAAACTTATTATACTGTTTTAAGTTAAGTTTTGCAATAACGGCTTCACCACCTTTCGTTAATAAATATTTATATTATTTTACAAATTTTTATAAAAAACTTTCGACTGTTACTAGCCTCCTATTTAGTATCATAATATATGATTAAAATTCAAAAGTATGTTAGGTGGTCTTAACATATAATATATTCGGTTTCTCCCTACATAAGATGGCAAAACTTGAGTCGCTAAACCTGTAAAAAACCTGAGGCTATAAAAATAACACTAAACATCTTCAAAAAACGCGTCATTTTCGAATACATTTTGAAAAGTTCACCTCTTGAGCTTCTACTATCTCCTTTATCTTTTATGTTTTAAATTTCTTTAAGCAAATTGAGAAGCTGCTCAATTATCTAAAGTATTGTTCTATATTTTTAGGACATTTTCACATGTGGTACAATGAGACATTATCATAAGTGGATCATAAACGCAACAAACATAGAAAATTTTTACTTGACAGGGTATAAATTTAGGAGTAAAATATTTATTAATCAAAGTTAACTGTGGTTAACTTTCGACTTTAGCAATTACCTTTATTAAGGGGTGGTAAAGTGAGCAGCAATGAATCGATGGAAATGTATTTAGAAACAGTTTTTATATTGGAGAACAGCTATGGTCATGCCCATGGGGTTGATATCGCAAAGCGTCTAGGTGTATCAAAGCCAGGTGTGACCAAAGCAATAAATTATCTTAAGGATCAAGGATACGTGAATAAACAAAGATATGGTTCTATTACATTAACCGAAAAGGGTAGAGCGCTTTCAAAAGAAATATATATTAATCATAATATAATAAAAAAATTTTTAGAGCATTCTTTAAATTTACCAGCAGAGCAGGCAAGTATTGATGCATGCAAAATTGAGCATATTCTGAGCGATGATATGTTGGAAGCAATTAAAAATTATTTAGAAAAGAACAATATTGAAATTAAAAATATACATGCTTTGGAGGAGTAGAAATGGAAGGTACAATTGGTGGCAGAATTATTTTTCCGGCAAAAAAAGTATTGGAAAGCAGCGGTGACAAGGTGACAAATCTTGCAGAGGCACAGATTAATAAAGAGTATGTTATTAAGGACGTTAAAACTGATGATGAGGAGCTTAAGAGCTTTTTATTTACATTAGGATGTTACGAGGGTGAAACGGTAACAGTACTGTCGGTGCTCAGTGAAAACTATGTAATTTCTGTAAAGGATGCAAGATACAGCATTGACGTAGAATTAGCAAACGCAATTATTATATAAGTGAATTTAATAAACCAAGTTTTCTAACCACATCATAAAGCAAACAACAGCGATTAAATGCTGGTTTGCAGCTATAGTGGAAAAGAAGCTAATTTAAATAATATATTTTATGGACGGTTAGTTGCTAAAGAGTTAGAACAACTTGAAAAAAGGCAGGACTACTTAAATTTTTTGAACATTATTAAACGTAAAAAGTTAACCTTGGTTAACTTTATCGCCTACGAAATAAGGAGGATCTTATGAAGATAGCACTAGCAGGAAACCCTAACAGTGGGAAAACAACTTTATTTAATGCATTAACAGGTAAGCGTGAACGTGTCGGAAACTGGGCAGGTGTTACGGTTGAAAAGAAAGAAGGGGAAATTAAGCAAAGTCTCACAAAAGGAAATACTACTATTTTTGCAGTGGATCTTCCTGGGGCTTATTCGATGTCGCCTTTTACGTCTGAAGAAAGCATTACGAGCGGATTTGTTAAAAATGAAAGTCCTGATGTCATAATCAACATTGTTGATGCTACAAATTTAAGCAGAAGCTTATTTTTTACAACTCAGCTTCTTGAGCTTGGGATACCAGTTGTCATTGCCCTTAACAAAAGTGACTTAAATAAGAAAAAAGGGACAGTGGTTCATAAAGAGGCATTATCTCAAAAGCTTATGTGCCCGGTTGTTGAAACTATATCCACAGCCGTGAGCAACAATGGATTTAAAGAGCTTATTTTAGCTGCGATAGCTGTAAAAGACAAAAATCAGTCAGCACCTTTTGATAGCTCGTCTGTTGATATAACTGATAAAGAAGCTGTGGAAGCTTCTGATAGAAAACGGTTTGAGTTTGTAAAAAACATTGTGTCAAAAGTTGAAGAAAGAAAGGTAAGCAGCAACCATCAAACATGGCAGGATACAGTTGATAGGATTTTAGCACATAAGTGGTTTGGAATACCTATTTTTGCAGGAGTGATGTGGGCAGTGTTTTCTATCTCCCAGACCCATATTGGTCCTCTTTTGGCGGATACCTTTGTTGGCTGGATAGACGGTTTTTACAGCTGGGTTGAAGGTTTGCTATTAGAAGGAGCGTCTCCTGTTTTAAGCAGCATCCTATTAGATGGTATTATAGGCGGAGTGGGCGCAGTGGTTGGTTTTCTGCCGCTTATCATGGTGCTATTCTTTTTGCTTGCATTACTTGAAGATTGTGGCTATATGGCGCGTGTTGCGGTTGTTATGGATAGATTCTTTAAAAGAGTTGGATTATCAGGTAAATCAATAATCCCTATGATTATTGGAACAGGTTGTGCTATTCCTGGAATTATGGCAACACGAACCATTAAAAACGAAAGGCAAAGAAGAACCACTGCCATGTTGACGCCATTTATGCCTTGCGGAGCAAAGCTACCTGTTATTGCTCTATTTGCCGGTGTATTTTTTAATGATGCGGCTTGGGTAGGAACAATCATGTATTTCATAGGTATCGGGCTTATTATTATTGGAGCTTTAATCGTAGTAAAAATTACCGGCGAAAAAAATAAAAGGTCTTTTTTCATTATAGAGCTGCCTGAGTATAAATTGCCAAGTATCAAAAGAGCCACAATTTCAATGTTTTCCAGAGCTAAAGCATTCATAATCAAGGCAGGTACTATTATTCTCCTATGCAATGCGGCAGTTCATATAATGCAGACATTTGACTGGAAATTCCAGGTAGTTGCAGAAGGTGCAGAAGGAACCAGTATATTAGCCAGCATTGCTACTCCATTTGCTATATTATTAATTCCTTTAGGATTTGGTGTCTGGCAGTTGGCTGCAGCAACAATTACCGGGTTCATCGCAAAGGAAAATGTTGTAGGTACACTGGCGGTTGTATACTCAATCACAAACTTCATAGATACAGAAGAGCTTGCATTAGTTACAGGTGCTGCCGATGTTGCAGGTGTAATGGGGTTGACCTCGGCAGCTGCATTATCATTTTTAATGTTTAATCTGTTTGCTCCGCCTTGTTTTGCAGCAATTGGTGCTATGAATACTGAGATGGAGGATAAAAGGTGGCTGTTAGGCGGTGTTGCATTCCAGTTAGGTACCGGATATTCTGTTGCATTTTTGACTTATCAGATTGGAACTTTATTGACAACGGGTACTTGGGGCAGTGGTTTTCTGCCGGGTTTAATTGCTTTTGTAGCAATGATTGGTTATGTTGTATACCTTATGAAAAAGGGTGAACAAAAGGCAGGGTCAAAGACAGCGTTAAGTGTTTAGGAGGTAAAAACCATGACTGACATAATTGTAGTAACTATTATCTTGGCAATTGTAATTGCTGCAGCTGTTAAAATCATTATTGAAAAACGGAAAGGGACCAGATGTATTGGTTGTCCCTACAGTAAAACAAACTGTGGCGGCGGTTGCAGCGAAAAAAGTAAGGAACAGTAGGTATCAAATAGGAGGATGCTCAAGTTGATGCTTTATGTAGCCCATGGATTCTGCCGAAGACATGGGCTTAAGTTCAATGACCATATTTACCCTCTGTTTCATGGGCTGGTTTACCGATAGGCTTATTCGAGTGCCCACAAAACCGCACCCATCACAGGCGGCTTCTCTAATACATGAAAATCAATATTAATATTCCTGTTGCTTAAAATTACATCCTCTTTTAAACTGTTTATAGCCGCAGGATTCTCACCCTTTACATAAATGGATCCTGCCAAAACAACCTCTAAGACATCGCTTTTACAAAAATTCAATCTCCGGATTGCACTATTTATAGATCGGGCATATCCTCTTCCCATATCCTCCAGAATATCCAGCGCAACTCTATCTCCTAAATTTGCAGCTTTAAATACAACTCTATTAAAATCCTTGATACGAAATGATTTTGAATGAGTTCCGTCAACGATTGCATTCATAAAATCTGATTTTGAATTTATATTTAACAGCTCAAAAATTATATCCTTCATATTTGTACTGCTTCCATCCCTGTACAAAAAATCGTACACAGCAGAAACAGCACATTTACCCAGATACCCACCGCCGCCTCTGTCACCTGAAATAGCACCAAATCCACCAATTTGTATCATATTACCTTCAGCGTCTATACCGACAACAGTGCAGCCCGTCCCATTTATCGCGCAAATACCATACCCGCTCTTTGTCCCCGCTTTAACACCTAAATAAGCATCATTGCACAGGATATGGTTTTTGAGCCCCAGTTCGTCCAAGATACCGGATATTATCCCATGTTGATACTGCGTATCTACGCCCGCCAGTCCAAATACCGATCTTTTTATGTCGCCCAATTGCAAACCGTTTTTATCAAGAATAAACGATATCAGCTTACCTATTTCTTCTTTCAGTGCTTGGAAACCACCCTTCATTGTTTCATAATTGGTTGGTCCCCAGTTTACTATATCAATTTGTTTGCCGTTAATATCATAGAGCGCACATTGCGTTTTTGTTCCACCGCCATCCACGCCTAACACAAAATTTCCCATTATCTGCACCTCGTCATATTTTTTTCTGCATCAGCAATATTACTAACATTAAATAGAATTTCCTAGCCCTTGTGTATTTCAAGAGTCATATTACAAGAATTAAGATGTATTACATAGCCAGTTTTAAAAAAGTGGGCTTCACCACTTTTTTTTTGCTAGGGAACCTTATGGTTCCCTTCGACGAATGCTCCGCATCCAAAAAAAACCCTCCTTAAAGCAGCAAAGGGGCTTCCCCTTTGCAATCCCCATTGTCTAGAATAGTATACTTTCCTAGACAATAAAAAATTGGGGCAAATACTTCTTATTAGCCTCCAACATTTCGTCCAATACACCCTTAGCCTTGTAATAGTCACCTACTAAAGGATGTGCCATAAGTGCTGCAAGTGCTGCGTCATAGTCCCCATAAAGTCCGGCCTTTACCGTAAGCTTCTCATATGCCTTAACTGCCCTCATAAGACCTATAATATATGGATCATCAAATTTATCCAGTTTGATTGGTACAACACCATCTTTATTTACTATACATTTGACTTCCACTACATCATCTTTATCCATAAAGCTGTATGCTCCATTATTTTTTACATCCACTACATGAAATTCATTTCTATCATTCTCAATTGCATCAATAAGCGATACAGCGGCCTCCGAATATAGAGCGCCTCCTCTTTTATCCAATGCTTTTGGTTTTTCTTTAAGGTCTGGATCCTTATACATGCAAAGCAGCTCAGCTTCAATATCCTTGCATATTTCTCCTCTTGTCTTTTTGGCTTCCTTGCATTTTTTAATCTGTTCTTCTCTAAAATAATAATAGTTCAGATATGCTATAGGTAATCCCTTTACGGCTTTCAACAAAGCTTCATCAAAAGTTTGCTTTGCTATATTTTTGAGCTCTGCCGCTTCAAGTCCTGTGCCAAGTTTATCCCGCAGCACTTCTTTTCCGTCGGCATATATTCCTGTGATCCAGCATAGATGGTTCAACCCGACAAAATCATAATCAAATTTGCCAGTTCCTTCAGGCACCATCTTCATTGCTTTTTTGATCATATTAATCGGTCCGTTGCAAAGACCCACCATTTTTATATCAGAATTATTCAATATAGCTTCAGCTATTATTCCTGAAGGATTTGAAAAGTTAATAAGCCATGCGTCAGGCGCAAGTTTCTCCATCTTTCGCACCACATCCATCATTACGGGAATCGTCCTTAAGGCTTTCATAAACCCTCCGGCTCCAGTCGTCTCCTGTCCAAGCAGATTATATTTCAAAGGTATTTTTTCATCCATTATTCTGGCATCAAGCATTCCCACACGCACCTGACACAGGACATAATCAGCACCCTCTATGGCTTCTTCAAGGTTTTGTGTGAGAATCATCGGTACATTCATACCATTTACACCAAGCATTCTTTTGATCAGTCCGGCAACAATCTCCATTTTATTCATATCAATGTCCATCAGATACAGACTGTCTAGCTTTAACTGAGTCTTTCTAGTTATAAATCCGTTCACCAGCTCAGGTGTATATGTACTTCCTGCTCCTATAACAGCTATCTTTAATCCCTTCATGTATAAAACTCCCTTCATAATTGTAAACGCCAAAAACTAGTCACAAGTAGCTTTAAGCTAAGCCAGTATAGCTAATAAAAAGCACTCTAAGCAATCTAGTAGCTAATTTTCCGACTATAGCATTATTAACTTACAAAAAGTCTATCAAAAAATCCGTTATTTTCTTTTGAGTTTACACTTTATTTCTACCAATTGCAAGTGGTGAGACTGCTTGCTTATTTGATCAGATGAGGTTTTAGAATTATAAGGGCAGTGAGGGGGGTAGACGGGGGTTTGATACCCCCGCTTTTTCTACCTTTATTGATGTAACTAGCTCGTTAATAGATAAGTTTGCATTTAATATGCTTAGAATTTACTGAATAGACACCACCTCGTTTTCACCAATATTCTCTTTATCGCTTTTTATATTGCACCAGAGCATGATAGAATAAACGATGGATACGGCACAGGCAGCAGCGAACAATAGGAGAAACGTTATCCACATGCCGCTAGTCAAGCGCAACATCGGGTTTTTGGCATACCATATAAAGCCCCACAAACTCCATATGCCTGTCAAAGAGCTGATTAGAAGATTGTCCCGAAAATTCCACAAAAGAAAGAAACAAGCAATACCACATAAGGGTATTAAAACGGTACAACCAAGAATATCATTTACAGTGCGTCCATCAGTTAATGAGCTGATGTGTTCCGCTAATGCCGTATGTTCTGAAGGAAACCATGTGTAGGATAATAGGCTTACTCCGGTACCTTCATGTGTATAGTATGGTGCAAATAAAAGTACAAGACTGATGACAATTAAGATTGATAGAATAAATACAACAGCAGTACTTGTTGTTTGTTTCATAAAAGAGACCTCCTTTTTGATTTTACCTTTAATCTTAGGTTAATTTCAGGTTTAATTAGTCTGAATGTATTTCTTCTAATTTCATGATATAATATCTTCATAAACTCAACTTCAACAAAAACTGTAATTTAGTTGAGGTTTAGTTGAGATTGCTCTGCTATATACCCATATAAAGGATTGATTACTATATTTAATATACTTGTAGTTGAAGATGACTTTCACACAAGAAAGCTAATTGCAGATGTTTTGCTTGATGAACGCTATATTCCAGTATTGGCAAAGGATGCTTATGAGGCTCTTGATATTCTGGATCGCCAGCATATTGACCTTATGATAACGGACATTATGATGCCTGGGATGGATGGCTATAACCTTACGGAGATGCTTCGGGATTCGGGATATTATTTTCCTATATTAATGATGACAGCAAAAGAAACGATTAAGGATAAACGAAAGGGTTTTTTAGTTGGCACAGACGATTATATGGTAAAACCTGTTGACGAAGAGGAATTGATTCTGCGGGTTAAAGCGCTTTTGCGGCGGGCAAGAATTGTAAGCGAACGGAAAATCGTTATTGGAAAAGTAAGCTTAAATTATGACTCGTTGACCGTAAGCAGAGAGTCAGAACGATATACCCTTCCTCAAAAGGAATTCATGCTTTTATACAAGCTGCTAAGTTACCCGGATACCATTTTTACTCGAATGCAGCTGATGGATGAAATCTGGGGATATGATTCTGAAACGGACGCTCATACTTTAAGCGTGCATATCAGCAGACTGCGAGAGCGATTTGGCGACTGGTCGGAGTTTGAAATTGTAACTGTGCGGGGATTAGGCTATAAGGCGGTAAAAAAAGATGGATGATGAACACAACGACATTAAGAAAACCACGAAGCGAAGATTTACAACACTATTGTTTCTTGTCCTCTTCGTATTTGTGATTTTGCTTGTCAGTATCGTAATCTCGGGAGGTATCTCATATTTACTGATGAATGCAGGCATTCTACCGCCTTTAGCAGAGAGACGATTTCCTGTAATTTTAATCTTCCTGCTGCTGATTAGTTTACTGATAGGCACTCTTTTGGCAATTATTGCAGGAGATATTTTTTTACGCCCTCTTCGTGATTTGGTAGCAGCAACAAAAAAGGTTGGTGCAGGAAATTTCGACATCAGGGTAACAGTCAATGGTTCTCATGAGATAAACCGTTTAGGCAGCAGCTTTAATGAGATGATATCAGAGCTTGCGAGTATAGAAAAACTACGCAATGATTTTATAAGCAATATTTCGCACGAATTCAAAACACCAATTGTATCCATCAGAGGTTTTGCAAGGCGGTTAAAGAAAAGTACGCTTACAGAGCAGCAACGGATGGAATACCTAGATATTATCATTGCGGAAACCGAGCGTTTGACGAGGATGTCCAGTAATGTGGTACTTTTATCAAAGCTGGAAAATACAGAGAAGCTTTTTGAAAAGGCACCCTATCCCTTAGATGAGCAGATACGTAAGGCGATCTTGCTCCTAAATCCCCAGTTGGAAAAAAAACGTATTAATCTTGAGATTGATCTTAACCCGGCTCAGATTATAGCAAATGAAGAAATGATGAGCCACATATGGATAAACCTACTAGAGAATGCAATTAAGTTTAGCCCGGAGGACAGCACCATTGGGGTAGCACTCAAATCCAGCGGAAACAGTGCTAATGTATCGATTTTTGACAAGGGTATTGGTATGGATGAAAGTGTAAAAAAACATATATTTGACAAGTTTTATCAGGGCGACCATTCGAGGATCACGGAGGGAAGTGGACTTGGACTTGCATTGGTAAAACGGATTTTGCAGCTTTGTGATGGGGAAATAACAGTTGAAAGCGCACTAGGCGAGGGAAGCTGCTTTACTGTTTCTTTAAAACTTCACACCACTAGATAAAAGTGAATTTTACTGCTTAATTTAATTTTCCTCTCAAAGTTATTATATGGTAAATCATGGAATTATTCAATGAGCAAGGAGGTATTTCTATGGCTAAAATCCCTGAAAACATTAGGAACATAATAGAAGATTATTTAAGAGATTTACACTCTGAAATAAAAGTTGAAAAGGCAATCTTATTCGGTTCATATGCAAAAGGAACTTATGATGAAGATAGCGATATTGACTTAGCTATATTCTCAGATTATTTCAAGGATATGAATAGAGTAGAGGGTATAAAGTATTTATTAAGAAAAGCTAGAAAATATAGGGGAATTGACCTTGAACCTATTTCTTTCACAAAACAAGATTATGAAGAAAGGATAGGCTTTGTACAAGAAGTTTTGAAGTATGGTATAAAATTGAATGTTAATTAATAAGCTTGGTGGATTATTCCGTTTACTCCAAAGAATATTTACACGTTGTTGAATATTCTAGCGAACAAATCTGGTCTTAATGTGTAAGCGTCAAAACGTCTGTACCTACTAAACTTTAGCTTTTTCTTGGGGAAATAGTCTCAAAAAAAACATTCAACTCAACCTGCAAAGACTTTTTTGCTGTATTCATAATAAAAACTAAAGCTCAATCTCCTTACCTGTTGTAATTATTTCCTTAACAAAAGGATTATCTTCCTGCAAATCCGATACTGTAAACGCAATGGGTTCTATACAAATATCTTTGTATTTTCTCGCAAGTGAAAAAAGGAAAGAGACAGCATCTACAAAGGATTGTCCTTTAAAGCTATCAGAGAATATAGCAATGTCTAAATCACTGTGTTCGTTAAAATTACCCTTAGCATATGATCCATATAAAAATGCCTTATCTATCTTAACATGTCTGTTTACATCAGAAATATAGTCTTTAATTATTCTATTTATTTTTTCAGAGATTTTAACCATGCAAAGGCCTCCTTTGACTCGTTTAATATCTTTTTTGCTTGCTCCTCATCAACAAGCTGCGAAATTTTTTCTTTAAAGGATGGGTATCTTCCCTGTAAATAATAAGCGGCAAGCTTGTCAAAAAGCTTAAATTTGGGTTCGTCCCCATCTATCTCCAATTTATCTATCACCTTAGTGATAATAAAGCTAATATTATGCACTCTCGGAACATTATCATCTATATAATAATTGTAAAGCCCCTTTGCAAGTTTCTCCAAACTTTGCTGGCACATAAATGAGACATATGCATACCTTCCAGAGTTTAACATAACTTCAGCGGACTCTATATCATATTCAGCAATATCAACCCAATAACTATATTTTTCTTCCTGATTCATTTATGCCATCCTTCCTTGAAAACTTGGAGAAATAAATATTATTTATAACTAATTCGGATTAAGACAATATTATAATGCTTAACACCAATACTTACCACTTTACTAACAGCCGATTTTTATATCCTCAATATATTCATAACAACAACCATTTATCTACTTATAACTATATTATACCATCCGGACAATATTATCACAAATATATTTTCGGTCGTAAACTTTTCTGTTTTTTGTCTGATTATAGCCTCTGACCATAATTATGGCTTCTCGATTATGGGTAGTTTAAAAGCTTACATATGGTAAAGTTTCGTACCGAAACCTGGCTTTCATCTCCCCATTGAAATGCGGAGGATTCCCACCGGATTTCCTAAATTTTATCAGGGAGATATCTTTTATGAGGATATCCCCCTGATTGCATATCTAAAAGAGGATGAAAAAACATGGAATTGCGGAAATGTAGCTTTTTTTATACTAATAGCATGATATAGCTTGGCATATCAAACATTTATGAGGAATCCGAGTACGACTGCTTCCGCATCAGCTTATCCGCACTGAATGGGTGGTAAGAAGATGACAACTGTTTAAATTTTTGATACTATCGGATGAGGAAATGTAGGTGTAATAAAGTCCTTTTCACTATTGGCATCGAATTATAGCTTTTAACCGGAGGAAACTGGATCATGATAAAAAAAAGGCTCGATTATGAAAAAAACGCACTTCGGAAAATGATTTTTGTGTATTGCAAAGGTCAAAAGCATGACAGACCTCTGTGCTGCGATTGTCAGACCCTGCTTAATTATGCGTTGCGAAGGCTTGACACATGCATATTCGGTAATAACAAAACCTTTTGTTCAAATTGCAAAGTCCATTGTTACAAGCCCATAATGCGTGAAAATATAAAGAAAGTAATGCGTTATTCCGGACCAAAAATGCTTTACTGCAATCCGCTCATGGCTCTGAGGCATATTTTTGAAAAAGTAAAATTCAGATAACTCTCGCCGTCCCGCCGTATAAACCGCAGTAAAGGCTATATTCAAGTGCCCCTAAAACCGCACCCATTACAGGAGGTTTCTCTAATATATGAAAATCAATATTAATATTCCTCTTGCTTAAGATTACATCATCTTTATCCATAAAGCTGTATGCTCCATTATTTTTTACATCCACTACATGAAATTCATTTCTATCATTCTCAATTGCACCTGAAACTATTGTAATTGAACTTAAGTAAGACTATCACCTTGTTGCAGTGTTGCAAGCTTGTATTTCTGGGCTGTTGTCGGAGGGGCAATACCTGAAATGAAAAATTTTACTCCCAAATATAAAATAGCAAACCTCACAGAATTTCGTAAAGAAGTTATAGACCACTATAAAAAATGGAGAAACTCAAATTGTTTTTAGATTGATTTTTTTGATAAAGTACTATACAATAAATTTTAAATAATAATGATTTTACAAATATAATTTTATTATGGAGAATACAATTTTGAAAACAGGAAGAAATAATTTTTGTCCATGCGGAAGTGGAAAAAAATACAAGAAGTGTTGTTATCTCAAGAATAACGCTCTTGATACTAAGAGCAACTTAGAAGAATCTGATACAGATGATGATGAAAATTTAATTGAATCTGCGTTTTTAGTACAGGCTATTAATAACCTTCGCAAGTTTACATTGGATAGAAAACCTCATATAAAAGAATATTATAAAATCAGAAAAATGCACAGCGAAATTATAAATACTATGGTTTCTTACTATGAAGCTGGCAAATTCCAATTGAAGATGGATAATAATTATTTTTTCAACAATGAACATCCAACAAAAAATAGTGGAGCATTGCACTTGGTTGAAACCAGATTTGATTCGGAAACAAGAGAAGGTCGACAGGCTCTTTTTGATTTGTTAATATATAAAGCCTCTCCTAATATGAATTGTATCACTGAGGGTTTTATAAAGTCTCGTCGTTATAGAAAACCAGAAAAGATAGAGTTTCTAAATAGTATGTTATATTCAACAATAGGTCTGTTTGAAATTACTAAAACTGATATTAATGAAGCATATGTATACCTTAAAGATATATTCACAGAAATTGAGTATAAAATAGTTGATATTGCCTTAAGCGGAAACCCTGTATATGATGATTTATGTGTATATACAAGGCTTATTAAATTTCATGACACAATATTTAGTACTGGCTTATGTCTAACCTTTAATAAAAAGGATGACTTTATTAAAAATTATATACATAACCAAAAAAAAGATTACAAATCAGAAAAAGAATTCCTTAGATTTGTACAGCTATACAATTATTATTCTAATAATCACAATAAGATAAAAATATTAACTAATATAATAAAATAAATTCCTCTATGTTTTTATTTGCTCTATAGCACTATCCATGGAGTAAGCCTTCTCCTTTCCTCCTTGATCTTTCGGATATTGATTGAGAAAATCAGGTTGACCGGTAATGCAAGGTTTATACCGTTGCTGAAAGCATGGAAGGAAATTGAGTACAAAAAGGTACAGGCTGAAATTCAAAATGTAATAGATTATCTTATGAAGGACGGAACAATATTTTGATGAATTACAATAACTTTGAAAGCTACTATAAGCATCTTATTCCTGAATTTAAGGAAGAAGCATATGATTTGTTTCTGAAACACATTGAACAGACGGCATCAAGGGCGGGTAACAGAAGCGACTGCCAGGGGGTTTGCGTTATTAAAAAAGCAGCAGGAAAAGACCAGGCGTTGGAAATCAAACAGAAGCTTTATACCAAATATGCAAACAGACCGGCGTTCAGGGATGAGTTAACAAGGGTATAGAACGGGCAACACAAGAGAATAGGATAATTGGAGCAATAAATATGAAACCTTTATGTCCAAGACACAAAAGACTCAAAAGGGGAGGCCGGCTTCAGGCAGCGAAGCATTGGCTTCCAAAATACGATGGAAACAATAGCGTAAAGGGTTACAGCAAACACTTTGGAGTTAATATGATATGTGCCGCTTTGGAACTTCGAATGCTAGGGCATGAAGTATCTGAAAACTATCTTGAACAATTGAAGAAAAGTGAGGTGCATCGGCAACGGTCGAAAGAACATAAAAAAAGTATGAAGGAACAGCAGCGTCAGGATGGTATGCTTGAATATTCAGATGAAACCTTTTACTATATTTCTGGATACACTTCAAATGGTACACCTTATGGAGTGACTTGGGATGAAGTGGACAATGATATTGAAGAGGTTAATCAACATAATTACTCAGAAGATTTACCTTTTTAAAGGGTTTTATTCGGAGTGTGTGTACAAAATACCGTTTCATTGAAAAAGCAGTAGTTTTGTGATACATTATTTTGGAAGAGAATGTATCAGTTTAATAACAACGCAGCAAAAGTACTACCAAGAGTTTCAATGCTCCTGAAGCTGCTATATAAAAGGATTAAAGCATGGATTACTAAGAGTTGTTTGAAAGATACCAGGCATTACTCTCGCGAAAATCGCTCGGAAAATGGCGATGCGCAGATTATATCATGCAATTTTTTCAAAATTCATGATATAATATTATTAGGTCAAATAAATAGAACGAATGAGCAGTTTTAGCAAAAAGTAAAATAAGGCAGTATGTTGGTGAGCTTATGATGATAAGAAAACAGCTAGAAGAACATATCTCAGATATGGAAAAAGTAGCAAAAATGTTTAATATTGAACCTTTTGATATATATCTATTAGGTGGTTCGGCCTGTATTTTAGGAAAGTTTACAGACAGAGCTACAAGAGATTTTGATTTCATAGACCTCAATTATTCATCAAAACTTGGCAAAGCTTTTGCACAATTGAGGAATTTCGATATGCTGGAATACCAAAGTACACTGGTTTCACCTAAATATAAAGAGCGTGCTATAAAACTAAGTAAATTTAAATATTTGAATGTTTATTTACTTTCGGTGGAAGATATCATTGTCAGCAAAATAATTAGGTTAGAAGAGAAAGATTTACAGGATATTGACAAATTAATTAAAGTAGCAAATAAAGAACTCCTAATCCAAATTATAGATGAGGTTCTTTCAAGAGATGATCTATTTGAATCAAAGAGGAAGCAATTTATAGAAAAGCTACCTTTGTTCCGGGAGCGATATAATGTATAGAATAGTCTGTGAAAGTTATAAAAATTATGTAGAAGATTTTTTACCTGACAATAAAGATGATTATCGTTATAAAGTCATGCAGCCTTTTAGGTTGATACTAGACTTGTCGGTATACAATAATGAAAAAAGGAAGAAAAGTTTAGACTATCATAAGTTAGAAGATTTCATTTATTTAATTAAACAAAACATTGAAAAATACCCTAATTTTAAATCCTTTTTATGGAGCTTGGAGTCAAGAAACATATTAGGAGAACACCGTGGAGTGTTAACTTTAGAAGAGTTTTCCGAGCAGGCAAAAATTATAAATATGTTTTTAAGATTATCTTATTGGCACTGAGGTAATTGCCATGCCCACTATATGCGGTTGTGGTGTCTGAATATTCAGTTTATATCCCTGCCTGTCCGGACCAGTTTGTTTCAGGAGGCATAAGCTTTCATATTCTCTGTAGCTGTAATATTATCGGGACTATTATTTCCAATCAGAATTTAATTTGTGAAAAATTTATTGGTAAGCTCTTATAACCAGACCGCACAAACCTAGTGAATTCAAAAAACAACTAAGTTTGTACAGCATATCGATATCATACTTTTTTATTTCCTGAACTGGACTATCTCTCCGGTTTTTTCTTGACTAATAATTTTACCATTGTTATCAAAAGCATACTTATATACATAGCTTACCCCGCCTATGGAGAAAGAACTTGTCATGGGTGAAAAGAAAGAATCGGTTATGCTTTCAACATTCCACAAAAGACTACCTTCTTCACTGATTGATAGTTGTGCACCGAATGAACCTTTTACAGTATAGAATGTTTGCGGAATTCCACTTGCAGGATCGCAAACAAGCAGTTCGGCGGTGAAGTTATTTCGCATAAGTTCTGTCAGTTCAGTGTTCGGGATGTCCAAGACCTTACGCTTGGAGATTTCGTTTAGAACACGTGCAACATCATACCTGCCTCCTGCGTCGCTTTCTCCTGGATCGAGTTTAGGAACAGAGTGAGCACTGAGATAAATATTGCCATTGTATTCTATCATGTCTGTAATAAAATACAGGTCTTTGTCTGATGTATACGTAAACGAATCTTCTATAGTACCGTCTGCTGTAATCTTCATTAACAAATCACCGGTATTTGAATGATTTAGCTGAACGAGGAATCCGTCTCCAAGCTTTGTAGCCGCCCGAATACCATAATTGCCCACTTCAGTTTTTGTGAACCCTCTTGAGTTTCCATCCATATCAAATTTTGTAAAACAGAGATATTTCAAGTCGCCACGGCTAAAAACCGCAAGAAAATTTTCGCTGTAAACAACGGATGAAATGTATTCGCTTTTGAAACCGTTTGAGGTTGTTTTATCCCATATAAATTCTCCGTCTTTGCTTATCATCGCTATACGGCCATATGTGGTATTCGCCGATGACCACGAAGGCGTTGAGCCAAAAACTATGATGAAATCATTGCTTTCGAGGTATCCTTCATGCACCATATTGGGAATGTCAACGTTCCAAGCTACTTTCCCGTCAACAGATTTTGTGAGGATGATTTTATCGTATACGTCAAACTTAAGCTCATTGTCATATTTCAACACGTAATCAAATTGATATAAATCGTCTTTGGCATTAGGGTTGTGTTTAAAAAGTTTCTTACTGCTGTTGCGGTAGTTCCAAAGATTTTCCAAATCTTCTGGGGTTGGATTATTTTGAAAAATTTCATATCCACCGACACTCTTTTGTACAATTTCAGCAGTTTTTCCGTACGAAAACGAGTTTGTGGTTATATCGCGGTAAATGCTCTTAATCTCTCCTCTTGAAAGCCCTTCTGCGTTTAAACTGTATTCATTAAAGAAAGAGATTGCTGCTTTGTATTCTTTAGCCTCCGCATATATGGTTAACCCGGAAACAGTGCTAATAAGCAGTACAAGACAGGCGGCAACTGCTACCCACTTGCTGCGCAAAAACCTGCTTGTGCTTTTTTTAGGTTTATAGTTCGTTGCTTCCTCAACAATGTCAGAATCAATATTTGATATTATCGAGTACATTTTTTCGCCCTTCATATAGAAATGCCCTCCTTTTCAAGGTAATCATGTAAATTGTTCCTGAGCCTCAGCATCATTGAAGCCAATTTGCTATAACTTATACCGAATTCTTTTGCTAATGTGTTCAGCGGTTGACCATGCCAATATCTGCGCACAAACAACACACGCTTCTCCGTATCCAAGCTACGTAACCAACAATTCAAAGCTTCTCCAATCTCATTATCACTAGATGCAACCGTCATATCGGGTATTTCGGACATACATTCTTCGAGTTCGCTGAGAAGCATTGTCAATCCGCTATATCGTTTCTGTGCTCTGCTTTTACGATAATAATCAATAGAGATGCAACGCACAATTCGACCAAGATATGCAGATAATGATATCGGTCTATCCGGTGGGATTTGATTCCACGCAGCCAGATATGTATCGCTAAGACATTCTTCGCAATCTTCATTATTGCCAAGTACATTCATTGCAATAGTTTTTAAATAGGGATTGTACTTCTGCCGTGTTTCATTCAATGCGTTTTCAGATCTCGACCAGAAAAGGTCTATAATCTGCTTGTCATCCATATAACTCCCCTTCCCCATGTTTTAAGGCCTTCACTAGTATAGTCGTAAAACATGTACTGAATATTGCATGAATTTTTGATTTTCGTAAAATAAATCAGCCAGAATGAACCAATTCTGGCTAACTACATAATGTTAATAATATCACCTTTTAGTTTAAATCCATAATTTTCATTGTTGCCATAATGTAACATGTTGATAACTCTACATCCAACCTGACCACACAACCTCAAAAAAATCCAAAAAATCATCTAACCTGACCACTCGCCAAATCGTTTTCGATTAGGCTATTTTGAGTTTTACTGTTCTTTTGAGCTGTATTTTGTGCTTTTCCGCTAGGCGCCGTCTGCGCCTTTTATCACATTGCTTCGGCGCTGTTTTTCGATTTGCACGACTTGAAATATTTCCTTAGATAGAATAACCTGATTGTTGTTCTCCGACAGATAATAAGAATCATGTTTTCCGTTATCTAGCAACCGGACGTTTCCTATATACTTTTCGTTGCTGAGCATCACGTCAACCGTGCGTTTGCTCCATTTATCTTTTCCGGTGGGAGATTTTATCCCCAGCCGCTCTAATTCTGAGACGATCCCGATTATGCTCTTGCCGCGAAGATATAAATTGAAAATCAACCTTACATTTTTCACTTCGGACTCCTCAATTACCAGACTGCCGTCATCCGCATTTTTATAACCATAGCACTTTCTGTTATCTTAGCCGCCAGAGCTTCGTATTTCCAAGGCTTCTCCAGGCTTTCCAAGTAGCTATAGAACCCTTGACGTGAAATCTTTAATACTCTGCAATAAAACGCAATTTCGCCCTTCAATTTGCCATTTTCGGTCTTTATTGCAATGAGCTTATACTCCTTTGTATACCTTTTAATTATTCTCTTTACGTTATCTGACATGTTAGACCTCCCTTTTTGATCCTTTTTAGATTATTTGTTCGAGGTCATCGTGTCAAGTATAATTATACACCATCAAAACCACGTTTATGGTAGAAGTAGAGTACAATTTAGTTACTGTGGAATCGGCTTTTCTGAAGATTTGTTCAAATTGGGGTCCTAATTCCCATAATGCAATGGAGTCTTCGAGATTCACGGTTTCTAAAGGAAGCGGCAAGGTGAGGTTCATCCTCGACATAACACCTAAAGACTGGGGGGAAGGCTCTCGGTTCTGGATCTTATCAAAACTTGACCGAGCCAGTGATCATTCAGCGCTATATAATACACATCAACATTTTTTGGGTGTCGATGATAAATAATCACTCCTACAATTCATCCATCAGATCACTGATCTTTTGTGCTTCCATTAATATTTTCGAATATTCTACTTCAACTTTTCCTGTAGCTATATAATTTTGATTAAAATATTGCCAATAGAACTGCATCATTAGATCACCCGCATAAATCTTAAGTTTAATAGGCACAGCTAAATTGGCACCTACTTTCACTCAGCGAAACTCTGTAAAATTTGGTGAGAACCCCATGCTGTTGCCAAAAGATTACTTCTACCGCTAGTTAAACATCATATCAATGCTCTTTTGTCCGCTTGTTCGCAATTCTAAAGAAGCCTTAGAAAACTGTTCTCCCCAAGGTAAAACTCTCAATGAGGTACAATATGATTGACCATTATATAAGTTTTACATTAATAATGTCATCAAAAGAAATAATTAATAAACTGCTTACCGATCCAGTTGAATGTAGTGAAGAGTACAAAACGACAAGGTTCGACAAAATTCGGGTTGAACCCGGTACCTTTCAGCCCATAATAAGCATACGGCGTAAGTGGCAGCGTAATGCTGTAATCACCAATTTTTTACTTAAAACGGAAATTCGTGTGGTAACGAAAGGTTATTACGCACATCAATTAGCTCTTTTTGTAAAGCCTCTCCAATAGGAACTCCTTTTTCCTTACGCTCCATCCAAGTTAAATATTCTTTTTCTCCGGCAGTAAAAATTCTTTCTTCTCCCGGTGCAACTTTAGATGAACGCAGCTGTCTCAATATATCTCCTGCAGTCTTTTTAAATTCTTCTGATCCAACAAAAGCTTCTGTATCAATCGCAATAAAGAAATGCCCCAAATGATATGGCACTTTTTCACCATGTGCTCCAATCCCGGTAAGCATCTTTAGATAATTCCCTGCTTGCAATGCAGCAGAGAGGATTTCTACTACTGTTGCATAACCATATCCTTTATATCCTCCCAGTTCCTCCCCTATACCGCCTAATGGTGCAAGGGCTGCATTACCTCGTACTAAATCTATTAAAATTTGATTACTGTCTGTCATTGCTTTTCCATCTGCGCCTATGACCATTCCTTCCGGTGTGTCTTTCCCTGAACGCGCATAATATTCAATTTTACCTCTTTGAGTAATGCTTGTTGCACAGTCTAACACGAAGGGGAATTCCTCGTCTGTCGGAATCCCAAATGTCAAAGGATTTGTTCCCAACATATTTTCAACTCCAAATGTTGGAGCAATGGAAGGTCTTGCATTTGTTCCAGTTATGCCAATCATATTTTCCTTAGTAGCCATAGTTGCATAGTAGCCGGCTATTCCGTAATGAGTGGAGTTGCGAACTGCCACCATTCCCATACCATACTTCTTTGCCTTTTCTATTGCCATTTTCATGGAATAGTATGCAACAACCATCCCCATACCATTATGACCATCAACAACAGCGGTAGTCGGTGTTTCTCTTATAATTTCAAATTCTGTAACCGGATTTTGAATTCCTGATAAAATTCTGTCTATATAAATAGGTTTAAACCTGTTACATCCATGACTTTCAATTCCTCTTCTATCACTTTCCATTAATATATCAGCACATATTTCTGCATCCTTTTCAGGAACTCCTACTTTTATGAACGCGCTTTTCATAAAATCTCCTATCAAATCCCATGAAACGTAAGGTCTATTTCCCATAATTGCCCTCCAGAATTCTATTTTATTAATCTATAGTTAACCGTTACGCAAAACTTATAAACCTCTGTAAAAACATTGAAAAAGTTTATGTTTGCTTGCTCATTCAACATCTCGGAGCCCTTTCATATTTCTTTCAACCGTTCTAATAGTTCTATTTATCTTTTTACTTATATCTGCTTGAGTAATATATTTATCATGCTTAATGAGGCTAATAATACTTTTTTGGGTATTATTGAGCTTAATCATTTTTTCACCGACGTTTTCACCGACATTCTCACCGACGTTTTCACCGACATTTTTTATAGGAAAACTAACTATTAAAAAATTTAAACTAAATTTAAAGATACTTTTATCATACACTTTTAGTATTCTCTGTACGCCTGATCCAAGTTGCTCAACTAATTAAACATCTTTGAATACCCTCATAAGTTCCTTATTTCTAGGTGCAGAAATTCCTTCAAAAAATTCATCTTGACTTAATTCTTGCGGCAAGCCCCCTGATGATGTAATAACAAATCTATCAGAAAAGATTTCAAAAACTGGAGGTATTCCGTTAGAATAATCATTGTGGATTATTGCATTAATAACAGCTTCCCTTAATGCCGTAGGATCCACAAGACGCTTTTCTTTTCGTACTGTTGATGTAATTTCAGTCTTTGTAACATTTTCAATATCTAGCTTGTTAAGAATATTTTCTGTTGCCTTTATCAATGAGCAATAACCAAATTCAGCATTCTCTATTAAATAAACTTTATCAGTTCCTGAATACTTAGCAACTTTCATAGAAATACCATTGTCATCAGCCAGTAAATATGCTGCGTAATTAAACTTATTTTCGTCAGTGTATAATTCTAAATTATTTAAAAACTTATCATTCATTCCATAGCCGTTTTCTTCATAATAAATCTTAAGCTGTTTAAATGTTAAGTCTTGCCTCGGTGATAAGAGCTTTCCAAGTGAATTTCTAATGCGTTTGGAATATAGAGAATCAATAATCTCCGAGGTCATCTGTTGAACAGTAGTGCCTACCCTTAAAAAGCACCCATTTGGAGTCATTCCACACCTTTTGATATAATATGGCTTTTCAGGACCACTTGATATAATAACTTTGATGACATCTTTGCCGTCCATTTTAGCAATAATTACATCAAATAGTCCCATTGTTGAAGGATATACATTATTTTTTATTCTTTCTACTATTCTTTTTTGAATATCATCAGAATTTTCAATACCTAAAATTGACCCATCATTGGCAATTCCAATGTATATTTCTCCTCCTTCAGAATAATTCAAAAATCCCACAACTTCCTTTTCCAAGCCATCGTTCAATTCCCTTTTAGACTCCACCCGATTACTTTCAATCACACTAATCACCTACTTCATTCTCTATTCTTTATTCTTTATTAATTTTCCATCTTTCCTTTATTTACTGATTTATTAATTTGATTATAGCATAATTCAGAGAAGTATAAACGACTAGCTTTACTTTAATATTATTAATTTATCATGAATTACTCCACAGAGATTATTGGTATCATGATAAGGAGTTCTATAGAAAGGAGCATAAATATCCAGATTATACTGAGCATAATAGTTTTTTAGACTATAAAATTACAAATTACAATATTCAGCGGTAGGAGGTATGAGCTATGAAAATAATATTTTGTAACATCGCAGGTTGAAAAACCCGGATACTTCTCCAGTTCAGTAAACACATCCACTTATCTCGCCTCATTTTAATTTATTTTTTGACTCGTCCTGCCGATGTATCTACTGCTCCCCAATATCATATCTAATGATTTTTTTGCAAAAGTACTGCTATAAGCACTTGAAGACACAGTATAACTGGAACTCCAAGCGAAAACTTTATCTTTTTTGTTTTATGCCGAAATATATACATCCCAAACCACAGACCTATAGAACCTCCAGCAGCAGCAAATGTCAACAAAGTTTTTTCTGGAATTCGCCACTCTCCCCGTTTTGCTTTCCACTTATCAATTGCAATAACTATAAAGCTAATTAGGTTTGTAACTACTAAATATCCTTGTAAAATTGATACCCTATCCATCCATACCTCGTTTCAGGAATGTCGATGCTAATCATTTTGCCTTTATCACAACTAGATTGAAATAATTTATAAATTGCATTAGCAGCTTCTTTTTGATAATTTCGCAATTTTTGATCCACACTAAAGCCCTCCTTAGCTATGTATAACACTAAAAGATAGTTATATTAGGTCAAAACTGTTTGATACATTATAATTTCAGAACTCATATTCATTACCCTCATGCACTTTTCCTTTATTATGCATGTTTCATTAAAATATCTCCATTATGTTACTTTTTGTTATATCTACCTTCTTCAGCTTTTCTCGCTATCTCATTTCAGCATCAAAAGAAAAAGGCGCTGACTTCTCAGCCCTTATTATAATCATCTGTGCTGCCACAAGCTTGTTTACGACTTCCCAAAAAACATTATTTAAAAGTGACCTGTACTTCTTTACCAAGACATTGGGCGACTTTAACCAGAAAGTCAAGGGATGGATTGTACGTTCCACTTTCCAGACGGCTGATATTGGATTTCTGAGTCCCGACCCGGAGCGCCAATTCTTCCTGGGTAATGTTTTGGTTTGTTCGTGCTTCAATAATTTGAGAAATCACATCATAGCGTGGTTTTAGCTTTTCGTACTCTGTTTTAAATTCTTCATCTTTCATTAAGAGCTCTTTTACTTCAGAAAACTTTACTACTGCTTTACTCATCATCACACCTTCTTTCATAATCTTCTTTATAGCGCAGTGCCCGATCAAGCTCCCTTTGTGGCGTCATTTCAGTTTTTTTCGTAAACCCATGAAGTAATACAAGGTCTTCTGCCGGTATGTGAAATAGAATATTCTGCTGATATCCGATGCAAATTTTACTCTCAGTTCAAAAAGTCCTTTATATTGCGTACCCTTTATGGGCTTTACATAAGGTTCTCTTAAATCAGATCCATGCTTTTCCAGCAGTTCTATTTCACTAAAGGCTTTTGCACGCAATTTCACATCTATCGAAAGCAAATAATCAAGGACAGGTATATTACCATTTTCCTTTTTGTAGTATTCCACTTGCCACTCCATGATACACCTCCAATATTAGTGTATGTCATGCCTCACAATAATGTTATCATATATGATAACCCCAATCAAGAGGTATGACTAATTTAAAAAACATCATCAAATATCATATCAAACATTTCAAGATGATTAAGAATAAATCACATCCTAATCATTTTTCATATTCCTTATATCAAGAATGAACGACATCTGAAGCTGCATGTTTGTTCCACGCTTATCCGCTAAACCTTTTCAATTTAAAGATGCTGAGAATCTTATTAAAAAACATCTGGGTTTCATTGTGTCAATGTAATTGAATTAATTTTGTAGATAAAAAGGGTAGTATTTATCGCTGCATACTGTATATGCGTTCGACAATATTCGACAAAATTCGGGTTGAACCCAGTACCCTTGCGAAGGAAGTGCCGCGACTGAGCTTGCTAGAACCCGGTATCTTCATAAGTTGAGGATAATTCGCCCGCTGGGTAGAATCCTTATTTTGTCTTCCAGATCTAATATACATAATGCTTCCATTATGTCATTTCTGCCTGCTGGCAATGAGTCCATGAGCATATCCACATGTTCTGCACCACCCTCTATACATTTAAGTATTTTTACTTCCAATGATGCATTTGTTGCTAACCGATTATCTGTTTTTATCAATTTAAAACCTTGTCTATCAGCCTTTTTCTGCATAATGTTCTGTGATTTAAAAGGGATCTCTTTCATATCATCAATTAGCTGATTCGGTGAAATGTATTATTCTCAGAAGTATAGCTCACTTTCACATGCTATCTTAGTTAATTTTTTAACAATGTTAGACATGAAAAATTGATACCCGATCCGGTTGAATATAGTGGAAAATACAGTGACGACATATTTCGACAAAATTCGGGTTGAACCCGGTACCTTTGCGAGGGAGCGCATAAGTATTATCGGTAGAAGCCCCAGCGACTAAGCACTGCATAATTAATGGTTCTTAGTAATGGTTCTTAGTACTTCTTTTGTCTTAATAATAAATCTTTTGAATCTATATTCAGTTCAGAACACAATCTTTGCTTCATTATCACATCTTTACACCCATGCAAGTACAGAAAATGTCCTACTAGGCTTCTTAAAATTTCATATGAAAAATAATTATTTGTTTTTTTTAAATTCATAGATGTTATCATAATTACTTGCTCAGGAATATAATTCATGCAGAATAAATTTATTGCTATTTCAAGAAGCTTATACGAATATGACCCTTCATTTTCTTTAAAAATATCATAATATGAATCTTTTAAATATTTGTCACCAATGGAAATAGATAATCTTATAATAAAAGATGTTGCTATATACTCTGCTAATCGAACAAATTTTTGCTTTAAATCATCAACAAGTTTGTATTTTTCTTCGCGTGTTAACTCATTACTAAATTCTTTATTGTTAACTACTTTTTCAAGGAGACCTTCTTCTATAGCCTTATCCGCAAAAATCAAGAATACATTAAGTGTCCTCATGCTTAAATTATGGCATTCCATAATAAGCTCTCTTTTTATATCACCTTTTAAAGAACCAGGGTAATTTTTTAGTATTTGACCCATTATTTCCAATGTTTTGAATGCTTTATTAAATAACAGTATTTCTATAGGCTCATCAACATATTCTGTCTCCATTTCTGAATAATAAGGCTGTTCATCCATTGCACTATCTTGATATAATTCTTTTTTAATTAATTCCCTCTTTTTCAACATGTTTCTTCTGTTAATGTCTAGGTTTGTATCTGGCAGCAAAACTTTTTTTAATCCTGTGTCAACACTAGATATGAACTTTTTATGATTTATAAAATCGTAGGTTTCAATACCATCAAAAACTTCAAATGATTTATAAATAATCTCTTCAATTATTCCCCGATCCCTCGATATATGGCATAAAAATATTACAATATTCGCATATTTTTCACTATATAATCTTGAGCAAAATTCATATATTTTATCCCGCATTCCGGTACTGTTTATATTACTTTGTAAGTATATCGAAGTAAAGTAATATAAAACATATTTATGCTTAAAAAAATACATTCCATTTCTCGAATCCAGTAATCTACCATTGATAAGCTTATTTATAATTGACATGTCACAAGACATTTTGTAATTATTGTTATATTCATTAATAAATTCTTTTAATTCTAGTTCCGACATTTGGTAACTGTTCTTATTAAGCATATATCCTGCAATATCAATTAATACTTGATCAAAAATATTTATGTCTTGGGGGGTTTTACCTATCACACTTAGTTGCTTATTTATCATATATTGATACAAATAACCATGTGAACTCATTTTTGTATCAATAGTGTTGTTTAATTCAAGCTGTTGCATTATTATAAGGAGATACCCTGGATAAGCCGGAACCCAGCCGGTTCCAATTATATTATCAATAATTCTGCCCTTCAAAAGGCATTGATTGCTAACTTCATCCTTTTCTAACAAAAACTCCTGTCCCAATAAAATCCACTTTCCTATTAACTCATCTCGTTTTAGACAACCAAATGGCATAATTGTACAAGAAAAAATGTCCGAATATGAAATAGCTGTATTTTTGTCCATAAATTTATTCATTCTATAATTTTCATTACAAAACATTAGAATATATCCAAAAATATCACTTAGTAAATCTAGCAGCTTTTTTAGCCCTTCTGAATTTAATTTGCATTCATATATATCGTCAATAATAATGACTTTATTAGAATAATCTTCGTATATGTATTTATCATACAATTCTTTTGAATATTGTCTGCAAAACTCTTTTTCTACTATATCAATAACCTTTTGTCTTTCAAAAGAAACAAAATCTTTACCAATAAATAATAGTGGTATTTTATTACTGAGTAATGCATCTTTATATATTTTCTTAGCAAGAGTAGTCTTACCGGAAGACTCATCCCCAGTAACCAACATAATTTTTTTATTATATAATTCTTTAATTATCAAAGTATCCGTTAAATATTTATTTTTCCACTCGTCTGTTATAGGAATAGTTTCCTGCAAATGCATTTGGATAATGCTTCTGCATCAATTATGTTCTCGTCTCTTTTGTAATACAAATAAAAATAGCGTTCCCGTGTTTTTGAAGCGCTTAAGATATTCATAATTTTTTTTATATTTTTTGACTCATTATATTCAGGGAAGTAAATTAAAATATTATCTATATCTTTCTTAAGGAACCCACTTTGGAACTGTTTGGCAGTAATGATAACCAAATCAAAAGGTATGTTATGTTCATTACAAAAGTTTTTTAGCAAGGAGAGCCAATTTATAGTGTTAGATAATCCTTCTTTGAGATTTGTCTTATTCTTTTCCGAAATTAGAGTATTTTCATTAATCTTTTTTAATTCATCATGGCACCTTTTTATTACTTCATCATTTATTATAGGTTTTTCCAAATTTAATAGATACCTTTCTATTTTTTCAAACATCGAATCCAAACTATTAAGGTAGTCCTCATTTAATTTTCCATCAAATAATGCTCTATATTCTGCCTCTGACTTCCAAATAGGATGCCTGCGGGCACCCCTAAAAAAGAATTCATCTGTAAGTTCATCACCGCAAACATTTTTTATATTATAAATTATATCTTCATCCGATAAAAGTCTGATTTTCCCTTTCTTATTAAAATCTGTTCCTTCATTAGTAAGCGTTTCATAGCTAAACAGCTTCTTATCATCGTTAAAATACTTGTCAACTTTTCTTATAGCATGTTGTATTAAGAAGTTTTCATATAAAATAACAGGATGATTTTGGATCCATTTTCTTTCTGAATCATGTGCGTAAACAACATTTTCTATAACACTTAAGGCACTCTTGTGATAAGCCAGTGTCTTTTCACCATTTTTCTCAATAATAGTCAGGCTATTTAATAATCTATAATAATCTATAGATACACTTTGAAACCCTGTCATATAGGAGTCACGTATAATGTAATCCAGTTTATCAACATCAATAACGGAGGAATTCAATAAATTAACTAAGCAGTTTTTAACCGCCTTTTCATCCGCTATTGGTTCCCTGTATTTATAACCACATATACATCTGGCAAAAAAGTCTTTTTCTTCAGGTGTATTGAAATGCTCATTAAAGTTTTTTATTGCTACAACAGCACTCATAATCTCATGTGGAGCGGCTTCCTTACCACCTTTGCGATAAAAATCAACATCATCGGTAAATCGATTATCTCCCACAGCATCTATTAATAAATTATTAATTGTCTTACTTTCTTTATACGATACACTAGAATAAAAGTTTTCTCCGCAGTGAGAAAACGGAGCATGTCCAACATCATGTAATAAACATGCAAGGCAAAAAATCTTTTCATCTCTTTCCCATTTGCTGCTTTCTATTATTTCAGGGAACTTTTCCATAGCAGAATTGCAAAAAGCTTTAAAAGCTATTTTGCCTAAATAATACACACCTAATGAGTGAATAAATCTATTATGTATTGATGCTGAATACAATGGTGCATAGCTAGTTTGCCTAATATTGCGCAAGCGTTGAAAGCATGAAGAATCAACTATGTCAGCCATAACCTTATCATCAATTTCGATATAACCATATATAGGATCCTTTAACCGCTTTACCCCATGAAAATTATCCCTTCACAAATACACCAAGTTCGTGTAAATTATTTTTGTTTGTAAATGCAAGCAACATATCAATTGAAATGTAAGCTCTGAAGTTTGTTCTTAAGTCCTCAGCCGTTTTATCACTTCTCAACTCTAGATAAGTTCCAGAATCTCCGGTATCATCCAAATTGAAGAATTCGGAGTAGCTGCGAACTAATTCACGCATATGATATCTAGAAACTAATAAAACAGCATCCTCCCTCTTTTCATTCTTAATATACCTAATAACACCTTCACCGTAGTTCCTTAATTGCTCAAAACTAACCTTTCTACCTCCATTATTTTCATAAATTTCGATTAAAGCGTTAGCTACTATGTCTTCAACGCTTATAAATTTACACATTTTTTTCACACCTTTGTTTTTTATTACACAACTTTCAAAACAAAACCTATACAATATCTTATGAATCAGATTGTAGATGATGATTCCATATTATTATTTCTATACTTATTAATAAAAATCCTGCTACAATATTAAGCTATTTAAAATACTTTAGTCTACTTTAAATTCAATTATACGATATAAATTGTAACTTTAAGTGCCGTGCATTTTATGGTAATTATCCTAATACTATATATTAGTTATGCTAACAAACAGTGGATATGCTTTTACCAACTATATATGCGTTCGACAATTTTCGACATAATCCGGGTCTCCCTGGTATCGTTGCGAGGGGAGCGCAGCGACTGAGCTTTATTCAATTCAAAAATCCATATTCCTTTAGAACACTTAAATACTCAAATAGTTGCTCCCCCGTGAACTTGGTACCCTTTATTCTCTTCACACCTTCAATTATCTTTAAATCGTCAACTTCCTCTTGCTCAAAAGAACATGCAATGTAATCTACAGTTGTAATACCCTCTAGCTCAAGCGCTGATTTCTTACCAAACATGTTTATAACATAGGAAACTGCGTCCTTTTCTTTTTCCGTGAGTGCATCATACTCACTTACTTCTTTAATGTGAATCGTGTGTGTTACTCCCGTTGTATTTATATCGATATAGTCATTATTTTGCAGTGTCCTCAAAACATTATCCAGTTCTACACTGTAGGGACCAAAAAAGTGAATTTTATAATACAAACCCAAATTTACGCCCTTTCTTTCCATTAAATACATTAACTTTTGCACAGTCTTTTTTCCCGGTACATTTTCTTCACATATGCTTTTTAATACTTGCATATAGCCCTCTAAGCTAACCATTTCCGTTCCTCCCTCTATTATCTTTCATTTACTTAAGTTTCCTCGCTCATTCTTAGTTTTTCACTTTTTTAAAAAAGAGTACCTCATGGATATCATGCATTCAAATGCTTCGATTCCCGAAACTGCAGGAAAAAGGGTAACCTTAATAAGCCGCGTCCTTAATATCAGCTTTTAGTGGCCCTATTTTCTCCACATAATCTCAGGTGGCATAACCTCCCATATCTCACTGGCTCGTAGCCTAAATTCCTTCGTTCTGCCTATCCATGAGGTGGATGTCAGCTTAGCTCCCTTACTGGGTCGTCGTTGCGCCCTCCTGGAAAATATTCCTGCTGACTATCAGCTCTCTTTTTTCAAAGTTCAATCATTAACAATTAGCTCAAAAACTACCTTTATCTTCAACTACAGTTCTCCACTTTTACTATTGCCAAGAGTTCACCTAGCGGAGACGCATTCCCGCTCATGGCAGTAGATAAAAGCTTCTCAAAGTAGTTAAGAACAAATTAACTTAAACACTACACTCAACAATTTTAATCAAAGAAATGCAACGCATTTCTACCTTATCCTCTTATTCAAGCAAAAAACTTTTTAAGTGCGGTTGACAATGAGTGGGTCCCGTATGGTAGCCTACTGGCTGGCCAGCCAGCTAAGCCCCTCAGCCCTTCTTCCTGTTCATGCTGCGAGGGGCTTGGGTGGATGCCCCGCTGGCATGTACCCATATGGGGGAGGCTCGTTGTCAACTGGATTCTTGAAAAGATTTTTGCATCCATTGCTACAGAAATCACTTACTCCTGTGATTTTTCTTTCTTTATTAAAAAAACTTCCCTTTATGCTGCTATTACTACGTTTTCTCTGTGAATATCACCAAGCAATTTCTCCCCGTCATACTTAACATTCTTTGTTACCAGTGTAAATATTACCCTTATGAGCTTCCCGCACAAAGCTATCAATGATTGCATTTTCTTTAATGGGTTTTCTTTTTCCGTTATGTTATATTTGTGCAAAGCATTAAACTCTGCATTTTTAGCTGTCATCGGTAAGATTGCCCTGAACAATAATGCTCTTAGCCTGCTCCTACCTCTTTTGCTTATTGTTGTTTGACCTTTATGTTCCCCTGAGCTGTTTTCCCTAACATTAAGACCTGCAAGCTTTATGATCTGCTGCGGGTGACTAAACCTCTTTATATCCCCTACTTCTGCAAAAAAACCTGCAACTGTTTTTACCCCTATTCCCTTTATTTCTAATAGGTTTGTTGCTCTAGGTATTGTCAGCACAAGAGATTCGAGTTTCGCTTCAAGATCATCCAGTATTTCTCTTATCTCTTTATATTCCCTCATTAACAGCTTCATCTCATAGCTTGCCATTTCCAAGCCTTCTCGTATCCCTACGCTTTCTTTCGCTGCTTCCAACAGCTTCTGTGCCTTCTTTATCCCCACTCCACGACTTACTTCTTCTCTCCAAATAGAAAGTATCTCATTCGCTGTTAACTTCATAATTTCAGCTGGTAACGATAATCTTTCCAGAGTCATAACTGCACATTTACCTTCCCAGGATGAGAACGCGCTCATAAATTCAGGGAAATATATATCCAACCATCTTTGCACCTTGTTTTTCACACTCCATATCTTCTTCAGCCATTCCTCTCGGAGATTATTTGCCTTTCTTAATTCTGCATATAGACCTTTTGGCATATACGGAATCTGGTAGCGTCCATCTTTCACAAGCATTGCTATTGTCTTGGGATCTTTACGATCACTCTTACTTGGAGTATTATCATCAAGCTCTTTCGCTTTTTTTACATGATATGGGTTTACCTGCACTAACATATGCCCTGCTTCAAACACTTTCTGTGCAAAGGTAAACCAGTAATGACCGGTTGGCTCAATCCCTATAACAATTTTATCTTTCTCTGTCTTATTGGCTACATAGTTCACCCAATCGAAAAAGCTATTAAACCCAGTCCAATTAGATTTAAACTGAATAGTTTTATCAAGCTCAATCCCTCTCCAGTCAAAGGCTCTGGCAAAATGCTTCTTCTTTGCAATATCAACTCCGATCACCAAGGTACTATCTGTAATTTGCATAATCTTAAAATTTTGGTTATACTTCATATTGAAGACCTCCTGTAGATTTTAGATTTGTGGTTTTTTTGTTAAACTTATTACCACCACATCTATATTCTATCGTGAGGCTCTTCTTTTTTCAAAGTTCATTAAAGATCATTACAGGAATGCTCCCTTATAAATCTTCATATTAGCACACCTTAATACTCATTCTCTATGTACTCATGAACCTCACATTGTTTTTCTTTACAAACATATAATCGTTGAATATTTATTTTTTCAGTTAAACTGCTGATAATATGAGATTCATTGGAAATAGTGCTGGGTTGATTAGTTTTTTTATCTATAATAATAATTGCTTTCTCGTCATCAATATCAACCTTGGCAGGTATTTTATGCGGCATTTTATCAGCAGAATAATCCTCAATAAAAAGTTCTTTCCCAAACCGCCTTATTATTCGTTTCTTTAGACTCTCAAACAATCGTTTATCTCCATCTTGTGGATGTGTTTTTGATTCAAGTACACATGAGAATACTATTCGCTCAATTATCCTCTTACAATCATCATTAGAAGTAGCATGTTGCTTTATCAATTGTATTACGCTGTTATCGTACCATTTTAGATAATCCTCTACATCTTCTGGATAAATTCCGTTCGGTAATATTTTTTCCAATATGCGTGCAAGAGTTATATCAAAATATCTTCTCGTTCTATGAAAATAAACTTGTACAAACATGAAATATCTTGCTAAAACAAACTCTTCAAATGCTTGTATACCTCCGTACTCTAAGGCTAAACGCGGTATGCTGTCTTGTATATATACAGTAAGGCAAGAAATTAGTCTTTCCAGATCAAATTTCCCATAATTTACACCACAATATAATGAATCTCGAAGTAAATAATCCATTTTATCACAATCTAATTCGCTATCCATGAATGTGTTAAGAAAAACAAATTCAGAGTTTTCTCCAGCATCTTTGCCTCTGTATATATTGCATATAAGCTCCGGAGTTATGTCAAAATTCTCTCCAAATTTCTTTACAAATTCCTTTCCTATTTCTCCTATATACTTCCCTACCACTGTCTGTTTAATTACCTTTTCAGTCATATCCTCATGTTTTAAGTTATTAGGAAAAAGACTTTCTGATGCATGTGAGAAGGGTGCATGTCCTAAATCATGTGTTAACGCAATTAACCTCAAAATCTGTTCATGCCATTCTATTTTGGGGGTACTAGCAAAATTACTATATGCGTTGTTATTAATAACAGATCGAAATGCCTTTGTTACTAAATGCATTACCCCTATAGAATGACCAAACCGGGAATGCTCCGCTCCATGGTATACATAATTAGTCATAGCAAGCTGTTTTATATTTCTTAACCTCTGAAATGGAGGAGAATTAATAATTTTTGTTTCAAGAGGTCTTACTTCTATAAATCCATGCACAGGATCCCTATATTTCTCCAGTTCCATAAAAAAGCACCACCAAATTGCTTATTATTTAACTTTAGCAGTAGCGCTAAAGCGTTAGGCTACATTTATGGTGCATCAAAAACTAGGTATAAAAAATGATAGTTGCAACAATTAATTCCACTACAAGAATGATATACAAAACTTATGTTCTTGTCAAGAAATTAATTTTAAAAGTATTGAAAAGTTGCTATAAGAAAACACACAGATCTCGTCAATGAGCATATCTACTT
>CAYPLH010000042.1:0-34440 GCA_964411505.1 uncultured Clostridiaceae bacterium | reverse complement strand
TGTCGTCTCATATTTCCCTCATGAGCGCGACTTTTATATCTTACCACGCTGTCCTCTTCTTTGTCAACATCATTTTTTATCCAATTTCTTGTGAGTGCTTTTTTAAGAGTCTCACGAGGCAGCTTGACTATAGTAACATGACTTAAATACTCTTGTCAACAGTTATTTTGCAATTTTTTTATTTTTTTAATCCCTTATTCTGGGTTAGTATGTCTATTTAAGTACCCATGTAGGCTGGGTAAGTGAACAATCTCCTACCATTCCCTATAAAATTCGAGATCATCCAGCGCTGTCTCATTGAGGTTGTACCAGAATACTTCTCCTTTGTTTAGACCCTTTTGTAAAAGATCCTTTTGTGAAGGTAGGTTAGCTCCATATTCGCTACCATCACCAGCACCCCATAGATTTTCTCTGATAGTATAGTCATATGTTGAACCAGTCTTACTATGTCCAGTTATATCAAAAACTATAAGCAATTTATTTTTACATGAGTTGTCCTTGTAAATATCCAAAGATTCACCCTTTTTTACTACCTTTGCAGTTGAGGGGAGAAAGAACTCAAACTCCCATGTGTTGAAAGTTTCCTTTTCGGGCTTTTCTTCGTGAAAGCTCCTACTGCTTGAGTTGAGTATAATACTTCCTGCAACTTTATTGTATTCACTGTTTTCAAGCAAGGCAAATACTCCATCTTCGTTTCTTACATATATATCAGCTTCGAAAATATTATTTGAATTATCCATTACATAATATGTTACATCTACACTCAATGAATCTTCGTTCCTGTATAATCCAATTGAATCAATCTTGAACTTAATCATATATCCAAGCTTAATTCCCATATACTCATGATTCTTGAACACAGGCATGCTGCTGGTATTAATACCATTTCGGGCAAGTTCTGAAGGTTCACCATTTGATCTAATAAAATATTCTTTCCAGTTATAATCTGAAATATCATTGATTCTTAAGTTATCTAATTTAATTCTTCGGATAAAATATGTCATTTCCTTGCTTTGGGTATTGCCATTAGTAGTGGTAGCAGTTAAGCGAACAACTCCAAAGTTTATACCTCCAAAAAAAGGTTCAGTAATGCAAGTCGCCCACTCCCATTTTGCGTCGTTGTTGTTGGTAGAAAGGTTAACTATATGAATAGCCTGTCCTGTTTCATCTAGAAATTCAGCAACTACGCCACAAACATATGGGGAAGTTCTTGCTATAATTATATTTTCAGAATATTGCGATAAAACAGCATTAAACGTACCGTACTCTGTTTCAACACTTGTAGTATCTGTGTATATCATTTGTTCAGCATCGTTATATATTTCAACGTTAAGGTAAGCTTCGGTCAGTATTGAAACAATCCTTGATTCGCTTTTAATAGTATCTAGCAAAGTCTTTGCAACAATTGTTACTTCACATAAGCCATCAGGTTGTGATGGCGATATGGTGTCACTAAATATATCACAGGTATAAGTATATTGGTGACCGTCGAATAACGGTGCTCCAAGGGTAAGTTCACCTACATTATCACCACTAAAAATTGCTTCTGCTTTTATAATCTCAACATTTGATTCTATTACAGCTCCACACAATGTATCTGGACACGATAATATGCTATATTCGCCACCTGCTGCAATAGTAGGTAAACTGTAATCGTTCCTATTAACAACATCAAAATTAATTTTTACTTCCGGAGAAAACAAAGTATATGTTCCATAGCAAGCATATGCAATATTCCCTGCTGTATCAATAGCTTCAATGTGCAAATATAAAGATCCTGCCTCTGTTAGACTTAGTAGGCTAATCTCATTATATATTGTTTGCCAACCATTGAGCGGTTTTGTAATACTATTAGACCATGCATAGCGGAAATTCTTGAAGCCACTACCGCCTTCATCTGTGATTTTCACTTCCACAGGTAATGAAAAACCTACAACACTGTTCGTTTCTGGGGTTACCGAGATAACTGGAGGGGTTTTGTCTATCTTAACACTGTGCAGTGCTTCCTCACCAATATTCCCAACATTATCAATAGTCCTTGCAAAAATGTGTGTTTTCCCTTCATCCAAAATGGTAAATTTGCTGTTATAGTCAAGCCAGCTGCTTCCACCAATTCTGTATTGACTTGACTTTGCGCCGCTTCCAGTGTCTATTCCATGAATTATTGCTACAACAACATCAGAATTTGTCCATTCAATATGATCCGGAATAATATTGGGCAAACCTGGCGCAATACCATCAACTCCAATATAGCACCCAGTATTATCATAGCCGACTTCATTACCAGCAATATCAGTAAAGCAGTACTGTATATCACTTAGGACATCTGCAAGACCCTTCACCTTCCAGTTAACCTCATAATAGCCACTTCCTTCATAAGACTCAACAGCACCAATTATATCCGTGTAGGAGCTTGTCATCCACTCATTATGATTTGTTGAGTCTAAAGTCCAATCATGAACAGCTCTGTTATCTTCGGTAGAATATAATCTTATATATGAGTATCTCATACCAGAATCCTGATCATAACCACGAATTTTAATATTTAACGTTTCGTTAGGTTTTATCCAATAATAGTTACCGTTACGGTATGATTGACCGGTTATACTTGTTGAAGTGTAGGATGGAGTGTTTTTATCAATTAGAAATGCATTTGAATTAATTGTGCTGATGTTTCCTGCATTATCAACTACTTCAACCTGAATACGCCAAACACCTGTATTATTTAATATAATATTCTTATGAGAACCACTAGGTATATACAGACTCCAGTTGCTCCAACTATATCCGTTATCACCAGATTTGCGGTATCTCCATTGTCTTACATTGCTACCACCAGAATCAGATGAATCAAACGCTACAGTAACATTTACGTTAGTCCAATCACAACCAGCAGGGGTAAATGACCCAGACGGAGCTGTCTTATCAATTTTGTATGCTCCCGATGTGACAGTTGCTGTGTTACCAGCATTGTCCTCAACTTCAACTTGAATCTTCCAAACCCCTTCATCAGTTAATAATATGTTTTTTGTGATGTCACCAGATGTATAAGCGCTCCAAGCTCCATAATTTACACCATTGTTGCTGGAAATGCGGTATCTTGATCTATAAACTCCCGAACCACCAATATCCAAAGGTTCAAACATAACTGTAATACCTTTGTTAGTCCAGTTGTGTTTATTGGGTAAAAAAATAGCATTAGGTAAAATCGTATCCCTACTGTAAGTCCCGGATGTAACTATGCCTACATTGCCTGCATTGTCTATAACCTCAGCCTGTAGCTTATAAATTCCGTCAGTATTAATAGTTATAGTCCCATTTACATCACCGATAGTATAACTACTCCACGAACCCCAAGTAACCCCATTATCAGAAGAACGTCGGTAACGCCATTGCTTTACCCCTGAACCACCTGTATCAGAAGGATTAAAAGTAACCTTAATTATATTTTTTGTCCAGCTGCTACTATTAGCAGTAAAAATTCCGGAAGGATCTGTTTTATCAATGTTACTTATGACTACTGGTACTGTCGCCTGATTACCCGCATTATCCTCCACAATAAAATTATGAGTCCCATTAGTTGCAGCAACATATGAACACTGCTTACCACTTACCCATGTGCCGTTTGGCATTCTTATTCGTTTTACTCCACTTAAAGCATCATACCCAGTAAAGTTAATAATAACGTTATTATTTACCCAGTCCGTCGTACTTAATGTGTATGTTCCGGTTGGCTTGGTTTTATCAATACAGTAAGAGCCAGAAAGCTTGTATGTAGCACCTAGCCCCCCATAAACACAATTAACATGGAGAAACCACTGCCCTTCAGCTGCTTGAGTAGTAGAAAAATTAAGACCAGATGCCCGTGACCAACCATCTGTAGGCTTTATTGCAGAAGCAGACCATTTATAGTCAACATAACTAATACTACCTGAGCATGAAACATTAACATTAACACTTGTGCTGCCCCATGAACGCTCCTCCGGATTTAAAGTAATTGTTGCCGGAATAAATGAAACGTCATAACCTCTTACAGGTATTATCTTAGGTCTACTCCAAGCTCCATACACATCCTTAACCTCAAGCTTTATGTATGTATAATAATTGTAATCTATTGATCCCGCAGGTAGTCCATCGACCCACGCTCCAGCATCACCAACCTTATACTGCCACCTCGTCTCAGTAATACCCCTGTTTGGACTTGAGATATGGTCAAGGTCATAAGAGTTATCCGTAACAGCCACCTTATACCCTCCGCTGTTAAAAACATGTGTGCTAAATTGCGCTATAGGTCTTCGGTGAACGTAAATAATCGCCTTACATCGGTCTTCATCACTCCATTTTTTATAAGAGTCAAACTTATAATAGTTCTTTGGGTTATCCCTCGACATAGCTATAACTTCATATTTACCTGGCTTTGTAAAAACATATTTAGGTTCATCTAACAATTTTCCTGAATCCGGATCAAGTCCCTCACTGTTTTCAAAATAATACGGATCATGAGTATACTTCCACTTTGTTTCAAAAACTGGATCACTTTCATAATCTTCATAAAAGTAGTCACATTCGTAGGGTTCCCCTGTAATTACATATGATGTGGTCTCCTCACTAGCTGTTTGATGTGAGTTTTGGATGTCATTTAAAATATCTTCTAATCTTCGGTAAGTGTATAAACCTCTGAACTCCGTTACATCTTGCAATTGAGCTAATGTAAGAGTTTGTACTGGTACATCAATACTACTATAAACCCTATTTAAATCCCCACTGTTAACTGATTCATACACCTTAAATCCATTGTCATTTAACCAGTCTGTAAAAGTATTATTCAATCCTACATACAATCCGGAACTTGTTGAAGATGAATTGCTTAAAAATATAGCATAATTATTTGCGCCTCTTACAGGTAAGGTAGACTTTAAACTATTATAGTTAAACCCTTTAATAACTGTCGGGTTATACCCATAGCTGTCTGTTGGTAGCCAATATTCGGAGTTTGCAAGAAAAGTTCTGTTCTCACTTGGACAATGAAAGGCAACATACCCCCTACGGTCAAATACCGTATAATACCCGTTTGACGCATCATAATTTGTCTTTGCAACTGTTCTTACTGTTGAATAATCAGGATACATCTCCCAAAGCCTATCATACCCCTTGCTGCTATCATACTTTAAATACAACATACCCCCTTGCATGTGCATTATCCTACTCCCGGGCAAAAAAGCATCGTTCAGGACTGCTGCATTACTTGCAGAAACATCCTTTATTGTATAATTTATATCGTCTTCATAATTTACAAACTGGAAACTAATTACCTTAAACTCACCTGTATTAAGTCTCACATAATATTCCCCACTTCGAGCTAATACAATATGAGTTACTCCCTCAATGTCTATTAAAAAAGATGAAGTCCTGCTAATATAGCCCTCTTCATAATCCTCCTCATCCTCATAATAATAACCATCCATTACAATTCTGCCACCCTCTAACATATATACATAATAGGTGTATCTATCGGGAGTCATATACCAATCACCACCACTATGTCTATTCCAACCAAAATCAAACTCATAACGCTTATAAACTTTATAACCAAATGATTTTTCAGTGTATATGCCCACCTGTGTGTAATCAGCAGCATTTAAATATATATAGTTTGCATCAAACCCCTTGTTTAATAAATCCGCCTTAAACTGATTTAACTGTGTCATATTTTGATTTGTATAATATGCATCATTATCACCCGCGAACACATAAACGTCTACTTTTTTGCTTGGTATCAACTGAAAACTGGTTGTTGGAGCTATATTATCAACCTCAACGATTTTTTCAGACTGCGGTTTGTCCGCTGTAGTATCAAACCTATAGTCACTTGCAGTTACAAAACTACTTATAGTGGACTGACCAAATGTTTCATGTATTTCTAGCTCGAATAGATACTTACCCACTTGGTTGGTTCTTAATTTTATAGATTTTAGATTTGCGTCACTTAACACTACACTCGTCTCATCCAAAAAAGAACCATCATTATCAGAGTCATACTTATATGTCCACTTTCTTCTACTTATAACGTCTCTGTCAGGGCTGTAACTTTGGTCTATTAATTCTATCGTAGCGTAATTAGAATCAGCAGGATCTCTTAATACGTACTGTACCCCTGTGAACTCTGCTACAGGAGGAACGTCCGCACTCACCCTTATATCCCTGCTTACTGTATCTGTATAGCCTAGATTATTCCTTACGGTTAGAGTAACCCTATAAGTACCATCTTTTTTAAAAAGAACGTCTTCTGATTCCTCAGTTAATTCACCAATATACTTGATGTCACTTGCTGTACACCCCGATACAGGTATTATGCTCCAATCGTAAGAAGATATAGTTGTGCCTAACGGAGTTATACTATCCTCTCCATCAAGTACAACCTTTCTATTTTGTTTTGTAGAACCTCCAATCCAAATATTTGCCGTGGGAATTGACGGGCTGACATTAATTGTTTTAACTACAGTATCCTTATTACCTCCGTTGTCCGTAACCGTCAAAGTAATAGAATAGTTTCCTTCACTTGTGTACTTTATTGAGCCTCCTGATCCGCTTAACGAACCAGTCGCGCCCGGAGCTGTCCAAGAGTAGGATACTATAGAACCATCTGGGTCGTAGGAGCTGGCACCGCTTATATAAATTGAATTGCCCGCATTTGTACTACCTGGTCCTGTAATTATTGCTACAGGATCTTTATTAGGTATAACCACAGGCGTAGGAGTAGGAGTCGGCATCGGCGATACATAAGGTGGAGCAGTTGGTGTAGGAGTAGGTGTCTGCCCCGGGAAAGGTGTAGGTGTCGGGGTAGGAGATGGTGCAGGAGTGGCTGAATTTGTTACTGTAACAAAAACTGATGATGCACTCCCAAAAGATTCCACTCCCAAATTATCAGTTACTTTATAAACAGTATATAAGTAATGCCCCTCTTGACTTTGAGTCTTTGAACCAAAAAATGAGGCAGGATTACTAATAGTCTGTCTGGACATAATAGTAGTCCATGTTGCTGTACTTAAAGGTCTTCTTTTAACCTCAACCTCCCACTTAGTAATTCGTTTACCATCAAGTGCATAGCTTTCATCTATTACCTGATATTTTTCATTAAGCTTAACACTCTTTGGGTTTATATCAACTCCATGTATAGGTCTGTTTATTATTGGCTTTGGTATTACCTCAACATTTATTGTCTTTTGGTTTTTAAGTGTAGTGTATGTATCATAATAAACCTCTAACTGTACCTCATATTCACCCGGAGCAAGAACTGGCCAATTAGGGGAAACAGCCATTAATCCATTACTTACAAGGGTTGTCCATGAAGACGTACCGGCTGCCCTGTACCGCCATGAGAAGTATCGCTTTTGGGCATATGACGGAAAACTTGACAATTCTCCGGATAAGCTTATAAATTCTTCTTCATTGAAGGTTATTTTATCGTTTACTTCCGTACCGTTATTAGATATTCTTGCAGTGGGTGGTGTCAGCTCTGTAGGAGGAATAAGTTGTCCTTCAAAATCTACCCTCTCCCCAAACATATCTTTTAAATCTTCTCTTGTGGATTCTGCCCAGTTCCTTGCACCTAGGATTCCAGGCAGTGTTGTATATACCTCTCCCCAAAGTGTCCCATCTGCATTCACTCCACCTTGTGCTACTCCGTTTTCAAGTATAGTGATTATAGGGTCGAGAAATAAGGTATTGTCATTCCGAAAGAATGTTATAAAGTCGTCCTGAACACCATAGTCATCATTAAAACGTTGCATAATAGTGTTACCGCTACCAACAAAGGGAATTTCAAAGGTAGTGGTTACAGTACCATCTCCATTATCGTCTTCTTTTTTTTGTTCCATTTTAATAACAGTTTCATAGTTAATTCCTGATGAACCTGTAAAGCTTGCAGTAAAACCTACCGTCTTAAACTTTGTCCCACTGGTTGCTTTCGTGGAAGTTGCAATAAATATTAGATTATTTCCATATGCACGTAGGTCAGCTGCACTAACTTGTAACGATATTATAAGTATTGATGATATTAATAGTATTATTATACTTATTGCTATTATATGTTTCTTTTTTGCCACCATAAGCTAATCCTCCAATGGTTTAAATTCGCTTATGTAAATTATATTGCAGAAATTATATTTAGTATGCTCCCACACCGTATGGTCTCTGGATGCTAAGTACCCCAAGTCAATCTCAACATCACAGTAGTACCACTTGCCGATATTTAAAGCTCTTGATGTGTTTTTATGTGCTTCACTTTCTCCTGTCCAAATAATCATGCTTTTTTCATAATCTTCAAGATATTCCGGGCTTGCACTTTCAAAGCATACCTCAAATCTCCCCCTTACCCTTGTTTCACAAGTTGCTACACGAAACAAAGTTTCATCTGTAATAAACCTAGCTTTTTGGATTATTTCATGTTCCCTTATTTCATCATATCTTTTTTGTATTCTTTGATCTGTATTGTACCATTTATCCTCTACCCAAAAGTACCATTTATGTCCTCTGCCTGGTTTGAAAAAGTATCTGTATTCCTCTATAAAGTTCTCTGTTATTGTTCTATAGTCAACATTATTACCTAACTCCATAAAGGCAGTTACTATTTGTGCATAGTCCTTTGGTAGTTGTTCTCCATATTTATCAACATGCTCTTCGTATGTAAGGCTGCTTGTTGGATTTGATTTAAGATGAAATGGATACTCCTTCAACTCCTCTATAACCTTAGCTCGCCTTTTGGCTTCTTCTTCTGTGATTTCATCATAGGTATAAATTGTGTCCGCACCCTTTTTACCCATGTACTGCGGCAAGCTTTCAATGATTTTAGCTCTTTTTTCAGCTTCCTTATCAGGATCCAGCGGCTCACTAAGATCTCCTTCCTCTTTCTCCTTCATCCATATATTAGCCGTTTTCGTTTCGCCATACCATTCCACAGCAGCACCCATATACTCCGATGCAAACCTTAACGGCACAAAGGTACGAGACTCAACTATAACGGCTGCGGTGTCCATAGTTTCTGCCTGACCGTTTACCAAGGCTTTCTTTTCCCCTATCACAAAGGATACGGTACTATCCCCTGTAAGGCTTACTGCCTTATTAGCATCATCCCAGCCCACCTCTACCCCAAGAGCTTCCGCAATCGCACGTATAGGCACCAAAGTCCTGCCATTCTCATCTATAAACGGCTGTGCATCAGGGAACAATACAGCCTGTCCGTTAACTAAAACATTAACAGAACTTGTATTTAAATTTCCACTTAGCATCTCTCCTGCAAATACACTCTTATTCAATACTATCAGTGACATCGTAAAGACCAGCAAGCAAATAAACTTTTTCATCAATTTATCATCCTTCCATTATTTATAAATTTCTAGCCAAAATCCACTATCCTGTGTGATAGCAATATATTAATCCCCTTCATGATTACCATGGCGGTTAGTTTACTCCATTGTATATCCACTTACAGCAGCTTTGTCAAACCTGAAAATAGTGTTATTAACAGCTGTAGCATTTACATTTCGGTATACCACAAAAAAGGTCACACCATCTAACACGTTAAAGTAATTGTTATGAGCTTTATATTCAGGATCGTTTTTTTCTGGGTTGAAGATTTTTATCTTTATACCAGAACCGCTTGAAAACTCAAAAGTATAGCTCTCTATTACATCATTCAATTTTTCAATCACAATATCATTTCTTTGCTCCTCTGTTAAGGGAATCTCATTAAGATAAATATCATCACTGTTTTCGCCTCCTTCAAGGCTTCTGGCAACATTCCCATAGCTGTATAAATAGTACAGCTTATCGCCATTAGTTTTAGTAAAAAAAAAGGGAGGGCTCCACCTATCATACTTATCTGCTACATAAAACCTGTCATAATAAACAATTACCTTTAAAAGAATACATTCTTTCATTTTCTCAAATAATTCTGATCCCGCCATGTTTTTTTCCATTGCATCATAGAATTCTGCAACAAGCTTCTTTTTATCTATTTCAACTGGGCTTTTATAGCTTCTTTTATAGCCTGATGCAATATTTCTTTGATTGTCTTCATTGTCAAGAATACAGTTAGGCAGTATCTTTACAGAAAGGTTTACTGCATGTTTAATTTTCTCTGTAATCATTTCATAATAGACCTGATATGCTAATGGCAAAAAGGTCACAGCTATAAATAATATCAAAACTATTACTGTAATTGTCTGATACATGTTCCATCCCTTTTATCTTTCATTTACTTTAATTTTCTGCCTTTTACCCTTACTGCTGTATGTATCTAATTAACTTTATAAGTCCTGAAGCATCTAATTCTATTTCCTTTTTAAAATCTCCGTTATCAAATATGTAATTCTCGCCTGTATTCGCTTCTTCATCCGGGGAATTTCCATGGATGAAGTTAGTTTCAGGTACATCGTCGTGTGAGTCATGACCATAATACTTTCCTGCACGATTAAGCTTCGTTATCACCAAAACAGCAATAGAAGGATCAGTAGAATACTTTTTGATGTCAAAGATTACATCATAACCTTTAACAACATCCATAGAATTTTTTGAAACAACTGCAGTGTATGCCGATTTTATACTTGAGCTTATATACCTATCATTGCTATAACCTAAGATTGTAGCATTAATAATCTTCCCAAAAAGAGTTAGTTTCTTATCCTCAAGATAAATGGTTAATTTGTCCCCTACCCTAAGGGGCTTACCAATGATATCCTCTCTATTAAAATAAGTATCATATACTCCGCTCTTTATTTGCTTGTCCAGCCTTAAATTTATCATGTAGTCTCCAAACTTTTGTGTATTGTCAAATAGATACTTATATAATTCGTCAGAAAATACAGCCGAAGTGCTTATAACCTCGGCCACTTCATAGTTTAGACGATCAACGGTAAGCCTAATATTCTCATGCATGAAGAAGAATATTACAAGGCAAAGTAAATAAGTAATAAGTATCATCCCAATAATTGTATGAGTAATTCTCCCTGCCATTGTGCTCTCCTTTTAAATTCTTGTTAATGGTGCGCTGCTGCTTAAAATATGGACAAATTGAAATACAGAATATTTTCGCTGTATTCTCAAAAATCATGTACTAATTCCAGCTTAAATCAAGCTGTTCAAACTCTATTGAGGACAATAGCCCATCCTCATTGTAATCTTTAGTCATTTTATATAGTACACTGTCAACAATATTACTAGCAGCGACCTCACCGCTGCTTATGCCATCTACAGTTACACTAATACCTAGTTCCGTTTCATTTCTCATATAATCCTTTACTACATTCCCCGTTACAATATTCGGGTTCTGCAGCATAATATTTATTTTCTGCTGCTCCATTGCTGCATTATCCGCTGTAGCTTTAGCACCGGCTACCTGATTTAAAAGAGAATAGGAAACAAGTGAAAGCACCATTATAATTGACACTACTATAGCAATAATAGTGGCTAACCCTCCCTTATTACTTTTTAACACTTTTAGAAATGAAATTCTAGTTTTTGACATAAATCATCTTCCTTTCTTGGTAATTTAATAAATTAATTTCTAGTTAACTGCTCTACAACATTGGCAAAATATGTTTAATGAAAATATAGCGTTTCAAAAAACCACCACTTATCTTGGGTAAACTATTTCTAAAAAGGACTCCCTAATACAACAATATGTATAATCATTCAGCGGTCAACAAGCCATTTGATGCCCAATGGTAATAAAGCTCCCTACTTACTCCATTATCTGCTCATAAATTACACCTACAAGTTTACCTTCAGCATAGATATAATCCGCATTAAAAACATATTCATAACCTATATAAAAATTATCGGAATTATAGTTCTCTCCTGAACAGTAAACTTTATCTTCACCTCCTTCTTTAATCACTCGGATCTCAACAGTGGACTTATTGCTGTAATACCTTATAACAGATATCACATCACTTCCCATAACTTTAGTTTTTCCTGTGTTCAATATACCTTCCTCGTAGTTCTTGTCCATATTATCAGCTTCCTTAGATGCTGCCAAAATTATATCCATATTGCCACGAAACAGTGGTATTACTGCAATACAGAGTAGCGTTAAGACAAGTACACTTATAATAATGTCATAAATAATATCTTTAATCTCTAATTCCCCCTTTCATAGCCTTATATTTAGTACCGAAGATTACACATCATCAAAAAAGTCAGTAGTACTACAGTATTAATTTCATTTGTTTATCGGCGTTCATGCGTCTTGCTTAAAATAACTGTGAATATTTCACTTCAGTGGTAAACACAACCCTTAAAACACCATTTGTTTCATGTTGTATAGTTCCATCCAAGGGATAATCAGATACAATATCATTAGTACTATTATTACCATTGCTCCGATCATTCCTGAAAGATGAATAGATTCAATTCTTTTTCGGATTTTTCTTGCAAGCTCTCTTCTTTCTAACTTAAATTCATTTTCAATATTGTTGATTGCTTGGTCAAAATCGTAGTTGTTAGCTTCATCCAGCTTTTCAAAAAAAATTTTTTCTTCAATATTTCTGGCCTTTTTGATTCTGAATTTATAAATTTCTTTATTGTTAGTTGAATTAAGCCGGTTACTTTCCTCAATATCAAGTAGAATGTTCTTGTAATATTTCGACTTACTAATCAGTATTTTTAGTACAGTCAAAAAATCAACTGGTTTAATACTTCCGTTCATAATTATTAGTTTCTTTAAAAATCTCAGTTCCCTTTCAGTTTCAGACTTAATATACATATTCTTAACGATCAGCAAAAGCTCAGGAATAAATGAGAAACCCAATGCCCAAATCACATAATTAAAAAAATTCACATTTCTTATTTCATAATAATCTCTAATACGGTGGTATACTCTATTTATCATACTTTCAACGGGTATTGGTGTCTCAATATTGTTTTCTAAAATAATATTTCTAATTTTCATTTGTACAATTTGCTCATTGATAATATCTTTTTTGGTAATCGTTTCAATAGCTTCTGATAAGTACTGAATTTCTTTTTCAAAAATATCTGTCTTATCAATAGTTTCTGATAATTTATAGATAAAATCAGTCTTGTAGTTAACCTCAGTAAAAATTTCCTTAGTTTCAATCACGATATTTGTCTGCTTTATTAAGAGGATTAATATTAACGTCACAAAAAATGCCATAGCTTTGCAAATACAAAGCTTCTCAAAAGATATTTTACTAAACTTAAGCAAAACTGATGAATAATACCTATAAAGCTTTGACTCCACAGGTATGAGCTTCCTAAAAACCCATGTAAATGCTTTAGTCTTACTATCACTTTTGGGCATCAAGTTAAAAACCTTTTTAATTCTGTTCTCTCTTTTCAATAAGTAGGATACAACAAAAATAAATGCTAAACATAATGGTAAAATATAAAAATAGTTGACTGCTCTGTTTACTATCATCTTCATTATTTAAACCGACCTTTCAAGAAACAACATGTAGCCAATATATATAATTACGGCAATAATTACTGCAAGCTTTATACCATATCCCGAAGGGCTTTGGTAAAATAACAATGACGCATCTCCAAGAGAGGCAGTATTAAATCTTTCGATGCCTATTATACTTAGAGGCATTACAATCGCCATTAGAATATACATTCTTGTTGTTGAGGCAAGATCCTTTTGATTTTCAATATCAAACAGTATCTCCTCTGTTGCATTTTCAAACTGCCGCTTAATTACCTTTTCTCCACCTTTGTAATGAGCATGTTTTATCAAGCATAGAAGCAAAGTCAAAAATTGATTATTATAGTTTTTTTCAATCATACTTAGCGTATTGTCAATTTCATTCATATCATTTTTTATTAAAACATCGCGAATGGTTCTCATCACTTTCTTTACTACCCTATCAAAGTCGTCCAGTTCAATAGATTGGGATATGGCTTTTAGTATGTTTCCATGACTAATATAACGAGAATTTAGTAGCTTGAAAGTTTCTGGAAGCTTTGCAGTAAATCTTAAGCGCACAGATACATTTAATACATGTAGAATCAAACCAAAAAATAACATGATTAAAAACAAATAAGTTAAAAGAACATACCATACCACCCTAGGTTGGTTAATGAATATCACAAAACACAAACTGGTAAATGACAGAATTGATACCAATATCACAGTTGAGATTTCAACATTTCTATTATAAGAATAATCGGTAAACATTGAAATTCGTGAGGCAGTAATGTTTAACAATACTTCAAAAAAAGGTTTTTTAGTGAGCCATTTAGTTAAGTCTGTCAGCTTTGATGCTTTACTTTTGTCTGTTAAAAACTTATACTTTCTAATTTTGTATATCAATATCCTAAGTATGTACCAAAAGATCATCCCTGTACCAGTCATAAAGCATAAAAAGGCAACTATACTCATTAGATTCAGAGTGCTACTCAACCTTCTAATATAATCGAATAAAATACTCACATTAAGGAGCATCGTAATATCCATCCTATGATACCTCCATTTTGTGAAGCTTATTTTTCATATCTAAAAAGTGTTCTTTGAACTGATCAATTTCTTTTCTTTCCACAAACTTTGCAATTTTGTACCAATACTGCTCGGTGGGAAGATTCAAAAGGCTCCAATCATCACTGGAAGTGTCATACCTGAAGATTTCATTATACCTGTAAGTTTGAGCGTTCAAATATTTTTTCAATGCAATTTGAACCAGATTAAGGATGTTCGCTATCTTTTCACTGTTTTTACCGTCAAATAATATATCAACATTATCGCTTTCATTTAAGCAAACTACTTCTACAATATTTTCAACAACTATTCTTCCATTAGGTAGCTTAGCTAAATGAATAATAATATCAAGTCCCCGGGCAGCATCAGCTTCTGCTATTTCGGATCTGTTATACATCGCAGTCCTCATCATAAGATTTCTTATATTTGTTATCACTTCAAAAGGCGATGTTGAATGCATTGTTGCGCCTACTCCTGCATTTAAACGAAGGCTGGCATTTATAAGCTCTTCCACCTCAAAAGGTGTAGTTATCTCACCAACGTATATAATATCCCTTGCCATTTTGAGCATAGTTACGAATGATTCAGATACCGACCTTTTGCTGTTGCTGATTAATGTCTTGATATTTTTCTGAGGGTACTTCTTGCGAGCCTGCAACTCGTTTTGTGTATCAAGTATTCCTATACCCCAGTAGTCAGGTATTTTTTCCATCATAGCTAACAAAAAAGTAGATTTTCCGACTCCCATATCAGCCCCAGTTATAAAGTGTGATCCCCTTCCCTTCTGATTCAATAGTAGATAATCAAATATTAGAGAATTTATTGTATTATATGTATCTCGCATTTCTTCGAGTGTTATTTTTTTTAGATTAAAAATTCTTTCGTTATAGTAGAGTTCTTCGCTCGAAGGAGTTGAGTCAAACCCTGCAACAGTAATTCGGCTTGAGTTAATCTTTGAAGCAATAAGCGTGGGGTTTTGTTCGTCATAATTTATTACTGAATTCTGTGTGGTTTTTTTCTGAATATTCAGTATTACATTTGTGTCTTTAAATTTTAAAAATTCTAGATAAATTTTACAACCTTGAAAAACTATGTAAATATAATCCTTATCAATAATTCCAATTTCATTTATATTTTGATGCTGCAAGGTGTCTATACAACCTTGCCCATACTCCTCTGCATAGGATAAAGTTGCTAAAAGCCTAAGCTGTGCAAGGCGGTTATTAAATTTAATATTAATATTTTCTATTTCAGAAGCTGCAATTTGTCTTATGTCTTTCTCTGTAATTTTAATGCATAAGTCATATTTTAGAATAATTTCTGACATATCTATCATAGAAAGCAGCATCTCAAAAATTATTTGAACATCATTTTGTAATATATCTTCAAAATTAATAATTTTGTTTAAGCTACTTTCCTTAAGGTTAAAAACATCTGTATTTAAAAGCCGAGCAAACTGACCAATAATATAATCACTTGCTGATTTATCACCTACTACTGCTTTTTCTTTCATTTGCGAGTAGAGGTTCAGTTCTTTCTCTGCTTGCTTTTTGTCAATTCCAAAAATGGATTTGTAGCTATCAACATCTTGAAATATTCTATTGAGCTGTTTGGCAATCTCGTAAAACATATTCTTTTCAGAAACCATGCTTTATACCTCAACTTTTTATAATTGTTTCTACGTCCCCCAGTGAAAATCGGTTACAAAAGAATGAATTAAAACCCGCTGACTTACCGTGCTTTTTATCCTTTACAGCTGCTTGACGCTCATTAATTCCAAGCATAAACTTTGAAATGTCAGCTATCCTTTCTAAATATTCACTCTTATTAATATTGTTATTTACCGTGAAATTCAACATTGAGTTTTCATTAGCATCATTTAGTAATAAAGGCTCAAACGGTAATATAAAAACTTTATTTAAGAACCCAAAAGCCTCAAGATTTTTCTTAATCTCCAATACTCTGTACTTAATACTGCTTTCGTTATAAAAATTAACTACAAACACAATCCTATCTTTTAGCGGAATCAACTGCTGATTAAATTCCATAAATCTTTGTATTGTACTTACAGATTGATTTAATAAAACAACAATCCAGTCAGATAACTCAATAAAATCCTTTTTTGTAGCAGTTGTAGTATCAATTAAAACTGAGCTATAATGTTTTCTTGCCAAGCTACACAATTCCCTGATCTCTTCTTTACTAAGCACATAACATTTGTTGGCAGACATAATATTAATATATTCATGAATTTTACTGCTAAAATTTGAAAAGTCAGCATTTGAGATCAAATTAGATCTATAAAGGGAGCAAAAGTCATCTAACCCTTTAGTGACATATGTACTGCTCAAGTAGTATTCAACATCACTAAAGCACGTATCAGTATCAATTATTACGGAGTGTTTCCTTTGTAGTTTTGAAATAGTTGCTGCAATATTTATAGTAGTCGTAGTTTGTCCCAAGCCTCTTCTTGGTGAAATTACAGAAATAATCATACCCCTCCTCCATCCTCTGACAGTGTGGGTTCCTTTTTATTCTGAATTTCTATATTTAGCAAACTAACTGCCTTTTCATAAACAAAAGTTTTCGGACTTGCAGGCTGGCTTTCATCAATGTATAGTCTAGTTTCCAACTTACCAAGCTTTTGAGCGATTTCAAGATCTTTGTATTGTATTTCGTCAACCGAAAGTATCAAGTTATGCGACTTATAAGGTGCAGTACCTTGTGAGTTTCCATGAGTGAAACTACCTTCAATAAATTTTTGCACTTTAACTTTAGGAACTACTACATCGTAGTCACCATTGCCATAATTTACTATAATATCTATAATGTTACCTGACTTTAACTCGCCGGACACTATACTTTCGACTTCATATTCTTTTAGTCTGTCATATTCATTAAACCACTTCTCCTCAACTGAAAGGCTGTCAAGTATTATCTGCTCTCCAGGTCGCAAATCTTCTTTTGTTATTTTGTTTATCAATTGTGATTTTTGTGATGCGGCATTTGTAGCTGTGTATTTTACAGGGATCTCAACTATGTTGACACAAGAATCCACAATATCGGCTGTCAAAACAGTATACCGTGCAATACCGTTGTTAGCTACAACTGCTACACTGACTTTGGGCATAAAATCATCATCCAACTCAAATCTTAAAGTTTGTTCAGTCTTTAGATACACTGCAGGAATAGCTATGTTATTGTAGTAATATAAAATTCCGGCTATCACAATGCAAACCGCTGCAAGAATGAGTACGAGCTTATCTTTACCAATCAAATTTCTCACCCCTGTCCTTTTTTATATGTCGAACTGACTTACCTATCTTTTTAAAAAACAAAACAAGCCTTTCAAGATAATCAGGTTTAATCTTAATATTAAAGTGCTTAAGTATACCTTTGTACTCCTCTTTTAGCTGCTTAGCAGCCAAATCAGCAAAAATTACTTCCTCATTACGGCACTTCTCTCTTTCGGGTTTATAATCAATTTTCCCAAGATAGCACGGTGGAGAAAAAGCTTTCTTAAGAATAGAAATAGGAAGGTTAATATCTTTTTTGTACTCATAGGCTACGTATCTAACTTGCTCTAACGGATACCTATACCTTTCACAGATTATACCCATATGCTTTTTATACTCTCTTATCTTGTCTACATTTGCATTTATAGCCGAAATCAGATAGTCTGCATTCTTTATTATTTCTTCGGATACATTATTCCGGTTAACCAACACAATGCATAAGTCAAAACTTCTGTAAGACATATCTATTATTTTTCCAAATTCAACACTACCTCCATAAACCTTTGCCGAATTAAAAACACCACTTAATATATGTAAGTTTTTTTTGATTTTTAAAGAAGTCTTTTCAATTATTTTCCTAGAATCTATACCTTTACCAACCATACTCCAAGCTGTTTCAACAGGGCTTTCATTATATTCAGATATATGGTGTGCTAGCTTTCCTGTAGAATTAAGATAAATATCAAGTTGACTTTCATAAATATCCGTATCCACTATTAATGTTTTTAAATTAGTACTTTTTGCAACAGCACAAGCTAACTCCACAGCAAATTCAGTATTTTCAAGCACGCAAAGTATCAGCCTTTTAAAGCTTTCTCCAAATGGCTCTTGAGTGATAAAATACCTATTCTTTTTAACAAGCTTATTCACTTCTGCTATCAGTTCGTCGATATTTTGGTAGCGCTCGTTCGGGTTTTCACGAGTGCATCTTGTGATTATGTTCTCCATACCAAAAGATAAATTCGGCTTAATGTCTCTTATAGGCTGCAATTTATATGGAGGAACACTTGGGTCCAATCCTGTTATCAGATGATACATTGTCACACCTAAACTAAAAATATCAGTAGCAAATGAGCTTTGACCTGTACCAAACTGCTCAGGTGCAGCATAGCCTCTCGTTCCGATAAAAACAGTATCTGTTTGTGCGTCTTCTTTGTATTCCCTGGCAATTCCAAAATCTACAAGCTTGAGCTCCCCTTCTTTAGTTAGCATTATATTTGACGGCTTCATATCGCGGTAAATTATAGGACTGGGTTTGAAACTATGTAGATATTTAAGTACACTGCATAGCTGCAATATCCAGTTTATTGATGTTCTCTCATCTATCGTTCCTGAATGCTTAAGATAATCCTTAAGATTTGTACCCTCTATGTAATCTTCAACTATGTATATGTTTTCATTTTCCTCAAAAATATCAAATATTCGAGGGAGCGCTGGATGATTAAGGTTCTTCAGTATATCATATTCTTTTACATAATCTGCCTTATGGTGTTTTCTACTAATTTCCTTAATAGCCCAGAGCGTGTTAAGCTTAATATTTTCAGCAACATAGACAGAACCCATGCCACCGCGTCCAATCATTTTAATGATTTTATATTTTCCATCTAAAATTATCTCTGTCATATTCACCACCAAAATACATTATCCATTGGCTAATCACCTAAAATCAACCGTATTTTTCTACAATTCACCAATAAATATAAATTCATGCACAATTATAACATAGAATTTTGTGTTGTCAAAGACTATTTTGTTATTTTTTATAAATTTTTCTTTAATCATGGCATCATCCCCATATAAGAGCCAATAATGGTAAGTGTTTTGAGATATTTTGACAGCATTGTCGTCTGCATCAATATCTTTAGAAAAATATAATAATGGTATCGATAGACCAGCTAGTTGTTGTCAAGTAATTTTCGAATCCCCTTTGACAACACATCCCATTATGCTATAATTAACATGTACGTACAACTTGTTTAGGAGAAATTAGTTTGTGAAAAACATACCAAAATATGTGAAATTGAAGGAATTAATCAAAGAGCTTATACTTAATGAAAAGCTAAAACCTGGGGATATTATCGAATCCGAAAACAACTTGTCTAGCCGGTTTGGCATAAGCAGGCATACTGTCCGGCAAGCTATTGGCGAGCTGGTTAATGAAAACTGGCTTTACAGAGAGCAAGGTAAAGGAACCTTTGTCTCTCATGAGGTCGGAAAAAATAATCATGAGAAAAAGATGATTGGTGTAATGACTACATACATACATGATTATATATTTCCTGATATAATTAAGGGAATTGATGATGTACTGTCTCAAAAAGGATACAGCATTATCTTGGGTTGTACTAACAACCACCAAAGTTCTGAGCGGTTATGTCTTGAGAGTATGAAAGAGAATAATATTGCAGGTCTTATTGCCGAACCAGTTAAAAGTGCTTTGCCAAATCCAAACCTTGAGCTTTACAAAGAAATTATTGAATCCGGAATACCAGTTATATTTATTAACGCTTTTTACAAGGAACTTGACTCATCTTTTGTGGTTGAAGATGACTTTAATGCCGGGTATATGGCAACAAAGCATCTATTAGAACTGGGACACAGGAAAATTGGAGGGATATTCAAGGTTGATGATATGCAAGGGCACCAGCGATATAAAGGCTATTCTAGTGCATATAATGAATTCAATCTTATACCCAATGATGCCAGTGTATTATGGTTTTCAACAGAAGACAGGCAAAGATTACTAGATAATTCGATTCCAGATGAAACTTTTTTTGAACACTTGGATGGTTGTACAGCAATTGTATGTTATAACGACCAGATGGCAGTGAAGCTTCTTGACTACCTAAGAACAATGAACATACATGTTCCGGATGATATATCTATAGTCAGTTTTGACGATTCAAGTTTGGCAACGGTGACCGAGGTTAAGTTTACAAGTGTAGCTCATCCAAAGGAGAAGCTGGGGCAAAAAGCAGCTTTATCACTACTGTCGATAATTGATGAACAAGTAGATCATGTGAAAGAAAAAATGAACCCAGAGCTAGTTATTCGTGGGTCTACAAAAGCGTTATAGTGTCAAGAGGACTGGGATTCGGTGATAATATGAAAAAATTGTATTAAAAAGTACTTATTTTAAGGAGGTCGTATAAATGGAAAAGAGGAAATATTGTATTGGTGTGGATTTTGGGACACAATCGGGACGTGCAGTTCTGGTTGAAGTTGATACCGGTAATATTGTTTCAGTATCGGTAAAGGAATATACCCATGGCGTAATGGACGAATATCTACCCGATCGAAAAACAAAACTGGAGCCCGACTGGGCACTGCAGCATCCTGCTGATTATCTTGAGGTGCTCAAAATTACCATTCCGGAGGTGCTTGAAAAATCAGGGGTAAAGCCTGATAATGTAATCGGAATGGCAGTAGATTTTACTGCCTGTACCATGCTGCCTATAGACAAAAATGGTACTCCCCTCTGCTTCATAGATGAATTTAAATCAAAGCCGCACAGCTTTGTTAAGCTATGGAAACATCACGCCGCTCAGCCCGAAGCTAACAAGCTTAATATGATTGCTAAAGAGCGAGGAGAAAGCTTTCTTAAAAGATATGGCGGAAAAATTTCATCTGAATGGATGATACCAAAGATAATGCAGATTCTCGACGAAGACCTTGAAATATTCAATGCTTCTGACCGGTTTATTGAAGCAACTGATTGGATTTCTCTTGTGCTTACAGGAAACGAACGTAGAAATAGTTGTACCGCAGGTTACAAAGCTATGTGGAGCAAAAAGGAAGGCTATCCTTCAAATGATTTTTTCAAGGCACTGGATCCAAGGCTTGAAAATATTGTGGATGAGAAACTGAGCACAAATATATATTCACTGGGCGGTAAAGCTGGAACGTTGACAAAAGAAATGTCCGAGTTAACAGGCTTAAACACAGATACCGCTGTAGGTATTTCAAATGTGGACGCACACGTAGCCGTTCCTGCCGTAGGCATAACTGGATCGGGTAAAATGCTCATGATAATGGGAACATCCACCTGCCACATGGTTCTAGGAACCGAAGAAAGAATTGTTCCTGGAATGTGCGGTGTTGTTGAGGACGGCATACTTCCCGGATTCATGGGGTATGAAGCAGGTCAGTCCTGTGTAGGCGATCATTTTGAATGGTTTATTAACAATTGCGTCCCTGAAAACTATATAAGTGAAGCAAGGAAAAACAACATTAATATACACAAATACTTAAGAGAAAAAGCCAAAAAGCTAAAACCTGGAGAAAGCGGATTGTTAGCACTTGACTGGTGGAATGGCAACCGTTCTGTTCTTGTGGATGCTGACCTTACAGGACTTTTAATAGGGTGTACTCTTAGCACAAAGCCTGAAGAAATTTACAGAGCTCTAATTGAGGCAACAGCTTATGGTACAAACATGATAATCGAAACCTTTGAAGAAAATGGAGTTGAAATTAAAGAACTTTATGCCTGCGGTGGGATTGCTGAAAAGGACGAACTTATGATGCAGATTTATGCTGATGTTACAAATAGGGATATACATATTTCTGCTTCTTCGCAAACTGTTGCTCTTGGCTCGGCAATGTTCGGTGCTGTAGCAGCTGGAAAAGATAAGGGCGGCTATGACTCCATATTCGATGCTACCCAAAGGATGGCTAAAGTAAAGGATGAGTATTACAAACCAAATCCCCAAAATGTTAAAGTTTACAAGAGTCTTTACAAAGAGTATAAAAAACTGCACGATTATTTTGGTCGTGGAAGCAACAATGTGATGAAAACACTGAAGCAGATAAAAGCAAAACATTCTAAAAGTATGTAGTTTAGTACATGCTTTGTTGCAAAGTGCCTCAATAGATGACTAGTACAAGCAAACTGTACTCTATCAAATAAAATAATTAAAATGAGCGGTGGCACATACCCCTGCCTCGTTGGAACGCATGAGTAGGTTTTTTTAGTAAACACAATACACCTTTAATAAAAACTTGTAAGGAGGATCAACATGATAAACATGCCGGAAGTTAAACTGGGAATAGTTGCGGTAAGCAGGGACTGTTTCCCGAAAACATTAAGTGAGAGTCGAAGAAAAGCTGTTTATTCAGCATGTACAGAAAAAGGGATAAAGATTTTTGAAGTAGACACAATAATTGAGAATGAACGAGATACTCTAATTGCCTTGGATGCAATTAATAAGGCAGGTATCAATGCGCTTGTTATTTACCTTGGCAATTTTGGTCCCGAAGCTCCTGAAACCATGCTGGCACAAAAATTCAAAGGACCTTCCATGTTTGTGGCAGCAGCAGAAGAGTCTGCAAATAATCTTATACAGGGTCGTGGAGATGCTTATTGCGGTATGTTAAACGCATCTTACAACATGGGTTTAAGGGGAATCAGACCATATATTCCTGAATACCCTGTTGGAACAGCCAATGAAATAGCTGACATGATTTTAGACTTTGAAAAAATTGCTAGAGTATTAATTGGGCTGTCAAATCTTAAAATATTCAGCTTTGGTCCAAGACCACAGGACTTCTTCTCTTGCAATGCTCCTATAAAACCTTTATATGATCTTGGAATGGAGATAATGGAAAATTCCGAACTTGACCTTTATGAATCTTTTAATAATCATGCAAATGATTCAAGGATTCAGGAAAAGGTACGAGAAATGGAGTATGAACTGGGTAAAAAATCAGCTTACTCAGGTATTCTCCCAAAGCTTGCTCAATACGAGCTTACCTTAGCCGATTGGATGGATCAGCATCTTGGAGCATCCCAGTATGCAGTCTTTGCAAATAAATGCTGGCCAGCTTTTCAGACTCAATTTGGATTTGTTCCATGTTATGTAAATTCCAGACTAGCCTCTAGAGGCATACCTGTAGCATGTGAAACTGATATTTATGGTGCGGTTAGTGAATACATAATAACCTGTGCCACAGGTATTCCTGCTACATTACTTGATATCAACAACACAGTACCGCAGGATATGTTTTTGCAAAGCGGAGAAAATACCAAGGACTACAAGCTAAATGACCTTTTTATGGGGTTCCATTGTGGAAACACATCCTCATGTCATCTAAAAAGCTGCTCATTAAAATATCAGCTCATAATGAATCGCTTACTTGAAAATGCAGGCGAACCCAACATTACCAGAGGTACGTTGGAGGGTACAATTAAACCCGGTAATATCACACTTTTTAGGCTGCAATCAACTGACAGATGTGAGCTTAAGAGCTACATTGCAGAAGGTGAAGTGCTGGATATCGAACCAAGGTCTTTTGGTGGCATTGGAGTTTTTGCCGTCAAGGAAATGGCAAGGTTCTACAGGCATGTACTCATTGCTGAAAGATTCCCCCATCATGCTGGAGTAGCCTTTGAAAGAGCAGGTAAAATTTTGTTTGCCACAATGAAGGTTTTGGGAATTGATGACGTTTTCTATAATTTACCTTCAAGTGTTCTATATAAAAATGAAAACCCTTTTTAAAGGCGGTGATTAAAGTGTTAAAAGAACTTAAAGAAGCTGTCTGGTATGCAAATATATCTTTGCCAAAGTATGGACTTATCACCTTTACATGGGGAAACGTAAGCGGTATTGACCGCAACAGAGGTCTTGTTGTCATTAAGCCCAGCGGAGTTCCTTACGATGAGCTTAAAGTAGAGCACATGGTAGTGCTTGATATGGATGGTAATAAGGTGGAAGGTTCATTAAAACCATCCTCTGATGCCCCTACTCACCTGGTTCTGTATAACAATATGTGCTCAATCGGCGGGGTGGTTCATACACATTCAACATATGCAACCAGCTTTGCACAGGCCGGTATGGGAATACCTGCTCTTGGCACCACTCATGCCGATTACTTTTATGGTACAATTCCCTGCACAAGGTCTATGAGCAAGAATGAAATAAACGGGGAGTACGAAAAGGAAACAGGAAATGTTATTATTGAATCTTTGAAGGGTTCAAATCCCCTTGACATTCCTGGCGCACTGGTTAATTCCCATGGCCCTTTTACTTGGGGAACGGACCCGGACAATGCAGTACACAACTCGGTAGTGCTTGAGGAAGTTGCAAAGATGGCATTGATGACCCATATCATAAAACCACTTACAGGGTCAATGGATCAAAATCTTCTTGACAAGCATTTTTTAAGAAAACACGGGGAAAATGCATACTATGGACAGTGATGGTATATTTTATTAATTTTGTTTGATATATGACATAGAACTCAAAATAATGTATGTTGACGATATTTTTCAGGAAAAAAAGTTCTATGTAGTATTAATTTAAGCAGTTAATCAAAACAGCTTAGGTTTAGCTTCTAGCCGTTTTGATCTTTCATTGTCTAGGAAAGTATACTTTCCTAGACAATGGGGATTGCAAAGGGGGAACCCCTTTATATATTTTCATTTCTTAATGCATCTAAGATGTTCTCTTTTCTTATCTTTCGCATGGAATACATCATTGTTACAAAAACCACAATAAATACACTTAATATACTGACCAAAATACTGTTCAAAGGAAGATGAAATGATGTATCAAGCCCCCGCTGAACGCTTTTGAAAATTAACCAAGTAACGAGTATTGCAACCGGTAAGCCATAAAAAAGAGCCTTTGCACCATAAAAAACGCATTCATAATTGAGCATTTTATTAAAACCACTGCTTGTCATTCCAACAGATTTAAGCATTGCAAACTCACGTCTTCTAAGATTTATGTTGGTTGATATAGTGTTGAATACATTTGCTATGGCTATAAGTGAAATCAAGGTTATAAACCCATATGAGAACACTTGCATAACGGTTATTATATTTTTTGTCTGCTGCATATTTGCAGCTGCATTATATAACCCCGAAGTTGATAGCCCTGCATCTATAAGGATATCTTTTACTCTACTTTCTGCTTTTCTTGGATCATTTGCTTTCATGTACAATGTCGGTTTACTCCATTGGCTTTCTACATCGGCAAATTTATCTCCAATCATATCTTCATCAATTAATATAGTTAAGTAATTACCGCTGGAATAATCCCTTATCGCAAAAGGTGCCACATGGGCAAAAGCTGCTACATAAATATCTGTTTGAAACGCATTACCGTCTCCGATTGTAAACTCTATAGAAAATGTCATAGGCTTTTTCTCTTTTAGCATGTTCGTATCAATAAATCTCTCCACCTCATAATCATAATAATGTTGCCTGTCAATCATTATGCCTGTAAGCATATCAGGGTTAGAAAATTCAGTTTCATCAAGCCCAAGACTTTTGACATATTTTGAAAATGTTTCATGATCAATACTGTATATTGCAAGCACCACAGAAGCATCTTCTTCATCAGACCCAGTATCAATCAGTATATCTTTTGAAAGCTCTGCTGTCACAAAAGTTTGTTTTACTAGCTGTCCTTCGGTTATTTCTTCCACTCTGAGAATAGTATTAATAGCCTCCAGTGTGGGTTCACTGAGTATTCTCTCATTCGTACTATAATATAAGTCAAACTTCTCGACTTCATAGACACTTGTTGTACCGCCTACTAGGTACATGCAAAATGCGGAGGTGGAGATAAATAAAACAATACTTATAAAAAGTGATATAACCGTACTTCTATAGCGGCGTTTGTTCCGTTTGAAGTTTTTCATTGCCAGATCTCCTGGCATTCCAAATAATTTTCGGGTAATACGTGAGGTTTTTACTTTTTTTGAAGTCAGCTTTATATCGGTTGATTGTCGAATCGAATCAATAGCAGAAGCTTTTGCAGCCCTCTTGGCAGGTACAAATGCAGATATCAAAATAGTCACTAAGGTGGTAATTGCAGCAACAACAATAGATGCTGTCGAAATTTTCATAGTTGGAACTAATGCAAAACCTGTAAAATTAAAAAAGGTAAAACTATCTTTTAATAAGTACAATGTAACACCGATACCCAAAATCCCAGAAAGTATCCCAAGGGGAATTCCTATTCCACTTATAACAAGTGCCTCAAAAAAAACTGAACGCTTAAGCTGTCTGCTTGTTGCACCAGCTCCTGAAAGAAGCCCGAATTGTTTTTTGCGCTCGCTTACAGATATCGAAAACGCATTGTAAATAAGGGATATAGAACCAATCATTATAAGTGAAATCAGAATAGCCGCAAGGCTGTATAAAACTCCAAGATAGTTATCATTCATGCTTATACCATATAACCTTAGGAGTGGACTGTTATACCCATACGCCTCTGTGCTCACCTTTTCAATCAATCTTTCTGTTATATCATAAATTTCTCTGGGATTTTTAGCACTAAAAAAAATATCCACTTTATCTGAATTTATTAATAAATCCTTGTTAAGAGTAGTAATTAAAGTATAGCCGGGAGCTGAGTACCCTTCTTGGGAAAAGGGCAGGCGCTCACATATTCCAGTTACTATAAATTCCTCGGTTTTTTCTGTAACAAGTTTTTCTGTCAGACCACTGTCCGTGTGCTTGTATCCCACATTCTGGTCAAGGATTGTACCATCCTCCAAAATGCGATATCCTATATCAAGCTTTAAAATATCACCGATCTTAAATTTTACTCCACCGTTGGTAAAGGTGTGGTACGATACTAATACTTCATTTTCGTTTTGCGGCATTCTTCCATTTATCAACCGCAGGGGCATCATATCCATTGCACTTTCATCAAACTCCAGAATATGAAGATACGGTTTGTGTTCGTTTTTGCTGCCTTCTAATAAAGCGTAACCACCGCTTTTTATAACTGAAATATTATCAAGCTCATCCTCATTGGCAAGATTAGCTATGTCTTTTTTGTCACAGTTATAAAAACAGGTATGCCAGTCCCCTTCTTCAAAAATTGTGAAATTCACCATATAGCTTTGAAAACTCGAAATCAACGTTGTGACAGCTGTTATCATTGCTGCTGATAATATTACACCAATTATAGTAACAATTGTACGCACCTTATTTTTTTTGAGCCCTTTTAAAGTGATCCGGTTAATAACATTCATCGACCTATCACCTCATCCCTGGCTATTTTTCCGTCTTCTATGCTTATAATTCTATCAGCTTGCAGAGCTATTTTTTCATCATGGGTAATAATAATTAGTGTCTGATTATATTTTTTATTATATAGTTTAAGTAGTCCTATTATTTCAGCACTATTCTTGCTGTCTAGGTTTCCTGTAGGCTCGTCCGCCAAAACCAAGGCTGGATTGTTTATTAGTGCACGTCCTATTGATACTCTCTGCTGCTGTCCCCCTGAAAGCTCATTAGGCAAATGGTTCAACCTGTCCTTAAGACCTAGAGTTGTCAGAATTTCATTAAGGTAATTCATGTCCTCCTTCCTGCCATCTAAAAGCAGCGGAAGTGTGATATTTTCCTCTACATTCAACACAGGTATAAGGTTATAAAACTGATAAACAAGACCTATCTGCCTTCTCCTGAAAATTGCCAGCTTAGACTCATTCAATGTGTATATATCTGTCCCATCAATATATACTTTTCCGGAAGTGGGATAATCCACACCACCTAAGATGTGGAGTAATGTTGACTTTCCGGATCCTGAAGGTCCTATAACTGCCAGAAACTCACCTTTATCCGCTGAAAAAGATACATTATCTAATGCAGTCACAGCTGTATGTCCTTTTCCATATACCTTTGTCAGGTTTTCAACCCGTAATATCTCCATAAAAACGCCTCCATAAGCTTATATTATGATTGATCCCCAGTAAGTCGCTTTGCGACTTATTCCTGCAGTCTAATCTGCAGGAAATTGCAACTTCGTTGCAATCTGGTGCAATCTGGTGCAATCTAATATGATTATACAATAACAATTCACACTGGCAAAATAAATGTGAAATAAAGTTTTTACAATTGATGATAAAAAAAGGTTTTCAGTCATACAGAAGCCCTTTGAAAGCTCAAATGATTTAAACTCAGAGTAACCAAGGGTTTATTACTTTAAAATCTAATAAGAGAAATAAAGTCATATAAAACAGAAGTACAACCATGTAATAAAAATTAGTGTAGGTTTATAATTTAAAGTGGTAGTCTTTAAGATTATAAAAAAGGAGACAGCCCCAATAATCCGGGAACAAATCAAGACAGAATACGCAGTGAACGAGAATTTACAGACTTTTACTGATATGATAGCGACTTTGGAAGCCGAAAAACTGAAAGAGTATTTAACATTGATTCCGCCAACCAGAACGCAGAACAGAGAACGATAATAGGTTGCATATGGGAGGCAAATAACAGTCAAAAATTTTTTATAAGTGTTACCTTTGCTGTACTCGATACTCTTTTGGGGATAACCCCTTCCTTTTTTTGAAGGTCCTGGAAAACACAAATTGATCGCTGTAGCCTGCCGACCTTGCTACATCACCTATTGTAAGCCATCTATCCTTTAGCAGTTCACATGCTCTTTCCATGCGGTAACAAATCAGGAATTCTTTTGGAGAAACTCCAACACTCTTTTTAAATAAGGAGCTTAAATATTTATGATTAAGCCCTACATGTTCTGCGACTTCAGCTATTGTAATATTCCCTGAATAGTTGAACTCCATAAATTCAATTGCTTTTTTAATATATATCTCTTTCCAGCTAATGCCCTTCTCTTGAATTGAATTCCCACCTTCTGCAAGCTTATTCAAAATGTGATAAACATTCCCCAAGCAAAATAGTTCCCTGTCTGCTTTAATTTCTTTTCTAGTAACAAGCTCATGAAAGTACTGTCGTAAGCTATCATCAGACGAATAGGTAAATATCGGATTATCTTCATCCAAACCAGCAAGCTTTAAGTAGTACCTTGCCTTGAATCCGCAAAAACCGACCCATGTATATGTCCACGGCTCTTCAATATCTGCACTGTAGGTGCAAAGCTTTCCTGGACTTATCAGAAATCCATCATCCTTTTCTAGCGAGTATGTTTTACCTTCACAAGTAAAGGTTCCCTTTCCCTTTAATATGTAGTGAATAGAATAAAAATCTCTTACTGCAGGTCCAAAAGTATATCCTGGATAACAATCCTGAACACCATAACGGTTTATCATCATATCAGAATCCCTTAGTTTGTTGTACTTTAGCTCTTTATAATTTGGTGTTTCCTGCATTTCTTAGCTCCTTTGCATATACCTTTTATAAATATTGCAATTATCCATCCATCTTTAAAGGCTGGTGAAATCCAAAAATACCTGAATTCCATCAAAAAGTCACGATGCGACTTTCTGCTTTAAAATCATATAACTATTATACAATAACAATTCACACTGGTAAAATAAATGTGAAATAAAGTTTATCCAGTTGATGATAGTAAAAGGATTTCCAGTCATATAGAATATCTTTGAATTCTTAATTAATTTAACCTCAGATCGACCAGGAGTTTCTTATTTTTAAATCTGATAAGAGAAATAAAGTCATATAAAGCAGAAGTACAACCATGTTATAAAAATTAGTGCTGGTTTATAATTTAAGTGGTGGATTTTAAGATTATAAAAACAGGAGGCAGAATGTATGAACAAGGTTAAAGTTTCATTTATTGGTGCAGGAAGTTATGGGTTCACTCTTAAGCTTGTAATAGACATATTGAGTTTTGATTCACTAAAAGATTGCAGGCTTTCTTTTATGGATGTTAATCAAGAAAGACTAGATAATGTCAAAATATTGATAGAGGAATATCTCCATCAGAAAGATTACAAAAACGAAACCGAATATACTTTGGATATGGGAAAATCGCTTGATGGAGCAGATTTTGTCATTAATCTCGTTAAAATCGGATTTCTTGAAGCATCAAACCTTGACATGGACATACCAAAGAAATATGGCTTATATCAAACGATCGGAGACACTTGTGGTGTAGCTGGAATCTTCAGAGGCTTAAGAACTATGATTTTCAACAACAAAATGCTCAGTGATATAGAGAAAAGAAGTTCTAAAAAAGCTATAGTTCTCAACTACACAAATCCTCAGTCAATGTCAGTAATGGCAGCAGCAATGACAAGCAGAATTCCACTTATTGGATTGTGTCACAGCGTGCAAGGAACAACCCGACAAATAGCTAAGGTCGTTAATATCCCATATGAAGAGCTGGATTATGAAGCTGCCGGTATTAATCACATGAATTGGGTTACCAAACTGGAATCAAAAGAAAAAGACCTTTATCCTGAATTCAGAAAAATAGTTGCAGAAAAAGGTATCTTCAATGAAAGTGGTTACAGTGATGATGTATTTGCCAATCTTGGACCAACCAGACTTGATATGCTGCTTCGCACTGGCTACATGGTTACCGAATCCAGTGTCCATTTTCCGGAATATGTTCCGTATTACCTAAGAACCAAAGAACTTATCGATCAGTATAAAATAGTTATAGACAAGTATAAACAGAATATTGCTAGAAAAGAAAAGACCTATAAAGGCTATGTAGAATCAGCTAAAAAACATGAACTTCCAACCTTTGAACGCAGTGTAGAATATGGTTCAAGCATTATAAATTCAATGGTGACAAATAATTCCTGCAAGATTTATGCCAATGTTATAAATACAGGGCTTATAACAAACCTTCCGGAATTTTCGTCTGTAGAGGTCGCCTGTATGGTGGACAGAAACGGTGTGCATCCATGCTACTATGGAGCCCTCCCAACCCACCTTGCAGCACTGTGTTCTATGAACATAAGTGTACATCAGCTTGCAGTTGAAGCAGTGCTTAATAAAGATAAAACATCTATTTACTATGCATTGATGGCAGATCCTGCAACTCATAGCGTGCTTACATTAGATGAGATGCAAAAGGTTGTAGATGAACTTGTTTCACTTCAGCAGGAGTACCTTGGCGAGTATTTTAACTAGATGCTGCAATAACTGGAAAGTATAAATTTAGATAATTTGAAAACAAGAATAGTGAATCGGGTAGGCGGTGAATAAATAATTACTCACCGCCCTTTTACTTAATCGCACGAACGGGTTTGTATATTAAAAAGTATAGCAATATATCTCGTAGGATCTTGATAACTTGCTCCCTGAGGAGTACTTACAACCCTCCAATATTTTGTCAATAGCTAAATTTTTTCCTAATATAATAATCACCAAAAACTAAGTTTAATTGTTCCAAATTTCTGTGTTCTGATTCCAAAAGGGGCGCTGTGCCATCCACCAAGATCATTTATTCAAACTCACTTAAGAACACTTCACGTCCTGTTTCTATAGACTTCTGGACAGCATTCAAAAGAACTACCGGCTTTAGCAAAATATGTTCCGGTGTGGTTTGACCTGATTCGAGATTTTTTATAAATTCACTGAATCCAAGATAGTAGTTCAATGAACCGTCAATATTTCTGACAACTGTTTTTTCTGCACCATAAACAATTCCATAATGCTCTGTGGTCTTACTTAAAAATTGCATAGCAACATTGTAATTGTCATACTTTGCTATCACTAAGATATTTCCATTGTTTATATGAGAAACTACCGATTTTATTTCATATCCAAATACCGCCATAACCATCTCAGAAAGATGACCTCCATAGAAAAACAAGCCACCATACTCACTGTCAAGACTTGCAGGAAAATTTATGGCCCCAGACATAACACCTCCAATCTTTCCCGCATTCTCAACTGTATTTTTAAGCATTAAGATATCATAGTTATAGCGTAGTGTTGAGCCACCATATAGTTTTGCTCCACTTTTATATGCTTCTGCAATTAACCTTTTTGCATCCCCAATTTTAATAGTAAAAGGTTTATCTATCCAAACAGGTATACCTGCCTCTACATAGGGTAAAGCATAGGGCATATGCAGATCTCCATGCCTGAATACTACCATTACAGCATCAACCTTACCCATTAATTCTTCCGGCTTTTTTGCAATGAACTCAATGTTGCCTTCACTTGCAACTTTCATAGTTTGTTCTTTGTTCTCACCATATATACCTGTTATTCTAACATTTGGAAACTGGTATTCACCAGTTGCTTCATTCCTAATATTAGCTAGTTTAGAAAAATGCAATGCATGAGAGTTATCCGATCCTATAACCCCAATTTTTACCATCATAAACACTCCTATATTTTGTTATTAAAACTTTGTTTTTTACAAGTTTAAACTAATATAATAAAGAGAAGACGCAAGTATCGTCTAGAGGATAATTTTAGGAGGTTGAACACCACCGAATAAAACTCTCCTTAAGGAAATATTGCCAAACATTATCTGGCAAAACACCTTGTCCAGTGGCATCGCCCAGTAATTATTATTTATCCAAAGTTCTAAAGCTTTCTGGCATTGTAATCAGCTTCTGCTATTGCTTTTAACAAAAAGACTCCCATTGAGTAAAGATTTTCAGAATTTCTTCCAACATGAACCCAAGACGAATTAATAAAGGATATGCCCAAGGTATCAGCAAAATAGCCACATGAGTGTTGTGCTCCAGAACTAGGATTGCCCCTGTATAAAATCTCCACAGGAATATTAAATAATTTTTCTTCTTTAAGAATAGCAGCATATATTATGCGCCCACGAATAGTATCGTTAGTTACCATATTGTCTCTAGGATTATTCCAACCATGTAAATCAAAAATAACAGCTGGCTTTTTCTTAAAGAAATATTCTTTGAGTGCAATTGCTTCCGGTTCTACAGAATTTTTGAAGTTATAACTAAAGTTTAAACCTCCATGCGTTAGTTTGTTGGTGCCATCAGCCACACCATCAACATTTGGCATTGGGATAAAAATAATATGGTTATTTGCAATAAACTTCGTCACTTCGGAATCCAATCCTTTCAGCCAATTTAGCATACCCTCAATAAAATATGAGCCAATTGTTTCGTATGGATGAACCCGAGAATAAAATGCAATTGGTTGTAAATCTTTGTTCCCGACTTCAATTGCTAAAATGTCGCGCATCATTCGGGTAGTTCCGATAACTTCTACATCAAAGATATCTTTAGGGAGTGTGCCAACAAGTCTATTCACCCGGGCATGTTCGTAACGAGGATGTAATGTCAAATATGATATGCCGGGTGGTACATCTACTTCGGCCATCGACAAAGGACCATCAATTTTTGCAACAAATGATCTCCAGTTATCGTCATCTGTGCATAACAGTAAATAATCTCTATCAGCTTGGTACATTGTATCTCCCCAATTTACTGTAAAATTCGTAGGAATAGTCTTTTGGGATTCATTAACTACTTTAACATTCATATGAAACTTGTAGTTGTTGTCTCCATCCTCTGAAAATGGGAATATATAAAAATCATTTTCTCTTCGAACTATGTCATGCGGGTTCCTTGGGTTACCTGAGTCTTTCTCAGGTAAAACACTAACATAATTATTATCCATATAATTTTTCTGCCTCCTTAAAAATTCAAGCCTGCAGTAAACAGTACCTTCGTGGCTTTCTGTGGTATATCCTATGCTTTAATTGTATTGTGTGATAAATCTAATTACAACAAACAATTTTTTATCTACAGTCATTTGATTAAGAATCTATCAACTGCCTCTATTTTACCATTTTTGTATCTAAGCAGCAGTAGATTTTTTTTCAACAGTCGTTTCTTATCCGACATTCATTTATTTAACTTATTTTATAATGATCTTCATACTTACGTGTTATTAATTGTCGCTATGCATCTCTTGCTATATGACCTCCCGCAAATCCCATATATTCATTTAGGAACCCTTCT
>CAYPLH010000041.1:0-35090 GCA_964411505.1 uncultured Clostridiaceae bacterium | reverse complement strand
ATTGTTTTGTCGGGAGCTCGAAGCTCGCCATTTCAATGGCGATGTAGTTCACAAATCTATCAGGAATTTTACAAGAAAAAAAACTCACGAGTTTATTTGATGTTATTGGAGCTTCCAAAAAGCGTCAGGCTAAAGCATAACGGAATCTTCAGAAGGTGGCTTTATCTGCTGGTCGAGCCTAATCGTCTGTATCAAGTATGTGGAGTGCGTGGCGTTGATACAAAAAGGGCATCTATTTTATGCCCTTATTATGATAAGTCTCTTCTATTCTCATCTCATATCTGTATGTCTCATCACTAACCCTTAGCTTGATATAATCCAATATTCCTGTTTCCATTAAGCCATATAGTCCTATATTGACAAAGAGTATCGTAGTCACAATGAATATGGAAAATATGTCATATTTGATAACTATGTCATCTTTATCTTCTTGCTTTATATATCCACAATATAATAGTTCACCACCCAGTAATATTAGTATTGCTGGCCAAAACTTTATGGCTAATTCCACTGCTGATGTTTTACTGATTTGAGCTATGAATAACATCAAACCAAATCCAATAAGGACAATGGCCATAGAAATAGTGCCTACCCTCTTAATCTTCATTGCGGCCATCCTCCTCTATTATATTATCGTCTTCCACTTCTTCTATGCCTTCTGATGCTAAAGCCTTTTTGTTCTTTATCAAGATAGTTGCACCTGCAATTATGAATATCAAGGATACTATGGATGTTTGTATATACCTTCTGATTTCATAGTCTATCAATGGTATTAGGATTCTCTCTAGGATTATTATAACACCTATAGCTATCAAGCCTAGACCTAACCATTCAGGCTTTATATTTGGTAGTTCTAGTTTTTGGTTTCTCATAACTTCCTTTGAATCATCTACCAGATGCATTGCATCAAAGAAACTATAAAACCATACCAATGGTAGTAGGAATAGGAGTAAAGATATACCCAACCACCCCATAAAGAATATGGAAAGGAAAAATACTCCCATTATAAATAATCCTTTGTTTTGATATCCTAAATACATATGTCCTGCTCCAGGTATAATAGATAATGCCAAGGTTATGGTTTTTTTGTTCATCTTTGTATCCACATTCATATCTTCTATCCCTTGAGCACTATTGTATAGATTTCTTATCTCTATTCTTTTCCATGCAGAAAATAGATCCACTATTGCAATTAGCCATAGTATTGCATAACCTAGCATAAATAGTGCTAGGGCTACGTCAGTATAAGCAACCATTGAAATAAACATACTTGCCAGAAATCCTGCTACTAGTAAACCTAAAAATATCAACGCTCTTTCTTTTAATCCAATATATAAATGGGCTAAACCTGGTATAAAAGATAGCATAAATCCTATAATCTTACTTTTATCTCTCATTATTATCCTCCTTAAATTGATTCATATTTTCTATACCCAACAATAAATTTGATGTTGAGTTAATTATCCTATCTGAAAACTTCGCTATATGATTAGCCTTATCTTCTTCAACCACTTGGATAGATTCCTTGATCCTTGGTACTGAGTCTACTAAGTTTGAATAAAACCCACCCATTGTTAGAAGTATGGTAACAGATGCTGCTGCTACATAATACATGAATTGATAAATGAATGCTTTTTTATCATCCTTCACTGCTATTTCCTTGGTTTTATTTTTGGAGATTTTCTCTATTATGTCGGATGCAAAATCTTCAGGCGCGATTTTACCAGCAAGTTCCAGCTCCTTCCCACTTATTAGAGAAAGAAAGATATCCATACAAAGATTACAATTATAAAGGTGGTCTTCCATTTTATCTAATTTTTCTTTTGGTAATGATCTTGTTTTGTATAGTAACCATTCTACATAATCATAATGCTTCATCCTTTTCCCTCCATTTCTCCTTTAATAATATCTTTCCTCGATATAGTCTTGATGCAATGGTCTTAATACTTACTTCTTCCTCATTGGCTATTTCTTCATAGGACATATCGTAAAAATAGAACTTCTTAAGTGCATCACCATAAATTTCTGGAATACTGTTTAGAGCTTTGTACAGTTCTTCTCTTCTTTCCTTTTCCACCAAAAGGATTTCCGGACTATCCTCTTGGTCTTGATGAAGCCTTTCTATCACACTATCCTCCAAGGCTTCATCCATAAATTTTGCCTTTTTCCTTCTAAGCCAGTCAATTGACTTGTTTGTAGCTATGCGACCAATCCAAGCTTTGAAATTTTCCTGATTATAACTGGGTAAGGAGACATAGATTTGCAAGAAAACATCTTGGGCTACATTTTCAACTTCATTATAATCTTTGATAAAATTAAGTATTATTGCAAATATATAAGATTTATAGGTGTCAATTAGTTTTGGAAATGAGCCCTCATTGCATTGTCTGGCATTTTCTATTATTTGATTTTCTAAGTCCATGCCTCCCCTCCTCTCTCTAATTATAACGTAAGTTAAAGTAAAACTACTGCATCTTATTTAACATGTTATAAGAGCATTGGTCCCCATCAACATCTTTAAGCAACTCTTCTACCTGTCTTCTCTTCTACTTGAGGGATGTGCTGTAAGTGAAGGCAGGAAAGTTATTAGAAAGATTTTTGATGACGGGTGTTCAGCAGATCTAATATATCTCTAAAGCAGAAAAAATGTTAAAGTGCGGTTAAGAATGATCACTTCGTGGTTTTCCTAAAAAAGCTTTGTTTAAGCTTAGTTATAATAAAATCTGCAATAAGATAGATTGCAGCTCCAGCACAAGCACCTGCACTATCTAATAAAACATCACTTATCTGTCCTTCCCTCCCGGGAACAAATAGTTGATGCACCTCATCAGAAACAGCATACAGGACGCATATGATTAGTGTAAACAATAAGCTTTTGCCTGTTACCATGTTGCTTAGTTTAAAAGCATTTAATATAAGTATCCCAAGCAATAAATATGAAAAGAAATGTGCACTTTTCCTGACCACATGATTTAAATAACGAACATCAAGTTCAACCTCTGGGGTTACTTTTTTTATTGCCTCTACAACCATCTCTGTAATTCCTGCACTTAAGTCACTAGACTCCTCTGCTGCCTGGGATGACAGATTAAAGATAACAAACATCCAAATTATTACGGCTACCCAGGAAAAAAATCTGTATGTAAACATTATGAGTTCCTTTCTTACTGTCACACTTCATGTCACAATTATTGTAATATATGTTATAAGGGGTGTAAAGTTAAAATAATTTTGTATAATCGTCGTTGATTGGTAACAGAACAGCGGTCTTTTTTTTATGCAACCCAGTGCCAGCACGAGAACAGACTCATAAGCACAATACCAAGAACAATTGATAAAGATAAGTATGTGTAATTAAATTTTTTGCATTTTCTCATTGAAGCCATAAAAACAAACACAGGAAAAAGTATAAGTACATAGCGAGGCATTCCACTTAAACCCTCATCACCTACAGCAGTTGAAAACGGTACTATAAACATAAGAATAGTATATAGCCAATATGAAGGTCTTACTTTTTTAAACATCATGACAATAATCCCTGTAAAGAATGTTCCAAAAAGCAATTCTTTTATAAACGCAAACCCTAGTTTTAAATCCAAAGAAGAATCTATATGTGCATTTTCAATAAAAAATGTTTTAAAAACACTCCATAGAAAACCTACAGAATTTTTTGCGGTAACCCATAGGGAAACAGTGGGGAATTTTAGAAAACGCATATATGCTTTTTGCGCACTACTAAAGGCTAAAATATTACCTTCTCGCAAGCCGCAATAAAACATGAACATTAAAAGACCTAGTGGAATTATTAATAGCGAAAAAACAGGTTTTAAACTTATTGCTACTCCTGTTTTTGCATCTTCCCTTATTTTTTTCCATAAACTCTTAATCTCCCATTTGTTTTTTAACAAATACTCACTCAAAAGAACTGGTATCATAAATATCCCTACTGACCTTAAAGCGGTTGACAGCATTGCAAAAAATGCTCCACAAAGATACCTTTCTTTTCTAAAGCATGTGAAGGACAGAAGTATGAAAAGCAGAAACAATGCCTCAGTATAAAGAGAAATAAAATAAAATGATGCCGGGAAAACTGTCATATAAAGTACAGTGGTGTAAGAGGTTTCTTCATCATAATCCAGTGAAGTTAGGTCATAAAGCAATATCATTGAGGCAAGATATGACAACCTTGATACAATCAATCCCCAGTATACCGGCATAACTCCTGTAAGTTTGTAGAGTATTCTCATAATAAACGGATACAGCGGAAAAAAGGCAATATTGTTTTCATTGTACACCCCATAGCCGTCTATTGCTATTGAGTTGTAATGCATACCATCCCATCTTGTAAAAACATCAAGAATAGTTATTGGTGTGGTGGTTAATTGACCAAAGATTTGATCATGGGGCAATAATAAAAAAGCAGTAACTCCCACTATGGTGTATATTATATTCATTAATATAAATAGTATAAAAATGTTTTTGTATTTATTAAAAAAAGAGTGAGTCTTCATTTGTAATTATTCCTTCCTGTTATAGAAAAAATTTCCTTTCTTATGTAACAATATTTTATAGTAAATCCATTATTTCGGCAAGAAAAATATTTTAAGATATCGGACCCCAAGAGCTTTTTGATTGTGAAACCTATTAGCAAAACGGAATTGTTATTCCTTACTTAATAGTCATTCTGATTCTAAAAATTCGATGCACGCTAACTTAAACGTAATAATTCTATGCAATAAGCCCTTTGAAATACACTAGAAGCGTTGTGTACTTCAAAAGGTAATTGCAGAATTAAAGAAGTTACATGCTAGCTTTTATTATTCAACCGTAGGAAATTAATTATACAATGGGTTTTTCCAATACGCAAACCACCATTTTTACAAAGCCTTCTTTTATGGGTGGTATGCGGGATGCAAAGGCGAAAACTTTCCGCAGGGGAACCTCCCTGTAATAATCGACTTTAAATGAGGTATTGGGTAGTATCTTTTGAAATCTTGATATGGTCATTTTGTTGATATATGAAAAATACTCATTGCCGGAGCCATCTTTCGAAATACGTAGTTTGATGCGGTTTTCCCCATCGGGAAGCATTTTTACTCTATCCTTGTAAACATCAATTAGTGTTTTTTCATCAAAAAAAACATGAATCCATGGAAATCCCATGGCGTCCGACAGATGGGCTCCGTAAGGATGATAAAATGGAGGGAAATTAATATAAAGCTTTCCTCCTGGTTTTAGTACTCTTTTGCATTCCTTCAAAACGCCTAGCGGGTCAGATACGTGTTCCATGGCATCATTCATTATTATCGTGTCAAAGAAGTTATCTGCAAAGTCAAGACAAGATGCATCTCCCACAATAAATCGGAATCTTTGGGATAGACCTTTCTCCTTTGCCAGCTGGTTTGCTTCTGCTTCATACTGAGGAAGAATATCCACACCATAAACAAATGCAGCACCAAGAGAGGTATAGTATATAGCCTTTCCCCCAGGACCGCAGCCTATGTCCAGTACAACCTTGTCTTTGAACATATCATCTGCAGTGTAGCGCTCAAGGTAATATTTTATCGTTTCCCTGCCTTTTTGATATTGCCAACGGTTAAGAGTCATAACTCCTTCGTTCTGCAAATTGAGAGGGTGCTCTGGCAGGGGAAAAATTCTATTTAGCAATTTACATGTTTTCGCTTTTATGTTCATAGTTTACCTTTTCGTTAAAGTTTAATTATTATTTAATCATAAAACAATATAATTGCAATTACAATACTTAAAATTCTGCAACTTCGATTCTTCGGTATGTTATATCTCTGCTGATGGGAGAGATATCCTGTACTCGGCCCCACCTTCAGGATGGTTTCCTGCCTGTATAGTACCGCCATGCCTTTCGACTATAACAAGCGAAATCGCAAGACCTAGCCCTGTATTCCCCTTTTGGCCCTTATAGAACCGCTCGAATACATTATTTGTTTCACTTTCTTCAAACCCTGTTCCATTATCACGTATATATATTTCAACCCCGCTTTTGGTTTTTATAGTGCTGACTTCAATTTTGTTCCGGGCATATCTTAAGCAGTTTCCCAGAACATTGATAAAAACCTGCACAAGCTTATCTTTGTCTGCATTAATACGAACATCTGAATCAGGTTTGAAAATAATATCTATATTATTTTTTCTTGAAATACTGTCTACCTTTTCGAGACTTTTGATAATAATTTCATTAACGCTTTCGTTTGCAAACATGTAAAAATCTTCTGCTGTTTCGAGTTTGGACAAGAATATAATATCTTCTACCAGAAGCTTCAATCTGCTGCTTTCCTCAATTATAACATTCAATGCGGTTTCATTATTATCGAATACACCATCCTTTATACCTTCTGCGTAACCCTGTATTGACATAAGCGGCGTTTTCAGTTCATGGGACGCATTCTGCAAAAAGCGTTTCTGACTGATATCATATTCTTTCAGTTCAGCAGCCATTTTATTGATGGTGTTTCCAAGCTCTTCTAGCTCATCTCCTGTCTTTATGGTAACCTTGCTGTCAAAATCCCTTTTTGCGAGCTGCTCAGCTCTGATTTTCAGTCTGATTATTGGTTTTGCAATGGAACGGGCAGATAAAATACCAAGACCGGCCGCAATGAGAGCTATAGCGGGGAATATGCAAACAAGGATTGTCAGCATATTGCGACTGAGCTGATGGATCTGATCTAAAGGGATGTATAACAAAAGCCATAGCTTTCCGATGACGGGGGAACCCGATCTTAAATTAATCTGGTATATTACTCCTAGGTTTTTTATTCCATTTATATTTAATGTAATTTCCGGTTGTCTTTCATTATTAATTCCAGATTCAAAATTTACAAAAGAATTTTTTAAAAAATCCTGCAGTTCCTCTGTGTTATCCGCCGGAAATATCCTTGTTCTTCCCATTCTATCTTTAAGGATAATCCTGACCTGACTCGAAAGTCCCATCCGGTTTATTCTCATGGTGCTTTTCCTCAGTTCCTGTAAACGCCCTTCAAGCTGATATTCTGCCTCTAATGTATCATTCCGCAGAATATCAGCAATAATCAACGCTTCACTTCTAAGATCACTAGCTATACGCATCTCCACATATTTTTCTGCAAAATAATTAAAGACAAGCCCAACAATTATTAGAGATATAACTACAACTACTAGATGTAAAACTGTGATTTTGAATATGACGGACTTTTTCAATATTTTCCTCCTCCGGCGTGTTAACAATATGAACCGGTGTATAATATATTTCTTTAAATCACGAATCAACAGTTTATTTTATAACCATAACCCCAAACTGTCGTAATTTCTAGCTCTGATCCTGCACCGGCAAGCTTTTTTCTTATTCTTTTAACAATATCGTCAATTGCTCGTAAATCCCCAATATAATCGTAGCCCCAGATATTATTTATGAGTTGTTCGCGGGTGAACACCTTGTTTTTATTTTTGACCATATGAAGTATGAAATCATACTCTTTTGAAGTAAACTTAATTTCCGTAACCCCTTTGAGTACTTTTCTTTGTTCGGGCAATATTGAAATATCCCTGCAATGAATTATAATTTGTTCCTTATTAGTATATTCCGCGTCCCTGCCGACCCGGCGGAATATTGTCTTGACTCTTGTTATCAGCTCTCTGGGGCTAAAAGGCTTTGAGATATAGTCATCGCTGCCAAGCTCTAGCCCGAGGATTCTGTCAATTTCGTCGTCTTTAGCAGATACAATGATTATAGGTACGTTACTTTCTTTCCTGATTTTTCTGCAAAGTGAATAGCCATCCATTTCAGGCATCATTACATCAACTATCAGCATATCGGGCGAATTATCCATAAAGGCTTTATAAGCACTCAAACCATCTGAGAAAACCTCTACAGCATAGCCTTCTCGCAAAAGGTATAATTTTATAAGGTCATTAATTTTCTTTTCATCATCTACTACAAAAATCCGCTTACTCAAAAAAATCACCTCTTACGGCTCCTGCTCATTTTACGCATTCTGCGCCTTCTTAAGTCTCCTGCGCCTTTTGTGCCTCCTACGCTCTTAAGGACTCCTGTGATATCGGTGCTGCTCCCGTATCTTCAATGTCTTTTATAATGAGATACTTATTGCATGTATAATTCAACAAAAATATGATTAATTCCTTCTATTGCAATAGGGAAAAATTTATTAATACAATGCATGAATAAAATTTTACACACTTTTTCCACAATTAAAATATTGTTTATATACAATCATTTTATATAATAATTAATGATATTACGTGCAAATCATAAAATTCATAAGGAAAGGATGATGACAATGAAGAGAATTGTGCTGGTATTACTGGTAGTGGTTTTGATGTTTACCACATGTTTAACTGCGCTGGCAGAAGTAGAATCTAAAGGTGATGCTTCTGTAAGAACTCCAATTCCTGATAACCTGATAACCAAAATGTCTTTATTAAAAGATAAGTGTGAGGAAGGTCGCGCAGCTCGCATGGATTTAAGTGAACTAAGACAGGCGGTTACAGAAAAAAATCGGGAAGTGCGAGAAGGTGTTAGAAGCCGCAGGGCTGAAGAGCTGGGTACATTTAATGAACTACGTGAACAAATAAAAGGCGAAAAAGAGCAACACAGACAAATGCTTGGAGGGCTGAGTCAGCAGATCAGGGAAGCAATAGGGAATAAGGATAGGGAAAAAGCGGTTGAAATCAAAGAATCCATTATGCAAAGCAGGCAGGCTTTCCGGGAAAAGATGGTAGAATATAAGGCAAAGCTGGAAGAAAGCCGGGCTTCAATGCAAGCTTTAAGAATGGAAATGCAAGGTCTACTTGAAGAACTGGCTCCTTTTAAAGAAGAGCTGGCATCAATCAGGGAAGAAATGAAGAGTAGCTGTGAAATCATTCAGGGTTACCGGCAGGAATTAAGGGAAGCAATCCGGGCGGAAGATTTTGACGGTGCAGAAGCGATAATGGATAATATGATTTCCGCTATAACAGCACAAACAGAGATACTTAAAGGGTTAGTTGATGAATTGAATTAATAGATTTGTGATAAATGAATGAGACAAGGGGACGGGTACCTTGTCTTTTTTTTTCAATTCACTTTTGAAATAGATTTGCAAGAACTATACTTGTGCATAATTTGACTAAAGCACATATAATATAATATAATGCAAGTAAAAAGAGGTGCAAACTATGGCGACAACAAATATAACAATCCGCATGGACGAGGAGTTAAAAAAGCAATTTAGTCGTTTTTGCGAAGAAATTGGTATGTCAATGGGGACAGCAATGACGATATTTGCTAAAACTGTTGTAAAAGAGGGGCGTATTCCTTTTGAACTTTCAGTAAAGACTCCTAATCGCGAAACTATAGAGGCTATGTTGGAATCTGAAAGGCTCAGTAGCGACTCCAAAACGAAACGATATTCGAATTTTATGGAAGCGTTTGAAGAGGTAATGGCAGATGAACAAATATAGCCTCGTTTTATCAAACAGATTCAAAAAAGATTTAAAGCAATGTGTTAAACGCAATCTTGATATTTCAAAGATGGGAGCTGTTGTTGAAATGTTGCTTGCAGGAAAGCAACTACCCGAAAAATATCAAGACCACAGTTTAACAGGGAATTGGATGGGGCATCGAGAATGTCATATACAGCCTGATTGGCTGCTTTTATACCGTATAGTAGATGATATATTGGTACTTTCACTTACTCGAACAGGCACTCACGCCGATTTGTTTTAGCAAAGAAAATAGCAAGCGCAATATCAGCAGACTGTGATTACCTCATAACAACAGATATGAGGCTTTTGAAATTAAATGGTATGCAAATAAAAGTCATAAATCCAGTAGGTTTTGTAATGGAGGATTTCCTAAAAGAATGAAGCCATTTTGAAAAAGTCAGCGATGAAATGCCTCCTTGACCTTCTGGGTTGTAATACTATAGAATAAGTATAAATATAAATTATTTGGATATTTCCCCAAAAGGAAAGTAGATTTACGGGTTGGAAATCTGGAGGGATTAAGATGGGAGAAGCCACTCTGCCGAGGGCATGGGAGAGTATGTTAAATTCAATGAATTTTCTCCCTGTAATTATAAAGAGTATAGAGAATTTTTTTGACACCAACTGGTCAATGGAGTATAACCGGCATGACCACTTTGAGATGGTTTATGTCAAAAAGGGTGAGGGAGTGTTTGAAGTTTCCGGGCAGCCGGTTCCCATAGGAGCCAATGATATTCTCATAATAAAACCAAACCAGATGCATAAGCTTACTGTGAAATCAGAAGCAGGCTGCCAGTTTATTGTCTTAAGGTTCAAATTTGAGGGTCGGTTCAATCATGAATATTCAGAAGTTTCTCTTGAGGATTTTTTGAATTTCGTTCGGGGCAAGGAGTCAGGTTCATACATAGCATTAAAGGTAAACCAAAAAAATGAGATTATAAATTTGCTAAACAAAATTGTAAAGGAAAAAGCTACAGTAGAAATCGGAAGTGATTTTTTAAGCTATCTTCTGATATTAGAGCTTTTTGTTCACCTGTCAAGAGTATTGAAAATGGAGTGGGAGAACAGCATAAAGGGAGAAAGTCCCAAGCTTAAGGAGCTTATCAGGATTGCTGTGGAGTTCATATATAATAACTTTGAAAGAGAAATTTCGGTGCAGGATATTGCAAACTACGTTTTTTTAAGCACAGGTTATTTTACGCGTGCATTCAAGGAAGAGACCGGTATTTCTCCAATCAACTATCTTCGGAAGGTGAGGATTGACAGGGCTTTAGAGCTTCTTGTAGAGACTGATTTAAAGGTTGGTGAAATTGCTCTTAATGTAGGGTTTACCAATCAGCAAAGATTTAATGAAGTGTTCAAAAAGCATTTAAAAACAACTCCTCTTCAGTACAGAAAAAGTAAGAAGTCTTGAACTCTAATCGCTACATGTCCTGGGTAAATCCATTGTCAAAGTGTACTTGTAAAGGGGGCGAGCTCAAAAATATGATTACAGCCCTTAAGGTTATATATGCACAGCTTACTGCAGTCTTCGGTAGATATTTTAATCAAAACATATCATAAATCATTAAAAAATGAATACTAATTTGTCATATAAGCGGAAGAATACTTTTATAACTACTGTTAAAATGTTATTCATAGCAGTGTAACTTGGAATTTGATTTTTTTAAGGAGGTTCATATATATGGGAATGACTATGACACAAAAAATTCTGGCTGATCACGCAGGGTTAGATGAGGTTCACGCCGGGCAGCTGATAAAGGCAAAACTTGACATGGTGCTTGGAAATGATGTAACTACACCAGTTGCAGTTAGAGAATTCTGTAAAATTGGTGTGGACAGTGTCTTTGACAAGGCTAAAATAGCGATTGTTCCTGACCACTTCACGCCGAATAAGGATATTAAATCTGCAGAGCAGGCTAAGCTTATTAGAGAATTTTCAAAAGAGATGGGCATAGTTAATTACTTTGAAATTGGACAGATGGGAATCGAACATGCTCTTTTGCCGGAAAAAGGTCTTGTTGTAAGTGGGGACGCAGTAATTGGCGCAGATTCACATACATGCACCTATGGAGCACTTGGGGCGTTTTCAACTGGCGTGGGCAGTACTGACATGGCAGCAGCGATGGCAACGGGCGAAGCATGGTTTAAAGTCCCTGAAGCTATAAGGTTTGTGTTGAAAGGGAAACCAGGAAAATGGGTAAGCGGCAAGGATGTTATCCTCCATATAATAGGAATGATAGGTGTTGACGGGGCATTATATAAGTCAATGGAATTTACCGGGGAGGGGCTTTGTAATCTTTCAATGGACGACAGGTTTTCCATGGCTAATATGGCAATAGAAGCAGGCGCTAAAAACGGAATATTTGAGGTTGACGAGAAAACTATTGAGTACATTAAAGAACATTCAAAGAAGGAATATAAGGTATACACAGCAGACAATGACGCTCACTATGTTGCTGAATATGAGATTGATCTTGGTAGTATAAAACCTACCGTTGCATTTCCTCATCTTCCGGAAAACACAAGAACTATTGACAATGTTGGTAATGTAAAAATAGATCAGGTTGTAATAGGCTCATGCACCAATGGCAGGATTGAGGATATTAGAATGGCTGCAAGCATCCTAAAGGGCAGGAAGGTACATCCGGATGTAAGATGCATAATAATTCCCGCTACCCAAAAGATATGGAAACAGTCAATGAATGAAGGTTTGTTTGATATATTCATTGATTCGGGAGCGGCGGTCAGCACGCCTACCTGTGGTCCGTGCCTTGGCGGGCATATGGGAATACTTGCAAAAGGCGAAAGAGCTGTAGCTACTACTAACCGCAATTTCGTAGGCAGGATGGGGCATCCCGAAAGCGAAGTTTACCTGGCCAGTCCAGCAATTGCAGCTGCGTCAGCTGTTACAGGTAAAATATCCTCACCTGAAGAACTGGGTACAATAGAGTAATGTATAAATATGATAGCTTATACTATTAATGAAATGGAAGGTAAATTACAACGGCAAATAGAGTTATTTAAAGAAGCCGTACAAATATCAATATTATAATGAATTGCCGTTGTAGTAAGAACTTGTGATGGTAGAATATTGTAGTCTGTAGTCGCTGAAAGTTAAATAAACAGAGACTTTAAAAGGAGGAATTCGGAATGAAAGCAGAAGGAAAGGTTATTAAATACGGAAATAATGTTGACACTGATGTAATAATACCGGCAAGATATTTAAATACCTCAGAGCCAAAAGAATTAGCCAAACACTGTATGGAGGATATAGATGCAGAGTTTTTAACAAAAGTGTGTGAAGGGGACATTATAGTTGCAGGTACAAATTTTGGATGTGGTTCTTCCAGAGAACATGCACCCATTGCAATCAAGGCATCAGGAATCTCATGTGTGATAGCTGAGACATTTGCAAGAATCTTTTATAGAAACGCTATAAACATTGGACTTCCTATTATAGAATGCCCTGAAGCAGCAAAAGATATCGATTCAGATGACAGAGTGAGTGTGGATTTTGAAACAGGTAAAATTGTAAATCTCACCAAAAATAAGGAATATATGGGAGTTCAGTTTCCTGAGTTTATGAGAGAAATTATATCAGCTGATGGTCTTATTGGGTCTGTGAAAAAACAGTTGGGGTAAGAAGCTTGTGATATAGTTGAACTTTTCGCGGAGAAATTAGAAATTCTATATATGATTTATTCCCATGAAAGGCGAAAGGCTTCTTTCACGGAGATAATCAGAGGATATATATTTTCAAATTAGTCAGAAGCCTTTAGGACGTGAATGGTAATGATGAAGGAATTAATTAGTTAATATAAATTGAGATAGGAGATGTAACTGATGAAAAAGTATAATATTGGGGTTGTCCCCGGAGATGGTACTGGTCCTGAGGTAGTTGAAGAGAGCATTAAAGTTTTGAAAGCAGTAAGCAGTAAATTTGGATTTGATATGGACCTTGAATATTTTGATTTTGGTGGGGAGAGGTATCTTAAAACAGGAGTTATACTTACCGACGAGGATGTTGAAAAAGTTAAATCCAAACAGGCTGTATTACTTGGTGCCATCGGGCATCCTGATGTAAAGCCTGGGGTACTCGAAAAGGGCATACTTCTTAATTTACGGTTTACTCTTGACCAATATATAAATTTAAGACCGGTTAAACTTTATGAAGGCGTTGACACTCCATTAAAAGATAAAGGTCCTGATGATATTGATTTTGTGGTGGTCAGAGAGAATACCGAGGGTTTATATACAGGTTCGGGCGGATTTCTTAAAAAAGGTACTCCTGATGAAATTGCAGTACAGGAGTCTATCAACACAAGACACGGAGTTGAGCGGTGCCTTAGATTTGCTTTTGAGCTTACGCAAAAAAGAAATAAAAAGAAAAAGCTAACCTTGTGTGGAAAAACTAATGTTTTAACATATGCTTTTGATCTTTGGGAGAGGACATTTTATGAGCTTGCAAAAGAATATCCTGACGTTCAAACGGATTACAGCCATGTTGATGCAATTTGTATGTGGATGGTGAAAAACCCTGAGTATTTTGACGTTATTGTCACCGACAATTTGTTTGGAGATATAATAACAGATCTTGGTGCAGCAATTCAGGGTGGAATGGGCATTGCAGCAGGTGGAAATATCAACCCTAATGGAGTTTCAATGTTTGAGCCTATTGGAGGTTCAGCGCCAAAATATACCGGGCAAAACATAATCAATCCTCTTGCAGCTATTGCTGCAGGACAAATGATGCTGGAACAGCTTGGCGAGGAACAGGCTGCAGCTGCAATTGAAAAGGCTATTATGAAGGCAGTAAAGAATGATATTAAAAGTATGTCTGCAGGAAAAATGGGTTATAGTACCACTGAAGTCGGTGATATGATCGTAAACTACCTATAATTCATTCTGTGAATATAGTGAACTGTCAAAAGAGGCAGTGATATCGTTACAGTTCACAGGTAGCTGAAGAGATATAACTGTGCAATATTAGGAAACATTAGCGAAATGCAGCTCTTGCAAATGAAGCGAAGTTTCTGTTATTGCGGAAGTTTATCTCAAGTTATAGAGGGTCTGAATAGTAGCGTGATATCTTGGTAGCTGTATGTTTTTTACTGTATAATTTGAATAATAAAATAAAACTGTGAGGGGCATTCCCTCACAGTTTTATTAACACTTCCTCTACAACTCAAAACTATTACAACTTATGTTGTAATCACTACGTTGTTAAGTATTAAAATCTAGTATACTTACAGAGTAATTTCCCGACAATAGTAGCTTCAGATTTCAAAAATTCATCTTTACCCAAAAGATCGTCATCTGCTTTTAGAGTTATTCTATCCGGATCATCATTTTCATAGTAATATCTTAAAAGAGCATGATTATTGTACAGAACTAAAACAATATCACCATCATCTAGCTCATATTTTCTGCTTACTACAAGTATATCTTCATATGATATTTTTTCGAGGCTGCTATCCGGACATTTGATTAAAAAACAATCTTCATGGGAATCAAGTAGCATAGGGGGCATCGGTTGATATTTATTGACATTATATATGCTGTACAAATCGCTGATATTTCTTTTTGTGACTTTCTTAATTTCAGGAATATAGACCGGGTCTTCATAAAGCGAATTATCAGTTACAAGTTGGATGGAACGAGCCATGCCAATTTCTCTTTTAATTACACCTTTTTGTTCTAACCGGTTTAAGATTCCCTGTACAGCTCCCGGAGTTTTTTCGCCAAGCATTTCTCCGATTTCTCTAACTGTCGGTGGAATTCCCCTTAATTTGATAAATTTTTCAATTGCTGTGTAAACTTTTTTCTGTTTCGAGGTTAGAGTGTTAAATACTGCATCCATTGCGACCACACCTTTACTGTTAAATAAAAAACTTAAAAAACAACATTAGATTGCAGCAGATTGCATTGTAATCTGCAATCAAAAGTCGCTATGCGACTTTTTAGGGAGCAATCATAATGCGAATAACATGTAAGAACATAATATCATTTATGTTAAGGTGATGCAATAGGAATTATAATAAAGCTACTGTTAATTTCCATATTACTGTATGATGTTTAGTATTTGGGGAATTAATATATTAAAAATAGTTTGATTTTCTGATCAGATATTGAACGAAAACTTCCAATATTTCAGATGGAATGAAGATGAAAACATTTAACAAAGAAAGGATGACATAAATGAGTTCTAATGAATATGCCAAAGCTAAGGGAAAAGGTGCAAGTGTTCTTTTTGTCATACTTGGTTTTATTATGGCGCTCGCATCATTGGTTGCACACCCATATTCACTGATTACAGGTATAGTAGGAATTGTTTTAGGAATATTAGCAACAAAGAGTCATAATAGAGCTGGAATTGCAGTGATTATCACCAATATAATTTTACTTGGTATTGGTATGATATACAGTGGGGCGATTCTGGCTTACTTAAGACACATTATGGGAATTTAGTAAAACCCAATCCTCCTGTCTCCCTTTGACGCGTTGACACCTTTATTTGGTTTAAGTATAATTTTGATAATAATCATGATAGTATACTTTAGACTGGAGGTTTTGAGCTTGATAGATAAAGAACGTGTGAAAGCAGCTGTAAGGGAATTTCTTATTGGGATAGGAGAGGATCCGGACAGAGAAGGTTTGGTTGAAACACCGGATAGGGTTGCACGTATGTGTGAAGAGATTTTTGCAGGACTTCACAGTGATTCTGGTAAGGAAGTTAAAATATTTAATGAAGACGAGCATGAAGAAATGATAATGGTAAAGGATATTCCATTATACTCCGTTTGTGAACATCATTTGCTGCCCTTTGTAGGTATAGCCCACGTTGTATATATACCTCGCAAAGGAAGAATCATTGGCTTAAGCAAGCTTGCTAGAGTAGTGGATACACTTGCAAAAAAGCCACAACTTCAAGAGCGGCTTACAAGCGAAGTTGCTGATATAATAATGAATACGCTCCAGCCTTTAGGGGTTGCTGTAGTTATTAAAGCTGAGCATTTATGTATGACTATGAGAGGAATAAAAAAGCCGGGGTCCAAAACTATTACTTCTGCATTGAGGGGAAGTGTTCGCAAAGACGAAAGAACTCGTATGGAAGTAATGTCGCTTATAGGTCAGGCATAGAACAAGTGGTAGATGACAAAAACGCGAAAGGAAGGCTTTCGCGTTTTGTAATTGAGTCAATATAACAAGTAGTGCAAAAAAAAAATTAGGATAATCAACCAGTCTAAGAAGAACTGCAAAGAAACTTTTCTTCAAGCTTTTGTCCTTAGCAAAATGGTGCAGGCGAGCATGTGAGCGCTGAAAAGAACAAGGTTTCACTCTCTAATCAAGAATTATTTAATGCAAAGTAACTCATTTTGCATATCGTTTTACCATATACTGATGATGTTTGCTATTTTCCTTATAATCCTGTATTGCTGGTTCAATCTCATGCTTGTTAAGATATCGGAACCGTATTGTTGTGTGATTTTCAAAACTATTTTCATGCACTATTCTCATTACTGTTTTATGATCAACTCGATATTTATTCATGACTTCCTGTACGGTAATATAGTCACTGAGTGGGCGTGGAATAAGAGGGTCGCCTCCGAAATATTTATCGCACATTTGTGATATGGTTGTCGGGTTGCTGTCTAGCTCCTTTGCAATGCCTACATAGGTCATACCTTTTTTACGAAGATCCCACAAAGTTTCCTTTGGAATTTCTCTGACATCCTGTGATGCACTTTTATAAGTAAACCCATAACTTGATATAAATTCGTCAATTGAAATATTGCGTTTTTTCGCATGTCGTTTGACATATGCATACAAAACTGAATTTGAGTGAAGGTTGTAAATGAAGTTCCCTTTAGCGACTTTTGTAAGTCTTTTCACCATATTTTCATCAAAGAGCTTCTTCTTTTGCACTCTGATGTCATTCTGGAGTTCTTTTTTATTCTCTTTGTTACCTACAGTCTTATAAAGATAGTATTCCTTTGCTTTTAATGTCGAAGAATCAAATGCAGTTACAAGCATTGCAGCAAGTCCCATCCTTCTAAAATCCGATGTGTTAAGAAGCAGTATATCCTCCATCTTAAGTCTGTGCTTTTTAAACACTTTATGCATATAATAAAAGGCATTGTCCAGTGATTTATCTGTTGACCATTTTATTTTATATCTAAAATCTGCAGGATGAAATTTTTCGGGATAAACAAAGTTGAAAAGCTTGTATATGGACCAATTAAATCTTGATAAAATATTATAAATTCCATGGTTAAGCAATCTCTTCTTCCAATCATAAAGAGGAATATCTTTCACGCGCATTATTCCTTCTTTCCTAACCATTACTTTGACAGCTTCGATTAGAAGATCATCGTTTTCCCACAAGCCGTGCTTACTCCACATCCATTCTTTTAATATGCGCTCTTTAAATTCTTTGGGGTACGCATTTTTTAAAATAGCAAGAATATCATTATCAAAAACACGTTGAATCATACCAGAAAGCCTCCATTTTACGAGTCTCTCTTTTATTTGCTTGAGGTTTAAGTTCCGAAGGTCATCAAGGCTCAATTCTTCAAGTGTCTCCAAACAGTATCTTGTAATTAATGAACATCTTACTCTAATTCCGCTTTCATTCTTCTCTTGGGTCCAGAAGTTTTTTGGAAAGTTATTACCGCTTTCAAGCACTTCACGATATGTTGTCAGTGCTTCAAGTTCAATAGTATTAAGTTTAAAAATATTGATCATTTATTAACTCCTGTGTTTAAAAAGTGATATTTATTATACTTGAACCCCTATTTTAGTTATGCTAAAAAGGGATAGGCATCAGTTAGTGTCAATACATGTCGAATTTAAAAACTCAACATATATAGATACTATTTTACATTTTACTATATAGCAAATCAAGTGAATTTTTGATGAAGCGGCAAGAAATTAACACCATGTTTTTGTGGAATATGCACTAAATTATACTTTTTGGGTATTAATCTCTTCGAAATTCATGATATAATAACCTCGTTTCCGAGGTTATTATATCGCCTCCGGCGGAATCTATGCGCGTGCGATTTTTTTTGCCAAGGCAAAAACGCACATGCGCAATTATATCATGCAATTTCTTCGAAATTCATGATATAATAACGCATGAACGCATGTTAGAATAATTAATGTGTACAAGGGTGCTTGGAGGAAATGATATGGCTAATGCACGTATTATTACTATAAATGACTTAAATGAAGCCAAGATGCAAATCAGCAATATAGGAGTTGATGTTGGAGGTCTTGGTTGGCTTGCTCCAAAAGCTGTTCATATCAACATTTTGCTTGAGGATATAAGCCCTCTTGCTGCAAATATTCTAAAACAAGAAATGCTTGGTAAGGGCGGAGATGCGGCTGTGCATAGAGGGGTGGCAAACTGCAGCGAGCAAAGCTCAAATGTGCTGCTAATGGGCAGCTATAATCAATACATCAAACTTTTGTACAAGCTTAAGATGCAATCAGGCTCATTAAAGGTGATAGCTGAAGAAATACAAAAAATCCTTGAAGCTTTTGATGGTAAGAAGCCAGAGCCGTTAGTACTTAAAAATCGCAACCTGCCTGTTTATGACAGAACACTTGTAATGGGCATACTAAATGTAACGCCTGATTCTTTTTCAGATGGTGGGTCATATACAACAATAGAAAGGGCTGTTAACAAAGCCCGGGAAATGGTAAGCTTTGGAGCTGATTTAATTGATGTGGGAGGAGAATCTACAAGACCAGATCACGCACCTGTGCACCCACAAGAAGAAATAAATCGCGTATTGCCTGTTGTAGAAAAATTATTGGGTGAAATCGATATACCGATTTCAGTCGATACGCAAAAAGCACAGGTTGCAGAAAAGGTACTATTGGCAGGAGCGCATATTATCAATGATGTTTGGGGGCTGCAAAAAGACCCGAAAATAGCTGAAGTAATTGCACGATATGGTGCTGGAGTAATAGTAATGCATAACAGTGAACATACTGAATATAAGGATTTGATGGGAGATATAATAAGGTATCTTAGAAAGAGCGTTGACATAGCGATTAAGTCAGGGATTGACCAAAAGAGCATAATTGTTGACCCGGGAATTGGTTTTGGAAAAACTGTTGAACAGAATCTTGAGGTTATGAACAGGCTAAAAGAGCTTAGAGTTCTTAACCTTCCTATACTGCTTGGAACTTCTAGGAAATCAGTTATTGGGAAAATACTTGAGCTGCCTGTAAATGAACGGCTTGAAGGGACTGCTGCTACAGTAACACTAGGAATATCCAAGGGTGTTAATATAGTTAGAGTACATGATGTTAAAGAAATTATCAGGGTTGCAAGAATGACTGACGCTATGATAAAATTATAGATTGAGGTTGATGCTATGGATAAAATTGTATTAAGAAACATGAAATTCTATGGGTATCACGGTGTAAGACAGGATGAGCAATTGAACGGACAGCAGTTTATAGTTGACGTTCAATTAAATGCAGATCTTAAGGTAGCATGTGAATCAGACAGAATTGAAGATACAGTGGATTATTCCCAAGTATTCAATACTGTAAAGAGGATCACTGAAAACCGTAGGTTTAGCCTTGTGGAAAGCTTAGCTGAATCCATTTGCAGCAGAATTCTTTTGGATTTTAGTAGAGTTACACAAGTTGAGGTTACTGTAAAAAAACCACATGCCCCAATAGAAGGTGAATTTGATTGGGTTGGTGTAAGTGTTAAAAGAAGTAGAAATATATAAAAATGTTTATATAGGTCTGGGCTCAAACCTTGGGGACAGAAGGCGTAATATTAGTATGGCATTGGAGTATTTAAAAAGCACGCCTGATCTAAAAGTTTGCAGAACTTCAAAACTATATGAAACTGATCCTGTTGGGGTTAAGGAACAGCAAAAGTTTCTTAATATGGTTATAGCGATTAAGACTTTAAAAGAACCGGCAGAACTTCTAAAAACACTGCAACATATTGAGTTGGCGCTTAAGAGGATCCGAGATGTAAGGTGGGGACCTAGAACAATAGATCTGGATATTCTTTTGTATGATGATATTTTTATGCATTTGGATGAGTTAGAGATTCCTCACCCTAGAATGTTTGAAAGGGCATTTGTGCTGATACCACTTCGTGATATATGGCATGGTGACAAAAACATATTAGATAATTATATAAAAAAATGCGAAGACATAAAAGGAGTTAAAGTTTTGGGGCATTTATAAGGGGGTGCTTTTCTTGGCAGAGGTATATTACTATGTACCTGCAGAAGAAACCGAAAACATAGTTGAGTGTGGTCTCAAGCTTTCAAAATGGTATGACAGGGTTGTGAATATTGATGGGCAGCAGAAAATGTGTATATCTGCTTTGCTTAACCCTAAAGACGACATGGAGAAATTCCATAATGATAGCCTAAAGTGCGTTAAACTAGAATTGCTGTCAAAGTATTGCTATGTAGCCGATAAGAGTATTTACCTTGCTGGATGTGACAATTCTGATATCATGAATTTGTACTATAAAACACTGATTCCTTTGGAGCAGTACATATTTGGAACATACAGAATACCTGAATGCCTCATATTTTCAACTGTAATATATGGTCAAATCAGTGTTCTTAATAAAAGTCTTGATTCTCCGGTGCTTTATGATAATTCTGAAGATCTTTATCTTAATAATATTATTGAGGGTCTGAAGGATGAGCACGAGAGGTTTAATGATGCCATACTATATTATTTTTACGATGCTCTTGAGAAGAAAGAGCGGTTTAGGAAGATTGAATGTTCTGATTTGAATTATGTTGTTTTTATTGATAATTTGACAGATAGATTTTGCATAATTGAAAGACCTGACCTTAGCAAATCTTAGTTAGAATAAGTTAATTAGGGTCTAAGCTCAAGAATTCTATTAGTAGAAAGAAAGGTAGTGTAACTGGGGTTTTGCTCACATTACAAAAGTCAGGAGTCTTTAACCCCATAAGACTATGAAATATAAAATACTTAAAATGTTACGATCTTCTGAAACAGAATTTGTATCTGGGGAGAAGATAAGTGTAGAATTAGGAATATCCAGAACGATGGTGTGGAAATACATTAAAGAACTTAAGAATGAAGGATATTGTTTTGATTCTGTAAAAAACAAAGGTTACCGACTTCTGCAGGGTAATGATGTTTTGAACTCGTTTGAAATATTAGATAAACTTGGACACAAGACCTCGTGGAAGGATGTAAGATGCTATGAAAAAGTTGATTCCACAAACAGCCTTGCAAAAAGAATTGCTGCTGAAGAATTAGGTGAAAAAGTGGTGATTGTGGCTGAGTGTCAGATAAGTGGTAGAGGTAGACTAGGAAGAAACTGGAGCTCAATACCTGGTAAAGGAATATGGATGTCCATAATATTAAGACCCAAGTTGTTGCCTAAAGATGTGCAAATAATAACTTTGGCCGCTGGTGTGGCAGTAGTGCGAAGTATTAAACAAGTAACAGGAATAAGCACAGGAATAAAATGGCCTAATGATATTGTTGTAAACGGACAAAAAATATGTGGTATATTAACTGAAATGAGCACTGAAATGGATAGTGTAAATTATATCATTGTGGGTATTGGCTTAAATGTACTACATGAGGAGGAAGACTTTCCTGAAGAAATAAGAGAAGCTGCGGGATCTTTGAAAATGGCTGCGGGAGATAAAGTATTACCACAAAGGAGTGTACTTTTAAGTAATATACTTGCTGAATTTGACATCTGGTACGAAAAAATTGCTTTTGGATTTACTCAAGATATTATAAGCGAGTGGAAGAATCATTCTGTAACCTTGGGGAAACAAGTCAGGGTTATAAATATAAATGAAGAGTTTAGAGGGAAAGCTATAGATATTGCAAGTGATGGGAGCCTTGTGGTTGACTGCGGTAATGGTACAGTGCATGAGGTATCCTCCGGTGAAATATCAATAAGAGGAATGAAAGGATATGTATAGGCTTGGTTAATGGGTCGATAAAATTATTTTGTAAGGAGTGTTTTGTTTGGTGAAAAATGAAGTACCAGGTAAAAAAGGTGAGAAGGAAAAAGGAAGAAATAATAACTCAAGAAAAGCAGGAAACAATTATAACAGAAACAATTCGGGTAGCAATACAAAAGGCAGGGGTGCTAAGCCCTCTGAAAATAGTGAGAATTTCAACGATAAAAGAAATAAAAAGCAAAGAGTAAAAAGCAATTATTCACAAAAACCCCGATATAATAAAAATATCAGGGCAGAGGAGACTATTGATGATATAAAAGTTGATATAACAAGAATAGAGAAGGAAATTCAGCTTGAAATTAAAGAGATTAGAAGTTTGAAGCTGGGGTTGTAAGAGGAAGCTAGGTAGGAGTGTGGATTTATGATTTTTGTTATTGATGTAGGCAATACAAATGTGATTATGGGTGTTTATGACGGAAAAAGACTTCTGGCGAATTGGAGAATGAGTACAGATAAGGATAAAACCTATGATGAATTAGGATTTTCTATGCTGGGGCTTTTGCATCATCAGAACATTGATGAAAACCAAATAAAGGCAGTAGTTATTTCCAGTGTTGTGCCTCCAATAATGAATTCTTTGGAAAATGCAATTCAAAAATATTTTAACATAACCCCAATAATTGTAGGTCCTGGAGTAAAGACAGGAATAAATGTTAGGGTTGAAACGCCAAGGGAGCTTGGCGCTGATATTATTGTAAATTCGGTTGCGGCCTATGAAGTGTATAAAGGACCAGTAATTGTTGTTGATTTTGGAACAGCTACAACTTTCTCTGCGATCAATTCAATAGGAGATTATCTTGGAGCTGTTATATGCCCCGGAGTTAAGGTTGCTACAGAATCGTTATTTGAAAAGACTGCTAAGTTACCACGAATTGATCTTTATAAACCTGACAGGGTTATCGGAAGAAATACTGTAGCAAGCATGCAATCAGGAATAATATACGGCTATGCAGGTCAGGTTGAGCACATCGTTGCGCTTATGAAAGAAGAGATGGGCGAAAAGAATATTAAGGTAGTAGCAACCGGCGGTTTATCAAGATTAATATCCAGTGAATGTAAATGTATTGACAAAGTAAATGGTAATCTCACACTGGAAGGATTAAGAATAGTTTACGAAAAAAATATCGGAGGAACATATGACAATACAAGAAGAAGCCCTGAAAATGCATAGGGAATGGAATGGAAAAATTGAAATATCAAGTAGGGCACCGGTGAAAAATGCGAAGGATCTTACTTTGGCATATACACCTGGGGTGGCAGAACCCTGTCTTGAGATTATGAAGGATGTTAATCTATCGTATGAGTACACAAGAAGATGGAATATGGTTGCGGTAGTGACCGATGGCACAGCCGTTTTGGGTCTGGGCGATATAGGTCCGGAGGCAGGAATGCCTGTTATGGAAGGAAAGTGTGTTTTGTTTAAAACATTTGGAGAGGTTGATGCTTTTCCGCTTTGTATAAAGTCTAAAAGTGTGGATGAAATAGTTAACACAATTACACTTATATCAGGGAGCTTTGGGGGAATAAATCTTGAGGATATTTCAGCACCCAGATGTTTTGAGATTGAGAGACGGCTAAAAAAAGAGTGCGATATACCAATATTTCATGACGACCAACATGGTACTGCGATAGTAACTTTAGCAGCAATGATTAATGCGCTTAAAATTGTGAAAAAAGGTATAAAAGATATCAGTGTTGTTGTAAATGGCTCGGGAGCAGCAGGAATAGCAGTCACCAAGTTGATGATGAGCATGGGGCTAAGGAAGGTTATATTATGTGACACAAAAGGAGCTATTTATGAGGGGCGCGATAATCTTAATGTAGAAAAGGCTGAGATGGCGCGAATATCCAATCCGGAAAACAAAAAAGGAACACTAAAGGAAGTTTTGGAAGGCTGCGATGTATTTATTGGATTGTCAGCACCGGGGGTTTTAACAGGTGAAATGTTAAGAAACATGGCTCGGGATCCGATAGTTTTTACTATGGCTAATCCAATCCCCGAAATCATGCCTGATGAAGCCAAAAAAGCAGGAGCAAAAGTCATTGGTACAGGCAGATCGGATTTCCCGAATCAGATTAATAATGTTCTTGCATTTCCAGGCATTTTCCGAGGGGCTTTGGATGTAAGGGCTTCTGATATAAATGACCGTATGAAAATTGCCGCCGCAGAGGCGATTAGCTCTTTAATAAGTGATAATGAGCTTAATGCTGAATATATAATTCCAAGTGCATTTGATACTAGAGTTGCAAAAGTTGTAGCAAAAGCAGTGGCGCAAGCAGCAAGAGATACGGGAGTTGCCAGAATATAGGAGGAATATGCAAATTATGTGGGAGACTCCATTGTTTGATGCAGTTAAAAACTATGCCAAGTCCCAAACAGTTCCGTTTCATATGCCCGGGCATAAGCTTGGAATAGGGCTTCCCACAGAGTTTTCACACAGAGTCTCTGAATATGATATCACTGAGATACCCGGTACCGATAATCTACATTATCCCGAGGATGCTATCCTTAAGGCTGAGAAACTGGCAGCTTCGGCTTTTGGAGCAGATAAGACATATTTTCTTGTTAACGGTTCTACTTGCGGAATACTTGCAGCTATTAGAACTGTATGCAATAAGGGCGATACACTTATCATTGGACGTGATTGCCATAAATCTGTATTCAGCGCTCTAGTTTTATGGGGTGTTAAGCCAGTTTATGTAAAGCCTGACTTCAATAGTGATTTTGGTATTTCGTCTATAATAAGACCGGATTTCATTCGTGATGCGCTTAAAAAACATCCGAAAGCACGAGGCGTTCTAATAACGCGTCCAAACTATTACGGTATTTGTTCCGACATAAAAAAAATAAGTGATCTGGTGCACTCATACGGTAAAATATTAATTGTTGATGAAGCACATGGTGCCCATTTTGGTTTTTGTAAGAGAGTTCCGCCAACAAGTATAAAACAAGGAGCGGATTTGGTTATTCAAAGTGCCCACAAAACTCTTCCTGCACTTACTCAAGGGGCTTATTTGCATGTAAACGGCAGACAGATTGACACTCGTAAGCTTAAGAACAATCTACGAATGCTTCAGACAAGCAGTCCTTCATATCCTGTTTTGTGTTCTTTGGATATTGCACGTGCCATTATGCAAGAGCGTGGGGATGCGATGCTTACCAAGCTTTTAGAATATATTGATGAATTTAATAATCTTTTGGGGTCTCTTTTAAATATATGTGTTCTGACGCAAAACCAACTAGAAGAAGGTATTCATGATCCGACCAGAATAGTAGTACAGTTTAAAGGATTGTGTGGATATGAGGCAGAAAGAATTCTGCGTGAAAGGTACAGTATTCAGGTTGAGATGTCGGACTTACATAACATTGTCTGCATAGCTACAGTGTCTGACAAAAGAACTTTTTTTAAAAAGTTGTTTTTGGCGGTGAGGGATATTGCCAATAGCAGCAGTTCTAAAAAAATATCTAGTTTTACCATGCCAGTGCCCGATATTCCCAAGGCATCAATAAGCATAGAGGAAGCTTCACTGATGCCGCAAAAGGGAGTTGGTCTTAAAGATGCAGCTGGTCAAATTTCTGGAGAGTTTATTACACCATATCCACCAGGTATCCCATTAGTTGTTCCAGGTGAGTTAATTACAAAAGAAGTAGTTGAGTATGTTTATAACGTAATTTATGTAGGTGGTAAGGTAAATGGGATTGACAAAAAAATGGTAGTAAATATTTTAATTTAATGCTATAATAAAATCAGGTGAAAATAAATGCAAAAGCAAATAAGAAAAGGTATTTTTATAACCTGTGAAGGTATTGACAGGTCAGGAAAGAGCACCCAGATAGAATTAATCAGAAACTTTTTCAAAGATCGCGATTATGAAGTGATTTTGACAAGGGAACCTGGTGGCACTGATATAAGCGAAAAAATCCGAGAAATACTGCTTGACAATGGTAACGCGAAAATGGGTGAAATAACCGAAATGATGCTTTACGCATCTGCAAGGGCGCAGCTTGTACATGAGGTGATCAAACCTTGCATATTAGCTGGAAAGGTTGTTATTTGTGACAGGTTTGTTGACTCAAGTTATGCATATCAGGGGTTTGGAAGAGGAATCGACACAGATATCATAATGCAGGTTAATGCTGTTGCACTGAGCGGAATTGAGCCGGATATTACATTCTTTTTTGATATTGAGCCTGCTGTTACTTTGAAAAGAATACGATCGGATGAAGCAGATAGAATGGAAAAGGAAAATATTGATTTTCATAATAGGGTATATAGCGGATATAAAGCATTGGCGGCTATGTATCCTGAAAGAATTAAAACTATAAAAAGCAACAGACAGATAAGTGAAGTTTATGATGATGTCTGTGTTTATCTTAACAAGTTAATAATCTAGCTCCCCAAAGGATGGGATTTAGCTTTATCCGCCGATAAATGCAAAATAGTGTGACAAAGCTTTGATAATCGCCCAAAGTATATAGGGAGCTGGTTAATAATAACTAATTATACGAGGGGGCATTTTTATGAAGCTCGTGTTTGCAATAGTAAATGATGAAGATGGACATAAGGTGATGAAAAGCCTTAATGAGAACGACTTTAGTGTAACCAAACTGTGTTCTACCGGAGGCTTTTTAAAGTCCGGGAACACCACTTTACTAGTGGGCGTTGATGAGCATAAGGTTGATGATGTTATTGCGATAATCAAGAAACGGTCAAAAAGCCGAAAACAAATTGCAAATTCAACTATTTCGCCTAATGGTATGGGAGCAGCTTTTATGCCATATCCTGTTGAAGTGGTTGTTGGTGGTGCTACAATTTTTGTACTTGATGTGGAGAGGTTTGAAAAGGTTTAGGAAATCCGGTGAGAATCCTCCGCATTTTAAATGGTGAGGTGAAAGCCGGGTTTTGGTACGAAACCTTACCATATGTGATGTTTATGGATTTCAGATATCAAAGGTATGAAGCTATTGTCTTAAAGAGACTTAATTTTTGAACGCTTCTTTATTATGTGTTACAAAAATGAGGTATAAGACATTTTTATTTTCATGCCTCGAATAATAGTTACAGTTCACAGGTAGCTAAAGTTATATCTCAAGTTATAGAGGGTCTGAACAGAAACGAATAATATGCTAAGGTTGTGTATTATGAAAGTAAACGAAGGGTTAAAAGAAATACCCAACATTAGAGAATCGGTAAATAGAGAGCTTAATAAAGCAGGAACCAGTAAATCAGCAGGCTTTCGGACTAATATTATGCATGCTGAAAAAGAGAATTACGACTCAAAACTTAAAAGCCTTGCTGAAAGTATTGTATTGCAGGGCGAAAAACTTGCAAAAAAGCTTGATATCGGCGAACTAAGAATATATAAAAGAATGTTCAAAGAGCTTCTTGATAAAGTGTTGAAAGATTCACACAAGTTTTCAAAAGAAAGCTTTCTCGACAGAAGAGGAAGACATCGTGTGCTTGCTCTTGTTAAGAAAATCAATAATGAGCTAGATGAGCTGACGAAAAAGATCTTGGCAGATGAGAAGGATAATGTAGGAATACTGGGGAGAATAGATGAACTGCGGGGTCTTGTGGTGGATTTGTTCATGTAGGTAGGTTGGTGGAAAGTTGGAAAGTTGGGAAGGTTGGAAAGTTGGGAAGTTGGAAAGTTGGGAAGTTGGGAAGTTGGGAAGTTGGAAAGATCAAAAGATAGAAAGATGGAAAGATGGAACGGTTTTGGCAGGCTGGAAGTATGTGGGAGATCGATAGCTGGAAAGTTGGGAAGTTGGAAAGTTGGAAAGTTGTTGAAACTTGTAATCTAAAGTTGAAAGTGCAAACTAACAGAAAGTTGGAAGTGGACGCATATCGTGTATAATTTGGATAATATTATCGGACAAACAGAAGTAATAAATAGTTTAGAAAATGCATTTCTTAATAAAAGAGTGGGCCATGCCTATCTGTTTAGTGGTCAGAAAGGTATAGGTAAGACCACGTTATCTAAAGCTTTTGCATCTTTGCTTTTGTGCAATAATCCTAAAGGTACGAAGCATTGTGGAAGCTGCAAACCCTGTCTTCTCCTTAAAAATAACAGCAATCCGGATTTTTCCATAATTGAAAAAGATGGACTCTCAATAAAAATTGAGCAAATTAGAGCTATGCAAGAAGATATTATGATAAAACCTTTCTACTCTGAAAGAAAAGTATATATACTAAAAGAGGCGGATACAATGACAACTGGGGCACAGAACTGCATCTTGAAAACTTTGGAGGAACCACCGGGATTTGCAGTATTAGTGTTGACAACGCACAATATTTATAATCTTCAGGAGACAGTCAGGTCAAGACTTTTAAGGTACAGTTTAAAGAAGAATTCTAATCAGGTAATTTTAGAATTTCTCAATGAAAGGTATAAAGATTCTAAAAGTAACGAATTCATAGCTGCGTATTCAGATGGAATTATCGGAACCGCGCTAAGGCTTTCAGATTCCAGTGAATTCGAGTCTTTGAGAGAAAAAACAATTAAGCATGCCAATGAAATATACGATAAGGATCTTTATGATATTTTTGGACTATATAAGTTTTTTGAAGAAAATAAAGAAGACACTGAAACCATTCTTAATATTATGGAATTGTTTTATAGGGATTTGCTAATTTATAAAAAAACAGGCAATACTAACATGTTGATTAATTATGATAAAAAGGTTATGATAGTGAAAAGTGCCAAAAGGTACACTGTGCAAAAGCTTGTAAACGATCTGGAAGCAATTGCCTCAACCAAAGATAATATCAGAAAAAATGCAAATTTTCAGTTGAGCATAGAGGTAATGCTTATGAAACTAAGGGAGGGAAAAAACTAATGGTGAAAGTAGCTGGAGTACGGTTCAAAAAGGCTGGTAAAATTTATTATTTTGATCCAGATAATTTTAATATAGATGTTAACACTGATGTAATAGTGGAGACTGCACGAGGTATAGAATTTGGACAGGTTGTTATTCCTTTAAAGGAAATACCTGATCGGGAAGTTGTAGCCCCATTAAAAAAGGTTTTAAGGATTGCAACAGAACAGGACAAAGCTCATAATGAAGTGAACTGCAAAAAGGAAAAGGAAGCTTTTGAAATTTGCGTAAACAAAATAAATGAGCATTCACTTCCCATGAAGTTGGTTGATGTGGAGTATACATTTGACAATAATAAAATATTGTTTTACTTTACAGCAGATGGCAGGGTGGATTTTAGGGATTTGGTGAAGGATCTTGCATCAATATTCAAGACGCGTATTGAACTTCGGCAAATTGGTGTTCGTGACGAAACAAAAATGCTTAGCGGAATAGGAATTTGCGGAAGAGCTTTATGCTGTAATACATTTTTGGGTGAGTTTGATCCAGTTTCAATAAAAATGGCCAAAGAACAGGGACTTTCTTTAAACCCAACTAAAATTTCTGGTATATGTGGAAGATTGATGTGTTGTCTTAAGTATGAGCAGGATGCATATGAGGAGATACTTGCTAGAGTGCCGAAGGAGGGAGCTGTAGTTGATACTCCTGATGGACAGGGAGTTGTCATAAACATCTGTTTGCTCAAGGAAATGGTAAAAGTAAAACTTGACAAAGAAAACGATACTGACCTTAAAACTTACAAAGCTTCCGAGGTTAAAGTGGTTAAAGATATTGACAAAGATGATAACAATGATGTAGATCTCGACGCTTTAAAGGAATTAGAGGATTGAGATTATTTTAATTAAAAAAATAGTTTCAATATCCATTAAATAGTGGTAGAATAGGAACGGTTAAAATAAGCAATTTTTTGTTTATAGTATTGGAATATGGAGGTGTACCCTAATGGCATATTTTATTCATGAAGATTGCATTAACTGCGGAGCATGTGAAGCTGAGTGCCCAGTATCCTGTATTTCACCGGGCGATGAAGTTTATGTAATTAATGAGGAAGAATGCATAGATTGCGGAAGCTGTGCAGATGTATGTCCTGTTGATGCTCCCCAGCCTAAGGAGTGAGCAATTTAAAACATAGATGGGATGCAATAATTCTACACAAAAAGGCTCCTTAAATGTGTTATGAGTTTTGGTGCTAAAAAATCGTATTGCAAGAATTAATGATGTTCCATAAAGAATAGGGGTCAGATAATTAAAGTTATTTGACCCTTTATTCATTGTCTAGGAAAGTATACTTTCTTAGACAATGGGGATTGCAAAGGGGAAGCCCCTTTGCTTGTTTTAAGCAAACCCTTGGGACCTTTTACGTGGGTATGCTGCTTAGGAGTTTTATGATGAGGAGCATCCGTCGAAGGGAGCTATAAGGAGAGGATTTTCTGGATATAAAAGTGTACGATGATGAGAGAATTGATGACCTTCAATACAAGAATTTAAAACTAATTCAAAAGGAAAAAACTTTTAGCTTTGGTGTTGATGCTGTGTTGCTTGCTAATTTTACAGATGTTTCAAAAGGCGATCACGTTCTAGATATTGGTACAGGTACTGGAATTATTCCCATACTTCTTGCAGGAAAAACTGAAGCAGATAAGATTGTAGGACTTGAAATACAACTTGATATGGTGGAAATGGCTGAAAGAAGTATATTATTGAATAATTTATCTAACCGTGTTAAAGTTATACATGGAGATGTGAAAAAAGCGGAAGACTATTTAGACGTAGCAGGTTTTGATGTGGTTGTCACAAATCCTCCGTATGTGAAAAAGGAAAGTGGAATAAAAAATGCAAACGCTAGTCTTTCATTGGCAAGACATGAAATAACCTGCACATTGGAAGATGTTATAAAAGTGAGCAGTAGGCTTCTTAAGATGCATGGACAGTTCGCAATGGTACACCGACCACAAAGGCTTGTCGATATAATTTATTTACTCAGATATTACTGCCTAGAACCAAAATATATCAGATTTGTGCATCCTGCTCCGTATAAAAAGGCTAATCTGGTTTTAATAAAAGCTATAAAAGGGGGAAGGAGCCAGCTTAACATGATGGAACCACTATATGTCTATGATGAGAAGGGTAATTATTCAGATGAAATAAATATAATTTATCAAAAGTCATCTAACAACCTTGGTTCATAATTTACTTTAGCATCGCTCATTAAATATGCTCATTAAATAAAGGAAGGCTATAAAGTTGAATAACACAGGAATTTTGTATGTGGTTGCCACACCGATAGGCAACCTTGAGGATATAACGCTCAGGGCGCTTAGGGTTTTAAAAGAGGTTGATCTTATTGCAGCAGAAGATACAAGGCATACTGTAAAGCTTCTTAATCATTTTGAGATCAGCACAAAGCTTACTAGCTACCATGAACATAACAAATACAAAAAGGGCGAACACCTTTTAGAGGAGCTGGAGAGGGGAAAAAATATTGCCCTTGTTTCTGACGCTGGGACTCCTGGGATTTCTGATCCCGGAGAGGAAATCATACAGCTTGCAATTCAAAATGATATTGAAATTATAACAATTCCAGGACCAACAGCTGCAATATCAGGTTTGTTACTATCAGGGATGCCTACCGACAGGTTTGTTTTCGAAGGTTTTCTGCCACCCATTAGGAACAAGAGAATTAAACGGCTGGAAGCAATAAAAAAAGAGAGCAGAACTATGGTTTTATATGAAGCTCCTCACAAGCTCAAGAAGACACTTTCTGACCTTTATGACGTGCTGGGAGATAGACCTATAGCGCTGGTAAGAGAAATAACAAAGCGATATGAAGAAACAATTCGATGTACACTTTCGGAGGCTATTCAAAAATATGAGACTGATGCACCAAAAGGTGAGTTTGTGTTAGTGATAGAGGGTGCTGATGAAGATGCTATAAATTTTGAAAGACAGCAAAGGTGGGAAGATATGCCTTTGCAGGAACATTTAGATATTTATTTAAAAGAAGGTATAAATAAAATGGATGCAATTAAACAGGTGGCAAAAGATAGGGGAAAAAGCAAAAGAGATGTTTATAAAGATCTGCTGTAGTATTATTGATATGCAGTATGCTCATCAGAGTGCATGGAGTGCAGCCTACATTCATAAATTTTTAAGAGGTAGTTTAAATTTTTTGCTTCATATGTCACAGATCAGATGGTGTAAAGTAGTTGATGAAAAGTGCAATAAACCACTATCCAAAAAAAATTATCATGGAGGATGAAAAATGAAAAAGGTTGGATTTATAGGCTTTGGAGAAGTTGCTTCAGTATTATCAAAGAGGCTTATAGAAAATGGATGCTCCGAAATTAGTGTATTTGATATTCTTATTTCAGAACAAGAAGGTATAGAAAAGCTTAGAAAAAGAGCCCAGACTGATAAAATAACCTTTGCATCAGTTGAAGATACAATCGAAAAATCGGATTATATACTATCCACTGTTACTACTCAGGTAGCCGGTAAGGTAGCAAAAGAATGTGCAAAATACTTAAAGCAGGGCAATACATATATTGATTTAAATTCTACATCTCCTTCTGTAAAGGTTGATATAAGCAAAATTATAATTCCTACCAGAGCTGATTTTGTTGAAGGTGCAATATTAGGCGCTATTGGCGCTACAGGGGCTGACACTAAGATTCTTTTAGGTGGAGAGTACACAAGTAAAGTTTCCTCAGCACTCAATGCAATGGGTCTTAACACTTCCTGCTTCAGCAGTGAAATAGGTAAGGCTTCAACCTTTAAGATGCTCCGGAGTATTTATTCTAAAGGAATGGAAGCATTGCTACTAGAGCTTTTAATTGCTGGAAAACGTGCCGGACTGGACAAGGAGCTTTGGAATGATATTTTAGAACTTATGGACAAAACTCCTTTTGAAAAAACTGCATCCAATTGGGTCAAAACTCATGTAGCTGCTTGTGAGCGACGTTATTATGAAATGATTCAGGTAGTAGATACAATGCAAGAAATAGGAGCAGAGCCTCTAATTACACGAGGGACACTTGATGTCTTCAAAAGATCAACAAAAGCTGGTTTGAACAAAAAGGTAAAAGAGAAACCTAATTCTATAGATGAGGTTCTAGAATTAATGAGGGATCTTTAAAACTGTCATATGATTATTCCACAAAGGGTTGAACTAGCTTCGTATACAATATATACTGCCGATTAGTTCGTTCGGGCACTTATATACAAAGTTCAACAAATATAATTTTTGAGTAATTAATTGTTATATATAAAAATTTTGCTTGAGAGGATTGATTATTATGAAAAAGACTACTGCATTAAAAAATATGATTAATTCCAAAGAACTGGAATTCCTTATGGAAGCTCACAATGGTCTTAGTGCGAAAATTGTTGAGGAAACCGGGTTCAAAGGTATATGGGGAAGCGGGCTGTCCATATCTGCAGCTATGGGAGTAAGGGACAGTAATGAAGCAAGCTGGACACAGGTTCTTGAAGTAGTTGAGCTTATGAGTGATGCAACAACAATCCCAATACTTTTAGATGGGGACACAGGGTATGGTAATTTTAACAATGTAAGAAGGCTTGTAAAAAAACTAGAGCAAAGAGGTGTTGCAGGGGTGTGTCTCGAGGACAAGATATTTCCCAAGACAAACTCTCTTCTTGAAGGTAAGAATCAACCGCTTACCAGCATTGAAGAATTTTCTGGAAAGATTAAAGCTGGTAAGGACAGTCAGAATGATGATGACTTTTGTATAGTGGCACGAATTGAGTCATTTATTGCAGGGTGGGGTCTTAAAGAAACTTTAAAAAGGGCAGAGGCATACTACAATGCAGGTGCTGATGCTTTGCTTATTCATAGTAAACTGTCAAAGCCTGATGAAATTTTGGAGTTTATGAAAGAATGGAAAGATACATGCCCTGTAGTTATTGTTCCTACAAAGTATTACGATACCCCTACTGATGTATTTAGGGATGCTGGCATAAGTGTGGCTATTTGGGCAAACCATATTATGCGGAGTGCGATAAAGGCAATGCAGGAGACTGCTGGTTTGATATACAAAGAACAGAGTCTTATCAAGATCGAAAATATGATTTCTCCTCTTTCTGAAGTTTTTCGTCTTCAGGGGATGGATGAGCTAAATGAAGCTGAAAAGAAATATCTTCCTTAATATTAAGAATCAGGTTGATATTGTATTTGCAGGGCATTTAAAAAAATAATAAAAAAGAGGGTTTTAAGCCTCTTTTTTATTAAGGGATATATATCCTGTAATTTAATGCGATAGTATCTTCTTATTTATTTTTGATTTCCCGCATGCAGTCAGGACAAATGCTTTTTCCTTTATAAACGATTACGTCTCTTGCATTTCCGCAAAACAGACAAGCTGGTTCATATTTCTTAAGGATAATTGTATTGCCTTCTACATAAATCTCAAGTGCATCCTTTTCAGCTATATCAAGCGTTCTTCTCAGCTCTATAGGCAGAACAACTCTGCCAAGTTCGTCAACTTTTCTTACTATGCCTGTAGATTTCATAAAACTTCCCTCCTTCACAAGATATAATTCGACATTACTTTCATAATCATATTAGCATAAATTACAATTTGAGTCAAGAATTTATTTATATAATTTCAAAAAAATGTTAGTTAACAGTTACTATTCACGGTCTAATTTAACTTGCCAATGACATGGGAGGTTACTACTTA
>CAYPLH010000040.1:0-36463 GCA_964411505.1 uncultured Clostridiaceae bacterium | reverse complement strand
TTGGCACAAAAGATTATGAAAGTGCAGACTTTAGAGCATGCACTGTGTTAGGACCACTTTATCAATAATGCGTGTTACCGACTTTAATGGTTGGAAGATGAATAAACCTTCCAGCCATTAAGGTAAGTTAACCTTCCCCTTTTGATCTTTTACTCACAAAAAAACTCAGCTTCAATCATCGCACATAATGCATGATATATGGGTAGGTGGTATTCCTGTACCTTGTATGTTTCCCTTGCAGGCACCGTAATGGTTACATCGCATAAACGGTGCATAACACCACCTGTTTCACCGGTAAACCCTATTGTTGGCATATTAAAGGCTTTAGCAGTTTTTATTGCATTTACTATATTCTTTGAGCTTCCTGATGTACTAAGACCTATAAGCACGTCTCCAGTTTTGTGATACCCGTAAACTAACTGGGCATAGACCATGTCGGGTGAAATATCATTTATAAAAGCTGAGGATACAGCTGATTGGCTAACTAGGGAAATCGCCGGAAGAGCTCCCTGCAGATTGTTGGCCAAATATTTCCATTCTTCAGGGTAGGTTTCCTGAAGTTTTTTTATGTCATCATGGAGGATAGGTCGCTTCTTGATGAAACCTTTCATGAGCTCACCCACGATATGCTCAGAGTCGGCAGCACTACCGCCATTACCGCAAATTAGCACTTTTCCACCGCTATTATAGCATTGCTGTAGAATTCTAAACGCTTTCAAAATACTGTCAGAACATATTTCAAGCCTTGGGTTATCATTTAAAAAATTTTGGAATATTGATTTTACCTCGGTTTTCATAATTTAACACCTTCTTATTAAGATTACTCGTATACTGCAACAGATATTGCCGCATAATCGCCAATGCTATCTCCAAGCCCTGCTGAGACCACTTTGCATACTTTTCTGCTAAACACAAGACTTTCCCTTTTGATTATCTTTTCAGCTTCGGGCCATAAGAGTCCGGTACTTCTGGCAAATATACTACCAATTACAATAATTTGAGGGTTCAGTATATCTATAAGTAATGACAAGCCCTTGCCAAGATATTTACCACATACTAAATAAATTTCCATAGCCAGCATATCTCCCGCTTCTGCGGCATCACCAACTATTTTAGCATCCAGACTATTAAGCTTATCAAAATTATCGCAAAAGGAGACTTTCTCCCCCATCTGCAGCTTTTCCATTACCATAGTACGGGCAAGCTGTGCAATACCGCCACCACTGCAGAATCCTTCGAAAGAACCTGCTTTTCCAAAGCCTACCGGACCGCTTTCAGCAAGCCTTATGTGTCCTACCTCCCCTGCCATATCGCAGGTTCCCCTGTAAAGCCGCCCGTCAAGTATTAATCCTGCCCCCATCCCTGTCCCGAAGGTGAGGAAAACCACGTTGTTGAAACCTTTGGCCGCCCCGAACTTCCACTCTGCCAGGGCACAGGCGTTGGCATCGTTCTGAATTTTAACAGGCACTTTGAATGTGCCTCCAAATCTTTCAACTATGTGTATATTATCCCAACCAGGCAGGTTTGGAGGAGACATGATTATTCCTCTTTTACTGTCAAGGGGCCCGCCGCAGCTTATACCTATACTTTTTATATTGCTTATGGTAAGTTTATTTCTTGCTATAATATTATTCATGGAATTTTCAATATTACTTAAGGTAGATTCAGGTCCTTTTAAAACTACGGTGGGAAATTTGATTTTATCAATTATATTTAGACCTTTCCCGTTCAAAATTCCAAGAATAACTGCACACTTTGTACCGCCTATATCAACTCCGATTATATGTTGCATATTAGCCACCTGTTTTCATGTGTTTTTAAAAGTTTACTGCAAGAAATATTTTACCATATAATTAGAAGAAGGTTAATCCCCAAAAAGTATAAATCTACATTTTAGGGACTTATCGATCAGAATATAAAAATTAGAATTGTATAATGTTTTAACAGATATTATTCAAACCAGCATTTTGGAAGAACATCTTTTTCTTGTATCAAAAGCTACTTAATAATGTTATCCGCATCGCCAATAGAAAGGGAGGAGCTAATTTGAAAGAAACCGTTGAATTTGATGCAGCTTACAGGGAGTATGAAGCTAAAGTGCCATTGTCATCCATGGTGCTTAAAAGCTGTGATTTTAGGTATCTTTAAGTAGTAAGGGAAATGGCATAATACGATATGTTTATGTCATAATTATTTATTCTATAAGCATTGATTTAATGAAGTATTGATTTAATGCTATAATTTAAATTTGATTATGCATATAATTGTTTTTTAATGCAAACTCATATGTTAAGGAGATTATCACATGGATTAAAATTCACATGATAGGAAACGCCCATATTGATCCTGTATGGCTTTGGAGATAGCAGAGAGGAATTTGCAGAGTAAAAGCATCTTTTCGTTCGGCCCTTGACTTTTCAAGGGGGATACGAAAGTAACTGGTAAAAGCCAGTAAAACAAATGGTTTAGGTCTAAATTCGTATGGAATTTTTGACACTACGACAATAATATATGGCGGTGTGAGTATAAAAAAAAGGTATAATCTATTGTTTGTTTTTACCGATGAACGGGCGGTTAACACTATGGAAGCCTATGGAAATTATAAAATATGTACTCCTAATATGAATAGACTTGCAAAAGACAATATAGTATTTAAAAATGCGTATGTATCACAGTCCGTGTGTACCCCGTCAAGGTCTACACTTATGACAGGTCTGTATCCTCGTACAAGCGGATGCACAGAAAACAATGTTCCGCTGCTTGAAGATATTCCATGTTTGCCTGAATTAGCTGACTTTTCTGATTACAAGACAGCTTATTTAGGAAAATGGGCATCTGGGAGATGAAGTTTTTTCGCAGCACGGTTTTGAAACATGGAAAAGTATAGAAGACTAACTCCTGATGGATGGAAGTATTGTAAAAGCCAAATAGGAGAAGATGAGCTATATAATCTGAATGAGGATCCAAATGAACTTAATAATCTTATAAGTGACAATGTATATAGAGAATTGGTTTGTGTATTAAATAAAAAAATAGCTGAATGGTGTAATACACATTCAATAAAATAACAGCACATAAGAGGTATGTAAATTATTTATAATATAGGTTGGACATAAGGTGAGGATTTATAATAGAAAAGGTGTGACCTTTGTGGATTATTCCATTTACACTAAAAATATTCGCTCCCGTCACGTTCATTCTAAAGTAAATCCTCTCCCTTTTTTAAATTTTTTTATTGATTATTACTTTCTATAAACCCATTCTACTACTCCACATATATGAAATTTGTTCACAAGTAACTCCAGGAAACATGGATTGGTCAAAATGCAGTACTAATCCCCTTTTACCTCCATCAGAGAACTTTCTCATCCTGTCTATGTATTCATCAAGCGTTTCATTTTCTATTTTATGCCACAAACCAAAGTAGCATTTTTTGCTATCTAAAAATTTTCTCATTGTAGAATCAAAATCATACATTTCTGGGTTTCCGAAGTTTATAGCTCGTACTTCATCAATCTTTAAGAAAGCGTCCAGTAATTTCTCGTTTTTTCCGCAGTAATGTATAAACCCTCCACCAAAAGCCTGTAATGCTCTCTTGACATAAGGTATGACAAACTCATCGATATGATAGGGAGATATAAGTGTAGCACTATCTTCAGATACACGCACACCTCCGTTAGCCATACAAATTCCTCTTGATAATGCATGCCCGTGATAACATTCATTATTCTTTTCGCCAATTGTCCTCTTCAACTTCCTTGAAACTTGCATATACATTTCAGTACATATTTCCATAAGATTATGCACAAAATCCGGGTCATCATAAATATCGTAAAAGATATTATCACTATAAATCATGTGAGCTATATCAAAAGGCCCCTGAGTATCGGGGTGATATATATGTATCCAAGTAGGCAGTTTTTCTTTGAAGTACTCGATATATTCAACAGCGCGGTTCATCATTTCACACCTGTCAATATCGGGAAAACGGAACTTTATTATATCATCTTTAGTCATATGTGTCGTCAACCAGGGATAATTATCCTCAAACACTTCATACTTAAGACCGAACATAGCTGGTATGAATATGGTACCAAAATTTGGGCGAATACACAGTGGCGCACCATATGCATCACCTGCGCACTCTTCGACTTCTTCCAAATGAGCATACAGCATTTTTTCTTTGTTATAAAACTGTTCTTTCATATTATAAGTTTTGCCAGGTACACTAGCATTTCTGGGTTTCCAGAAGATAATCGGAAGACAATCTACTTCTTCACCTTTTAAGGTTTTAATGATCCTTGTCTCACATAAATAGTCAAATCTATGCTTTTTGCTGATGTTTTCAATCAATTTTTTAATTTCCAAATAAACTTACCTCCATATCGATTAATTAATAGTTGACCATTCTCCCAAAAGTAAGTTGAACTAACTTCGCATACAATATGTAATAATTCTTTTTATCCATTACACCCTAACCAAAGAGCCATTCTTGTATAAACCATACGATTCTGCAGCGATAACAACAGCTTGTATATTTTCAACTTTAGAACTTCTGGGTATCATACATCCCGAACCTAGTATAAAATTGCCTGATTTACCTCCCTGCTCAATACATATCTTTGCCTCCTCCATTATCTCAGAAGGTGTCGATTGTACAAACGAGAGTGTATTTATACCTCCCATCAAGGTCATTTCATCTCCTGTCTTTTCCCTTATATTCGATATGTTGAATCCGCCCAGCGGATCAAGGGGAGCAATGCAGTCAAATCCGCTTTCAACAAGGGTGTTTACTATTGGCAACACATTACCGCAAATATGGCAGTATATTCTTGCATTATTATCATATTTATGTACCTCATCACTGAACATTTTTAAATATGGATAAATGAATTTTCTCCAGTGTTCAGGAGATATGACAGACATATTGGCAATGGAATCATTGTACCGTAGAATCTTAATACCATGGTTGATAAAGAACTTAGCTCTTTCAATAGATATCTGTATACCCTTTTCCATACATTCATGCACTAAGGATGGGTTTTCTATAAAATCAAATAGTGCATGGTTAAAGCCTCTCATTGCAGCGTAAAATGTAAGTGTACCGGAGTTGCAGTCACCTATACAGCAGGTTTTATCATTAGCAATAGTAAGCATTTTTTTTACCATATTTCCATAACCTGACTCTTCATAAAAACTTGCAGAAGGTACTTTAATACATTTTGCATCTGCTTTGTTTTTAATTACAGGTTCTCTTGTATGCCAGAAATTATAGTTCGCCACCATTTCTTCATTAGAAATATCAAAACATGTGTTATTTTCAAATCTGGTACCCCACCCTCCATGCAGGTCAATTGCGCCAATACGTTTTCCATCTCTATCTATTTGATAAAATTGCTGTCCGTGCTTAGTGACCTTTCTGGTTGGAAAAATAAAAAGTCGCACTGCATCTATGTTAAGTTTTATACCAGCTTCCACTACTGTCCTCATTGCTAATTCCGGATCATTTATAATTTCAATGTACGGGACTTCAGTAATGTTTGATGCAAGATCCACCCATATCTTTGGTACAAATGGAACACGATCAGGCAATTTCTTATACATGACATTTTCAAATCTTTTTATTGCAGACATCGATAAACCTCCATATCGCTATATTTAGCTATGTTATTTGCTTGCTTGTAAGATAATGTGCAGAACACATTTGTTGTTCCGCATGATATTCACCTACTACTGTTAGGAATTCTACAGGGCTTGAATAAGCGGTTGCACGTTTAATTATCTCAAACTTAATTCTATATATGCATGGCTTCTTTTTTTATAGTCAGCATAGTCAGCCTTCTCAGTTGCAGTATAAACGTTGTTTTATAGAATCTAAACTTGACACAAAAATATGCAATACCGAATTCAGACCTTTGTACTTTAAATATTAAAGCCTGAAGAGCTTTTCGTAGTGATTTTACTTTTACTTCCCATTGTTAATTACCGTTGTTCTTGGATTATCCTTATTTATAATATATTCTACAAATTATATTAAAATCCTTCATAAACGTAAAAAAATTTCGGGCTTTATTCTTCAAAAATTCATTATATATATTGAGCTGATTCTGTGTAACAGTTCACAGGTCATATTAGTAATGAACAACATCTCTAATACTGCAATACAGCATCAGCAAGGAAGTAAAAGCTCGGGGGCATCGAGCCCCGCTCGCTTTTGGATGTGGACTTCGCTTAACACCCTAAACAATCAGTTTAAAATGCCTTGTCATTAAGTAATGTCCGTGAACTCGCTTTGCTCAAACAACACGGACATTACTAAATTCCAAGTCATTTTAAACTGTGTTTTTCCTAGGCTTTGCTGTAAATGGCTGTATTAGAGATGGTTGTTCATTTATTGCTACAGATACCCTCTGAACAGTTACGATTCTGTAAAAATTTTAGTAACTTAAAAATCTTTGGGTTTGATTATATTGCTATTTCATGATAATATAAAAATTGAAATGGGGTCAAATACTATATAAAGGATCATATAATGGACACTCTTATGAAAATATCAACCTTTAATAGAAAGATACTTATATCAATCGTTGCTGTTATTATTACAACGATACTTTTAACAGGAGTATTATCTTACACTTTCAGCAATAAAATGCTTGAGAAAAGAATATATAATGATAACTTGCTTTTATTGGATACAGTTCGAAGTACGGCAGACCAAAAGCTTAGTAGTGTTTATAAAAATGGTGTTAAATTATCTCAAAATAAAGACATTCAATACTTTTTATCCCATGATTTTAGGATTGGAGACTATATAATATTTTCAAAAATTACTGAAGAGCTTGAAACACTTACTGAACTCGATTCAAGTATAAATTCCATATATTTATATTCGACCAGAAATGGACGTATTATTTATGATGCAATATATAAGCTTGAAGAGTTTTTTGATACAACATGGCTGGATAACATTAAAGAGGAAAGAAGCAGCTTGTGGATTCCTTTAAGAGCATCCGGCAAGTATGAAAGTGTTGATAATCAGAATCCCGTGTTAAATTTTATTACCCTTGCTATACCGGTCAGGATGAATGGATGGATCATCATTAACCTGGATATTGATGAGTTATTTAATAATATTAATAAAGTAATAGAATATGATTATGGTGAAATATTCATTATTGACTTAAATCAGGGTAGTATAGTGAAAAGCCAGGGAATGTTAACCAATGATCAGATAGATACTAATCAGCTAATTCGAATAATGCAAAATTCTTTTTCTGAAAATAATAGCGGATCCTTTAAAAGAAATATTGATGATAAAAGCTTTGTCATTAGTTCAATTATGTCCGAGTTTAACGGGTGGATTTATGTTTCATGCATTTCTACGGACAGTGTTTTAGAGCAGACATTATCTTTAAAGCGAATGTTTATTTGGTTAATAATTGCGGTACTGCTTGTTGGTCTTAGTCTGTCGCTTATCTTGGAGAAAAAGATATATGGTCCTATAGGAAACCTTGTTCAATACATTTTGAGATTGCAAACTGCCAAAAACCACTATACATCAAAGGATGAGTTTGATTTTATAAAAAATTCTATAAATGAGATTATTACAGAGCAGAAGCAGATTTCTGATTTTGTCCTAAACCATGAATTAGAGCTAAGAGAGATAATATTTGACAGATACATTATCGCAGACAAAAAGCCGGCAATAGATGTGCTAAAGGAAATAACGGATTTTGACTTCAACCTGAAATATAAGTACTGTTACTTTATCAATATAAAAGAGCTTGAAGAGGAAGTGTTTGACCCCGAATTGGTTCAAAGAAAACTCAAGAATCACTTAAAAAATGATGCGGATATTTATATTTTCAAGTACAGAAAGATATACTCTATTATTGTAAATTGCTCATCTGCAAGTGCAATACATGAATTAAATGAAAAGGATATATATCGATTGACAGATAGCAGTCAAAATAAAAGCTTGAAGGTGGGCATCAGCTCGGTAGGTACTCTTCCGGTATCTTTAAAGCAGTTATTTTTTGAAGCATCAAAAGCTCTTAAAGTTTCAATGATTATGAAAGATCAGCATGCAGTTTTTTATGAAGAAATTAAGTCCATAGGGTTGAAAATAAAGTACCCGCTAAATATTGAAAATAACATTATTGCTTCCATAAAATCAGGTGACAGGGATTTAATCGAAAAATGCCTTGGAACAATACCGGAATATTTAAAGAAAAATAATATTGTTAATGCTTTTGACATTCATTTTATCCTAATTAACCTGCTGGGAAAAATTGCAGATTGCTTTAGTGTCAATGCCAGTATTGTTTTTGATATGCTAAGCTCAGGGGCAGGTACTGACACAGAAAAAGATATATATACAATTTATACCGGATTTGAGTTTGCTGTGCTGACAATGTTTGATACATATTCTAAATGTAACGGTAACCCACAACAAGAGCTTATGAGTAAAATTTTTGATTATATACGGGATAATTATACGAAGGATATTGCGCTACAAGATATATCAGACAAATTCAATTACAGTAAAGGTCATATTTGCAAACTATTTAGGGACTTTAAAGGAGATACATTTAACAATATACTTAACAGTTTAAGAATAGAAAAGGCTAAGGAACTTCTTGAAACTTCTGATATTCCTATCAAAGATATTTCCGATCAGCTAGGATATAATGATTCCAGGAGTCTGATAAGGTATTTTAAATTATATGAAGGTCAGACTCCATTTCAGTATAGAAGCAATAATAAAAACTGAATACCGCATTAAGAATTTAGAGTTGAAATTTTTGTTTGTAAAAATATGTTTTAATCAATAATAAAGTCATTTTTGAATTTAATAAGATATATCAAATTCTTAACATGGAATACAAGTTAGTAATATTTATTAATAATTTGAAGAATAATGATAAATTTGCAATTTACTTTTTTTTGATTTACAGCTACTATTAACTCAATAGTGATACGACAAACTGATTGAATAAACTTATAAAATACACCCAAGAGTTAAATAGTAAGTTTGTTTCCCTAAATCATATTATTTGAGGTGAAATTTTGATTAGAAAATTCAGTTTTAAAAATAATAGAAAATTATTTAATAATATTGAGTTGTATCTTATGTTATTACTACCAATTATATATTATTTTATTTATCACTACATTCCGATGTATGGGATAACTATTGCTTTTAAAAAGTTTAGTATAGGGAAGGGTATTATTGGCAGTAACTGGGTTGGCTTTGAACATTTTGATCGCTTATTCAGTTCACCGGTATTCTTTAATGTCCTTGGAAACACTTTAATTATTAGTATATCAAAATTACTGTTTTCTTTCCCTGCGCCAATCATACTTGCTTTGATGCTTAACGAAATCAAGAATATGAAGTTTCGTAAATTATCCCAGACAGTTTATTATCTTCCACATTTTATATCCTGGGTAGTACTTGGAGGAATAATAATGGACATTCTTTCTCCAAGCACCGGTATGGTAAATGGTATTATTAAAGCATTAGGTGGTCAACCAATATTCTTTATGGCCAAGTCCGGTTATTTTAGAACAATTGTTGTAATTTCAAACATATGGAAAGAAGCTGGATGGGGATCAATTATTTATCTGGCAGCAATGACTAGCATTAATCCTGAGATATATGAATCAGCTATGATGGATGGTGCAGGAAGGATTAGACAAATGTGGTCAATTACTATACCTTCAATTACAAGTGTTATAGTGATAGTGTTTATTTTGAATGTAGGCAAAATAATGAGTGCGGGTTTTGAGCAGATTTTTGTTTTGCAGAACAATTATGTGCTTGATGTAGCTGAAGTTATTGATACCTATGTTTATAAAGTAGGATTACTGCAATTACAGTACAGCTTCACAACAGCAGTAGGACTGTTTAAATCGGTAGTTGGTCTCATCCTTGTGATTATAACTAACCGTATTGCCAAAATGGTTGGTGAATATGGTGTGTGGTAGGTATTGCTAATAATTTGTGTTCAATATTCATTTTTAAAATCAATCCAAATAGACCTTGATTTTTATGAACAAAGGTGGTATTTATGAGAAAAATTCGTTCAAACGATATCTGGTTCGATATAATTAATTATATATTAGTGTCAATAATTGCATTAATTATGATTTATCCATTTTGGAACAGCTTTATATATTCCTTGAGTGATCCGAAGACAGTAATAGGGAAGCAGCTTTATTTTTTGCCAAATTCATTTTCCATTGAAAGTTATGTTAAGGTATTGCAACAGAAATTTTTGCACACCGGTTATAAAAATACAATATTTGTAACTGTAGTCGGTACAGTAATCAATCTTTTCATGACAATTCTAGCTGCATACCCTCTTTCTAAAAGAAATTTAAAATTTAGAGCACCTATAACATTTTTCATTTTTTTTACAATGCTATTTGGAGGAGGTCTAATTCCAACATATATTATCGTTCAAAGAACAGGGCTGATAGATTCCCTTTGGTCATTAATAGTGCCCAATGCAATGAGCGCTTACAACATGTTTTTGATGAGAAATTTCTTCATGAGCATACCTGAAGAAATGGAGGAGTCTGCTAAAATAGATGGAGCAAGACAATTAAAAATACTTGCTTACATAATACTACCAATATCCATGCCAATTCTGGCTACACTAGCTCTGTTTTATGCAGTTAGCCACTGGAATGAATTTTTCAAGTGTATTATTTATATTAATGATACCAGGAAATGGGTAATTCAGGCGGTTTTAAGAAGAATTATTGTGCAAAAACAGGATTACTTTGATGATCTTGACAGTATAAAAGGTGCAATTGATATAAGTAATCCAGCTTATAGAAATGCTATAATTATGGTTGCGGTAATCCCAATTGTTCTTGTTTACCCTTATCTGCAAAAATATTTTGTGAAGGGGGTGATGGTTGGATCGATCAAAGGTTAGGTGCGACATGGTAAGTCATATAGGTAATGTCTTCAATGTCTTTCACGATCTTTTTAACATGCCGAAAATCTATTGTTCTACAGGAGTAACCATGCAACAGTTTTAAATACAACTGTTAGCATGTACCATTGAAATGATTATCGTAACCGGATCATAATGTAGTCTAATAATGTGTTATAACTGAAATAATTAAGAAAGCTTAAAAGATGGGAGGAGGTAAATCTTATGAAGTTGGTTAAAAAAGCGTTATGTGTTTTTATGTGTATGATTTTCCTGATTGGAATGGTATCATGTGTAAGCACAGGCAAGGAAAAGGAAGGTACCGAAGGAGACAATGTATCAATTAATACAAATGAAGTTCAGCCCCAAATAGCTGAAATTAGATTGTTGCAAGGTCTTTCATCACAACAAATTCCTGATATGAGTCAAAGTGATTTTATTTCAGAATTGATTGAAAAAAAGTTGAATATTAAAATCGTGTCAAGAACATTTGTACCCTATGAAGATCTTGATAGCAAAGTTAGTCTTATGTTGGCATCGGGTGATAAAATGCCTGATCTGTTTCAGGTAACAGATTTAGGCATAATGGATAGTATGGTTGAGGATAACATTGCTTTACCGATGAATGAATTGATGGAGAAATATGGTACTAATTTGATGAATTCTATAAAAGAAGACTATCATGCGGTCTTCGAAAGAAATGGAAAGATATATGGAATTCAAAACAGGAACAATCCTCATGCTTTTGTAACACAGATAAGAAAAGATTGGCTTGATACATTAGAGCTTGATATACCAGTAACGTTGGGTGAATTTTATGAGACTGCCCGTGCGTTTACATTTAATGATCCTGATCGAAATGGTGAGGATGATACCTATGGTATTGGAGCTTGGAACAATTTGTGGAGTACAGTTGGTTTATGGTTTGGAGCCTATGGGGCACAGCCTGACTGCTGGTATGAGGAAGAAGGACAAATAGTTCTTGGAGAGACTAAACCGGAAGTAAAAGATGCATTAAGGTTTATGAACAAAGTTTATACAGAAGGTCTGATGCATCCGGAAGCATTAATTCATACTCGCCAGCAACACAATAGCCTGCTTTGGCTTAATGGCAAGCTTGGAATTCAAAATCTAAACTACGCTACACTTGAAGAGGGTAATGGAAACTACGAGAACTTTAAGGCCAACAATCCTAATGCCTTGAGAATAGCCATTCCACCACCAATTGGTCCTAATGGTCATCAGGCAGCGGTTGTACAGTATGCGCCTACAGAAGGAGAATACTGTTTCATTTCCAAAGATTCAAAACATCCTGAGAAGGTAATGGAACTACTAGATTACCTTGCTACTGAAGAAGGTTATATACTGACATCATACGGCATCAAAGATGAGCATTTTCATGTTGATGAAAATGGAACATACCGTATTAAAGAAGATTTTGTCAGCAAACAAGTTGAGTTGGGACTTCTTACCTTTGTAAGGATATTCCAGAAGCCACAGATTACCTATGATGTATCACCTTTAATCAGGCAAGTTATTAAAGACTATGCTGATAATAATTGGCATTATGTAAGCGCTCTGTATGAACAAACAGAGTCTATGCTAAGGTATTCTGTAGACTTGCAAAACATCCGTGATCAGTTTTTTATGAAAGCGATATCAGGTGATTTAGATATTGACATGGGGTATGAAAATTTCATTAACTCATGGATGAGAGCTGGAGGAGAACAGGTAATAAAGGAAGCAAATGATCTTTATCTGAAGAAAGAGAACAAATAAGTTCTAGTAAGCAACAGAAAGGTTGCATTGGATACTATCTTGTTTTATTAATTAAAAGCTCGGGGGCACCCTTGCCCCGCCCGATTTTTACAGGGAACGTTATAATTCTACACAGTGCATCTTTCAAAGTCCACTAAAGGTAAAACTGACGGCTTACTAATGAGCCGTCAGTTTTATAAGAATACTTTACATTGTGATTATAGCATTTACGAAATAAATTTATTCATACTTATCTTAAGTTGCGTTTGTTTAAGTAAAAAGTCTATAAGGAGAAAACTTATGAAATATGCTGTAGAATCACCAATTACAAATTGCTGGAAAAAAGTAAAAGCTAAAAAGATTAGTGTGGAGCATATAAATGTTTTTACAGGAAAAGAAGGTTATGCTTATAGTCACCATGCACAATTAACCTCTATTAATGGAAAGCTTATTGCTACATGGTCTTGTGGGTTTAAAAATGAAGATGATCCCGGACAAAAAATGGTGATGTCAACTTCTGATGACAAAGGAGATACTTGGAGCGATGCATTTCCTGTAGTAGATTGTAAACCGGGTAAATATGCAGATGCCATTATTACATCCATGGGCATAAGGAAATTTAATAACAAGCTGATTGCCTATTATGGTTCATATGAATACTCAGATAAAGCTTTGATCAAGGATTCAAGCCCTCCTGAAAGAATCCCGATAGGCAAAAGATTATGGCCGGCAGATGAGGATTTTTGGTCATTTGGGGAAAAGGCAGAAATTATTGTATCGGATAATTTGGGAGCAACCTGGTCTGAGCCGGTTGGATGCATTGAAGGGTTTATACCCAATATGCCTCCTGCAGAGCTAAAAAGCGGACGATTGATTATTCCGGGGCACCTCCTGTTTCCTTATACAGATGATGCTGAAGGAATTTCAGGGTGGAAAAAGACAGGTATATATGGATTGTCAGAAGATTTTATTGATGGACCTGGACGGTTTCAAAGGGAATTAAAAAGAAGGGGTTTATCACATGGTTTTTGCGAAGCTTCCTTTTATCAGACTGATGATGAGGTAATACATATGATGCTTAGAACAGCAAAGGAAGCAGGTCTTCTTGCGGTAACGGAAAGCTATGACGATGGGGAGACATGGAGCGACCCTGTTTATACCGGGTTTAGTGACTGTGGAAACAGGTTTCACTTCGGAAGACTCCCAGACGGTAGATTTATTGCAGTAAGCTGTCCCGAATATATGAGTCCGAGAACACCTTTAGTTGTTCAGATCAGTAACGATGGTACGATATTTGACAAACACTTTATTATTGGTGAAGAACAAATAAGAAAACCACGAATGCCTGGAAATATGAAGGGTGGTAGATATGGTTATCCGGTATATCATATTATGGAGGATAATATGTATGTTATATATTCAACCTGTAAAGAAGATATTAATATTTGCAGGTTTTGCCTTTCATCTTTGTGTTAATCAGAAATAGCGAGGGGTGAATAGCTGTGAACAATGATGGCTTGTTCCAAAAGAAATTGAGAATGTTCTGTGAATACTGAAATGTTTTATTTAAATGCAAGTATTGATCAGAAAAACAAAGAAAGGATTTTTTATATGCATAAACCAAATATTTTTGTTTTAAGCGTATTTTGAAGGATGTATTGCGTAGAATTATTATGTTATATTCAGTAGGATGGTGATATTAGTGTATACTTCAGAATGGAATAATAAGCTGGGTGATCTTTCGAAAATAATTACAAAACATATTTTTTTTAATGATCTAAAAATTACGCTGTTAGATGCGATATCTGCACTACATCCTATAAACTGGAGTGTGCCTACGCATCAGCACCCTTGGTTTGAGTTTAATTATATTTCCCAAGGAACTGTCTATACGACTTTAGAAGGTAAAGAGTTTGCGGTCAAAGCTGGGGAGTATTTCCTGATTCCTCCGGGCAGAGTGCATAGTCACAGGAATTACAAAAGTATAGGTGATGATGGACTTTGCCTGAGATGGAAGGCTGAAAGAATATGTCTTTCAATTGAGAATGAAGGAGTGTCGGGAATTGCAGAATCACTTATAAGAAATCTGTCTGAATCTCGTCCATATGCTGTAAAGATTGAAATGCATAAATTTATACAAGCTATAAGGAATAAATCAGAGATTCAAATTCAGCTTGAATTTATTAAGTGGTTAGTTTATTTAAGTAATTTGATGAATGAAGGGGATATAGGCAAGGTTGCGTTTGATAACCGGGATACCATCCTTACCCAGCAGGTTCTCTTATATCTTTTGGAATACTATGATCGTGAACTTAAGGTTCAGGAAATATCTGATGCTCTCAATATAAGCTACCGACATATTGCAAGAATATTTAAAAGAGATACTGGTCAAACAATAATTGAAAAATTAAATGAAATTAGGATAGAAGAAGCAAAAAAGCTTATTCTGAATACAAATATGCTTATTCACACTATAGCATACCAAACCGGCTTTAAGAATGAATTTTATTTTGCCAACATTTTCAAAAGGCACACTGGATTAGCTCCATCACAATACAGGATGCAAAGCCAATCTTCGGTTTAAAACATACAAAGATGGTAGCCTTTTCAATGCGGATTTAACAACATAATATGCGGACGAAAGCGTGACATAACATTTGAGAGTAGAAATAGAGATATAAACTGTGGTATTATTTAAGAAAGTGGTTAGAAGTTTTGCATTAAGAGAGGAGTTTTAAAATATGATCAGAATTGGAATTGTAGGGTATGGAAATCTTGGAAGAGGTGTTGAAAGTGCAATATCACAAAACCCGGATATGAAGCTTGTTGCAATATTTACAAGAAGGTCACCTGATGCGATTAAACATAAAAATGCATTGGTAAGTGTATTGCAGGTTTCAGAGGCTAGACGCATGAAAGATGATATTGATGTCATGATTCTTTGTGGGGGTTCAGCAAAGGATTTGCCCGAACAAGGTCCTTCTTTTGCAAAAATGTTTAACACGGTTGACAGTTTTGATACCCATGCAAAAATCCCCGAATATTTTGATATAATGAACCAAGTTACAAGCTCTTCTGGCAAAATTGGAGTCATATCTGTAGGCTGGGATCCAGGCTTGTTCTCCATGAACAGAGTGCTTGGGGATGCAGTAATGCCTCAAGGTGTGGGTTACACTTTCTGGGGAAGAGGAGTGAGTCAGGGACACTCTGATGCAATAAGGCGAGTAAAAGGAGTAAAAGCTGGTGTACAATATACTATTCCCATAGAAGACGCAATTCAAAAAGTAAGGAATGGAAAAAATCCAAATCTAACTACCCGAGAGAAGCACATCAGGGATTGCTATGTTGTAGCTGAAGATGGTGCAGATAGAAATGACATTGAAAATGAAATCAAAAACATGCCTAACTATTTTGTTGATTATGAAACAAAGGTAACTTTTGTTTCGGAAGAAGAGTTAAGGAAAAATCATTCTGCTATGCCACATGGTGGATTTGTCATTCGCAGTGGAAATACAGCAGACAATAGCAAGCACTTAATTGAATTTTCAATTAAGCTTGACAGCAACCCTATGTTCACATCCAGTATACTTGTTGCATATGCTAGAGCTGCATACAGATTAAATAAAGAAGGACAAAGTGGAGCAAGGACTGTATTGGATGTACCGCTAGGCTATTTATCAGCGAAGTCGCAGGCTGAACTTAGAAAGGAATTACTGTAATTTTAAGCTCCTTATGGTACGCTTAAGATCAAACCTCGAATTGACTTTTTTGCAGATAATATTATAATAGGACTAACATGCCGAAAGATATTGAAGATGAAAACAGTATAAAATGTAGAACGGATATGGGGGCAAGTGTTTTGCAAAAGAGTAGCATCATGAAAGTCAAGGGAGCATCTGTTGCAGTTTTAATTTCTTTATTCTATTCATTGGTTTATATGGGTAATGGAGCTTTTACTTCATATGTAGGTCTTTATTATTCAAGTATAAATTTAAGCAATTCCCAAATTGGGCTGGTTACATCTATTAGTGCAGCTGTTGCACTGTTGATGCAGCCTATATGGGGATCATTAAGCGACAGGGCACGTTACAAAAATAATGTATTGTTAGTGTGTCTAGCTATGGCAGTAGGTTCTATATGGCTGATGCCTCTAAGTGGTAATCGCCTTATTCTTTTGGCAGCTACAACAGGAATTTTCTTTACCTTTCAAACTGCAATAAAGCCATTAAGTGATACAATTACTCTTGAGCTTGCAGATGAAGGTAATTTTAAATTTTCCAAGATAAGAACTGTAGGTTCTTTAGGTTATGCTATAATGGCAGGGATTGCCGGAAAGATATTTGCATCCGGAATTGACCGTATTTTTTTAGTATTTTCTATTATGACATTTGGTGCATTGCTGCTGGCCATTTTCATACCGCCTGTTAAAGGGCATCAGAACAAAAAGAAAAGGGTAAATCCTATACAAATTTTTAAAGATAAAAAACTGACATATATATACATTTATTCTTTTATTGTAGAAACAACTCTTGGTTTCTTTTATGCCTTTCACGCGGTTTACAGTAAAGAAGTGGGTATAAGCACTGAATTAATAGGTGTAGGCATTATGGTAGGCTCCTTGAGTCAGTTTCCTTTCATGATTTTCTTCGATAAGATATACAAAAAGTTTGGTATCGTAAATATTTTACTGTTTTCCGGTGCGATCCATGCCATAAGGTGGCTTTTGTACAGCACGGCACTTACTTCTAATACCATAATTCTCATATGGGTGATGCATGGAATGTGTTACATTGTATTTTACATGTGCCTTGCACAATATGTAGGATCTAATGTAATAAAGGAGCTCAAAGCCAGTGGTCAAATGATGAATGCAATTTTAGTTTCTGGTTTAAGCAAGATTGTTGGCGGCTCGTTGGGTGGGTTATTAGCTGATGCTTTTGGGTTAAAGTATACTTTTTTTATTAACTTTCTGGTGACTACAGCTGTTGTAGTGGGTTTCCTCATAGTTGTGAGAACTTCGCCATTATTTAAGAGAAGAAAAGGTGGATAAGGAAAACTCACCTGCCCAATTATAGCAGGAACTTTTTTTAAGTTTTATCGTCAATTAAATAATAGTACTTATTATACTACAGCGACACAAACATTGATTCTTACTCAAAATCGGAGGTTTTGAAATGGAAATACAACCATTGAAGGAATATAAACCACCAAGATACCCTGATAAAACCATAGTGCACTTGAATCCTAACTTACTAAAAAAAGTACCCGAAAGATGGAAGGGAAATGTTAGGGTTGGAGTTGCGTTATCTTCTTTGATTGCTATGATGCTTACAGCCTGTGAGCAAAACTTACCGTATAATGCAGGAAATAATGGAACAGGTCTGAAAGCAGAAGGATTAAGTACCGAAGAAATCACAGGAGAAAAGGCATTTGTAGCTCCTCTTTTTATACATGGAGACGGTCGAGGAAGTTATGGCTGCATGTCAATTGCACCTCCGGCATTCCTTTCTGAAGAAGAGGCTTTTGAGGTAGTACAGGAAGAGGCAGAAAGACTGGAACTGGAATTTCAAAAGGATGGAAAGGTATTGTCAAATATTGATATACCGATTACAGATATCTTTAATTTTGAAAGATTAGAAGAAAAAAATGATTCAATTAAGTTGCTGGATACAGAAAAAGGTTCATTACAGCTGGATGGATATAACGAGGAGAATAAAATCGGGTTCGAGTTTATATCCAAGAATGATTTTGTGAGCTGGCACAAGGAAAAGAATAGATGGGCTTCGGTAGAGAGCTATAATCTTATCCCCGCAGCCGAAACACTAAAGAAAGGTTTGGAAGATAATTCTGAAGGTAATACAATTGGTATATTCTATGACCCGATGATTTTTTCTGAAAGTATCAATAAAAAATATGATGAAAAATTTCATGAGCTTAGGGAAGATAAAAAGCTTACTGAGGAGCAGAGTAATGCCGAGCGGAGAAAACTATATGATAGTTATGAGATGGAGCTTAAGCAAACAGCTGAAGAAGAATTAAGGGAGCAGGTAAAAGATTTTTTAAATTGGCTGAAAGCAGAAAGTATTATATAAAAGGAGACTAATATGCATTACACACTCCATTTGACTAACAACTGCAATATGGCTTGCCGGTATTGCTATGTGGATGGTTGCAATATTCAAAACATGACTTTTGAAACTGCGAAACAGGTTATTGATAAAGCAGCCGAAGAAAAGCAATCTACCGGGATTATTTTTTTTGGAGGAGAACCCCTGCTCCACAAAGACTTAATTTACAAAGCTGTTGAATACGGAAAGTGGAAGGAGCAGCATGAGGAGTGTTACCTGCATTATAAGATAACAACCAATGGTTTACTACTCGATAAAGACTTCCTTGACTTTTCCGAAAAGGAAAATGTATTTGTTGCGCTTAGTCATGATGGCATAGAAAAGGCTCATGATTATAACAGGGTTGACAGAGCGGGTTGCGGTACATTTGCTGCATTATTGCCCAAAATTGATATGTTGCTTTCTGTGAGACCGTATGCACCTGTACTGATGGTGATAACGCCTGAGACGGTGCAGTATTATGCAGAGTCGGTGGAATTCCTATATAAATGTGGTTTCAGATATCTGATATGTTCTTTAAACTATGCAGGAAACTGGACAAAAAGAAATTTAGAGGAACTTGAGAGTCAATACAATAAGCTGGCAGACTTTTACATGCAAAGGACACTTGCTGAGGAAAAATTCTACTTAAGTCCGTTTGAAGTTAAAATAAGCTCACACATTAATAAAGATACATATTGCCATGAGCGGTGTGAGTTGGGTAAAAAACAGCTATCTGTAGCTCCTGACGGCACACTGTACCCCTGTGTGCAGTTTGTTGGCGAGCCCCAATACTCCATTGGTCATTTAAATACAGGAATAGATGAAAAACGCCGGAATGAGCTTTTTAGCATTAATGAGCAGGAAAAGGATGTTTGTACCGACTGTGCAATTCGTTTACGTTGCAACCACCACTGCGGATGTATGAATAAGCAGGCTACCGGTAGTATTGAAAAAGTTTCTCCGGTGCTTTGCGCTCACGAGCGTATGCTTGTGCCCATTGCCGACAGGATAGCAGAAAAACTCTTTAAAAGACGAAATGCAATGTTTATACAAAAACATTACAATGAATTATATCCAATAATATCTATGATTGAGGATAAAACCAATTAACCTTTTTAATTAACCTTTTAAAAAGATTCATGATTCATTATATGTAACTACCCGGGAGGTTGCTCACCAGCGTAGCCATGGGGAACATGGAGACAGTTTGGGTGCTTTCACAACGTGGAAGCAAGCGAAGAACCGTTCCCATGATGCGGTAGACATTCTACATAAGAATGGTCTACGAATATTAACACCATAACACGGCGTAGCAAACAGAACAGGCTGTTTTTAAGTATTGATGCTTATATTATTATCTGATACAGTATTTTTGTTGTGTGTTAATGCAGTTTGTAGTTGATAATATATAAATATGGGGGGTTTAATAATGAAATTAGTTGCACTTTCACTTTTTGGTCTAACTTATGCTTTGTTGCTGATTTTTCCTAAAATTAGGGCTTACATAGCGCTTGCGTCTGCTTCAATTTTTGTAATTTTGGGAATTCTGCCGGTTGGAAAGGTCTTTAGTACTGTCGACTGGAATGTTATAATGATGATTGCGGGTACAATGGGGATTGTTTCATTGTTTGTCGAATCAAAAATGCCAGCCCTGCTCGCGGATCTTATTATTGAAAAAACTCCGAATGTTAAGTGGGCAATAGTATCACTTGCGCTATTTGCAGGATTTATTTCTGCCTTTGTGGATAACGTTGCTACAGTTCTTATGGTTGCACCAGTTGCTATGGATATTTCAAAGAAACTAAAAATTTCTCCGGTTAACAGCTTAATTGCCATTGCAATTGCATCAAATTTGCAGGGAGCTGCAACGTTAGTAGGGGATACGACTTCCATTCTTTTGGGAGGACATGCAGATCTTACATTCCTAGACTTTTTCTTTTTTAGAGGAGAGTTTGGAATGTTTTGGATTGTACAAGCTAGTGCAATAGCATCTACTTTTGTACTTTTACATTTATTCAGAAAAGACGATCAGCCAATAAATGTTTCTGATAGAACAGAGGTTCATGATTATTTTCCCACTGTTTTACTTGTGGGTATGGTAGTATTGTTGATAATCGCGTCGTTCCTGCCTAACATGCCCAAAACCATTAATGGAATTATATGTGTTGGTTTATTTGCTATAGGCTTATTGAGAAGTTACATAAAAAACAAAGATTTACAGGTATTTAAACGTGCATTTGACGATATTGATTTCTTTACTATTCTGCTTCTTGCAGGGTTGTTTGTAGTTATAGGAGGCATTACAGAAGCAGGCGTTGTAAAAGATATAAGCAACTTTTTTGTTAAGGTCAGTAAAGATAATATATTTGTAGTTTATACACTTATTGTTTGGGCACCAGTATTGTTTTCAGCCTTTATTGACAACATACCCTATGTGGCAACCATGCTGCCCGTAGTAGGCGGAATAGCAAGTATATTAAATGTCGAGCCTTATCTTTTGTACTTTGGACTTCTTTCAGGTGCAACTCTGGGAGGAAATCTAACACCTATAGGGGCTTCAGCAAACATTACTGCTCTTGGGATACTTAGGAAAGACGGGCATGAGGTCAGCGCGAAGCAGTTTATGAAGATAAGTGTTCCATTTACACTAGTAGCTGTAGTAGTAGGCTATGTGCTTGTCTGGTTGATATGGAGCTAGTCCAATTGACCAGACAACCTAAAGGTCGTGGTTTTTGACTAAGCTTTGATAAATTTGTATAAAGGTTATGGTATGAGAAAAAAACTCAGCAGAAAATTTTATAATAGGACAAGCCTTGAAGTTGCCCCAGATCTTCTGGGGAAATTTCTGGTTCATATGGTTAATGGTATTGAGCTGGTTGGTAAAATTGTGGAGACAGAAGCTTACATGGGACCGCTTGACAAGGCAGCACATTCCTATAATAATAGGAGAACAAAGAGGACTGAAGTAATGTTTGGTCCACCAGGCTATGCTTATGTATATTTGATTTATGGAATGTACAGCTGTATGAATATTGTAGCGAATAAAGAAGGCAAGCCACAGGCGGTTCTGATAAGGGCACTTGAACCTGTCTCAAATATTGAGAAGATGGCTTTGCTAAGATATCAGAAAGGTCTTCAGGCTTGCAGCAGTAAGGAAGTGACCAACCTTACCAATGGACCGGGCAAATTATGCAAAGCTTTTGATATAACTAAGTTGGATAATGGCACAGATCTTCTCGAGGATAACCTTTTTTTACTTGACAGCTCTGAAAAGCAAGAGTTTGAAGTAGTATCTACAACACGAGTTGGTATTGATTATGCTGAGGAAGCGATTTCCTATCCATGGCGGTTTTATATAAAGGGAAATAGATTTGTTTCGCGAAAGTAGAAGTGGCATATATGTTGTTTTATAAAAATAGAATGGAAAAATAGATGAAATTAAAGCTGTAGCACTATTTTGTGACGGGGTGTAAAACATGTTCGTTCTTGAGTTATTAAAAGCATTATTATTGGGTGTTGTAGAAGGAATAACCGAGTGGCTGCCCATAAGCAGTACTGGGCACATGATACTATTGGATGAATTTATCAGGCTTTCTGCTTCCGAAGCGTTCAAGGAAATGTTTATTGTAGTTATTCAGCTTGGCGCTATTATGGCGGTTGTTCTGCTCTACTTTCAGAAGCTGAACCCATTATCACCGAGTAAATCAATAAAGGAAAAGAAGGAGACATGGTCTGTTTGGTTTAAGGTTATTGTTGGTATAATACCTGCTGGTGTAATAGGATTATTGTTTGATGATTGGCTTAACGAACACTTATATAACTACCGGACTGTTGCGTTTACGCTGATTTTATATGGAATTTTGTTTATAATTATTGAAAACCGTAACAGATTGCGTACAAAAGCAAAAAGCATAAATTCGTTTAAGAATTTAGATTACATGACTGCTTTTAAAATTGGAATATTTCAGGTGTTGTCCCTAATCCCTGGAACATCGCGTTCAGGAGCAACAATTCTTGGAGCAATCTTTCTTGGTACGTCCCGATCGGTAGCAGCCGAATATTCATTTTTTTTGTCGATTCCGGTGATGTTCGGAGCAAGTGCATTAAAACTCTTAAAGTTTGGCTTTAATTTTACTGGTGAAGAAATTGCTATTCTGCTTATGGGTATGATTGTGGCATTTATTGTATCAATTTTTGCAATAAGGTTTCTTTTGGGATATATTAAAAATAATGATTTTAAAGCATTTGGATGGTACCGTATACTATTAGGTATGTTAGTACTCATATATTTTTATTTTGTTAAATAGAAATGTGGAACGATTTTTAAGGGGGAGTGAATCAAAAACTCGAGGGGCTCCATGCCACCTCCGAGCTTTTGATTTTAAAACTGATATATTTGCCAATAAAGACCTACCAAGCTTTTGTCAGTGAGTTATCTACTTCTTGGCGTAGTGGTTCCCATGTCAAATACATGCCCTTTACCACGCAGTCACGTTTTAATGGTCTGATTTCGTAAGCAATAGTGTCTTCTGATTTTGCTTCTAGCTTGTTAGTAATTTCGTCAATTTCCACTTGGAGCTCATTTTCCAGTTCGATTAGCTGCTGGCGATATGTTTCAACGGTATCTATGGACCGGGCTACGTCTCCGCTTTGTTTAGCCTGTCTACTTAGTCCGCGAAATGTCGTTGCTGCCTTACTCAAGTTGGTAGCGCTTATTGTTTTGCGTCCTAACAGGGCACCTAATACCGTTGAACCTAATGAAACAGCAGTCTGCATTTTTGCATCTCTTGCTTGATCCTTTTCACGCTCAACAGCTTGTTCAGCTTTACGAATACGTTCCTTCAGTGTTTCTAACTTTTTTGAATATGTATCTCTGAGTTTTTCGATTGTTTCATCTCTGGCTTCGCGGGATTCCTGTTGCAGCCGCACTTTAAAGTTTCGCTCGCTTTCCCCTAGACGAGAAACCTTTTTCAAATGCTCATTGCGGTAAAGTAAAAGACTGGAATTGCGAAACAAGTAATCTACAAGACCTGCCTTCCAAGTAGTGTAACTCGTCTTTTTTGTGCAAGCAGGGGGGAGAGAAAGATAAGCAGCTCCTGATACACCTGAGGTTTCGAATGAATCTATATCACAATCCAGAACTTCGCTAAGGTTCCAATCAACAGGAATTAAGCTATCTGAGATGGTGGCAAACCTAAGACTTTCAACCGAGGTTGAAATCCCGTTTTTTTTGTCTTCATAATGGACTGTAACAAGTCCAGTAAGGGCAGCACGATAAACTAATCCATTGCTGCTTCCACGGTATGGTAGGAATACCTGAGTAATTATATCTGGAAGCTTTGGAGAAACGTGCTGTCGCAAGATATCTGTAGTTGTTGTGGTTGCAGATACAGCTGTTGCAGATTTAACTGGTTGGCTAGTGTTATCTGCAGCAGAAGGTGAGGAATCAGTTGATGTTATAGAGCTCCTTTTGGACAGAAGCTGGATCTGAGGACGATGCAGTGGTCCTCGCAGGTATGAGAGACACCATCTGGTTTCAAACAAAACAGGTTGTTCTTCATGAACATTGTTCATAAGGAATACTCTGTTGCTCAGACTTGATAGCAGCTCACCCATCTGCTTACGGTTGAAAGCTTTGTTTGCAGTCAAAGAAGCACCTTCTAGTCCGTCAAGCAGACGATTTTTGTCGCGGTCGGTTTGAAGTCTTCCGATAAACCATGTCCCCATATTAGCTAGTCCTTTATAATCAAGATCCATTGGGTTCTGGGTTGTCAACATGACACCAAGCCCATGAGCTCGTGCTTGTTTTAGCAAAGTAAGAAGTGGCGCTTTTGACGGAGGGTTGGCTACTGGTGGAAAATAGCCAAATATTTCATCCATATATAGCAACGCTCTGAGACTGGATGTCCCTGGTTGAGTACGCACCCAGCTGACCACTTGGTTAAGAACAAGTGAGACGAAGAACATACGCTCTGTATCATTAAGATGTGATATGGATAATATAGAAATTTTAGGCTTACCAGTATCTGAATATAGAAGCTTATCAATGTTAAGCGGATCACCTTGCATCCAAGCAGCAAAGCTGGGAGAGGCCAAAAGGCTATTAAACTTTAGCGCAAGGGTGAAGCGCTCCTTTTCAGGGTAAAAAGAATCCAATGACATGACACCAATCTGGTTAAATGGTGGTTTTTGTATTTGTTGGATTAGACCTGCAAGATCCAGATTCTCACTACACTTCCACGAAGTGAGAAGGATATTGGAGATCAATATATGTTCGCGGCTTTGTATAGGGTCAGCTTCAATTCCGAGCAATCCGAGCAAGCTTGCAGCCGTTCCAGAAGCCAGTTCATTGAGAGCTTCAATGTCATTTTGAATATCAGTAGGCGGTAGAGAAAAAAGCTTCACAATAGATAATGGGTTACCGGCTGTACTGCCAGGAGTGTAAATTTCAAAATCAGCTTTATCATGCATAGCGCGAATCCTTGAGCCGTCCTGTTCCCATTCCGTCAAGCCTTTACGCCAGAGTTTAGCTTGAGCGGCACCATATTCCTCAACCGATAGCTCCTTTCTTTGTGCTTCCTCGGCATTGACCCATGGTGTGAAATCGCTGGGATTAAGCTCTGGAAAAGATAGTAAGAGGTTTGACATATCACCTTTTGGATCAATTACCAACGCAGGGATTCCGTCAATAGCAGCTTCTTCCAAAAGCCCGATACAAAGACCGGTTTTCCCGCTGCCTGTCATTCCCACGCACAGAGCATGCGTTGTCAGGTCTTTTGAATCATAAAGCAAATACTCATCTCTGCGTTTTTTTGTTTCTGGATCGACTGCTTTCCCCAGATAAAAAGCACCAAGTTTTTCAAATTCTTTCATAATGTCCCCCCTAAAAAATTAACTAACCGCCAGCTTACCTGACTATTATTCTTTTTTGCAGGCGGATATTTTTAACGATATTTAAATATGAATTACATGATACAACAACCTCCATAAATGAAGGTTATTGTATCACTCCGGCGGAACTTATGCGCGTGCGACTTTTTTGCTAAAGCAAAAACGCACATGCGCAATTGTATCATGCAATTTATTCGAAATTCATGATACAATAATAACATGGTATGAATTACCAAGTCAAGATTAAAGAAGAATATAGATATTTCGTTAGAAAATCACGTTCACAGTTATATCTCAAGTTATAGAGGGTCTGAATAGAAACAGAAAATCACTGAGCAGAATATTGCTTTACTGTTTCGTTGCCTGTAGAGCCTTAAGGATACTTCCGATTTTGCCAACCATGTCAATTTTTGTGTTATATATAATATGTTTTATTCCTGGTGTTCCCAAAATAGTAATTAGCTTGTCAAAATCGGTATTTGTAAATTTGTCAATTACTTTTCTGAAAGCAGAGATATTCTCAATGTGTGTTTGTAAAGGTTTTACCATGTTGTTGTAATCCTTTTTTTCTTTAATGGCCCTAGCGGCCATAGTACCACTTATCATAGCCTCAACCCCGCCGATACCAATTACATTATCCACTAATCCAGCAGCTCTGCCAACCAGAAATACATTATTTTTTTGAAAGCTTGTGACTTTTCCTATAGTGAAGGCTGGCGGCATAATCAGGTTAAAACAATCAACCGAATCTAGTTTTTCCATTTTAATAAACTTGTAGTATAATTCCTGAGCCTTAAACTCAGGCATACCAATTAAGTAAAGACCAATAACAGCTATATGTGAATTAAACGGAGTAAGCCTAGCATAACCTGTGCCAGCATATTCAGTATTGAAGTAAATTGTAGATGAATTAATATCGAAGTTTCCTGCAACTGTTGATCCTATAATGTAAACCCTGCTCTCGTTCTGCCAGAGCCCCATATCCCGGGCTTCAGTTTCTTTCCCTGTAGCCACAACTACATAGTCGTATTCTTTTGACAATGCTTTATAATCGCCAAGGTAGTTGTAATAAACAGGGATTTTGCCAAGTTTATGCACTAATTGGTTTTCTAGTGAATTCTGAAATTTTCCCCTACTGATTGTGAGCCCCAAAGTACCGGTAATATCTACCTGCTTTCCTGGTGATTTCATCAAAATGCTTTTTGTATCGTTTAATACAGTGAAGTCCACACCGTAATACTGTTTCAAATATTCTCTTGCACCTTTAACCCCAAAGTGATTATAGTACATGTTTGGCCAATAATTGACTGAAGGCCACATCCAGCCAACAGATATGCTTCGTTCAATTAATACAGCATCAATGCCCAGTTTTTCACATTCTATAGCACACGCAAGACCGGCAGGTCCTGCACCAAGTATTGCAACTTTCATGAAGAATACCTCTTTTCACCAAAAACTATTAAGCAGCTTCATTTACTCCAAGAAGTTGCTATGCAGTTATATGGAAAATACTCTTATTATAGTTATTACTATTAGGATTAACTAAATTCAACCTTTTTATTTGCGGAATTTACGGAATTTATGGAGAAAAGGGAGGACTACTAGAGTTATTACGTACAAGAACCATTTTTGCGTATTAATAGTTCTTCAAAAATCTGCTGACCATATGTTTTTCCATTAACTAGAATGAACCCGAAACCGGTACGCAAATATCCTCCATTATCGTAATGGGAAAGTATTGCTCTGTGAAGCTGTGTTTCTCTCGGGAGATCGGATAAATCATCCGGCTTGCTTCCAAAAACCCAGTCAAATGCGGCAGAGTCATTTGTCAGCGTTGGATACAGGTAAAAGTTTTCCTGAAATCTTACAATATTTGAGTTTCCAGAAAGAAGCTTTTGAAGCTGAGCATCAAGGAACCATGTGCCACAATGGAAAGCTTTAAAAGATTTATCAGGGAAATACTTGTTATAAAATTCAATAGCTATATTAAAAGATTCAGCTGTAAGCTCTGGAGTCAATTCCCCGGTAGCGGGAATATGGATTCCCAGTATAGGGTTTCCTTTTTCAAGCACAAGTTGCCAATCTTTTGCTAATAGTCTAATCTTTCTATTTATAGCATAGCTCAATGGGTGAATTGGGTTACCTGTTATGATACCATTTGTTTTATTTAATTCAGATATCCATTTACCATTTTCGTCATATATACCATTGGTACCATTAACCTGACCATCTGAACGAAATTTAACCCCTGCCTCTGAAAGTGCGATTACTCTGTTATCATATATGTTGCGATAAACCTTTATTTTCCCCTTAAATTGATTCAACTCAAACTCAAGACGTCCTAATCTGAATAGCTTTCCATCTAACTGATAGTACCTGAACCAAACAAAATTGGAAAGTCCCCATCTTCCATTTTGTTTGTAGAAGTCGTTCATCCATACATTTAGATAATCCAAAGTTTCTATCAGGTAGTATTTGGGAATTCCTAAATCTTTATAAATCCGCTGCATTCTTGGTATGCCTGAAATAGCAATTATGGCAAAAAACATATCACCTACTGTTTCATCATAGCTTTTCAATGACGGCCATTTTTGTAGAAACTCTTTTGGGTAATCAGCAAGCTCAAATAAAACATAATGACAGTGCCAGACAAGTCTGGACAGTGCTTTATTATTACTAACATTTCTTACAGCGTCTAGTAGTTTAGTGAATACTTCATCTGGAAGCTTCAACAATTCATTCATTTCATATAGGAATGCTTCTTTCAAAAAAGAAATGTCATTGCCTGGATAGGTGGCTTGTGAAAGCTCCCAATCTTTTTGAAATACATCCGAGTGGTTATAAAATTTCAAATCTTGCATAACAACTTTAAAGTCCATGTTTTGTGTGTCACACTTCCATTCTATATAGAATAATCACATTATAACTATGAAAGCAGATAACTTCAATATGTAACTAGTGAATCTCAAATCTGCTTTTTTAAAAAAAGTTATGATGATATAGTGTAGCAACAAAACAATTGGCTTTATTTTTACAGAAAACTCGGTGAGTGGAATATAAAAATGCGTGAAAAAAACAGGATGTTTTTTTAGCTTTATGCGCCACGGATGGCGCATATAAAGCGTTAGCATTTTTATATTCCAAGAACCGTTAGTTTTCAAAAAATAATTAGCCTGTTCTGTTGCTACACTATATCATTCATAACAATCAAAAAATAGATTGAAGTAGTGAATTCTTAAATTTCTTTTTGATTCTAATAAAAAACTCCGAAGGTATAAGACCCTTCGGAGCTTTTTAAGAGTGCCCTGTCTGAGCACTGCCATATTATTCATAAATAACTATTGTATCAACCTTTCCGCGTTCGTCTAGTGGAGCATTAAGGTAAACTGAAACCTTTCCAAAGGTTCTGGTAGTATCAATGTTATCTATACCTTTAAGTGCAAATGAACCTAAATTTGTTCTAAAGTATATATTTACATCCTCTTTGAACGGATAAATAACATCGTTGATTCTTATACGTCTGCTGTCTACTGCTTGAACTTCTGTAGCCTGCACTACGGGACTTATCCAGTTCATAATACTTTCAACAGCTCCTCCAACAAATTTTACCTTGACCACCGAGCCAAACTCACCGGACACATTTACTTGTGAATAATAAGTATATTGATTACCATCAATAAGCATATCTACTACTGAATAGTCGGGTGTTTGTGTAATTTCAGTGATTACTGCATATTTATACTTTTGGTCATACATATCATTTAGCAAAATGAGATTAATGTCATCAAACTTACCCACTTGATTCATGCAAATAATTTTGCCTTCTTCTATAGTGCCGTGAGGAAGCTCCTCCCAATTAAGAAAATCAAATTCTGCATCTCCATAGCCGAGTGAGTTAACGCTATTAATAATTGTTACATTATCAGTTACAAAATTATTGTCAATCATACGGTCGTTCTTGTTAATGTTATATTCTTTCCATTTACTGATAAGAGGAACAGACTTAAGTGTAACTATTATATCCTCTACATCAGGGTGTGGATCGAGGTCGGTTTTTGTAAAGGTTACTAGAGTACCTTTTTGTGAAGCAGGATTACTGTCAGCTTTGTAGGTAGCGGTCAATCCGTTGGTATGAAGTAATTTAACATAATACAATGTTTCGCCATAGTCTTTGAGGTCAGTAGATATTGTTTGACTCGAGTTTACAACATACGCATAGTTTGATATATCATCTTCTGGTGTATAAACTATGTCAACAACCTTGCCATCATATCCGAGCAGCACTTTCACCTTGTCATTTATTCTGAACGCATTCGTCGTATTAGTAATCTTGGAATAATCCATTTCACTGCTTAAGTCGTATTCTGTATTGTCAATTTTGACGCTGCGCGGTGACAATTTATTTGGTAGGATACCCGTGATTATACCATCAATGGTTTCGTCCAGAACAAGAATGTATTTGGTTGTATTCCTAAAATCAGATACTTCATATATAACATTATTATCTTTAATATCAGAAACCTTGATAATTTCGCCGTTTTTCAATATTTTGGACGAAGTCAGACTTATATCTCCGATTTGCTTCATTGTATGATTGAAGTTCACAGCAATTTGCGGTTTGCTAAATACAGGATCCACTAAAATTGCATACTCATATCCAGTTCCCTCATTTGTGTCAGCAAAAAGCATAGATGTATTTACCTGAAGTATGTTCTTAAGGCAGTCGACGCCGGACAATTTACTTCCATTATGGTAATATGTTAAGTTTGGAGAAAGTAGCATTGACTTTGGAACTATGTCGGTATATGTAATGCGATTGCCTACTATACTGTCAATAGTCAAGCCTGTTAAAGTGCATAACTCCTCATTAACTCTTACTATTTTATCTTCTTTAATAAACACATTATATTTCATTCCCAGTTTGGGAGTTGTGTCTTCTGGAAAATACAACAAACCTTTGTCGGTTAGAGTTTGTGTATTTGTGAGCCAAGAAGAGGTATCCTTTGTTTCTAAAACAATTATTTCTTCCTCTGAACCAACATCATCCGGCTTATAAATATCAATAACTTTATTTTCGCGGTCTAGGACAGCTACAACTTTGTCTCCAATTTTGAATTTTGGCGGTGAAGCTTTGATTTTGTTCAAATCCATAAACCTACTGAATTCATAAGTCTGCCCATTAATACGGATTGATCTGGGTGCCAGAGAGTTTGGAAGTATTGCATCAATTTCTCCTTCTGCTTTTTTATCAACCACCAGTACATACTGATTTGTTCTTAAAAGATCTGAAATCAGATAAGCAATATCATTTTCTCTTATTTCAGAAGAACTTATAATTTCACCATTTCGAATTATCTGAAAGTTACTTAAATTTATATTTCCAATTTTGCCACTCAATGGGTTATAGTCTTTAGCAATTTCGGGATTACTATATACCGGGTCAACCAAGACAGCATACTCATAAAATGTTCTGCTTGGATTATAAGCAAAAATAATTGTAGTATTAATTGCGATTATATCATCCAAATTATCATAATTTACCTTTATACCATTATGATAATAAACAATATCATCAGGAAGTGGCATTGTACCTGTTTGAATAAACTTCTTATATGTTATTGTTTTATTTGCAGAATCAAGTACAGCTATTTTATCAAGTTGTCTAAGCTTGTAAAAAACCTTAACTATATTGCCTGAATCTATAGAAACTGCATATTGACTGCCAACCTCCAATACCTCACTGGTATCTTTAAGAATAAAAGTACCTTTATCAGTTGTTATTTGATTGGTTGAGAGGCTATCAGATATAGTAGAGTCAACCAGTACTATACATTCAGTGTAAAGCCCGGTTGCATCGGCAAAGGTTTTAGTGTCAGCTCCAGCTGCTTTTACAGGAGTGGTTAAAAGTCTGTCAAAGATGACAGCGGCTATCCAGCGAGGGACCCCATCATTTATACGAAGCTCAATTCCTTCGGTAAGTCCAAGCTCAGCCATCTTGCTAATATAGTTAAAAGGCCAGGAGCCGGATAGATCCTGCTCCGAATAACCAAGAGCTTTTACTATTCCGGTGCATATTTCAAGGAAAGAAATATTACCTGAAGGATTAAAAGTGCCATCAGGTCTTCCCGTAATATATCCTCTGTCAACTGCTGCATTAATATATCCTGTTGACCAATAATTCACCGGAATATCGGTAAAAACAGTCGCGCCTATGAGAGCTTTTGCAGTTTTCTCCAAGTTGGATGCGGTAATTATTATTTTTGCAAAGCCTTCTCTTGTAAGCAGGCTATTGGGGTTAAACATGCCGTTTTCATCTCCGGCCATAATACCAAGCTTCTCCAGCCTATCCAAAGCACTTGCGTACACTTCGGTAGATGGAACATCTGCAAACTCTGCAAATGTGCTTGTGCTTAAGGTTAATATCATAATAACCATTAAAAATATCGAAATAAATCGTTTCACTATGCATTCCTCCATTTGTTGTTAACTTCAGGTCTTAAGACCCGTATATCCTTTGCGTTCAATTATTTTGTAAAAAACTTATTACTGCCTTCTTAAAGCTTCAATTGGTGGTACTGTAGAGGCTGATATTGCAGGGTAAACTCCAAAGAGAAGCCCGGATGAAAGTGCTACTACGGTAGCAATTTTAATCGCGTTGATACTTACTGCAGTATCAAAACCGAGATTTTCAAAAAGGCCTAGACCCCATACACCTGAAACAACTCCTGCAATTGAGCCGATAATGCTTACATAAAGAGCTTCCAAAAGAAACTGTAAGAGAAGATCTCCCTGTTTTGCACCTACAGCACGTCTTAGTCCTATTTCCTCAATACGCTCACTTACTGCTACCATCATAATATTCATTATTCCAAGTCCGCTTACAAGAAGAGAAACAGCGGCAATGCCTCCTAAAAGGAGCGTCATGACCTGGTTTGCGTTGCTCGCTTCCTCAACAAGCTGGTTAAGGTTTGTAATTGTTACTATGTCGTCTCCCATAAATGGAAGATTAGAAGATGAGCTCGAGCCTCCATAAGGCATAGACGAAGAAACCATTACAGAACCTGATGCAGCAGCTTTTAGCATCATTTCTTCCCTTACTATTTGCCCTCCGTCTGAGGGATCGGTAGAAATGGGTCTATCCTGATCCAAACCTAGCTTGTTTTTTATAATCCTGCTTAGCTGAACAACTGCAAGGTCAGCTTCAATGCTGGTAGGTGCTTTTCCCCAGATTTCCGCTACTGTTCTTTTATCAGCAATCTTAAGAGCAGTAGAATAGGGTACTACTATTTTATTGTCAATATTATCAGCACTACCGTTTCCTTTTGCTTCAAGCACTCCAATAATCCTGTAAGTTGTTCCATTAATGGTAAGCGTATATCCAACAACATTACGACCGCCTAGTAAACCTGTTGCAATGTTGTATCCTAATACTGCAACAGGTGAACGCTGCTTTACATGTAATTCTGTAAAAAAGTGACCAGCGATTAAATCATGATCTCTCACACTGGGAAAAACGCTGTTTGTGCCTAATACGTCTACGTTTCCCATTGCTCTGCGCCATTTCATCATTGCTTTTGTGTTAACGATAGGTGTGGCAACTTCAAGACCGTCCACCCTTTCAACAAGCTCATCTGCATATTCAGGATCTAACTCCAGCGAAGCATGATGAACATGAATTTGAATCACATTTTCACCTAGACTTTCAAATTGTTCCACAACAGCTTGCTTGGCACCTTCACCAATCCCCATAAGACTGACAACCGATGCAACACCTATTACAACTCCCAGTATGGTTAATGCAGATCTCAATGGGTTGGATAAGATACCGTGTATAGCCACCTTTGCGGTAAACCAGAATCTTATAAAAATACTAAAAAACTTTTTTATAAAGCCCATTTTTAAACCTCTCTCTATAAATCATTTTGAACCATCTAATAGTATTACAGTGTTAATTTTATCTATATTATCAGCATTTACCTGCCTGACTTAAAACAACTACGAAGGCTTCAGTGCGTTATTTTAAGTCAGGATAATTTTAAGAATTAACGCTATAGTAATAATCAGTGCTACGAGAATATTTTACTTACTATTCTCTTCACCACCACCACCACCATCATCATCGTCGCCAGGAGTTGAAGGTAGTAATCCACCTGTATCCTTAATATGTTGGCTTGGCAATAGATCAGCGCTGCTGCCTGTTACAACAAGCTCTCCCTCGTTCAGTCCACTTTTAACTTCGGCATATCTATCGTTCATAAGTCCAAGACTAACTTCTGTAATTCTTGGGATTTCGTTTTCATCCAATATTTCGACCATGGGTTTAGAATCATCTTCAAATATTGCTTCTAGTGGTATCAATAAAACATCCTCGGCACTTCCAGCATCAATAAATGCCTTTGCCTGCATACCCGGTCGAAGCTGTGAACCACCTTCTACTTTTATTTCAACCTGGAACTTAGCGATTCCGTTAACATCTCTACCCATAGTGGATACATTTCCAACTTCTCCATTAAAAGATTCGCCTGGCAAAGCATCAACTGTCACCTTTACTGGAGCCCCCTGTTTTACGTTAAGTATATCTATGTCATCTACCTGTGTCCAAATCCTCATGTCCTTAACGGTATAAAGATATCCAATCCATTCGCCGGGCATTGCGGTCTCACCGACTTGTTTATGGAATGCCGCAATTATACCATCCATAGGTGCTTTAATTTCAAGCTGGGTTTTTTTTGTGTTAAGATCATCAAGGTCCATACGAAGTTGTCTAATTTCATTTATTTTCTGCTGGAAAAGATCTTGGATATCTGTTCCGGACATTGTCAGAATTGGGTCACCTTCACTTACAACCGAAAGGTTATTGGTATGAAGCTCTGTAACTATTGCCTTTACTGTGGTGTTCATTAATCTGCTTTCATCAGCATACCTAAGAACTTCTGCTTCATTATTTAATCTCAGCTCGTTTCCATCGTCGTCAGTTACTATCATTGATGCTTTCATGCCCGGCTGTACGAGCCCTGGGTTATCTCCACTTAATGTAACTTCATATACAAACCCTGATGCAAATTCATCGCCTGGGTTTTTATGCATAATTCGATTTGGATTTTTCTCGGTGATAACAGCTTCACAGCTATCGTTAAAATATGAAAAATCAAGAGTCACCTTTTGACCAAGTTCCAAATTATCAAATTCTGCTTTAAAGGTATTGATTTTAGCTATGAATTTTGAATCATCCACAACTAAAGCAATAGATTGACCTAATTCCAATTCTTTACCCTGTTCAACAGTAAGATTCATTATGCGCCCGCTAATAGGGGCATAAATTGTTATTCCTCTTGAAGGATTCAGATTATCAATTTCTTCAGGCGGTGTCCGACTTAAGTTCGATAACTGATTTATCTTATCTTGGAGTTCTTTTTCTTTTTGCTCAATTTTTGTGTGTATGCTTGGTGCTGCTAGAAGGGCTACAACTTCACCCTGTTGTACCGAATCACCTTCCTTAAAAAAGTACTCATCAAGCACCATCTGAATATCCTGTGCCGAACGGTAATCTCCAGGAATGGTGAGTCCGCCGGAGTTTGAAGGATTCAATTGGCCTGTTGCCTCAACTCCTACTGAAATATCACCGCGTATTACTTTTTTTGTGGAATATACAGGTCCCAGTGTTTTTTGCTCAGGTGGTGGCATAAGCTCCTTGTACGCATAAAATCCGCCACCCACAACAACAGCAAGTATAACTAAAATCATAAATAACCGTTTAATCATTTTTTAACCCCCAATAATTTGCGTTTTAACCGACTTTATCGATTCGTTCTATTTCACCATCCAGGATTCGCACAACCTTTTGTCCATACAAAGCCATTTCTTCAGCATGTGTTACTTGCACGATGGTGATTCCCTGTTCTTCATTTAATTTTTTGAATATGGACATAATATTAGCGCCCGATTTTGAATCTAGAGAACCTGTAGGTTCATCTGCCAGAATAACAGATGGTTCCATTGCTATAGCTCTTGCTATGGCAACTCTTTGCTGCTCCCCGCCTGACATTTGCGATGGTGTATGATGCAGCCTGTCATCTAATCCAACCATTTTCAAAGCTTCCAAAGCTCGCCTGCGTCTTTCTCTTGCGAATAGTCCTCTGTATATTAAAGGCATCTGCACATTTCCCAGAGCATCAAGACTGGGCATCAAGTGAAACCTTTGAAATACAAAACCTATAAATTGATTTCTGATGTCTGCAAGAGAGCTGTCGCTGAGTTTTTCAACTCTTTTTTGTGAAAGCTCATATGTACCTTCGGTTGGTCTGTCAAGGCATCCAATGACATTGAGAAGAGTTGATTTCCCTGAGCCCGAAGGACCCATTATTGTAACAAATTCACCCTTTTCGATATCTAAATCTATATTATTGAGAGCAGTAACTTTTACCTGTCCAATTTTATAATTTCTACTGACACCTTTAAGTTCAATAATTTTCAAATATTATTCCCTCCTTTTTAAAAAAATAAGTATAGCTATATAATAATTCTAAAAATAATACCAATTATTGTTTGACGATACTTAATGTAAATAGTTCCTCAATTAGAAAAAAATAAAACAAGTTCACCCCACTACTTGATTATCCTTGCATGCTAATATAAGTATACTACAAAAAATACCAATTTGACAAGGAAGAAGGAAACAGTTCTCTTGCTTTTTGTTAAAAAAGTGTCTATTCAGAGGTAGCTTTTCTTTCATGAAGAATCATCTCCAATACTGCA
>CAYPLH010000039.1:0-37951 GCA_964411505.1 uncultured Clostridiaceae bacterium | reverse complement strand
AACCAACCAACCAACCAACCAACCAACCAACCAACCAACCAACCAACCAACTAACTAACTAACTAACTAACTAACTAACTAACTAACTAACCAACCAACTATTTTTTTTGAATTTTAGCCCAACTATCTTTTAATGAAACAGTCCTGTTAAACACTGGGTTTTCAGGCTTCGAATCATAGTCTACAGTGAAATATCCTGTTCTAAGAAATTGGTATTTGCTCTCGTGTGGCACCTCTGAAAGACCAGGCTCAACCTTACAGCCTTTTAAAACTTCTAGGGAGTTGGGATTTATGCAGCCTTTAAAATCATCAGAATCAGGATTTTCATTGATAAAAAGATTGTTATATAGCCTGACCTCTGCATCTATGGCATGTTGTGCACAAACCCAGTGTAATGTTCCTCTTACTTTGCGCTCATCTTCTGACCAGCCGCCTCTTGTAGCAGGATCCAGTGTACAGTGAAGCTCTACAATATTTCCTTCAGAATCCTTAACTATATCATTACATGTAATATAATAGGCATGTTTCAGCCTTACTTCTCGTCCCTTTGTTAAACGAAAGAATTTCTTTGGAGGATTCTCCATAAAATCATCTTGCTCTATATATATCTCACGAGAAAAAGGAATCTTTCTACTGCCTGCATTTTCGTCTTCGGGATTATTTTCAGCATCAAGCCATTCAACCTGACCCTCGGGATAGTTGTCAATAACAACTTTTAAAGGTTTCAAAACTGCCATGACTCTCATTGCTTTTTTATTGAGCTCTTCTCGTATACAATGTTCTAAAAGTGCAATGTCTACTGTGCTGTAGGTTTTAGCGACACCAATTTTTTCAATAAATGTTTTTATTGAAGAGGGAGTATACCCTCGTCTTCTAAGACCACATAAAGTGGGCATTCTAGGATCGTCCCAACCGTTTACAAAACCATCATTTACAAGTGTAATAAGTTTTCTTTTGCTCATCACAGTGTAGTTTAAATTCAGTCTTGCAAATTCTATCTGACGAGGAGATGAAGGCACATTTATATTTTCAATAAACCAGTTGTATAACGGACGATGATCTTCATATTCCAAGGAGCAAAGGGAATGGGTAATTCCTTCAATGGCGTCCGATAGAGGATGCTGAAAGTCATACATGGGATAAATACACCATTTATCACCTGTGCGGTGATGACTGTTAAATAAAATCCTGTATATAACTGGATCTCTCATGTTAATGTTAGGTGCAGCCATGTCTATTTTCGCACGAAGAACTTTTTCACCTTCTTTGAACTCGCCATTTTTCATTCTTTCAAAAAGATCTAGATTTTCTTCAACACTTCTATTTCTGTATGGACTATTTTTGCCAGGTTCTGTAAGGGTGCCACGATAATCTCTAATTTCTTCTGGGTTTAAATCACAAACATATGCTTTGCTTGCCTTTATCAGCTCAATAGCAAATTCATAGAGTTTGTCAAAGTAATCTGAAGCAAAATAAAGACGATCGTCCCAGTCAAATCCTAGCCAGTGTATATCTGATTTAATTGATTCTACATACTCGACATCTTCTTTTACCGGATTAGTATCATCAAACCTTAAATTACATAAACCACCATACTTTTGTGCAATCCCAAAGTCAATGCATATAGCTTTTGCATGTCCAATATGAAGATAACCATTAGGTTCGGGAGGAAATCGCGTATGAACTTTACTATCATTTTTACCGTTCCGAATATCTTCATTTATTATTTCTTCGATAAAATTTGTGCTTACAGGCAAACTTTTTTCATGATTATTAATGTTCACCAATTTTTCGTTTTCATTACTCATATAATATCCTCCAAATGAAATAATTTACTTATCAATCACAATATTTACATTACTTTAAAAACTATTAATAAAATTACTTTCCACTTATTATAGTACCTATAAACTAATGGTAACAGCTGCAGAGTGTAAACAAAGCAGTGTGTATTTAGGTTTTCAATAAACTAATACCGACTTTAATTCTGTGTATAGATTCATCTCTACCTAAAATATCAGCAATTTCAATTGCACCGCCAGGTGAAACAGGTACTCCGGTAAGTGCAGTACGCACAGGCCATAAAATCTGACCATTTTTTACACCAAGTTGCTTAGCAAGATTTAGGAGAGCTTCATGAATTTGCTGTTCTTCCCATTCCGGAAGTCTTTCTAAAACAGCTACTACTGATTCAAGTCCAGATAACGAATTCTCCAAATTAGTTTTCATTTTTTTATGAATATACAAGCCAACTTCATAATCAGGAAGCTTATCAAGAAAACTAATTTTATCTGGAATATGTGTCAGCACTTCAGTTCTTGCTTGAAGAACCTTACTAACCTTTCTTAGGTCAATATCTTCATTGCTAATTACTTTTTTGTAATGAGGCAGTGCAACTTCATGAAAATCATCAAGGCTCATGTTTCTTATATATTCTCCGTTCATCCAGTTTAGTTTATCATAATCGAAAATAGCTGGAGACTTGCTAATTCCGCTAATATCAAAGCTTTGCTCAAGCTGTTTTAGACTGAATATTTCCTGTGTTGTCCCAGAACTCCAGCCTAAAAGAGCCACATAATTCATAATTGCTTGAGGTAGATATCCCATGTCTATCATATCCTCAAAGCTTGCATCACCAGCTCTTTTGCTCAACTTCTGACCTGGACCCTTGGTAATTAGAGGAAGATGAACATATATTGGAATATCCCATCCGAAAGCTTTATATAAGAGGTTGTATTTAGGCACTGACGTTAGATATTCACTACCCCTTACAACATGGGTTATTTTCATTAAGTGATCGTCAACTACATTGGCAAAATTGTAAGTTGGCATCCCATCAGATTTAAGCAGTATCTGGTCTTCAAGCTCTTTATTTTCGATAGCAATTTTGCCATAAACTGCATCATCAAATTCTGTAACTCCAGCATAAGGCATTTTTTGCCTTATTACATATGGAACACCTGATTTCAAATTATGAGAAATTTCATCTTTGCTAAGATGCAGGCAGTGTCGGTCATAGCGGAAAACGTTTGCGTCAGATTCAAGTTCTTGTTTTAAATCTGCTAGCCTTTCCTTGGTACAAAAGCAATAGTAAGCTTCGCCTTTTTCAATAAGCTGTGTTGCGTATTTGGGGTATAATGATTTTCTTTCACTCTGAATATAAGGACCAAAATCTCCCCCAATATCAGGACCTTCATCATGCTTAAGACCAGCAAGTTTTAGAGTTCTGTATATTGTCTCAATGGCACCTTCTACATATCTCTTTTGGTCTGTGTCTTCGATCCTTAAAATGAACTTTCCACCGTTTACTTTTGCTATAAGGTATTCATAGAGTGCAGTCCTCAGATTACCAATGTGCATATACCCAGTAGGACTTGGAGCATACCTAGTTCTTATTTCAGTGGTCATAAATCTTCCTCCTTATATGGATACAACCTTTCAATAGAAGAAAGGTCGAATATTGTAGAAAAATAGTAAATGTTAATTTATTTCCTTGAAAATCTCCCTATAAAATGTAAAATGATTATATTACTTTGAATAGCTTATGTCAAGGCAAAGAGCGTTCTTTGGTGCACTAACCGTCCCCTTGCTTGTTACTGTTCACTCGTATATCCTATGAACAATCATCTCTAACACTTCTATACAGCTTCAGCAAGGAAAACACAGTTTAAAATGCCTTTTCGTTAAGTAATTCCGTGAACTCACTTGCGTTCAAACAGCACGGACATTACTAAACTCTAAGGCATTTTAAACTTAGTTTTCCTAAGCTTTGCTGTAATTAGCCGTATTAGAGATGATTGTTCATTATCAGTTTTGCTAAGACCCCTGTAAACTGTAACCCCTTGCTTCCCTCGTCATATCATTTGTATAATTGAAATAACAATTAGAATTACAGGCTGATGCAAAAGATAAACTATAAGTGAATGTCTTCCAACAAAATTAAGAAAATTATCTTCTGTTAATTTAGGCACAACACTTCTTTTGTTTTTATATAAAACCTTTCCAAGAAACACACCAAGAATGAAATAACCAAGGTAGGGAATAAGAGGATAATAATCTGCTGACGAAAAAGAGTAGTTGTAAATACCAATTGGTGAGAAATAATTATGTTTTACGACTACATTGGAAATCAGATACCTTCCTATTATAAAAAGCATAGCAAAAGGCGGCATAAGAAATATTTTAACTTTGTTAATAAGTGGATATAGCAAGAAACTAACTCCGAAAAAATGAAGAATACCAAAATAAATTGTCATCTGTGAATTGTAGAAATAGGAAACTAGCGTAATAGCAAGAGCACAACCTAAAGTTTTCAAGCCCCTTTTAACATTGCTTCTGCTAAAGGAACAACTTATTCCGCTAATAATTATGAAAAGATAAGCAGCTATTCTTCCTGATAAATAATTGAAGCCTGTAGTATACGATATTGGAAGTCTCATTATTTCATTAAGGTCAAATATTAAATGAAAGTATATCATGAAGATAACAGCAAGCCCTCTTAAAAAATCCAATTCCCATATCCTTTTTGTATAAATGTCCCTGCTCATTAACAACGCCCCTCACCATAGAAGTTATGATTTTATAATAAGCTCCATAAATAGAGCTTATTATATTGCCTCTGGCGGAATTTAAGCGCGTGCGATTTTTTTTGCTAAAGCAAAAAACGCACATGCGTAATTATATCATGAAATTTCTTCGAAATACATTATATAATATATTTTAAATAATTATATCAAAATAGTTTTAATAACAGAAAGGGATCTTTAATTACTTTAATGCGAAATTTACTAAAAAAGTTATGATGATATAGTGTAGCATAAAGAACAATTGGCTTTATTTTGACAGAAAGCCCGGTGAGTGGGGTATAAAAAAGCCGACTGAAGTTCGTTCGTTTGCAGTGCATAAAAATAAAACTTATGATAGAATAATTTATAAACAAGGGATTGAAATCACACAAGGAGGTTTTTCAAGATGGATGTTTATCAGGCAATATACAAAAGAAGAACAGTAAGGAAATTTTTGCAAAAGGAAATTAAGAGAGAAGTTCTTGAAAAGCTAATTGATGCAGCAAGATTTGCGCCATCAGGTGCAAATTTACAGCCTATTAAATACAGGATTGTAAATGAAAGAGATGAAGTAGGCAAAGTGTTTGAACAAGTCAAGTGGGCAGGTTATATTGCCCCCGATGGAACCCCGGGAGAAAATGAAAGACCGGTTGCCTTTATTATTATACTGGCGGATACCCAAATTAGAAAAACAGGATATGAGCTTGATATAGGAGCAGCTGCACAAAGCATTTTTCTTGCAGGTATGCAGGAAGGAATAGGTTCATGTTGGATGGGTGCAATTGACAGGGATAAAATAAGAGAAACATTGAATATTCCTGAAAATTTAATCATAAGCACTGCTATTGCACTTGGATACCCAGCCGAAGAACCAATAGCTGAAGAAGGAACCGGATCAATAAAATATTACAAGGATGATAAAGGTAAGCTCCGTGTACCCAAGAGGGGATTAAAAGAAATAATAATTAAATAATTCTTTTAATTACCGATAGTCGGGCTAAATCTTCAAGCTGGTTATTTAGCGAAGAAAGCCCTGAAAAATCAGCATATTTTTCCTTTAAAGCAGTTGAGAGGATGTAATCTGCCAGCTCGGGATTTTTTGGCAGAAGGCTGCCATGAGAATAGGAGCAAAATACATTCTTATATAAGGCACCTTCAAAACCATCCTCTCCATTATTGCCATAGCCTTTAATAACTCGACCAAGGGGAGTAACTCCCTGACCATGAAAGGTTTGACCTGAATGATTTTCGAAACCAACAACCTTTCCATCAAAGGTTTCAGACTTTAAAAAATCACATTCGAAAACAATATTCCCGATCATACGCTCATTACTGCATATTGTCCATAAATCCAATGCACCAAGAAGTTCAATTTTCTTGCCGTCACTGGTCACATAATATTTTCCAAGGAGCTGATATCCTCCACAAATACAAAGAAAAACCTTATTATTTTCTATATATTGGTTGATATCATTTTCTTTTTTAATAATATCATCTTTAATAATCATCTGCTCATGTTCTTGTCCTCCACCTAAAAAGACAATATCAAATTGGTCAGGATCAAAAGATTCACCAAGAGATACATTTTTAACAGTCACAGATATTCCACGCCATTGAGATCGTTTTACAAGAGAAATAATATTTCCCCGATCTCCGTAAATATTTAAAAGCTCCGGATAAAGAACACATATATTTAAATTATACATTTATAAACCTCCATTTTAATTTATAACAGTTTTACAAAAACACGCTGTCACTCTGTTTTTGTGGTAGTAAGTATAAACAGAAGTTGTCCATCAAGACAACTATTTTTCTACAATATTATATAACAAAAGACTATTTCCAGAACTCTTTAAGATCATATTTGTTTTTGAGCAAATCCCTAATTTCAAGCATAGCAGTATATGTAGGCAAAATGTAAAGGCAATGATCAGTGCTCATGCTTAAAAGTGCTGTGTTAATAAGCTCGTTATAATCCTTAATAACTTTAATTTTTTCCATGTCTAAATCACCATATTTCAGCCGTACCGCCATATCCTCAGCTCTTGTACCGGTTGTATACATCATATCGATACTATCTGTAATCTTCGAGAGCTTTTCAAAATCAACATCCCAAAGCCATGAAATATCGGTACCGTCTGCAATATTATCATTTATTGCAAATACAATTTGAAATTGCTTTTCTTCAGTTAATAGATAATTTAGCACTTGATTAAATCCAGTAGGATTTTTCACAAGAATGACTTTGATATATTTTCCGTCTGTTTCTATCGTCTCCATTCTACCAAAACCAGACTCGAAAGAAGATAATGCATTAACGACCATTTCAGCAGGAATATCTAATACTGTACTTAGTGCAACAGCTGCTAACGCGTTATAAATATTGTAAAGTCCTGGAAGATTAATCTTTGCAGTGTAAAGAAGTTCTTCGTTAGAACATTCAATTGTAAAGTCTATAGTTGAGTATGTAGGCTTCAACTCTCTGATATTAGTACATGCAACCTTTGCATACGGTCGACTGTAACCACAGTCTGTACATTTAAACCATCCAAGATGACCGTATGTACGGCTTTCATATTCATATTTATTTCCGCAACTAATACAAAACAATGCATCAGAAACTGCACTGTCATCATTATAAACGCAAACCTTCTTGTCCATACCAAAAAAAACTGTTTTTCTATTCTGATCTTTACTCAAAGATGCACACAAGGAATCATCAGCATTTAAGACAAGCGTTGTATTTTTTAGCTTATTGATACCATTCTTAACAGCATTAAGTGTAGTATAAAGCTCTCCAAAGCGGTCAAGCTGATCTCTGAAAAAATTGGTTACTACTAAAACATCAGGTTCCATAAAATTACACATTCCATAAAATGCAGCTTCGTCAATTTCAAATAGCGCAGTTGAAGCGTCACAATTTCCAAATATATTAACTGATTCTATAAAAGTAGAGACTATGCCTTTTGGTAGGTTTGCACCTGATTTGTTGGCTATGTATTTTATATTGTTTTCACTTAATATTTCTCCTATAATACGTGATGTAGTAGTCTTTCCGTTTGTTCCTGTTACCATAATTATTCTAAAATTCTTAGAAAAAACTGTAGCAATGCTAGGATATAACTTAAGCGCAATTTTACCTGGTAGGGTAGTACCGCCTCTTTTTAGTATTCTTAAAACTCTCATAATAATCTTTGATATAATTATAGTTACAGTAAGTCTTAATCCCATAGACATCTCCAATGAACATAATATGTTTTAATAATATGATTATAGCACAGAGATAGTGTTGATATACAAACTTTTTATCAGCTTCAATCAGTTCTTTTTTGATAAAACATAGATTGAGTCTTTAGCTAACTGTAAACAGAAACAGTTATCATCACAGTTCATAGGTAGCTAAAGAGATATCTCAAGTTATAGAGGGTCTGAACAGAAACCAGTTATCATCACATATTAAAAGATACGTCTAAATTACTATTGCCAGCATTTTTGAGTAATGGTACAATATGTATAAGGCTTAGATGACAATGAACTAACACATCCGGGTGGATGTGAAATAGGCCCAAGACCTATTGATCTACACATTAAAGCTTTTAGGAGGATGGGGGTCAAGGTTACTGAAGCAGTACACGGTTTTTTGTATTGTGAAGCTGAAAAACTAAAAGGATGTGAGATACAACTTAATTATCCAAGTGTTGGCGCAACCGAGAATATTATGCTAGCATCGGTTTTTGCAGAAGGTGAAACATGTATCAGAAACGCTGCAAAAGAACCAGAGATCAGCGACCTTCAAAATTTTTTAATTGCACTTGGAGTTGATATACATGGAGCTGGCACCAGTGTAATTCGGATAAAAGGTGGAAATAAGAAATTAAGAAGTGTTGAACACACAATTATTCCGGATAGAATTGTAACTGGGACTTATTTAACTGCAGCGGCTATAACAGGCGGAGATCTAGTGCTTAGAAATACTGTTGCAGATGATATAAGCTCAATTATTCATAACCTTCGAGACAGTGGTTGCAGAATAAATGTTTCGGGTTCTTCAATAAGAATCAGAGGACCACATCGACCTAAAGCGGTTGATACTATACGAACATTACCATACCCCGGTTATCCGACTGATATGCAGGCACAGATAGTTGCTTATTTATCGTTAGCTACCGGCATCAGCATTATGGTGGAAACTGTTTTTGAAAATAGATATATGTATGTTGACGAGCTTATGAAAATGGGTGCCAATATTAAATTAGAAGGACGAGTAGCATTGATAAAAGGCGTACCAAAATTAACAGGTGCAAATATAAATGCTCGTGACTTAAGAGGTGGAGCAGCACTTGTATTAGCAGGTTTAGCTGCTGAAGGAACTACTGTTGTAAATGGAATATATCACATTGATAGAGGTTATGAGGCGATTGAGAAAAAACTTTCAATGGCCGGTGCAGATATAACAAGAGCTAATTGAGATTGAATTTATCCAGCCTTCTACGAAGGTTTAGGAAATTTAAAAAGATATAATTTTTATGATTGCTCCCCAGTAAGTCTTTTTGTGACTTATGGGCTATAATTTAAAAATATCTTGCTGACAAGGAGTAGGGTACTTGAATAAAAATAAAGATGAATAATTCGAGTAATGAGTATTATGAAAAAAACAAAAGATAAAAGTAATAAAACCAGAAAATTATTGATTTTTATTGTTGTAGTACTCTTGGCTTTGGGAGTGTTTACTGCAATTGCTATGTCTCCCCTTTATGAAATAAAAGAAGTAAGTGCCTCTGGTTCAGAAAAACATTCAGCAGACGAGATTATAAGGGCAAGTGGTGTGAACTTAGGTGAAAATGGTTTTAGGGGAATAGGAAAAAATTTAAAATACTTTTTTAGCTTTCGTAACGGCAACGCAGAGAAGTTAATTTTAGAAAAACTGCCTTATATTGAAGAAGCTGAGGTAAAATTTGTAATACCTGATAAAGTTATTATTAAAGCTGTTGACAGGGAGCCACATATGTTGGTTACCTGTCTGGGAGCTTTCCTTTTATTAGATAAGGGAAATTATGTAATGGATTCATTTAAAGAACCTGTAACTAATCATCCTGTGATAAGAGGTATAGAATTTTCATATTACAAAATTGGACAACCTCTTAAATGTAATTATCCTGATAAGCTTGGCAGTGCTTCTAAGATTGTGGATGTTATTGCAGAATCAGATAAATCCGAAAAATATCAAATATTGGATTTAGTAAAAGGTATTGATATTGAGGATTCAAGAAACATAAAATTATTTATAAATGATACTTTAGTTGTGAATCTTGGAGATATTAAAGATATTGAATATAAAATAACTTTTATAAAGGAAGCATATTTTACCAATATTAAAGATGAAATAGGGTTACTTGATTTTACATTAAGCAAAAATCCTACTCTCAAACGTTGAAAAACGACTTCCTTATAATATATAGATTGGAGTGATTATAGCTTGCTACCGGTTTTGGGTTTGATTATAGGAATTTTAATGGGAATTTTTATTCCATACAATATTCCGTTTCAGTATTCAAATTATGTTGCAATATCTATACTTGCAGCACTTGATTCAGTTTTTGGAGCTGCTGTTGCAACCTTGGAGAATAGATTTGATTTAAAAATATTTTTGTCTGGTTTTTTCGGGAATGCTTTACTTGCTGCATTACTTGCATACATAGGAGATAAACTTGGAATTTCGCTTCATCTCGCCGCAATTTTTGCGTTTGGAAACCGTTTATTTGTGAACTTTGCAAAAATTAGAAGAATTTTATTGAACCGATTAATAAAAAAAGATAGTATAGATATAGAGGAACATAATAATTCCATATAATAAACAGCAGTACATTTATAGGGGGCATAGCAGTGGAAAAAGTCTATGGAATAATTGATATTGGAACCAACAGAGTTTCGACTATTATTTGCAGTACCGAACATAATAAATACAGCATTCTGGGTAAAGGTACAAGTGAGTGTACTGGAATTAACAAAGGGTTCATCACTAATCCTCGTTTAGTATCAGCAGCATTGAGTTCTGCTATCGAGCACGCGGAAACTATGGCTGGTGCTTCATTGCATTCTGCTTATATTAATTTGAAACCTATTCATATTGAAGTTATTAATAAGCGTGTGTTTTGTGATATCTTAGGAAAAGATCGTAAGGTTCTTTCAGAAGATATCAAACTTATAAATGATGAATTAAAGAATATTGAGCTTAACAGCGAGTGTCAACTTATTGATATTATTCCAAGACATTATATTTTAGATAATCATGAAGGGATATTTGATCCAACAGGTATGTTAGGAAGCCGTTTGGGAATTGATGCATTCGTCATTTGCGGATTTAAAGAACATATCAATACCATTATGAGATGCATGAATAATGTTGATCTTGAAGTTGATGGATTTATTATAGAACCTCTGGCTATAGCTAAATCAGTGTCTGAAAGTAATATTGAAAATGAAGATGATGCTGGAATTATTGTTATAAATATTAATGAAGATATAACAGATATAGCTGTTTTTTCGGGAGACAAGCTAGTTTTTAGCAACTCTCTTCCAGTTGGAGGGTATAATATAGTAAACGATTTGTCAATTTCTTTGGAGATCCCCTTTGATGAAGCTGAAAAGCTTAAAAAACAGTGTGGGTTGGCGTTACTCTCCATGATACAGGAAGACAGTGAATTTACAGTGAGTGATATTAACGATAGCAGAAATAATAAGATAATACTTTTGTCTTGGGTAGTTGAGATAATTGAAGCAAGAATACAAGAAATATTTACGCTTGGCAAAGATATGATAATTCAAAATGATGAAAGCTTATTTAAGGCCAAAGAAGTTCTTTTAACAGGAAGTGGAATATCACAACTACTTGGATGTATTGAACTTGCGAACAATGTGTTTAGCATTCCTGTTAGAGCTGTTGACTTTGAAGACTCGGAAGAACCGGAATATGCTACTTGCCAGATTATGGCTCGATTTTTAGCATCATGCCCTGGTGATTTATGGCCGGGAAGTAATGTGGACTTTTTTAGTATTTCAGGCAAACAGAATAAAAAAAATATTTTAGATAAAATAGTTGCTTTTCTTGAAAGGTTTTTATAGTATAATATTTAATACCCAATAACATTTATTTTGGGTAATTTTTTGTGGTATTCGTTATAAGCTTATGTTAATATATATTTGATACTAAATGCTAAATATTACATAACGATAAATTAGTATAGTCTAACTAAAGATAAGTCAGGGGGGTTCGCATGCTGGAGTTTGATATGGATATGGAAAACTTTGCACAGATTAAAGTTATTGGAGTAGGAGGTGGCGGAAATAACGCTGTAAATAGAATGATTTCCGCTGGTCTTCGCGGAGTAGAGTTTATTGCAATAAATACTGATAAACAAGTATTGTTACGTTCTGAAGCTAATACCAAAATTCAAATCGGAGAAAAGCTTACAAGAGGTTTAGGAGCAGGTGCAAATCCAGATATAGGAGAGAAAGCTGCAGAGGAGTGTAAAGATGAAATATTACAAGCTATAAAGGGTGCCGATATGGTATTTGTTACTGCTGGAATGGGTGGGGGTACCGGTACTGGAGCAGCACCAGTTGTAGCTAAGATTGCCAAGGATATGGGTATTCTTACAGTGGCAGTCGTAACTAAACCCTTTATGTTTGAAGGGCGCAAAAGAATGCAGAATGCAGAGCGCGGAATAGAAAAGCTGAAAGACTCTGTGGACACAATTGTAACTATACCAAATAATAGATTAATTCAAATTACCGATAAAAAAGCATCTATTGTTGATGCTTTCAAAAAAGCAGATGATGTTTTAAGACAAGGTGTTCAGGGCATTTCAGACCTTATTACAGTTCCCGGGCTTGTCAATGTGGATTTTGCTGATGTCAAGACGATTATGCTAAATACTGGTATGTCCCATATGGGTATTGGTAGAGCAAGCGGTGAAAATAGGGCAGAAGAAGCTGTTCAACAAGCAATTGACAGTCCATTGCTTGAAACTTCAATAGAAGGCGCAAGAGGTGTTTTAATTAATCTGACAGGTGGGCTTGATATGGGTCTTCATGAAGTGAATACAGCTGCTGAAATGGTTCAAAAATCAGCTGATCCAGATGCCATCATAATAGTTGGTGCAGCCATAGATGAGAATATGAAAGATGAGTTGATGATGACGGTTATAGCCACCGGATTTGATGAAGATTTAAGCATCAAAAGGCTTGAAAAAAAAGAAGAAAGCGGATCCACAAATCCTGAACCAAATTTTAACAGAACCAGACCAACTGTTAAAGAGAATACGCCTGTTGATCTAGATATACCAACATTTTTGAGAAGAAACAGATTTAAATAGCAGGACATTCAATCTTTCTTTAAATTATAAGAATTTGCATAAAATTGAAGGGAACTTGTTACCCTTCAATTTTTACTTGTTGTCTAGGAAATTATACTTTCCCAGACAATGGGGATTGCAAAGAGGAAGCCCCTCTGCTGCTTTAAGGAAGTTTTTTTTGGATGCGGAGCATCCGTCGAAGGGAACCTTAAGGTTCTCTAGTGAAAAAAGTGGAGTAGCCCACTTTTTTAATGGTTAGAAACCTGCTCGGAAAGTGTTTTTTCTACACAATATGAGTTATAAAGGGGAAGAAATATAAAGTTTACATTTATTTGTTGACTATCTGGATATTTTGGTATATAATTTACAGGAACTCATGTTCGAAAGGGGCAAAAATATTTTCCCCTAATAAATGGTGTGTTACCAGAATTTATGTTTATCAAAGGGAGGTTAACTTACATATGAGCGAGAAAAGAAAAGCATTAGAAGCGGCAATGGGACAAATTGAAAAACAGTTTGGTAAAGGTGCAATTATGAAGTTAGGTGGAAATACTCACCTAAATATTGAATGTATACCTACAGGTGCAATTGGTCTTGATATTGCACTTGGAGTAGGCGGAGTACCCAGAGGAAGAATTGTTGAAGTGTTCGGTCCAGAATCTTCAGGCAAAACTACTGTTGCACTCCACATAATTGCTGAAGCGATGAAAGCAGGTGGAGAAGCTGCTTTTATTGATGCTGAGCATGCACTAGATCCATTATACGCAAAAAACTTAGGTGTAGATATTGATAATCTTATAGTATCTCAGCCAGACACTGGGGAACAGGGATTAGAAATAGCAGAAGCACTTGTCAGAAGTGGAGCAATTGATGTTATTGTAGTTGATTCAGTTGCTGCCCTTGTACCAAAAGCTGAAATTGATGGGGAAATGGGGGATTCTCATATTGGTTTGCAAGCAAGATTAATGTCGCAGGCGCTAAGAAAACTTGCTGGAGTTGTCAGCAAGTCCAATACAACAGCGATTTTTATTAATCAGTTAAGAGAAAAGGTCGGAATTATGTTTGGAAATCCCGAAGTAACTCCTGGTGGAAGAGCACTTAAATTTTACTCTACTGTTCGACTTGATGTTAGAAGAATTGAATCACTTAAGCAGGGCACAGAAATAATTGGCAACAGAACCAGAGTTAAGGTAGTTAAAAACAAGGTAGCGCCTCCATTTAAAGACGCTGAATTTGACATTGTTTATGGGAAGGGTATTTCAAAGGAAGGCAGCATACTAGATACTGCAGCTAATTGTGATATAATTAATAAAAGCGGTTCATGGTATTCATATAATGACCAGAGAATAGGACAAGGCAGAGAAAATTCAAAACAATTCTTATTGGAGAATCCTGAAATTGCTAAGGAAGTCGAGAAAAAAATAAGAATAAAATATAATATGATTGCAGCAGAGGATAATTCAGACAAAAAGAATTCGGATAAAAAGCCAAACAAAGATCAGAAAGCCTAATAAAATAAGGACAAGGTTTTTTTGATATAGAAATTTAACGTTAACAAATGCTACCTCAATCAGCTTTTTTAGATTTTGACGGATATAGTGTAGCAACAGAACAAGGTAATTGTTCTTTATGCTACACTATATCATCATAACTTTTTTAGAAAAAGTTGATTGATGATGCGAAATTATAGTATTATTGTTCTTATAAGGGCTAAAGGGTGTGAAGCAATGAAGATAACATTAATAGAAAAAAACAAAAAGAACCCGAATACTTATATGGTTTACTTAGATGATGGATCTGTATTTTCGATTCCTGAAGAAGTTTATTTGAAACAAGGTTTTTACGAAAAAGAAGAAATTTCAAACGAAGAAATCATATATATAAAAGAACAAATAATCTATACAACTGTAAAACAAAAAGCTATGAGGTATCTTACATTAAAATACAGGAGTGAAAAGGAAGTAAAGCAAAAACTTATGCGAGATGCCTTTGATGAGGATATTATCGAGAGCGCAATAAGTGAATTAAAAAGCATAGGATACATTAACGATCTTATTTTTACTCAAAAATATATATATGATAGAAGTAAGCTTAAGCCTAAATCAAAAAGAATGTTGAAATATGAGTTGTTAAATAAAGGCGTCGATGAATCCATCATTGATAGTGTTTTAGATAGTTGGGAAGTTGACGACATGACTGTTGCAATTGGATTGGTAAAAAAGAAGTTCGGCAAGTATAATTTGAAAGATGAAAAAATATATAAAAAAGCATTTGCTTTTTTAAGACACAGAGGGTTTGAAACAAATGTTATAATTGATGTATTAAAACAGTTCACTGATTAGATGCGTGTATATAGCATATGTAAAAGAACGTGTTCTAATTTTTTGTTATAGCACAGGAATTTGCATTCAAAGATATTACAAAAATTCAGGAGGATACTTTGAAAACAAAAATAGGCTTAATTTCATTAGGTTGCGCAAAAAACCTTGTTGATAGTGAACTGATGCTTGGAATGCTTGGTAATGAATATGAGATCACTAACAACGAGGCTGAAGCTCAAGTTATAATCGTAAATACATGTGGTTTTATAGAAAGAGCAAAACAAGAGTCTATAAATGCCATACTTGAAATGGCTGAATACAAGAATAAAAACTGTAAAGGCCTTGTTGTTACAGGTTGTCTTGCAGAACGTTACCAAGATGAAATTTTTAAAGAAATGCCTGAGGTTGATGCAGTTATCGGTACTGGCAATTACAGTGATATTGTAATTGCTTTAAAAAAAGTTATTGAAGGAGAACACTATTCCAATTACAAAGCACTACAGAACTTAAAATATCTTGACAATGAAAGGATAATAACGACAGGTAAAGGTTTCGCATATTTAAAAATAGCTGAAGGTTGTGACAATTGCTGTACCTACTGCATAATCCCATCTTTGAGAGGACAATATAGAAGCAGAAATATGGAAAGTATAATTAAAGAAGCAAAGGTTCTTTCTAATGGAGGTTATAAGGAAATTATACTTATTGCGCAGGATACTACTAGATATGGCATTGATATTTATGGTAAAAAAATGCTTGCAACTCTTATAAGAGAGTTAAGCAGGATAGAAAATATAAAATGGATTCGGATATTATACTGCTATCCTGAAGCCATAGATGATGAACTATTAGAAGAGGTTGCTGTAAACCAAAAGGTTTGTAAATACCTAGATATTCCGATTCAACATATAGATAACAATATTTTAAAAAAGATGGGAAGAAGAACAAATAAAGAAGATATTCTAACTCTCATACGGAAAATTCGAAATAAAATTCCTGATGTTATTTTAAGGACTTCTTTAATTGTTGGATTCCCTGGAGAGGATCACGAACAATTTGAGTCTCTTTTAGAATTTGTAAATAACATTAAATTTGACAGATTAGGAGTTTTCAAATATTCAAGGGAAGAAAACACCCCAGCTGCGAAATTAAGCAATCAAGTTAGTGACAAATTAAAAACTGACAGGTATAATAAGTTAATGGAGCTTCAACAAAAAGTAGTTTTTGAAAAAAACTTAAACCGTCTTAATAAGGTTTACACCTCTATTGTCGATGGTGTTTGCGATGACGGTATTTTTTATTTGGGTAGAACCTATGCAGAATCCCCAGATGTTGATAGCAAGGTTTACTTTACTAGCCCAAAGCCTTTATGCAAAGGTGATTTTGTTGATGTTAAAATTTTAAATACAGATGAATATGATCTAATAGGAGGGGTAGTTGATGAATTTACCCAATAAAATAACAATTTCGAGGATATTCCTGGTTCCGATTTTTATGCTTTTTATAATACCTCTTCCTAGTTGGCTGTTAACGAGTGATCATATGCAATTTATCAAACCTCAGCTTACAGCTATATTTAATTTTATGAAAAACTATGGTCACATTCTAGGAGCAATATTATTTTTATTAGCAGCATCTACTGATGGAATAGACGGTTACATTGCAAGAAAACATAAAATGGTTACTAAATTTGGCATTTTTCTTGATCCAATTGCGGACAAACTTGTCATTACGTCAGCACTGATAGGTCTTGTACAAAGACAATCTATAACTGGATGGACAGCAATGATCATAATTGGTAGAGAGTTTATTGTTACAGGATTAAGACTGTTGGCTGCCGGTGAAGGTATAGTTATTTCAGCAGGCAAATGGGGCAAGATTAAAATGATCTCACAAGTTATAGCTGTGACATTGATGCTTCTTGATAATTTCCCGTTTTCATTATTTACTACATATAGATTTGATATACTGTTCATGTGGATCGCTATTATTATTACCGTTTATTCTATGTATGATTATCTAAAGAAAAACTTAAAGTTGATTGATTTAAATAAAAGCTAATTAGTAAGCTTTCTACCTTATAGATGTATAAGACATCTGTAGTCTAATAAAATTTTTAAAGAATTATTTAAATAGATATTGCATAATATTAGCTTATATAATATACTACTATAAGCAACAATTAGTATCAGGTGCTAATAAATAAACTCGCGAGGTGTTCGATAATGGGTAAAGCTTCATTTACAAAAAAGGAACGACAAAAAATCCTTTTTGAAAAATTAAAGGAAGATCCTTTTTTGACAGATGAAGAACTTGCAGATATGTTTTCAATGAGTGTTCCGACAATCAGATTGGATAGATTAGAGTTAGGTATACCAGAATTAAGGCAAAGGATCAAGGAAGTTGCTGAGTCAAATTATAGCAAAGTTAAATCATTAAAAAGTGAGGAAATTGTTGGAGAACTAGTTGATCTTAAATTAGGTGAAAGTGGTATATCAATTCTTGAAACTGTAAGGTATATGGCTTTTGAGAAATCAAAAATTGTGCGTGGACACTATATATATTCTTTTGCAGAATCTCTTGCGATAGCGGTTATTGATGCTCATGTAGCGTTAGTAGGAGTAGCAAACATTAAGTATAAAACGCCAGTTTATGCATCAACTAATCTTATTGCTAAAGCAGAGGTTAGAAGAAGAATGGAAAATAAGTATATAGTTTGGGTAAAAATATATAGAAAGAGTGAAGAGGTCTTTCGTGGGAAATTCATACTTGTTTCTTTGAAAAAGATGTAAAGTCAAAGTAAACTACCTTTGTATGGCATTTTAGGATTGGCTATATCTAGGGAGCGATACCTTCAAAATTTTTTAAAATAAACTTTTTTTAGGAGTGAAGATATTTGGTAATACTTGTTGATGCGATGGGTGGAGACAATGCTCCCCTGCAAATTGTTAACGGTTGTTTGGATGCAATTGAAGAGGCAGAAGGATTTGAAATACTTATTATAGGTGATAAAAACAGAATCACAGAAATCGTCAAAAAAAGGAGATTAGATTCATCACGCATTAAAATTGAGCACGCTCCCGAAACTATAAACGGAGACGATATCCCCACTAAATCAATACGTAATAAGAAGGACTCATCTATGGTTGTTGGTTTGAATTTGCTCAAAGATAAAAAGGGAGACGCATTCATCTCAGCAGGAAATAGCGGAGCGCTTATGGCAGGTGCTTTGTTTACTCTTGGGAGAACAAGAGGAGTTGATAGACCAGCTTTTGGCACCACTATACCTACAAAAACCGGAACAACCTTTTTAATTGATGCAGGATTAAACATCACATGTAAGCCTATAAATTATTTGCAGTTTGGTGTTATGGGTTCGATATATATGCAGCAATGTTACAATATGGACAAACCTAAAGTCGGTTTGTTAAATATAGGGACAGAAGAGAATAAAGGGATTAGTGTTGTTCAACAAGCTTATGAGCTTCTTACAAAAGCACCGATAAACTTTATTGGTAATATTGAGGGAAGACAAATTCCTTTAGGAGAAGTAGATGTAGTAGTATGTGATGGATTTGTTGGCAATATATTATTGAAGTTCCTTGAGGGAATGGGGTATTTTATAAAAAGCACTTTAAAGGAAATGTATACAAAGAATGTCTTTACAAAAGCTTCTACTTTGCTCTTTAAAAAAGATTTAAAAAACATTGCAAAAAGAATGGATTATGAGGAATATGGCGGAACACCATTGCTAGGAGTTAACGGACTAGTAATTAAGTGTCATGGAAGCTCGAGTGCAAAGGCCATTAAAAACACCATAATTAAGTCAAGTTATTTTGTGAAAAATTCTATTATGAATCAGATTTCAGACATATTGGGAAATAAGGAGGCAGAATCAATTGATTAATATGCATTACAGTGCTGGTATTCTTGGAACCGGAATGTCACTTCCCGATAAAGAGCTTACAAATTTTGATATTGAAAAAATAGTTGATACAAGTAATGAATGGATAATAAAAAGAACTGGAATCTTTAAAAGAAGAATTCTTGAAGAAAACCAACCAGCCTTTAGCCTAGGGATTGAGGCCGCACAAATGGCTCTTTTAGAAGCTTCTCTTAATGCAGATGATATAGATCTTATCCTCGTAACTACCAATTCACCGGATTATCTCACACCATCAACGGCATGTATTATTCAAGGGAAAATAGGTGCGCATAAAGCAGCAGCTTTTGATTTGAATGCTGCATGTTCAGGTTTTATATATGGCTTAACTGTAGCAAGACAGTTTATTGAAACTGGATATTATAAAAACATCTTGGTTGTTGCCTGTGAAGGTTTATCAAAGGTTACTGACTGGGAAGACCGAAATACATGTATACTTTTATCTGATGGAGCTGGTGCCGCTGTAGTAGGACGTGTTGATAAAGGATATGGAATACTTCAAACTGAAATAGGTGCAATAGGAGAACAAGGACACAACCTAACTCTTCCATGTTGTCACATTGCTCAAGAGGATATTGAAAAAAGATTGCATGATAACAAGCATGTTATATGGATGAATGGCAGTGAAGTACTGAAATTCGCAGTAAGAATTATGGAGAGCGCAACTAGAAAAGTTTTAAAAAAAGAAGGTCTGAGCACTGATGATTTAAGTCTTGTTGTTCCTCATCAAGCAAATATTAGAATAATTGACGGTGCAATGAAACGTTTAGATCTACCTATGGAAAAGGCATTTGTCAATATTGAAAAATATGGAAACAATTCTTCTGCATCACTTCCAATTGCATTGCATGAAGCCATCAAGGAAAATAAAGTAAGAAAAGATGACTATATTGTTTTGGTTGGTTTTGGCGGAGGCTTAACTTACGGAGCTGCGCTTATCAAGTGGAAGTGATTAAAAATCTTAAGGAATTGGGGGGTTGCTCATGGGAAAGCTTGCATTTTTGTTTCCCGGACAGGGAGCCCAGTATGTAAGTATGGGACAGCAGTTAGCAACTAAGTACGAAAATTCTCAAAAAGTGTTTGATGAAGCAAAAGATGCGCTTGGTTTTGATATTCAAAAAATAGTTTTTGAGGGAGATGAAGAGACACTAAAAATTACAGAATATACTCAACCTGCAATACTTACAGCCAGTGTTGCATGCCTTGCCCCATTGATTGAAGTAGGAATACAACCTGATGTTGCTGCAGGACTTAGCCTTGGGGAATATACAGCTCATGTGTCAGCAGGCACAATGTTGTTCTTCGATGCTGTTAAGCTTGTCCGAAAAAGAGGAAAGTATATGCAAGAAGCAGTACCTGTTGGTGTAGGAGGAATGGCTGCTATAATCGGACTATCTGATAATGATGTTATTGAATGCTGTAATAGAGCTTCTGCTTACGGTATTGTAGAGCCAACAAACTTTAATTGTCCGGGTCAAATCGTAATTGCAGGAGAAAAAGACGCGGTGGAAAAAGCGGCAGCGTTTGCTACTGATCGAGGTGCCAAAAAAGCTGTTGTATTACCTGTTAGCGCTCCATTTCATTGCAGTATGTTAAAATCTGCAGGGGAGAAACTTAAAAAAGAGCTTGAAAGTGTAAAGCTTTACGACATGAAATTTCCCGTAGTTTCAAATGTAACTGGGGAGTATACTGAAGATATGACATTAATAAAAGATTTATTGATAAGGCAAGTTAGCAGTACTGTTAAATGGGAAGCAAGTATTAGAAATATGATTAAAAATGGTGTTGATACATTCGTAGAGATTGGTCCTGGAAAAATCCTTTCTGGGTTCTTAAAGCGAATTGATAAAAATGTAATAAGTTATAATGTTGAGGACATAGAATCGTTAAGTAAGACATTAGATGGATTATTGTCGAGGTAGTTGGTTGCTAAGACAGAGAATTTCTCTTGATAAAGGATATTATTGTTAATGTAGGAGCGATGTGTATTATGGAACTTAAAGGTAAAACTGCTATAATAACCGGATCTGGCCGAGGCTTGGGAAAAGCTATTGCTTTAAAACTTGCACAGCTAGGAGCAAATATTGTTTTGAATGATATTGAGGCATCAGTCGCTGTTGATGAGACTGCGATAGAATTTAAAAAATCAGGGTATAATGTACTTGTCACAAAAGGTGATGTGCGAAACTTAGCAGAAATTGAATCTATGGTTGAAAAGACCATAGAAGTATTTGGCAGCATTGATATTTTAATTAATAACGCTGGAATTACAAAGGATACGTTAATTTTAAGAATGAGTGAAAAGGATTGGGATGATGTTTTAGACATAAATTTAAAAGGAGCATTTTTGTGTACCAAATCAGTTGCCCGGGTAATGATGAAGCAAAGAAGTGGTAAAATTATAAATATTGCTTCTGTATCAGGTGTTACAGGAAATGCTGGTCAAGCAAATTACTCAGCTTCAAAATCCGGATTAATCGGACTTACAAAAACTACTGCAAAGGAACTGGCTTCTAGAGGTATCACATGCAATGCTGTTGCTCCAGGCGCAATTAAAAGTAAAATGACAGATGTATTGCCCGAGAAAGTAAAGGAAAACTACCTAAACAATATACCACTTGGCAGGTTTGGGACACCGGAAGATGTGGCAAATGTTATTAGTTTTCTTGCAGGCAAATATTCCGACTATGTTACTGGTCAGGTAATACATATTGACGGGGGACTTGTAATGTAATATTATTTTTATGAACAACTTAATATTAATAAGTACCCTGTCTGACAAAGGGTGCCAAAAAGCATTCCATAGCGGATTATTAGAGCCTACCTTTGGAAGGAGGTGAAAGTTGATGTTTGAAAAAGTTAAAGATATAATTGTTGAACAACTTGGAGTAGATGAAGATGATATAACTTTGGAATCGTCATTTATTGATGACTTAGGGGCTGACTCACTGGATATTGTAGAGCTTATAATGGCTCTTGAAGAAGAATTTGATCTTGAAATTCCTGATAGCGAAGCTGAGAAAATCTCAATAGTGGGAAATGTTGTAGATTACATTAAGAATAACACATAAAAAAAGTCCCTGGAAAAGGGACTTTTTTATAGCAATACTAATTAATTTACTGCATTTAAAAATAGCAGTACTTATATAAAAATAATGAAATCGTACTCTTATAATGGAGGGTGAAAATAATGAGAAGACGTGTGGTTGTCACTGGTATTGGGGTAATAACATCTTTAGGCATTGGATGTGATGATTTTTGGAAGGCTATAAAAGCTGGTAAAAATGGAATTAGTACTATCACAAAATTTGATACTTCTGATATTTCAACAAAAGTTGGAGCAACAGTAGAAAATTTTGATCCTGAAGTTTATCTTGATAAAAAAGAATCAAAAAGAATGGACAGATTTACACAATTTGCACTTGTGGCAGCAAAGTTGGCAATGGAAAACTCAGGTCTTAAAACAGACAAAATTGATAAAACAAAAATGGGAGTTATTGTTTCAGCTGGGATTGGTGGGATTGAAACATTAGAGCAGCAGCACACGGTTTTAATGGAAAAAGGTCCCAAAAGAGTGAGTCCATTTTTTATTCCCATGATGATACCCAATATGGCTTCAGGAAGAATATCTATAGAGGTTGGGGCAAAAGGTTTTGTAAGCTGTCCTATTACAGCATGTGCTTCAGGAAACAGCGCGATAGGTGACTCATTTAAGGTAATTCAACGGGGCGACGCTGATATTATGATTACTGGTGGCTCAGAAGCAGCAATAACACCTCTTGCCTTTGCAGGTTTTAGCACAATGAAAGCTATGTCTCCTAATGAAGATCCAAACAAAGCATGCAGACCGTTTGATCTAAACAGAGATGGATTTGTAATGGGTGAAGGTGCAGGTATACTAATCATTGAAGAGCTTGAGCATGCAAAAAGCAGAGGGGCAAATATTATTTCAGAAATTGTAGGATATGGGTGTACAAGTGATGCTTTTCATATAACTGCTCCTGCTCCAGGTGGTGAAGGAGCAATACGTTGCATGAAAATGGCAGTGGAGGATGCAGGAATTGAAACCTGTGACATAGATTATATTAATGCCCACGGAACTTCAACACCTCACAATGATAAGAGTGAAAGTGCAGCTATTAAATCATTTTTTCAAGATCACTCGCGAAAATTAGCAGTAAGCTCAACAAAGTCAATGACCGGTCACTTACTCGGAGCTGCCGGTGGTATTGAGGCAATCATTACTTCTATGGCTTTAAAAGATGGGTTTATTCCTCCAACAATAAATTACTTTACTCCCGATCCTGAATGCGATCTGGATTATGTACCAAACATAGGGCGCAAAGCCGATATAAACTATGCGATATCTAATGCTTTTGGTTTTGGTGGTCAAAACGTTAGTATAGCATTTAAGAAATATAATGCTTAACTCTTATTTTATATTAGCTAAAGTTATTTGATTTTTACTAAGCTTAAACAGCTTTATTATTTTTAGTATTTGATTATTTTGCTCCTTAAATATAGATTCAAATGGTGCATTTCGGTGGAAGGATGATAAAATGCTGAAAACTACAAAGGCTTTGATAAGTTATTTCAAAGATTTTGAAGAAATTATAAATTATGAATTTATTAATAAAAAAAATATTATACTTGCCTTTTCGCATAGTTCTTATGTAAATGAAAGTAAAAACAAGGATACTAGAAGTAATGAAAGGCTGGAGTTTCTTGGTGATGCGATACTGAATTTGGTAGTGTCGGAATATATATACAAAAAATACCCAAATATGACAGAAGGAGAAATGACAAAGTCCAGAGCAAAAATCGTTTGTGAAACCTCTCTGGAAAGATGTGCAAATAATATTCACATAGGTAAGTTTCTTCTACTTGGTAAAGGTGAGGAGCTTTCAGGTGGACGTATCCGAACTTCTATTTTATCAGATACTTTTGAAGCTGTAATTGGAGCAATATTTATTGATAGTGGAATAGACCAAGCAAAGAATTTTATAATAAAGCAAATGAAGGATCTGATACATGATTCTGTGAACGGTACTTTACAATTTGACTATAAAACAGAATTTCAAGAAGTAGTGCAAAGGAACAGTGACAAAAAAATTGCATATGAAATAATAGAGGAATCAGGTCCTGATCACAACAAGCTTTTTGCATTACAGTTAAAGGTTGATGATAGGGTATGGGGGAAGGGAAAAGGACGAACTAAAAAAGAAGCAGAACAGAATGCTGCAAAAGTTGCATTGGAAAAAATGTTGAAGAACAAATGATTCTTGCAGGAATTATTAGAAAAATATAGAATTTATATATATAATAAGGTTTATACCAACAATAAACTTGTTGTCTATAATTTTTAGTGGTATAGAACTATAAACTTATTTTTCATAGTAAGGGTAGTAGTTACATGTAAAAAGCAGTGGACAAAGATGCCATAAGCTTATACTTCGTTACTAATGATAAAACAGGGGTGTTTTGTTTGCGGTTAAAGCAACTGGAAATTCAGGGGTTTAAATCTTTTGCTGACAAAGTTAATTTGGAATTTGATTTAGGAATTACTTCTATTGTAGGCCCTAATGGCAGCGGTAAAAGCAATATTGCGGATGCAATAAGATGGGCATTAGGAGAACAAAGCTCTAAAACTTTAAGAGGCAGTAAAATGGAAGATATTATTTTTGCCGGTACTGAGCATAGAAAGGCTATGGGCTTTGCTGAAGTCTCACTTACCATAGATAATAATGATAAATCACTTCCAATAGAATATTCTGAGGTTAAAATAACAAGAAGACTTTATAGATCGGGTGAGAGCGAATATTATATTAACAAAACCCAATGCAGGCTTAAAGATATTAATGAGCTTTTTCTTGACACGGGAATTGGCAAGGAAGGCTATTCGGTTATTGGTCAAAACAGAATTGATGAGATATTAAGTACAAAATCGGAAGACAGAAGGTTCATTTTTGAAGAAGCTTCAGGTATCATGAAATACAAGCTCAGGAAAAATGAATCTGAGAAGAAACTTGAAAATACCAGACAAAATCTTCTTAGAATTAAAGATATTATAAACGAACTTGAAGCCCAACTCATACCACTTAAGGAACAATCTGAAGTTGCAAAAAAATATTTAAACTTGCGAGAAACTCTTAAAAGCCTTGAAGTAAGCGTGTATTTAATTAATATTGAAAAACTCAAGGAAAGAATTAACGAATTTCAGAATTTGAGGGTTTCTGCTGAACAAAGTATTGAAGAGACAAACAATAAAATTGAAGAACTAAATTGTCAGAATGATACTAGAGCTAGTTTAATTAAAGCTAGGGCTGAAAAGCTTAATTGTGCAAGAAACGAGTATTTTGAGCTAGAAAAGTACATTGAAAAGTATAACGCTGAAATAAAGCTAAATCAGGAGAAAATAAGCAATTATGAAAAAAACATTGACCGACTGGATAATGAAATAAAGCAAATTAATGCAAAGCTAAGTAAGCTTTCTGAGGATCAGAATCTGCGAGATGTAAAACTAAAGCAGCTGAACGAACAATTCAATATAAATGAAAAATTTATGATTGAGCTCGAATACGAATTAAAGACATTACTAAATACCTTAGGACAGGATGAAAAACAAATTGAAGAAATGAAATCTTCAGTAATGGAAAGGCTCGAATTTCTTGCAGATAAGAAGACGCAGGTTAATGACCTTGATAATCAGATCAAATCTGTTTCTGAAAGAAAAAATAGAATCCAGGTTGAAGTATCGCAAATTGACGATGAATTTAAGAATGAGGATGTTAGAAGAGAAGAGGTTTATGCAGAGCTTGAGCTTACAAAGAAGGCAATAACAAACAATGAGAGCAAAATACAAGCTTTTAATAAAGAAATTAAGGAAAATACTGAAAAACTCACTGCTCTAAGGAATAAGCAGTCAAAGTTAAAGTCAGAGAAACAGTTTAAAGAATCCAGATATCAAATGCTTAAAAATATGGAAACTAATCTTGAAGGATATAACAGAAGTGTGAGAGTTGTTTTAAAAAAGTGCAGAGAATCAAGTCAGTTTGGTGCTAATATTCATGGGGCACTTGCACAACTAATTGAAGTGGATGAAAAATACGAGACAGCAATTGAAATGACTCTGGGGGGAGCACTTCAGAATATAGTGACTACTACTGAAGAAGATGCAAAACATGCGATTGAGTTTCTAAAGACAAATCATATGGGTAGGGCTACTTTTTTACCTATCAGTTCTGTAACAGGTTCCAGACTAGCTGAAGGAATAATTTCTAGGATTAGTAAGTACAAAGGCTTTTGTGGCATTGCATCTGATCTGGTAAAGTGTGATTCCAACTATAAAGGCATAATCTTGAGTTTTCTTGGAAAAGTTGTGGTTGTTGACAATATTGATACCGGTATTAGAATGGCAAAGGACTTTAAATATAATTTTAGGATCGCAACGTTAGACGGCGATATTTTGAGCACCAGAGGTTCAATTACAGGTGGAGAGTCAAGTGCTAAAGGCAGTGGAATTCTTGGAAGAAATAGAGAAATTTCTGTGTTGTTTGAACAGGTATTGCAGTTAACCAAAGATGAAATGTTCATTGAAGAAAGAATTGAAAGCATGATTGACACACTAAACCGTATTGATGCCGCCTTAAAGCTTAAGAATGATAAATTGCAGGAGAATCTAATTCATAAAGCACGTAATGAGAACTACCTAAGTCAGATTAATGATAATATTAACAGAATGAAATCCAAGTCTGAAATGCTTGAACAAGAAAGCAAGCAGCTTTCAAGAGAAGTTGAACAAATTTCACTAGAAAGAGAGAAGTACATAAAAGAGCAGTCAGACTTAGAGAATAAAATTGACGATATTAAAGGTTTAATTTCTGAAGCGTCTGATAAACACAGAGATAATCAGATTGCTAGGGATAAACTTAATGAAAAACTTACAAGCTGCAAAGTTACTGCAAGCACAATTTGGGAGAGCATGGAAGGCATAAAAGACAATATTTTGCGTCTTACTGAAGAAAAAAGCAATTTCATTGAAAATATTAATACTAAAAATTCTGAGAAGCATAATAGTACTGAACAAATTAATAGTTTAGCACAAAAAAATGAAGGTTTGCTAAAACTTATAAAAAGAGCTGAAGATGACAAGATCGGAAAAACTCTGGAAATAGACAGTATTGAAGAGGAAAGGCGTGGAATGGAGGAGGATCTTACCGAAATTTCCAGGCAAATAAAAGACTTTAGCAACAATGTAATGCTTATGAAAGAAGAATACAGTCGTATTGAGGTAAAATCAGCTAAAGCGGAGTCAGAGCTTGAAGCTATACAAAACAGATTATGGGATGAATATGAGCTCACCTACAATAACGCTCTTTCACTTAGAAAGGATATAGGTAGTATGACTCAAGCCCAAAAAAGTATTAATGAGTACAGAAATGAGATAAAAGAACTTGGAATTGTTAATGTAGGTGCTATTGATGACTATATTAAGACAAAAGAACGTTATGAGTTCATGACAACCCAGAGCAATGATATGGTTAATGCCGAAGAAAAGCTGCAAAAAGTTATTGCAGAAATAACTGTTCTTATGAAAAAACAATTTTTAGAACGGTTTAATCAAATTAATGAAAACTTCAATATAGTGTATAAGCAGCTTTTTGAAGGAGGTCGCGCAGAACTTAGATTGACAGATGAAGGTAATGTTCTTGAAAGCGGCATTGACATTGAGGTGCAACCACCAGGGAAAAAGCTCCAGAACATGCTTCTTTTATCAGGCGGGGAAAGGGCATTTACAGCTATTGCTCTTCTTTTTGCTATTTTGAGGTTGAAGCCTGTTCCTTTTTGTGTACTTGATGAAATAGAAGCAGCCTTAGATGATGCTAATGTATACAGGTTCGCTGAATATTTAAAACAATATTCCTGTGATACGCAATTTATTATGGTTACACACAGGAAAGGCACTATGGAAGCTTCTGATTCGCTGTATGGCATTACAATGCAAGAGAGAGGTATTTCTGGAATAGTGTCATTAAAACTAAGTGAAAAAGCAAGCTAAAAAGTAGGCTTAAAAAATATAACACTGAAGAAATAGGAGAATTAAAATGGGCTTTTTTGATAAATTAAAGCAAGGTTTACAGAAAACAAGAAAAGGAATTACTGAAAAAATTGATAAAGTACTAATTACATTTGGAAAAATTGATGATGAATTATTTGAAGAGCTTGAGGAGATTCTAATCACTTCTGATGTTGGAGTTGAGACTTCAATTAAAATTGTTCAAGATATAAGAAAAAAAGTTAAAGATAACAAAATCACCGATCCTACTAATATTAAAGCGCTTTTGAGAGAAGAACTCAAAGACATATTAACTATTGGTAGCAGTCAGCTAAATGTTGGAAAAGGTCTATCTGTGATAGTGGTACTAGGTGTAAACGGAGTTGGCAAAACTACTTCAATTGGTAAAATAGCAAATTTGCTTCAAAAGCAAGGAAAGAAAGTCATTGTTGCAGCTGCAGATACATTTCGTGCTGCAGCAATAGACCAGCTTGAAATTTGGGTAAAACGAGCAGGTGTAGACATTATAAAGCACGACGAAGGTTCAGATCCTGGAGCAGTTATATATGATGCGATACAAGCTGCAAAAGCTAGAAATGCTGATGTTCTTATATGTGATACTGCCGGAAGACTCCACACTAAGAAAAATCTTATGGAAGAGCTTAAGAAGATTTATAGAATAATAGACAGGGAGCTTCCTGATGCCTCAAGAGAAAACCTATTAGTTCTAGATGCAACAACTGGTCAAAATGCAATATCACAGGCAAAGACTTTTGGTGATGAAGTGGACATTTCGGGAATTATACTGACCAAACTTGACGGAACTGCAAAAGGCGGAATAGTTATTGCAATAAAATCAGAGCTTGATATACCTGTGAAATTAATAGGGGTAGGAGAAACAATGGATGACTTGCAGCAATTTAATGCTGATGAGTTTGTAGAAGCTCTTATGTCTCCATGAAGTAAAGTAAACTAAATCGCCATAAATGGTCACAAGATTAATGAAAATGTACGGCACTTAAAGTTACAATTCACACACGGATTGAAGAAATTTTAAAAAAATCTTGACAGGATACAAGTTATAATCTAAAATTAGGTGTAAAGTAAAATTGCTTAACACCTTTTTTGCATTACTCTAAGGTTGGGATGATGATGTTTACCCTAAAGTTTGTTTGGTGATTGATATGGACGAAATATATAAGGTTACTATGCTAATGGACTTTTACGGAAAGCTTTTAACCGAGAGACAGAATGAAATATTAGATCTTTATTATAATAATGACTATTCTTTGGCTGAGATTTCAGAGCATCTTGGAATAAGTAGACAGGGGGTACATGATATTATAAAAAGATCTAAAGTTATTATGATAGAATATGAAAACAAACTCGGATTAGTGAGTAATCATCTGTCTTTTAAAAAAAAGGTTAGTTATATAGTAGAAATTATTCAGGATATAGATATGAATAATTTTGACAGCAAAAACAAGGAGAAGATTTTAAAAGTTAAGGCGGAAATCGACCAGTTAGTCAACTAGTCAACTAATCGACTACCCTAACGAGTAATGGTTATTTATACCATTTTAAAATCAAATAACAAAGATGTCACCCACTTGTTTTGCGTGTTGGGTTTAAGAATATTAACCGGAGGGTTGTCTTATATGGCTACATTGTTTGAAGGGTTATCAAGCAAGCTGCAAGAAACAGTAAAAAAGCTTAGAAGCAAGGGACGAGTTACTGAAAAGGATATAAAAGAAATAGCAAGAGAAATTAGACTGGCTTTGCTTGAAGCTGATGTAAGCTTTAAAGTAGTAAAGGATTTTGTAAACAAAATTTCAGAAAGAGGACTAGGTCAGGATGTTCTTGAAAGTCTTACTCCTGGTCAACAAATTATTAAGATAGTTCATGAAGAGCTCATTAATCTGATGGGGAGCAGTCAAAGCAAGCTTACTCTTGCTTCAAAGCCTCCCACTGTATATATTCTTGTTGGTTTACAAGGTGCTGGTAAGACAACAACATGCGGAAAAATCGGCAATTTGCTAAGAAAACAAGGGAAAAATCCACTTTTGGTCGCATGCGATGTATATAGACCAGCAGCTATAAAGCAACTGCAGGTTGTAGGTAACCAACTTAATATACCTGTATTTTCAATGGGAGATAAGATTAATCCTGTTGATATTGCTAAAGCAGGCATTGAACATGCTAAGACAAAGCAAAACGATATAGTAATCATTGATACAGCAGGCCGTTTGCATATCAATGATGAGCTTATGGACGAACTAAAAAATATAAAAAACGCCATAAAACCTCATGAAATTTTGCTTGTCGTTGATGCAATGACAGGGCAGGATGCCGTCAATGTTGCAGAAAGCTTTAACAATAATTTAGGTATAGACGGATTAATTATGACAAAGCTGGATGGAGATACAAGAGGAGGGGCAGCTCTTTCTGTAAAAGCTGTAACAGGAAAACCTATTAAATTTGCTGCTATTGGTGAAAAGATGAGCGATATAGAGCCCTTTCACCCGGATAGAATGGCGTCTAGAATCCTTGGAATGGGCGATGTCTTAAGCCTTATTGAAAAGGCACAGGCTGCGTATGATGAAAAGAAAGCAATTGAAATGGAAAAAAAGCTCAGGTCGCAGCAGTTTACTCTTGACGACTTTCTTGATCAGATGCAACAGATGAAAAAGATGGGTTCACTTACTGACATTTTAGGTATGATGCCTGGGACAAATTCCAAAGCTTTAAAAAACATAGATGTGGATGAGAGTAAAATGGTTCGTATAGAAGCAATAATTCAATCTATGACACTAGGAGAAAGAAACGATCCTTCAATTATTAATGCCAGCAGAAAAAAGAGAATTTCGGCTGGAAGTGGTACTAGTGTACAGGAAGTAAATAAGCTTTTAAAAAGCTTCACGGAGATTAAGAAAATGATAAAAAGTATGAGCAATATGTCAAAAGGAAAGAGAGGATTTGGCAAAATGAGATTACCGTTTTGATAATTCGGTTTTTCAACCTTAACATAAATGTTTTGTAATTTGGTTTTAATCTGACAAAGAGTTGGTGAAAAACAATAGTAAACACAAAAATTTTTTTTTACAGATCTAAGGAGGTGAAACAAATGGCTGTTAAAATTAGATTGAAGAGAATAGGTGCTAAGAAAACTCCATTTTATAGAGTAGTAGTTGCAGATTCCAGATCACCAAGGGATGGAAAGTTTATAGAGGAAATTGGCTATTACAACCCTTTAAGTGAGCCAGTTGATATAAAAATCAATAGTGAAAAAGCACAAAAGTGGTTAAAAAGCGGAGCCCAGCCTACTGATACAGTAAAATTCCTTTTGAAAAAATCCGGAATTATTGAATAAAGTAGAGTAAAATTGGGAGGTAATTATTATTATGAAGGAGCTACTTAATACAATAGTAAAAGCTCTTGTTGATCATCCTGATGAAGTATATATTAATGAAGTTGAAAAAGACAAATTGTTAATTCTTGAGTTAAAAGTAGCAAAGGATGATATGGGAAAGGTAATAGGAAGACAAGGCAGAATTGCAAAAGCTATAAGAACTGTAGTAAAAGCATCTGCTGTTAAACGAAACAAGAGAGTAGCAGTAGAAATAGTGCAGGAGTAAAATATGTTAAAATTATGTAGGATTCTTTTAGAATCCTACTGTTTTTTGTTGTCTAGGAAAGTATACTTTCCTAGACAATGGGGATTGCAAAGGGGAGGCCCCTTTGCTGCTTTAAGGAGGGTGCTCAGGATGCGGAGCATCCGTCGAAGGGAACCATAAGGTTCCCTAGCGAAAAAAAAGGTGGCGTAGCCACCTTTTTTGTTTGACACACAAATTAAATCCATACAATTTCGGTGGATTCCTGCAACATAGAAGGTTTTGACTTTACTTTAATACGGAATAATGTTATATTTTATACATAGTATTTTTATGTTTATACTATATTTTATTGCATAAGATAAGAATAGTGCATTGAATTATCCTAATAAAGTCACTCAGTGACTATATGGGTCATAATCATATTAATGAATACTACGAATACAACAAAATTTGGAGGCTAAAACGTGGCAAAAGTACAAAAAAGATTGAAAGTAATTCCTCTTGGAGGTCTTGAGGAAATTGGAAAAAACATTACTGCATTTGAATATGAAAATGATATTATAATTGTTGATTGTGGAATGTCTTTTCCTGAAGACGAAATGCTTGGAGTAGATTTGGTAATTCCTGATATATCATATCTTTTAAAGAATAAAGAGAAGGTTAGAGCAATTTTATTAACTCATGGTCATGAAGATCACATTGGCGCAGTGCCATATATCTTAAAGGAATTAAATGTACCTGTATACGGAACTAAACTTACTCTGGGACTTTTAAAGAATAAACTTGATGAGCATAATATTCTGAGTGATACAACACTCAATGAGGTAAAGCATGGCGATTTTGTTAAGCTTGGTGTATTTAATGTGGAGATGATCCGCTCAACACATAGCATAGCTGATTCTGTTGCTATTGCAATTCATACACCTGTAGGTATTGTTTTGCATACATCTGATTTTAAAATTGATTTTACACCAATTGAAGGAGAACCAATGGATCTTGCTCGTATTGCTGAATTAGGCAAAGAAGGAGTTCTTCTTATGATGTGCGATAGTACCAATGTTGAGCGTGAAGGTTATACCATGTCAGAAAAAACTGTAGGGTATACTTTTGAGAGTCTTTTTGAATCAACTAAGGGAAGAATCTTGGTAGCAACCTTTGCTTCAAATGTTCACAGAATACAGCAGGTAATCAATGCTTCAGTTAAATTTCAAAGAAAGGTAGCTATATGCGGAAGAAGCATGATAAACGTCGTTGGCGTTGCAATGGAAATTGGTTATCTTCAAATTCCTGAAGGTGTTTTAATAGACTTAAATGATATCGACAAATATAAGCCTAATGAATTAGCTATTATAACCACTGGCAGTCAGGGTGAGCCAATGTCTGCGCTTTCCAGAATGGCTTTTTCTGATCATAGAAAAGTAGCAATTGTACCAGGGGATCTTGTGATAATATCAGCAAATTCGATTCCAGGAAACGAAAAAGTTGTATCAAGAGTAATTAACGAATTATTTAAAAAAGGTGCTGATGTGATTTATGAAGCGCTTGCTGATATTCATGTATCAGGACATGCTTGTCAAGAGGAATTAAAGCTGATTCACAGTCTTGCCAAACCGAAGTTTTTTATCCCGGTTCATGGTGAGTACAGGCACTTAAAACAGCATGCGATTCTTGCAAATAGTCTTGGTATGCCTATGGAAAATATTTTTATTCTTAACAATGGAAGAGTTCTTGAGCTTTCTTCTAGTAAGGCAAGAGTTACCGGCAATGTTACTTCGGGAAATATCTTGGTTGATGGACTTGGAGTGGGAGATGTCGGGAACATTGTTCTAAAAGACAGAAAGTTGTTATCTCAAGATGGACTTATTATTATTGTAATTACCATAGATGCTGATACAGGAAACATTGTAGCTGGTCCTGATGTTATATCAAGAGGGTTTGTGTATGTGAGGGGTTCAGAGGATCTTATGGAAGATGTAAAGGAAAAGTGCAAAGCTGCCCTGTTAAAGTGCGATGATAAAAAGAAGAATAGTTGGGGCAGGAAAAAGACTGTAATTAAGGAAACTTTAAGAGATTATCTGTATGAAAGAACAAAGAGAAGACCAATGATTCTTCCAATAATAATGGAGGTATAAGGCGGTTAAACTAGGACTATATTATTTCGGTATTCTTGACCAGCCATTCTTTGGGCTTTGTCGTGATATGCCAGCACATATAAATCAGTAGCAAGATTTTCTAATCTGAACATATCCTTCATAGGGTTGCTAATTGATTTATCAATTGCAGAAGCTTTTGTTATAAGAGGCAGGGATGAGTGCTTTAGGATTTTTGAAAGCAGTTTCCTGCCTTTTGAATTAAATCCGAGAACTCTTATATATGCGGGTCCATCGAAAGCTCTGAAAATATTTTTATTAAGTCCGGTCATTGAATAAAACAAAATTCTTTGAATGCGGGTCTTCGGATATCTTTTTGCGCAAAGCATTTCAATTAACGTTCCATAATCACCTGCATTTTCAGCTGAATATTTTATTCTGTTCTCCAAACCTTCTGAAACATCTTGAAGCTGCTCAATATCTTGTAAACCATATTGCCTTAAATTAGCAAGTATTATATTTTCAAACAATTCAGGAAAAACTGGTCCTCTGCCTGATTTAAATTCATCTTCCAAGATAGATATGCTTATGGGCGACAAGGAGTTTTTAAATTGTTCAAGTTCAAATATATGAGAATTGTCTAATTGGTTATATGTTTCTTTTATATGACCACGTATAGCTGTTGCGCTTGAGATGTTGCCTGAAAGCTCTTTATCTTTATAGTTATTGCTTAATCTTTTAATTGTATAAGGTGTTATTTTACTGTCAATTCTTTTTAAGGCTTTGATATATTCTATAGCTAATATATTATTTGAAGAACGCAATAAATGTTCAATATTAAATTTACCTGAAAAGTTAAAGCACTTTGATAAAGCAGAGGCTCTTGCAGCAGGAAATGAGAGTCCTGATTTTAGGAATGTTTTTAACTGTTCTTTATATAGCATATCCTCATCAATAAGTATATCTGCAATCGAAATTAAATTACTGAGATCTCCTTCTTCACTTCCGAAACATAAATAGTCAACAATACCGATACTTTCCAGCAACTTAACTGCACCGTAGGCAAAAAACTCAGCACTTGAAACAGCATATACGCTTGGAATTTCGATGACCAAATCTACACCTGATAAAAGCGCCATTTTTGTTCTCGCCCACTTATTTATAATAGCAGGTTCTCCTCTTTGAACGAAATTACCGCTCATAACCGCTACAGTATAATCACAACCAGTTGCTTCAAGAGATTTTTCAATATGATATTTGTGACCATTATGAAAAGGATTATATTCAACAACAATTCCTAATACTTTCATGTTTACCTCTAGATTAATTTGTATATAGCACTCATTGGTAATGTTATATATTATTATACTGTAGTTATGTGCTTATTTAAACTCTTTATTTAATCAGCTTCAATCCGCTTTTAAAAAATAATTATTATATTGCCTCCGGCGGAATTTATGCACGTGCGATATTTTTTGCTAAAGCAAAAAACGCACATGCTACATTATATCATGCAATTTCTTCGAAATTCATGATATAATGTAGAAACGGAATAGGCTGATTATTTTGCTCAATTTACATTGATTTTTCCATTTCTTTTTCCATGTCCTTAATATTTGACAATAAAACTTTACCTTTAATTTCAGCAAGAAGAAAATTCTTTTCATTTATAACTTTTTCAAGTTCATAAATTGAAAAATCAAGTTTATTTGCGATATCCTGCTGCTCCTGGTTAACTGTGTTTTTTAGCAGTGACCATGATGATTTAGCTGTAGAAATGTCACTAGCTGAACGAGCCCAGTCCCCCTTTTTTGATGTTAGTATTGCGTTTCTTGCTAAATATTTAATTCTTTTTATCTCGGGAGAAACTTTTGTTTTGTAAAGCGAGCTAAATTCTGCTATATGTGAATAAAGAGAATTTAACGCAAGTAAACTATTATCCTGATTGCGAAGAGCAGCTATATTAGTGAATTCATTTAATGAATTGCTAAAGTTTTCAATCAAATTACTGTTTGCTCCTTTCTTAGCCGCTATTGGCATATAAGTGTTCCATTGTGAATGAAGCTCTTTAATAATGATTGATATATCCTGCCACATCACCTGCTCTTTTGGTCCTTGATTTTGTTGTTCTTGATCGTTTTGCTGGTCTTGCTGTCCTTGTTGCCCCTGTTGCCCCTGTTGCCCCTGTTGGTCTTGCTGTCCTTGTTGCTCCTGTTGCCCTTGCTGCCCCTGTTTCTCCTGTTGCCCTTGTTGTCCTTGCTGTTCTTGCTGCCCTTGTTGTTCTTGTTGTCCATCCTGTTGTTTTGATTGTTTTTGCTGTGCTTGCTGATTTTCTTGAGTAGCTTTTAGGTCATCATCTGAGGTGGGACCGTTAAGTAAAGTAAATACTTTTTCAATGTTTTCCTCTATCACTTTTAACTGCTCAGGTACATCTTCGTTCTGATTTTGTTGATGAGCAGATTGCTTTTCTAATTGTGCCCCTTGATTATCCTGGTTACATCCTGTAAAAATTAGAGCAGCTAATGCAATTATGAATATATAAAAAGGTAATTTCCTTGCCATTCATTATCCTCCTTAAGTAGTTTGATTTTTTATATTATTATTTTCTTAAATTAAAGTAATAATACATGTGTATGTAATACTAGCAATCAGTAAGGATTGAGAATAGAATTACTAACCAGTAGCTTTTAAGTGGTTTTCTATTTAACAATAGAATATTACTGTTCGGTGACATATTTTTCATAAAGGGTTTTTAGATTTGTTGTCTAACTACTTATGTATGTGACTTATTAATAAATACAGCAATATTGGAGGACAATTATGTCAATTACAGTTAGTTTATGGTCTAAGAAAAAAGGAGAAATTAAAAGGTTTCTTAAAAAATTTTATCAGGGAGAAATAATGATTGAAGATGATGTGGAAAAATGGATATATGTTTACAACAAACCTTTAAAATCAGTTGATATCATCAGTGCTGTTTTAGATAACAATGATGATTTTGAAATTAATCTTTATATTCAAGTAAATGAAGGTTTAATTCATAGTGTAACAATTGATAATCACAATGATATTATTAAGAGCATATTTCAATTATATTATGCAAGTGAAATGGAGACAATATATTGCTAATAGTATTAAATAATGAAAATATTGCAGATTGCAGTTAATATATTAATATAATAATTAAAAATCTTTAAAATATTAATATTACTATTGAAATATTTAATCAATTAGTGTAGTATAATAGTTAATGATTAATTTAACTTTCGAAGGGAGGATAATTATATGTCGTTTTTTGATTCGGTAACAAAAAAAATAGGTGATTCGGCTAGATTTGCTGCCAAAAAATCAAGCAACTTAGTGGAAATCACAAAACTGAATCTGAATATCAATTCAGAAGAAGACAAAATAAACAAAGCTTATACTGAAATTGGGAAACTTGTTTTTACGACATTTGCTAATGGGAAAGAAGTTCATGAAGATTATAGAACGCAATGCGAAGCTATTCAGACAACTATTGATAACATAAAATCACTTAAAAAGCAGATAATGACGTTAAAACAGGTAAAAGGCTGTCCGGTATGCGGAGCAGAGCTTGAACTTGAGGTTGCTTTTTGTTCCAAGTGTGGAACTAAACAGGAAATAATCACTACTGACAATACACAATCTGAAGAACCCGAAAATAAAGAAGAAAAAGCCGCAGATGTTGGAGTAGACGAAGTAGATAAAGTTGATAAATCAGCAGATGTTGGAGTAGATGAAGTAGATAAAGTTGATAAATCAGCAGATATTGAGGAAGACAAGATAGTTGAAGCTGATATAGTGTCTGGTGTTAAGGATACATCAACTTATTGCGAAGAATGTCAATGTTCTTGTGATGACGATAATGATGATGGTGCTGTCAAGTGTGATTAATAATATTGGCAATAAACGAAAGTATATTTTCCTAGACAATAAAAAAGGTGGCTTCGCCACTTTTTTTCGCTAGGGAACCTTATGGTTCCCTTCG
>CAYPLH010000038.1:0-38690 GCA_964411505.1 uncultured Clostridiaceae bacterium | reverse complement strand
ATTTATTGTATTTACGAAGCGAGGTGATCTCAATGAGAAGTGATCTCATAGAATTGATAGATAAAATTGATGAAATAAAATCTCATTTTCAAGTTGCTGGTGGGAATGGAATGCCTCGTTCAAATGTAATTTACAATAAGCCGGAGTTTTCATTATGGAAACAAGAACTTCAACTTGAATTGCAGCACTTACATGATAAAACAAAAGATATGTTTATCCATAACATTTTAGTAAATCTCAAGCAAGGATTTAATGGATGGAGAGATGAACACTCCTTTAATGAACTAAGCGGAAGTCTTTTAGCAATGAAGAAAAACATTGATAAGTACTATCCATTAGAGAATGAAAAAATTGAAAGTTTTCAAGGAGCTAATGACATGAACCAGAAAAGAACCAAGATATTCATAAGCCATTCAAGTAAAGATCAGAGCTATGTTTCTCGAATTGTTGATTTTCTTGAAAATATAGGTTTGAGAAGTGAACAACTCTTCTGTTCTTCAGTTCCTGGGTATAACATTCCTTTAAATGAAGATATATTTGACTATCTTAAAAAGCAGTTTCAAGACTTTAATCTGCATGTTATTTTTATCTTGTCTAAAAACTATTATGAGAGTGTTGCCTGTATGAATGAAATGGGTGCAGCATGGGTGCTGCAAAATAAGTATACAACAGTTCTACTTCCTGGATTTGATTTTCATGAGATTAAAGGTTCCATTAATCCCAGGCAAATTGCATTAAAGTTGGATAGTGATAAGATTGAGATAAAAGAAAAATTGGATCAGTTAAAAGATGTATTGATAAATGAGTTTGGTCTTGAACCTCTACAAGGTGTACGCTGGGAAAGTAAGCGAGATTCCTTTATCTCGAGCATTTTGGAATCTACTCATCCATCCACAATTATTGGACCAGATGCACAAAAACTATTACAGGCTGCCTGTAATGCAGATGAAGGGACTATTATAATGACTAAAACTCTTTCTGGGACTGACATTCAAGTCGAAAATCATAATTTTATTACATCACAAGATCGCCGAGAAATTGCAAAGTGGGAAAATGTAGTCAGAGAGTTATTAGTAAATGAGTTTATTGAGTCAAGAGGAAAAGAAGGAAGCATTCTTGTAGTTACTCAAAAAGGATATGATTTCATAGAAGAGGTGCAAAAGTGATTCCAGGATTGGAAAAAGTCCTCTAGTCACTTAATCAAAACGGGCATTTTTAGTTCTGAAGAGTTGCCCGTTTTATTTCTACATAGAGGTGTCAGAATATTGTATTAATGGGTAGAATATAATCATTTGCTTAGGATGGATTTCCCTCAAGATCCAATGGATGAACATAACAAACCAGCGAGACTTATGAAGGAGGGATGCCTTATGATATTTAGAGGTGTGAAAGGTTTAATAAAATCGAACAGACTTACAGGCTATTCACTTAACTTAGGTTTTATTGGGTTGAATTTTGCTGGAAGTTCATCCTAAGTGAATGATATGAGAAGTGATGTGAAAGGTAAGGTGCTGGTATACACCCAGGAATATGTGCTTTCAAGATTTAAGAAAGAGTTAGGCCACTTTTTGGTTATTAAATAGAAGTGAGGAGGTGTTGATATCATATGCCAATTTATTACACCCAAGAACTATCTTGTAAAATGTGCGGGAAAGCATTTGTGTTTAGAAATTATGAGAGAGAACTCTTTGAGCAACGAGGCTATGCAAATCCTAAACACTGTCCATTGTGTCGCAAGGCTACACAGGAACAGCGAGAAAAAGAAATAGAGCGAATAGAAAATGAAAAATGGCAGCAAAAAAAGTCAGAAGATAAAAAAACATTTAATCATCGATTGAATGAGTGGAGGGTTGTCGCAAAGGACGATATCCATTTTTCTAACGACCATGTTCTTTATGTAATCGGAAATGGATTTGATTTAATGCATGGGGTACGGTCGAGTTATTATGCGTTTAGGGATACTATGGGAAAAAACAGTGCACTTCTCCACGCCCTTGAGAATTTTATAACCTCTGAGGATATTTGGGCAGATTTTGAAGAAGCTCTCGCACATTTTAATACAAATGCTATGAGCAATGGTGTAATTGTTGACAATTGGCTAGATATATTAGGTGCATATGATGAAGATGCTGGTGCATCTGAATTCTTCCAAGCGACTGAAGCAGCAGCAAATCCAATCATGACAGTTGTAAATGAATTGCCACGACGCTTTCGTATGTGGGTCGAATCACTTTCAATAGGAACTGATGACCGGCCTCTACAAGATATATTAAGGAAAAATGGACAGGTTCTTTGCTTTAATTATACAGAGTTTATTGAGACACTTTACGGATTTCACGAAGATAACATTTGTTATATTCATGGCTGTCGACGAAAGAAGAAGTATTTTCCAAAGGAAAGATTGATATTAGGGCATATACCTCGGGAAGATACATACTCATATGATTTTGATGACAATTCTTTAAAGTGGATAAAAGATCCATTTAGACTTTCAACGATTGATGTTGCTCAGGATAATGTAATTCGACTAATTAGTGAAGGCGATAAAGCATTGACAAAGAATAGCAAAGATATTATCTATGATCAAGATGCATTTTTCACAGGTTTAAATAAAATAGAAGATATCGTTACAATCGGCCACTCTCTTTCGCCTGTGGATTGGGACTATTTTTCCGAAATTGTATCAAGGATTCCTAATATCAAAGATGTCCGCTGGTATTTCTCATGTCACGGACTACATAATCTGGATAATATTGAAAAGTTAATAGCGAAACTTGGAATTGCTCGCTTGGCTGTTTCTATTTTTCGTACGGATGATATTACAGTGACTTATCTAAATGATAAGGCATTGTCTGGAAAAGAAAAAAGATTGCCTATTGAAAAAAAGCTGTGCGCTTCTTCTGACGGTAGATGGTCTGTAAAGACATTAAACTTTTCATTTTTAATAGTAAACCAGGAAAGTACTGTTGTTGATTATGAAGTAGTGTTTTCATCCCATGTAAGTAAGGCTTTTTTCGATCAGTCGGGTAAATACTTGTTTGCTATAATTCATGGTAGTAATCAAGGAGTCTTTCTTTTTCAAAATGTTAGTAATCACTGGAGCTTTGTTAATGAACTTGAAAGCATTCCAAATCAAAGCCTGGTAAATAGACGATTGAGCTATGTTTTCCTGACTGCTCAAGATATTATTTTTGTATATAACAACAGAACTAGAAAATACTCTCTTGCAGACGGGTCTCTTGTTTTTAATAAAGCTTTGCGTAATGCCAGAAATTATCAGTATGATGGGGAGGATGTCAGTCAATTCTTCAAAAGATGATGACGCTTGAGAGATAAGACAACCCGCATTGGATAAATGTAACATTAGTTGATTTGGGGACAGGAGCATCTAAAGATTATTACTTGGTAGGCAGGATATCCAGATAAGCATAATTAGTTTGACACCCAGATAGGCAGTGAAAGAGAACGGGCATTTTTACAAGCAGAGATGGCCGTTTTTTCAGAAATATAGAAGTCGGAAAATTACATAAATAAAGGTAGTGATGCAATGGATTTAATAAAGCAGTACATTATAGCCCTTACAAATTTATATGGACAGGTTCCTGCTGAGGTAGTTGTAGATATTTATAATAACCAGAATGAGGATCAGGTTGGCATCGATGATGTTGCAGTGTATTTTGATGAAGACCTGAGTAAGCAGTATGTCTATGCTTATAAGGATCATTTTGTCCATGAGACTATTATGGAGTTTAATGATTTTAAATCAATGCGGAAGAAGAAAGCAGAGAAGCCTTACTATATTCCGGATAAGGAAGAACTGCTTAAGTATTCGCATATGTTCTACTATGAAAAGCCAAAGCAGTATGACGACCTAATGAAATATGTTAAGAATAACTTCTTTCCAAATGATTATGAAAAAGCAGAGATGCTCTGCGAGAACATGATGTGGAAATGCAGGGGTGATTTTAGACCTGCGGAAGCATTTGAGTTATTTAACACTTTTGAAATCAATTTCAAAGATGAAAAGCAAGTCAATGAGGTATTGCAGCTAGTGATGGAGCTTTCTAATAATGTGAGGCTATGGGAAAACAACGGCCACACTCCAAATGAAATCTTTGAGAAGTTCGAAAAGCCAAACTTGAGACCACTTCCTAATAAGCCTTTTAATCTAGGTGGGTCTAATGTTATAGATATGAATACCAGGCAGAAAATCGGCAGAAATGATCCATGCCCTTGTGGCAGCGGTAAAAAATATAAGAAGTGTTGCTTAAGATGAGTCATTTTAATTGGTGGTGAAACTATGAGAGCACAGTTGTATTTAGATAATCGAATACGAAAAATGCTGAAAGAACCATTTGAGACCTTTGCCAAGACTTATCATGAAAGGATTATGCCAATATTCTCATCGTTAGAGGAAGAGTCACAGGCTATTGCTGATGAGAAATATGAGGATCTTGGAAGGTATTTTAATCCTGAGAGCGATGATCCTGCAGACTATGCAGAGATGGCATGGGAAGCAGGACTCGAATATTATGAGAGTATGTCACTCATGCAGTACAATATGAGATTAATGTGGATCTCAACCCTATATCAATTCTGGGAACAGCAAGTTAGAAAATTTGTCTATGAAGAAGTGACGAGGACTCATAAATTTATCGATAAGAAGGGTAATGACGTTGGTTTTGCAGGCTTCTGCACCCGTGGAATCGATGATATAAAAGAAGAGTTCAATGAGTTTGGACAAGACTTAGAGAAGCTCATTTCCTGGTCTAAGATTGAAGAACTAAGACTACTGGCTAATGTAATTAAACATGGAGAAGGTTGGTCTGCTACAAAGTTGAAAGAACTAAGGCCAGACTACTTTGATGCAGGAATTATATCAACTGATTTGCTTGATTTGTACAAAACAACACTTGGTGAACGAGTACTTAATATCGATGACAGTGAGTATGAGATTTACTGTGATGCAATTATTCAATTTTGGGATGAACTTCCTGAAGTGATGTATTCGAAATAAAATTTTTACGCAAATCTGTGAAATGGGTATTGACCACAACATTTTTTTGTAGTAGAATTACGCTATAAGGTCAAACATGAGTAAATGATAAAAGATGAACGAGAGAATATTATTTTCAACAGTTCACCTCAGAATGAAAGGAGGTGCAAATCGTGAGAGAAAAGTATATTAGGTTTGGAGATTTCATTAAGAAGAAGAGACAAGAACATCCAGATGAACTAACACTAAAAGAAGTTTCTAAAATGCTCGGAATATCTCTTTCATTTCTAAGCGATGTTGAAAATAACAGAAGGAAGCCCTTTGATAAGGACAAGATGGAACTGTTTGCAGAACTATTTGATCTCGATGATGAAGAAAAAGCAATGATGTATGACCTTGCAGCCAGGGATCGCGGTGAGGTGCCATCGGATATCGAAGATATCATGATGTATGGTGAAATAGGGGATATGGCGAGACTCGCCTTAAGGCAATCTAACGCAGGAAAGATAAGTGAAGATGATTGGAAACAGTTTATAAGAGATATGGAAAAGAAAAATAATACTAGCGAATGAAAAGAGTAAAACATATTTTATAATGGGCAATGGATAATTTAAAAGAAAACCCTTAATTGAAAAATAAAAATCCATAGCTTGATGACGATTTTTTCTAAATGTTCAATGTAAATGTTTGGTATTAAAGGTATGGAATTTCACCTTACATAAATTTTATAATTGATAGTTACATTTAGGAAAGTCAAATAAGTTGGCTTTCCTTTTGTTTGATATTTATTTCATTTCATGGTACGGTTATTTAGCTGGTGGCTAGATAACGGAGGCAGATTATGTCTAAATATCTAACCTATGATCAATGATTAGAGATTGTATATCAATAGAAATATGAGTAATGAACTTTCAGATCCTTTTTTTAATGTACTTGTATCTGGTAATAGCGGACTAAAATTCAGAGGACAACATAAAAGGCAAAGTTTTATGTGTGGTTTCAACTACATTGATAAAAGTAAAATATAAAATTTATTTTTATATGTAACCTTTTAGAATATTTAACGAATAATTAGTATCAAACAAAAGAAAGTCAAACGAGGTGCACTTCATATGATTTCTGACAAATCACTGTATTATTCCTTCTTGGAGGGTGATATACCATCCTTTGAAGAGCTTGTAATACGATATCGTCATAGTTTGGTTTATTTTATAATGCAGTATGTCAAGAGCTATCAAATAGCTGAAGATATTGCGCAGGAGGTTTTTGCATATATATATATTAAGCCGGAGCAATACTCTACAGATTATGTTTTTAAAACATTTTTGTTTATGCTGGGTAAAAGACGTGCTATTGATTTTATTAGAAAGGAATCCAAATATCAAACTATTCCATTGAAAGAGGCTGACTTAAGTGACACCAATTCTCTAGCGGATATAATATTTAAAAGGGATGATATGGCCATTTTAAAAAAACATATAAATGAGTTAAAGCCAGAATATCGTCAAGTTATTATTTTGATTGATTTAAATGGGCTATCATTGGCCGAAACCGCAAAAATTATGGAAAAACCAGTATCATCAATTAAGGTGCTGTCACACCGTGCTAAAAAACGATTAAAACAGATTATGGAGAAAGGGGGTTATACCTATGAAGTCTGATCGTGAGTTTTTGGACGGTATATATGCGAAGGCTGAGAAGTTACAATCACCTATTTCTACGTTAGATCATGATTTAAAACACAAGGAGAATTATAATGAGCCAACTCAAAATCAACATACTTATTCTTCTAAGTATGTAAAATATACTGGTTTAGTTGCAAGTTTTTTGCTGCTCTTATCTTCTGCCCTATATATTAATAACTATATAGATATTAATAAGCAGATTGATAACCAACCTGTACCAAGTAATTTTAGAATGATTCAATATACGGATCAATTAATGGAACAAGCAACAGATATAGTTGAAATTAGGGCAAAGTATGAAAATGATGTTATAACTATAGATATAGTGAAAATCTATAAGGACTCTGGAAACGAGTCCAAATTATCAAATTATTTAAATAGCGATGTAATTGGTTTGACTGCAGATCAGTCAGCCATTGCGTTTATTGACGTTGACTCCAAGGATATCCCAGTTATGGACATCTTTGTATGGGAGACTGATAGCAATAGCTTTATTAACCCATATGGTGAAATAATAACCAATGAAATCTTAGGCAAATCAAATTAACTAAAAGAAAGAAGGACTAAAATTATGAAAAAAATATTAATTATTATATTAACTATGGCTTTGACATTATCATTTATAACAGGATGTTCCAATGAAGATACCAAAGGCCCATCAAATGATATACCTTCATCAACTGAAACTGGAAATGATGATAGTACTAATAACACAGAAATTACAGTTGATGATATATTAAATGCAATTAAAGCAGCTTACGGAGAAAATTATCTTCCAAATATGGAGATTGACCCTGAATTATTAGAAATGGAATTTGGTCTTACTCCTGACATGTATGAAGCGGTAAAAGCAGAACTGCCTATGATAAGTACTCATGCAGACAGAGTGGTTATAGTAAAGGCCACAGAAGGAAGGGTAGATGATGTAGAAGCCGCTTTGATTACTGCCAAGGAAAATAAAGTTAATGATACTTTCCAGTACCCTATGAATTTACCTAAGATAAATGCAACTAAGATAGTACGTAACGGGGATTTTGTATGTTTCCTAATGGTAGGTGCTATTAATGAGAATATGGATGCTAACGAAGAGGAAGCGAAGCAGTTCGCAGAAGATGAAGTAGAAAAGGGTGTCAATGCTTTTAATAGCCTCTTCAAATAAATGAGGGATTAAAATGGTATTTAGTAGCTTAACTTTTTTGTTTTATTTTTTACCTGCAATGATAGTTATATATTTTCTAGCGCCAGACAAGCTAAAAAATTTAGTTATGATCATAGCTAGCTTTGTGTTTTATGCATGGGGTGAGATTAGATTTATTCCTATCATGTTTTTGCTTTCCATTGAAGATTTTGTATGTGCAAAACTAATGGAAAAGCACCGTGACAATAAAAAACAGCGACGCATTTATATGTTAATATCAGTATGTAGCAATTTAGGGGTGCTTATATTTTTTAAGTATACCAATTTCTTTATGAATAATATATTTGGACTATTTGGGTTGGAGTCTCTATTTATACAAGTCATACTTCCCATAGGAGTATCCTTTAACTCATTTCAGTCCATATCATATGCCATTGATGTATATAGAGGTACAACAAGCTGCGAAAAGAAATATTATAATTACCTAGCCTATACAACATTGTTTCCTCAGATCATAGCTGGACCAATTGTTAGATATGTGACGGTAGAAAATGATTTAGACGATCATAAGCTTACTTACAATAGTTTTTCTATCGGAATGCGTCGTTTTATTATAGGATTAGGGAAAAAGGTCTTGATAGCCAACAATGTAGGACTTATATGGAATCAAATATCAGAGGGAACTGCCGGCGAGGTGTCTGTACTTTTATATTGGATAGGAATAATAGCCTACACATTTCAGATATATTTTGATTTTTCTGGTTATTCTGATATGGCGATTGGCCTGGCAAGGATATTTGGACTTAGCTTTGATGAGAATTTCAACTACCCCTATATATCTAAAAGCATTACAGAGTTCTGGCGTCGTTGGCATATAACGCTTGGATCATGGTTTCGTGATTATGTGTATATCCCCCTTGGTGGCAACAGAAGCTCAAGGCTTAAGCATCTGAGAAATCTAATAATTGTATGGGCCTTGACAGGTTTTTGGCATGGAGCCTCTTGGAATTTTGTTATCTGGGGATTATATTTTGCAGTAATATTAATTGCAGAGAAATACTTTTTGTTAAAGTTTCTAGATAAGCTGCCAAGTATAGTCAGACACTTATATACGCTTGTCCTTGTTATGATTAGCTGGGTAATCTTCAACTTTGAGGATCTAAGTACAGCTAATCATTATCTAAAGGGGATGTTCGGATTAAATAATATACCCTTGTATAATCATCAGGCATTATATTATCTATTAAGTTACAGTATCATTTTTGCTTTGGCTGCTTACTTTTCTACTCCGCATTTTAAGAAGGTGTTAGATTCCTCAGAGAATACAAGTAAACGATATGTATTTGTCTGTGCCACCTTCGCCTATGTTTTTGTTTTCACTGGAAGTGTTGCCTATCTGGTGGATAGTACCTATAATCCATTTTTATATTTTAGATTTTAATGAGGTGAAAGAATGAAACTTACCTTTAACAAAATATTTTTCAGTATATTTGCCTTAGTATGGACGGGATTTATTATATGGAATTTGGCAACACCTCCAAAGGTTTTTTCTGAAAATGAGAACAGGTACTTGGCAGAAGTACCCAAGTTCACAATAGACAAGTTAGTAAGTGGTGAATATATGAATGGGATAGACGAATATATCAATGATCAGTTCATATTACGAGATCAATGGATTGGAATGAAAGTTATTCTTGAGAGAGCAATACTTAAGCAGGAGATTAATTCAGTCTATTTTGCAAAAGATGACTATCTGATTGAAAAGCATAATTATAGTGATGTATCGGAAGAACAAGCAGATAAGAATAGAGAGTATTTAGTAGAATTTATTAAGAAATATGGATTAAAGCTTGGTAAGGACTATGTTAAAGTTATGCTTATACCAACATCATCTGAAGTGTTGACAGATAAATTACCTTTTTTTGCTGCAGGCTTAGGTTATGATCAATCTTCTTACGTGGACAGATTAACATCAAATATTTTAAATGATACCTTTATTGATGTTAGTGAAGTCCTGAAGGAGCACAAGGATGAATATATTTACTATAGAACAGATCATCATTGGACTAGTCTAGGTGCATATTATGCCTATGAGCAATGGGCTAAAAGCGTAGGCATTGAACCCATAGACATGGAACAGTTTAAGATTTCTTTAGCATCTGATGAATTCTATGGAACATTGCATTCGAAAGTTAATACTGATCTTAAGCCAGATAATATTTATTTATATGAAATCAAAGAAGATATGAATTATCAATTAACCTATAATTTGGTTGATCAGACAGATGCTCTATATGATTTAAAAAGGTTAGAAGGAAAAGATAAGTATTCTGTTTATATGGGTGGTAATAATGCATTAGTTGAAATTCAAACCAATAATAAAAATGGAAGAAAGCTTTTAGTAATTAAAGATTCTTATGCTCATTCTTTTGTTCCTTTTGCGGTGAATCATTTTGAGATGTCCTATATGATTGACTTACGCTATTATAATGGGGAAATAGATGAATTTATCGAGCACAATGGAATAACAGATGTACTTGTATTATATAATGTGATGAGTTTTGTAAAAGATATAAATATTAGAAAGCTACTAAACTAGAGAGAGTTAAGTCAAATATAAAACTTGTTTATATTACAGAATAGAAAAAAGAAATAATCAACCAGTATGCTTCAGACTGCTCCGCAAATCAAATTCTGCTCGAATTGTGAACCACCCCATAAGGCAAACCGAATACGGAAAAGCAAAGGTGGAAACCTCAGACCGCGTTGCACCGGCCTTGGGATCAAACACCCCGCCCGGTTTGCCGCCGATGATTCCGGCCTTCTGCATGGCTGCAACTGCGTCTTTGGCATAGGTAGCCATGCTCTCGGCATCGGCAAAGGCCACTCCGGTGCTTATAGCAGGCGCTTCCAGTCCCATTACCATGGCGTACTTGGCCAGCATCACGGCCATATCCTACCACATAGGGTTAAAGAGGTATCCCGGACATTCCACATTTTGAGTGTCGCCTCATTGACAAAAACCATGTCTCCGCTCGGTTCGAATATCTGTACGGGAATCTGAGCTTTAGGGCATTTCTGTATTGTGTCGGTGTCATTCCAACCTTGTTTTTGAAGGCTTACGCAAAGCTGCTGTTGTAATCTACGCCGCAGGCTGCAAACGCCTGGCTGATACTAAGGCTCTCGTCGCCAAGAGTGTCATTGATCTTTTTGATTTTAACCTGTTGATAATAGCTATACGGTGGTATGCCGAACTTTTTTTTAAAGAGGCGTGCCAAATGATGACGACTCATGCCCACGACCTTTGTGAGCCTCTCTAGATCAAAATCGCTCCTCCAATGGATGTCTATGTATTCTTTTGCCTTCGTGACATCCAGCCGCAACTGATAGATATGCTTGGTCCAAAGCTTATATTGATAAAGCAATAGAAATAAAGATAATAGAGGAAACAGACTTTAGTGATTATAAAAGGGATATAACAAGAGAAGAGGCTACCTACATAATAATAAATGCACTCCTTAAAAACGAAGATAGGGGAGAACGTTCAAAGGAAGTATATATCCAGAAATTAGTTAGTGATATTCATAAGGTAAATGAAAAATTTGCACAAAGTATAGTTACATCCTACAATAAAGGAATTATAACAGGAATGGCAAACAACAGATTTGAGCCATTGGGTTTTTTAACTAGAGGACAAGCGGCAACAGTTATACACCGATTAATAAATCCATCAATAAGAAAGCCAATAGACATAAATAGTGAAAATATATTTTACTTTTCAAAAGAGAAGTTTGCTGGAATAAATGGATATGATGTGTTTTATGCTCCAATAGTAAATAATAAACCAGTAACAGAACTTATAGACTATTTGAAGTTTATAGATAAAAAAGCAGAAGAAGTTTATGGGTATATCAAAACAGTAGAACCTATAGACTTTAAGGCAGCTTTTGATAGATATGAATGGGTTGAAAAATATGCAAATTATTCCGATAAAGACTTCCATGACGTTTTTAGATACAATGATGAAAAAACATTAGATGCTACTATAAGAGCTAGGGCGACTATACCTAAACTTATAGAGGCAGGTCCTATGTTTTTCGGTCAAAGCTTATCTTATGTGGATGGAATGCCAAAAACTAAAATGTCTTTTTCAACGGACTTTTTAGAATATAAAAGACTAGATAAGATTTTTATTGAAAAACAAGATCTTTCAACAATAAAGCTTAAATATGTGGCTTATCATGATATACAATTAAAAGGTTTTGATGATGGTGATAAGCTTTTGACTTATCAGTTTTCACTCTATAATGGTCGTGATTTATTTAGCTATAAACCTCATATAGAATTTATTGAAGCTAGTTTAGAATATTTATTAGGCAAGGAATACGAACAGATATTTAACATAGTAAAGAAACAGATGAAAGAAAAACCTAGTTATAACTATTCATTTAATACCTTTGATATAAACAATAGGACTGTTAATGTTTTTATCTATAATAGTGGAAATATTGAGATATATATATCATTAAAAAAGTAGGTGAATAAAGTGAAATTTAAAAGATATTTGTCATTGCTTTTAGTATTATTAATGGTTTTACCGCTTACTAGTGGATTTGTATATTCGTCAAATACTAATACTAAAACCAAGTATGAAGGTATCTTTAATCAGATACCTTTTAGCTCTATAAAAGATGAGTTGCTAGTTTTTGCAATATGCTTAATTTAGCAGTATACTAATAGTAAATGTTTGGGTGGTGGTGTAGGTATGATTATATGACCGTAAAGTTGGCGAATATCCTTCATATGAGCAGGTAATGAAAACAGCCTTCGAACCGTAATGGTTTCGGAGGCTGTTTGTCGAAAGATAGCAAAAATCACCGGAAATTGAGCATTCATTGACTATCATGCTTGCCATTATTTATATAAAATAGAAGAATAGAAAGCTTTGCTAAATGATTATGCAGAGAGTCTCAACTAGCCATGTATAAACTTTTCTGTCAAGAGCCCTATACTGATGGTTAAACAGAAAAGTATAGAACAGAGTAGAAAAACTGGAGATGAACTGTTAAGAATATATTAAATAAAATGGAGGTAGTTATTATGAGCTTTTATTCTTTTATCTGTCAATCTAGAGCTTTCAAAGGAACTATGAGAATGCTGCTTATGTTGATGCTCTTGGCAGCTCTTATCTCGAGCTTTTCGATACCGGTATCTGCCACACCTGCCTGGACAAATGCTTGGACCATAATCGGTAGTAATGATTCTGATGGACTTACAAATCCATTCGGCATTGCAGCTGACCAAGTTGGCAATGTATATGTTACCAATGGGAACGAAATAAAAAAATTAGTAACTGGCGACCCATCCTGGCAGCCTGTAATAAATACAGGACTGTCTGCAAGTCCCAATGGTATCGCCGTAGACAAGGACGGAAATTTATACATAACAGATAGCAGTAAAAGTGTAGTTCAGCAGCTGGATAGTGAAGAGGCTGAATGGAAGGCTATCGGTGGGCGGTCTACAGGTATGATATGGGTTCCAGGGCATTACATGGTTTACGACGGTAGTACTATATGGGTTGATGGTGCCTGGCAACCTTCAACCGAAAACAGCGGAGGGATATATGTTCCTTTTGGTGTAGCAGTGGATGAAGATCTGAATGTATATGTAGCAAACCGGGGGAATATTAACTATTCTGAATCCTACAACTCTCTGGCCATGCTTAAAGAAGGTGATTGGACTATACTCGGCGCTTCATCCGATGGGAAAGTACCTTGTTACATTGCTGATGTAGCAACTGATAACTCAGGCAATGTTTATGTGACGACACAGTATAGCAGTGGAACTGGTATTGGTCAGGATTCGATTAGAATAGTGAGCGGAGGTGAATGGAGGACAATGCCGCGAACTTATGTCAATGATCCGATAAATCCCGACGGCATTGCTGTTGACCATTCAGGACATATTTATGTGGTCAGTAGAGGAGATCGTACTGTCAAGGTATTTGCAGAGGACAGGTGGATAAGCATAAGCGGAAGTGACATCGGAGGTCCCAAGAATCCAAATAGGATAGCTGTGGATGGTTCAGGAAATATATATGTGACGGATAGTACAAACAAACTGGTTTGGAAGTTGCAGGCACCTGCTACCAAGTTGGTATGGGAAACCCAGCCTACCAATGGTACTGCAGGCCATCCTTGGGCAAATCCTCCGAAGGTGGCCCTTGTAGACGCCAATGGCCATGTGGAAACGGGCGTAAATGATTATACTGTGACATTAACCATAAATAGCGACAATGGAGCAAGACTAAGTGGTGCAACGGCAACCTTTGAAAATGGTATTGCTACCTTTGATGATTTGACTGTAAACAAAGTGGACAGCGGCTATACCCTGACCCCAAGCTGTAGCCTATCCCCTAATCTTGTTGGGGAAAGCAGTGATGCCTTCAACATGGATGCCCCTCCTCTCCCCACAGTGAACAGCATAAGTCCGTCAAGTGGTATAGGTGGAACTAGGGTTTCTATTACCGGCAATAATTTTACCGCCGCTTCCTTGGTCAAATTCGGTGAAGTGGCGGGAGTTAACCTTGTGGTAAAAAGCGATACATCCATTGAAGTTACAGCTCCTTCACAAGGGGCAGGTATGGTCAATATAAGCGTTACAACTCCTGGTGGGGAAAGCCTTCCATTTGGTTATTTCACCTATAACCAGCCTGGTGTATGGACAGGGTCATGGACGAAAATTGCGGATGACTTTGATTTAGTCCGGGGGCTGGCAATAGACAAAGACGATAACATTTATGTAGTTGAACATGGGACCGGCCTAGGGAACGGCAAACTGAAAAAGCTAGACGGCAATACATGGTATACTCCGGTTACAGGGCTTAGTTATCCAAAGGGTGTGGCTGTTGACGCAACAGGTTACACATATGTGGCGGATTATGACAATATGAGAATAATGTGGAATAGCACCGAAATGGTAAAATGGACTGATAATAGGCCCAGAGGTGTGGCACTAGATAAATCTGGCAATGTATATGCGACGGTGAATACTTCTGGTGGAGCCTCAGTCCTTAAATATAACGGTACAAATTGGTCTGATATTACCTATGATGGTGCTTTTTCTGTGCCTCAGGATGTAGCAGTAGACAAAGATGGTAATGTATATGTGGTTGATTCTTATCTAAATTTAGCCAAAAAACTGTCGGCTGGGACTACTCAGTGGGAAATCATCGGCACTGGATTTGATGGTGGTCCTGAAGGAATAATGGTGGACGGCGTAGGCAATGTTTATGTAGCAGATACTAATAACAATGTGATAAAAGAACTGCGTGTGGGTAGCACCCAGTGGGCAAATATTGGAGGTCTCACGGAACCGTATGACATTGCCTTAGATAGCCAGGGAAATCTCAATGCAACAGCAAAAAATGCAGGTGGTTCCGGGGGTGCATTATATATGCTCAATGCACCAGCTACCCAGCTTGTTTGGGATACTCAGCCAGGAGACAGCCCCGCTGGGCAGACTATCCAGCCATACCCCAAGCTGACTCTGAAGGATGCAAAGGGAAATGTTATTAATGGTAACAGCACGGATACAGTGACCTTGAGCCTGTATAGCAATAATGGTGCATCTCTGGAAGGTCTGGCAGGTACCACAACGGTTACCATGGTCAATGGCACAGCTGATTTTGTTGATATTCGTATCAGCCAGCCGGGCAGCGGTTATAGGCTGGTACCCTCCTGCAGCGTGAGTGATATCGCTATATTTGACAGTGAATCCTTCACTATTACAGGTGAGGTTGCTCCCACTCCCCCACTGGTATGGACGGGAGGATGGACAACTATCGGCAGTTCTTCAAATGACTTTGGTTCTATTACAGGGATAGCAGTTGATGATAGTATGCAAGTATATGCTGTTGATAAGAACAGGAATAATGTAAAGATTTTTGATGGGGAAAATTGGAAAATAGAGTTTGAAGATCCGGATCTTAATAATTCTTATGGCCTTGCTTTGCATGAAGAAGATATTTATACTGCGGATTTTAATAACCGTAGGATATTGAAATATGGTAATCCTTTTACCAGTTTGGATTCTTTAAGACCCAATGATGTGGCAGTGGACAAGCTAGGCAACGTATATACTTGTGGATATGGAACCGGAATGAAAGTCTTGAAATATGAGGACAGTAAATGGTCGAGTATTGAATATAATACAAGCTTTTCTTATCCAAAAGGTTTAGCACTAGATAATGGGGGCAATTTGTATGTAACAGACTCCATCAATAAAGATATTAAGATGCTACCTGCGGGCACCAAACAGTGGAAGACTATCGGCATAGGATTTGCTGAACCTGAAGGGATAACTGTAGACAATTCGGGGAATGCATATGTGGCGGACGGTTATCAAGAAGGGGAAATAAAGGTTTTGGTGGCAGGTACAGATCAGTGGGTATCGCTACCCAATGCTGGTACGATGGGTGTAAATGATGTTTCTGTGGATAAATATGGTAATGTATATGTATCTTATATGAATAATGTTTATAAGCACCAAGCACCGGCTACCAAACTAGTCTGGGATACTCAGCCAGTTGGAGGCATCGGAAAGGCAGTTTGGGATCAGCAGCCAGTTGTTTCTCTTAGGGATGCCAATGACAATATATTAACAGGGGATAGCTCGAATACAGTTACTATTACCTTGAATCCTGTAAACGGTGCTACTCCGGACGGTTCAACCTATACCCGAACAGCACCTCTTGTTAAGGGAGTGGCTTGCTTTAGCGGTTTACAAATAGATGAGCTTGGCACCTATACCCTTACATTGTCTACTAACCTCAATGATAGTATTGAATGCCCGGAGAGCAATCCTTTTAATATTACAGCAGGAGCGGTTGACCAAGCACAGTCAAAAGTTACTGCCAGTGAAACAGAATTAATGGCTGACAATAGTGATAGTGCAGTAATAACTGTAACCCTAAAGGATGCCTATGGCAACCCAATCAGGGAAAAAACGGTAGCCTTGACCCAAGGAAGCGGAAGCTCTTTCATCTCACCTGCTGAAAGCATTACGGACGATGGCGGTAATGCTATGTTTTGGGTAAAAAACACCAAAATAGAAATGGTTACCTATACTGTCACTGAGACAACAGATAATTTGACTATTACCGAGACAGCTCAAATCAGCTTTAAGGCAGGAGCTGTCAATGCCAAACAATCAACCCTTGAAGCAAATAAGACGACAGTAGTTGCAGATAATTCAGACAGCCCAGCTATTACCGTAACCTTAAAGGATGCTTCCGGTAATCCGATAGAGGGCAAGCTTGTCACGCTCTTACAAGAAGAAGGCAACTCTTATATTTCACCAGTAAACGGCATTTCTGATGAGACAGGCAAGGTTGTTTTCACCGTTAAGAATACAAAAGCGGAAACAATAATCTATACTGCAGTATCTGATGATATTACTTTAGAGGCAACAGTTCAAGTGGCCTTTATACCGGGACCGGCAAAGGAATTTATCATTGACGCTTCAGATATACAAATAGCAGGGATACCCTTTGATGTGACTGTCAAAGTGAAGGATCAATATGGGAATACAGTTACGGATTATATAGGAAAGGTAAGCTTCAGTACCGATAACGGAAACAGCCCTGGAGGATGGACTCCGATAGTGCCGGATAGTTACAGCTTTACACAGGCTGATGCCGGAATACGCAGCTTCAGCAGTGGGGTGACCTTCTACAACACAAGATTTTCCGCTCTGACAGTTGTTGATGAAAATGACAGCTCAATCATCGGGAAAAAAGAAGAAATCACAGTCAATGCCGATACAGCAGATACTGGAACGACAACAGTTGCAGCGGAAACAGCAACTGTAACAGCAAATGGAAGTGATAATTCCACCATAACTGTAACTGTCAAAGATACTTACGGTAACCCTGTCAGCGGTAAAACAGTAATTTTGGAACAAGGCAGCGGCAGCTCAGTTATAACACCAGTTCAGGATGATTCCCAAGCTGACGGGACTGCAGTATTTGTTGTAAAAAGTACAAAAGCGGAAACAATAATCTATACTGCAGTAACTGATGACATTACTTTAGAGGCAACAGTTCAAGTGGCCTTTATACCGGGACCGGCAAAGGAATTTATCATTGACGCTTCAGATATACAAATAGCAGGGATACCCTTTGATGTGACTGTCAAAGTGAAGGATCAATATGGGAATACAGTTACGGATTATATAGGAAAGGTAAGCTTCAGTACCGATAACGGAAACAGCCCTGGAGGATGGACTCCGATAGTGCCGGATAGTTACAGCTTTACACAGGCTGATGCCGGAATACGCAGCTTCAGCAGTGGGGTGACCTTCTACAACACAAGATTTTCCGCTCTGACAGTTGTTGATGAAAATGACAGCTCAATCATCGGGAAAAAAGAAGAAATCACAGTCAATGCCGATACAGCAGATACTGGAACGACAACAGTTGCAGCGGAAACAGCAACTGTAACAGCAAATGGAAGTGATAATTCCACCATAACTGTAACTGTCAAAGATACTTACGGTAACCCTGTCAGCGGTAAAACAGTAATTTTGGAACAAGGCAGCGGCAGCTCAGTTATAACACCAGTTCAGGATGATTCCCAAGCTGACGGGACTGCAGTATTTGTTGTAAAAAGTACAAAAGCGGAAATAGTCGTATATACTGTAAAAGTTGACGGTGCGACACAGGGTGCGACTGTAGCTATAGACTTTGTACCAGGATTGGCGGAGAGCCTTATAGTAGAAGCGGCAGGGTCCCAAAAAGCAGGAGTGCCTTTCAATGTGACCGTAACTGCAAAGGACTTGCACGGTAACACAGCTACAGGCTACAGAGGAACGGTTGAGCTAACCTCGATGGATAGCCAAGCTGTATTGCCGGGGAGCTATGCCTTCTCAGAGACGGATCAAGGAACCTATATATTTAATGGAGTAATTTTAAAGACTTCTGGATCACGTATTATAACAGCTGAAGATATAGACAACGATTCTATAAGGGGAGCTACAGGCAATATTACAGTTGGCCCTGATACGGAGTCTGGGCAGTCAACCATAGCTGCAGATAAGCCCGTGGTAATCGCTGATAGTAAGGATAAGGTCAATATTACGGTGACCCTGAGAGATGTTTATGGCAACCCTGTCAGGGGAAAAACAGTGAATCTCAGCCAGGGAAGCGGCATTTCGGTAGTTGAAGCGGTCTATGGAACTTCTTCACACATGGATGGAACTGTGTTATTCACAGTGGCAAGTACAAAAGCGGAAACAGTGAAATACACGGCAATGGTTGACGAGAAGGCTGTAACCGAAGCTGTAGAAGTGACCTTCCTGTCGGGAACAGCCGCTCAGTTGGAATGGGAAATACAGCCGGGAGGAGGATCTGCGGGACAAATCTGGCCTCAGCAGCCTGTGCTTGTTCTGAAGGATTCATACGGTAATGTTAATACTGGAGACAATAGTTCAGAAGTTACAGTGGTGCTTAAATACGGTGACGAAGCCATATTAGGAGGGACAAAAACAGTAACTTTCAAAAATGGTGAGGCAATATTTAATGATTTGCAAATTGATACTATGGGAAGCTACAAACTTACACCGACAATTACTATGAATGGGATAGACAGCACGGATAGTAATATTTTCAGAATTTCCCTAGTACCTGCACCAAGCATAAAGCCGAACGGAGGTACATTCTCTGGCCCGGTTACTGTTGGTCTTGATTATCCGGAAGAATATGAAGCATATTACAGTCTAGATGAAAAAACTCCGAATCAAGACGCCATCTTCTATGACGGACCATTTACAATTTTTAGCAACAGTACCGTTTCGGCAACAGTATGCGATACAGTATACGGAGAGTGGAGCCAAACCAGTAGAGCAGAATTCATCATCCAGTTGTCTACACCTACTGCTGATGTGGAAGACGGCAGCACAATTGAAAATAAGTCCACTGTGAAATTATCTGCTGCCGTTCAGGGAGCAACCATATATTATACTACCGACGGTAGCACTCCGAATACAAATAGCTCCAGTGGCAATATTGTCAAGATTATCGGGACTGAAGGTACTATAGTTACTCTGAAGGCATATGCAGTTAAAGCTGATTATAAAGAAAGCAAGGTAGTTGAATTCAGATATTTTATTAAACAGACTGACTCCAGTAACAATGATGGAGATAATGATTCCACAGGCGATAGCTCATCTGGCGATAGTGGTGGATCAAGAACTCCCGCCCAAGGACCACAGACAGAAATAAGTTTTGTCGGAAATGTAGTTACTGCTACAAAAACAGTTACAGCTGCTTTTGACAGTAGAGGTAATACAATGGCTACAGTCAGCTTGACACAGGTAAACGATGCCATCGGTCAAGCACAGAAGGAAGCCGAAAGACTGGGGGAAGACACGGTAGCCAGAGTTGAGATTAAAGTGGAAGCTCCCGCAGATGCTACAGCTGTAACAACAAACATTCCTCAAGAGGCTGTGAGCCAGGCTACAGTAGCCGGAATTGATGCCTTGAAGGTAGTAACACCAATTGCGGTCATTACCTTTGATGCTAACGCCCTTTCTGCCCTTGCAGTAGAAGTAGCAGATGAGGTGAAAATTAGGGTCTCAAAAGTAGATGCATCTTCTCTTTCACTCGAAGCACAACAGAAAGTGGGGGATAGACCGATACTCGATGTCAATGTTAATAGTGGAGGGAGAACCATATCCCAGTTTGGAGGGGATGTATTTGTATCCCTGCCCTATGCTCCCAAGGCAGGTGAAGATACAGAGGCTATCGTTATCTATTATATCAATGCTTTAGGCGATCTTGAAATAGTAAGTGATTGCCTCTATGACCCTGTAACAGGAAGGATCAGCTTCAGCACTAGACATTTTTCGCAATATGCCGTGGGTTATAATAAAGTCACCTTTAAGGATGTGACAGAAAATGCATGGTATAGCAAGGCGGTAGGTTTTATTGCTGCACGGGAAATTACGTTAGGCACAGGAGACGGTAAATTCAGTCCGGATGCCAAGCTGACTCGGGGAACATTTATGGTTATGCTGCTGAAGGCATATGGTATAGCTCCTGATAGAGACCCCAAGGACAACTTTGCCGATGCCGGGGATACCTATTATACAGGCTATCTGGCGGTAGCAAAACGCCTAAAAATTTCGGCTGGTGTTGGAGATAATATGTTTGCACCGTGCGAGCAAATCACTCGCCAAGAGATGTTCACTCTTTTGTATAATGCACTAAAGTCCATTGGAAGGCTACCGGAAGGGAAAGCCGGCGAACCGTTATCATCCTTCGCCGATGTAGAGAACGTTGCTTCCTGGGCCAAAGAAGCAATGACGCTTCTTGCCGAAACCGGAACAATTGGCGGAAACGAAGGCAAGCTCTCCCCGACGAGTACAACTACCAGAGCTGAGATGGCGCAGGTACTTTATAATTTGCTGCATCACCATCCTCAAACGTTATCTTTTTTTGTATCCTCGAGCAACGTTGAAGCCGTAACCCTGCTTACAAGGAGTGAAGTGAGTTGTAAATAGAGGTGCGCCTCATGCCAGGAATGTCTAAGAATACGACCGTAGGGAGATGCGATTGGTAGCATTCTACGGCGGAGTGTTATATCTAATAGAAATCAGGGCCTGTTAGCTAATCATATAAGGGAAAGGGTTTCGGTTATGTCTTGGCCGAAGCCCTTTTTAGTGTCCATTATGGGCACTGTTAATTAGGTTAAGGTTCCTAGTCCGCCCTAGTAGTAGGGAATAATGTACCCCCTATCTGATTCCAACAATAGATAAATTGATGGTAATTTTTAATTAAACATGTATAATTAAATAGAGGTATTTAAGAATATGAGTATGAACATAGCTTTGAAAAAAACATATCATCTAAATTATTACCTAAAAGGAGGAAAAGCATTGAAGTTTATTTCATGGAATATTGATTCGTTAAATGCAGCACTAACTAGTGATTCACCACGTGCTTTATTATCTCAAAATGTAATAAACACTATTATAGAACATAATCCAGAAATTATTGCTTTACAGGAAACTAAGTTATCAAGTAATGGCCCTACCAAAAAGCATTTAGAAATTTTGAAGGACAAGTTTCCAGATTACGAAGTTGTTTGGAATAGTTCAGTAGAACCAGCTCGCAAGGGTTACGCAGGCACCATGTTTTTATATAAGAATGACTTAAAACCATCTGTTACTTTTCCTATAATTGGTGCGCCAAGTACCATGGACCTTGAGGGGAGAATCATAACATTGGAGTTTGATAATTTCTATTTAACTCAGGTTTATACACCCAATGCAGGGGATGGCTTGAGCCGTCTAGAAGAACGTCAGATTTGGGATGCAAAATATGCAGATTATTTAGTAAATCTTGATAAAGATAAGTATGTTATAGCAACAGGTGATTTTAATGTGGCACATAAAGAAATAGATTTAGCTCACCCTAATAATAACCGTAGATCAGCTGGTTTTACAGATGAGGAGCGTCAAGGATTCACAAATCTTTTAGCAAAAGGGTTTATAGATACCTTCCGTCATGTACACGGCGATGTAAGAGATAATTATACTTGGTGGGCTCAGCGTGTTAAAACGAGTAAGATTAATAATTCAGGATGGAGAATTGATTATTGGCTGGTTAGTGATAGAATTGCAGATAAGGTTGTTAAATCTGAAATGATTGATTCAGGTCCAAGACAAGACCATACTCCATTATTATTAGAAATTGATTTATAGTTTATAAGTAAAGAAGAGATTTTGTTTGAATAAAGATGATTTCAAAGGATTTAAGTTAATATAAAAGCATTTTTTCTTCCCTCAAACTTTGGTTTGAGGGATTTTTAATTTAGGAGTAACCTTGTAAAATTCATTTTTGCCCCTACTATCCAATTATAGCCGCCCATTCTAATTTGCACTATATATTTTTTTAAAAGGACCAGTAATCATATTATTTTAGAACGAAACAATCTAGTCTGTATACATTAGCAAATTCAATGATAATAGATTTTGTAATTAAAACAATATTCAAAAAATTAAAATATTTATTTTGTTTTAGGGAAGAATAATTATAGGCTTGTGGGAAAAATTGGGCCGTTGACTTGCTTAAAGCTATAGTGTAGCATTTGGCTTTAAATATGAAATTTAGTATAAGAGGACTTTGATAAGATACTAAGGAGGAGATAAAATGAAAAAAAGAATGATTATTAGCTTAATGCTAGCCTGTTTACTATTACTTACAGCATGTACTGGAAATAACAAAGGTGGCAATAATGCTAAAGACGGAAAAAAAATACCTGATGACCTAATGGGTGAATTAGTTCCGTCTCTTAAATTCTATTCTTCACTGCCAGAACAAAATATGGTAAATTATGAAATGGCTAATCAAATAGTAGAAGATTTAAGGAAAATTGGTGTAGATGTCACAAATGAACCAACAGATTTTGCCGTACTTATAGACAAAATTTATGGTGAAGAAGCAAATTACGATGCATATACTATTGGTTGGTCTGGAAGACTTGAAAGACTAGACCCAGATATGTTTATTCACTCCATAAATCATTCGGATAATGCTGGACCTGGTGGGAATAATACAAATAGATATAGAAATTCTGAATTTGATGCCATAGCAGATGCTCAAAGGCAAGAGATGGATATAGATAAGAGAAGAGAACTAGTTTTTGAAGCACAACGAATACTAGCTGAGGATGTACCTCAAATCACACTCTATAGCCGTAGCAATGTGCAGGCATACAATAAGGATAAATATAGGGATGTCGTAGTTATACCAGGGGAAGGATTATTTAATGAGTGGACACCAATTAGGATAAAACCACTTACTGATGATAAAACTTTAATAGTAGCAAGCAATGTAAATATAGATACCTTAAATCCAATGACAGCTAACACTTTGTATGAATGGAGAAACCTAAGGTTAATATATGATAAATTAGCTAGATTAAGTCCAGAAATAGAAGCAGTTCCATCAGCAGCTACAGGCTGGGAGGTTATAGATGACAATACAATAGATGTTCATCTGAAAGAAGGTTTGAAATTCCATGATGGTAAACCACTTACTGTTGAAGATGTTAAATTCACATATGATTCATTTATTGATAATAAAGTAGCATATTTTATGACTTTCCTTGAACCTATTGAAAGTACAGAGATTACAGGAACTAATACTGTTAGATTTACATTAAAAAGACCATATGCATCATTTATAACAAATACTTTAACTCAGATACCAATATTACCAAAACATATTTGGGAAGCTATAGAAGATCCAATTAATTTTGAAAATAAAACGCCTATAGGAAGTGGACCTTTTGTTTTCAAGAACTTTAGACCAGGTGAAGAGCTAGTAACAGAGGCTAATAAGGATTTCTATGAAGATATAGCTATAGATGGATATATATTCAAGATATTTGGTTCGCCAGAAGGCATACTAACTTCTTTAGAGCTAAAGGATATTGACTTATTATCAAATGAACTAGTACCAGCACATATAGACTTGATAAAGGCTAATGAAGGCGGGAAATATAGTCACTTAGAGATGAGTCAAGTAGATGATGTTGGTTTCTTCTACTTAGGAATGAACCTTGATAGAGTACCATTTGACAATAAGGATTTCAGAGTTGCAATGTCTTATTTGACAGACTATGATTTAGCTGTTGATGTATTGTTAAATGGATATGGTGCAAAAGGTGGAGCAGGGTTAGTTATTGTTGAAGCTAACGAATTCTGGCATAATCCTGATACACCAATTCATAACACTTATGATCCTGAAAGAGCTAAAGAAATTTTAAGTGATGCAGGCTTTACTTGGGATAGTCAAGGAAAACTTAGATTACCAAAATAGGAGAAAACTTTAAAGACTAAACACTTAGAAACATAAGAGTTAAGTTATTAACTTTTATGTTTCTATCATTATTATACAGCAGAAAGGATGGTGGATTACATGCTGAATTATATAGCTAAAAGGATGGCGATTATGCTACTTATGATAATATTAGTCTCAACATTGATATTTTTCATGTTTAGGGCTATGCCTGGAGAGCCAACTGCATTCGTAGTAGATCCGTCTATGCCACCAGAAGCGAGGCAAGTATTGATTGAGAGATATGGGCTGAATGGCAGTCTATGGGATCAATACAAAGTGTTTATAAAGGACCTACTACAATTTGATTTTGGGAATTCTTTTTTTTATGGGAAGCCAGTTATGCAGATAATAGCTGATAGAATACCTGCTACACTTATATTAATGCTTGCAGGTATGGTGTTTGCTTATGTTATAGGAATATTTGGAGGTGCACTTATGGCTTGGAAAAGAGGCCATAAATTAGAGTCTGCAGGAATTACTATTGCACTTATATTTCGTTCTGCGCCTACTTTTTGGGTTGCTTTAATGTCAATAATCTTATTCTCAGTTAGGCTAAAATGGTTCCCTGCTCAGGGAATGAGAACATCAGGCTATGAAGGAGAAAGCTTCAGGGAAATATTTATGAACTTAGATTTTCTAAAACATCTAATATTACCTTCACTAGTTGCAGGACTTTACTTCATAGCTACACCCTTATTGATAATGAGAAACTCTATGCTAGAAGTAATGTCGGAAGACTATATAGAAATGGCTAAGGCTAAAGGACTAAGAGAAAAGACCATATTATATAAACATGCTGCTAGAAACGCATTATTGCCTGTAGTAACGGCAGGAGCTTTGTTTTTAGGGTCAGCAATAGGTGGAATGGTACTTCTTGAAGTAGTATTTAGTTGGCCGGGGCTAGGTAGAGAAATAGTTCAAGCTGTTACTAGGCATGATTATCCCTTAGCACAAGGTTCTTTCATAATAATGTCTTCTTTGATGATGATAATGAATTTAGTTGCAGATATACTATATGCAGTCTTAGACCCAAGGATATCTTATAAATAGGAAGATGAGAGAAGAGGTGATGTAAATGGGAGACACAATTGATGTAAAAAAAATAACGAATAATAATGCAAACAAAAATAGTATAGCTAGATTGTTTTTAAAAAATTTGAAGAAGGATAAACTGGCACTAGTAGGGGTGGTCATTCTAGCAATATTTTTTGTTATAGGGGCCTTTTCTCAACATCTTGCACCTTTTGATCCAAGTCAACGCCATTACAACGAAGAAGGCATGATAAAAAGATTAGAGCCACCTTCAAAAGAACATTGGTTTGGTACAACAGATATAGGCAGGGATATATTTAGCCAGGTAATATTGGGCACATCCACAGCCTTGATGGTAGGTTTATTAGCTTCATTTTTAGTCACCTTTATTGGTTCAACTCTAGGTATTATATCAGGTTATTTTGGTGGAGCAGTTGATACAATAATAATGAGAGTAGTGGACCTGTTTTATGCTATTCCATTTATTCCTTTTGTTATAGTTCTTTCAGCAGTATTGAAACCTAGTATCTGGAATGTTATTCTAGCTGTGTCTTTATTGTCTTGGAGAACAGTAACCCGACTAGTACGGTCACAGGTGTTGTCTGTAGCACAAAGACCCTTCATTAAGGCAGCTAGAGTTTCAGGTGCAGGTCATGGTCGGATAATGATTAAATATATTTTACCTAATGTAATACCAATAATATTGTTGGAAATGGCTTTTAATATTAATTCAGCCATTATGGCTGAAGCCAGTATTGCATTTTTAGGATTTGGGGATCCTACAAAACAAAGCTGGGGTCAAGTTCTTCATATAAACTTTATATCAGGAAACTCTAGAAATGCTTGGTGGTGGGTAGCACCACCAGGAATAGCTATTATTCTGCTACTTGTTTCGGTTTTCTTTGTATCTAGAGCCCTAGAAGAAGTTGTAGACCCAAGATTGCGGAGGAGATAAGTATGAATTTACTAGAAATCAAAAACTTAGACATAGATTATGTTACAAAAGAAGGTAGATTAAAGGCTGTACGTGATGTTTCCTTTACCTTAAAACAAGGTGAAAGTATAGGCTTAGTAGGCGAAAGTGGTTGTGGAAAGACGACCTTAGCAAAGTCTATCATAAGGCTATTACCTGAAAATGGGGTTATAAGCTCTGGGCAAATTATCTACAAAGGTGTTGATATAGTAGGTAAGAGCAAAGAGGAAATAAGAAAACTACGTTTAAATGAAATCGCTATGATATCCCAATCTGCTATGAACTCTTTAAACCCTGTTTATACTGTAGGAGATCAAATAGTAGAAGGGATAAGAGCACATAGTAAAATGTCCAAGACTGAGGCTTTTAAAAGAGCAGAGGAAGTATTTGCGATTATAGGTTTAGAAAAGAAAAGGTTAAAATCTTATCCTCATCAAATGAGTGGAGGAATGAAACAAAGGGCTATAATAGCCATGGCATTATCCTTAAATCCAAGTTTGATAATAGCAGATGAGCCTACAACAGCACTTGATGTGGTAGTTCAAGATAAAATACTGCAACAGATTACTGAAATACAAAAGGAAACCAATAGTTCTATGGTATTTATAACACATGATATATCCATTATATCTGAGCTCTGTGAGACGATTATAGTTATGTACGGTGGAAAGATTATGGAGAAATCTAGCACTAAAGTGTTTTTCAGACAGCCCTATCATCCTTATTCTTTAGGTTTACAAAATGCATTTCCAAGTATATTGGAGATTGGGGGAGAGGATTTGATATCTATCCCTGGATCACCACCAAATTTGATGGAAGATCAAGAAGGCTGCAGATTTAAAGACAGATGTCCTTTTAGAACAGATAAATGCATGGTGGATTTGCCAGAATTAACTAATATAAGTGAAAACCATGAAATAGCTTGTCATTATCATGAAAGAGTAAAGGAATTCAGAGAAGAATCTAAGAAAAAGGAAACTTGGACTATGGTAAGAGATAGAATCATTCAGGAAGGTAAAGGTGGTGCCTAATGAATAATGAATTTTTTATTAAAATTGAAAATTTAAAGAAATACTATCCCGTTAACAAGGGAATTAAGGACATATTTAATAAAGAAAAAAAGTATGTCAGAGCCATTGATGATATTTCTTTTACAATAAATAAAGGTGAAATTTTAGGATTAGCAGGAGAAAGTGGGTCTGGGAAAACTACAACAGGAGAAATATTAGTTCAATTACAGAATATGACTGAAGGAAGCATAATATTTGATGGATATGACTTTGCTAATAGAAGCAAAGAGGCAAACAAGGAGTTTAGAAAAGATGTTCAAATGATATTCCAAGATCCTTATGAAACATTGAACCCTAGGTTTACAATCTTAGAAACTATTGCAGAGCCCTTAAAGATATTTGGAATGAAAGATAAGAACGAGATATATAAAAGGGCGATAGAAGCTCTAGAAATAGCTGAACTAAAGCCTGCACAACAATTTGCCCACAGGTATCCTCACGAACTCAGTGGAGGGCAAAGACAAAGAGTTGCAATAGCTAGGGGAATAGTTGTAGGACCTAAGTTTATCGTCGCAGATGAGCCTGTATCCATGCTAGACGTATCTATTAGAGCTGATATCTTAAATCTACTAAAAAATCTAAGAGATAAAATGGGACTAACAATGCTATATGTATCTCATGATTTGTCTACTATAAAATACCTATGTGACCGCATTGCAGTTATGTACCTTGGAAAAATTGTAGAGATAGGTGATGCTAAAGAGGTAATAGACCATCCACAACATCCATATACTAAAGTATTACTGTCTTCAGTTCCTATAGCTGACCCAGATCATATAAGAGAAAGAATTGAGATTGATGATGAACTGCCAGATCAGATTAATCTACCAGAGGGATGTAGATTTGAGCCAAGATGTCCATATGCAACAGAAAAATGTAAAAAGGTAGACCACACTTTTTTTGAAAGAAGAGATAAACATTGGAGCGCATGTATTTATACAGATGAAGAGTTAAAGTTGAAAAAGAAAGTTAATGAGGTTTAAGTCTGTTATAAAGGCATTTGATAAATTGTATAAATCATATGGCCTTTACACTTAGAAAGATATTTATTAAATGAACTAATTAAAGGTTGGATATATGGATTATTGGGTATATATAAATAATAAGATTATGAGACAAGTTAAAAAAATCACAAAACAGGAATTGCAATGATTGCTAAAACTATTTTGGAAGTGTTCTTAGACCCATTCAATTTATTAAGTAGATATTATATCTTTGGAGGAGAATCTATGAGAAAGCTCACTCTTATGATTTTGGGATTTATTATCATAATATCAACAATGTCAAGCCTCTGTTATGCCACAGATAATAGTATGAGCTTGACAGAAGATGAGCGAGCCTTTATAGAGAAGAATCCGGTAATCAAATTAGGTGTTGACTCTGAATTTGTTCCATTTGAATTCATCGATAAAAATGGAGTACACAAGGGTATCTCTGCAGACTACCTCTCCTTGATTAGTAAAAAAACCGGATTACAATTTGAGATAATTAAAGACTTATCCTGGCCACAAGCATATGATATGGCATTGTCAGGAGATGTAGATATGTTAGCAGCTGTTGGAAAGACATTTAATAGAGAAGAACATTTTCTTTTCTCAGATCCATACTACTATTTTAAAAGAGTAATAGTGACTAGAGATAACAATACTAGTATATCTGGTATAGAAGAGTTAGATGGGCTGACAGTAGCTGTTCAGAGAAACAGTTCACATCACAGCTATTTGTTATCTAATACAAAATTAGATCTTAGTCTTTACGATTCTGTCGAAGTTGCACTAACGGCAGTAGTCACTGGTTCAGAAGAAGCTTTTTTAGGGAACCTAGCTACTATCAACTATCTTATACGATCAAGTGCCCTAACAGATTTGAGGATTATATCTTTTGAAGCAGAGAAAGAGCAGGCATTGTATTTTGCCACAGGTAAGGATTGGCCAGAATTAATATCTATCATTAATAAAGCTTTAAACACAATTACAGAGAGTGAGAGGACAGCCATAAACAGCAGATGGATAGGCTTAGAGCAAGAGATGGATTATGGTCCCTTTTTACGCATTCTATATATCATTGGTGCCTTAGTGCTTGTAATCATGGCTGTTTCATTTTATTGGATTGCAATATTAAGGAAAGAGGTAGAAAAGAGAAAGCTCATTCAAATTGACTTGGAAAGAGCTAAACAGGAAGCCGATGAAGCAAACGAATTTAAATCTAACTTTATGGCAAGAATGTCACATGAAATCCGTACACCCCTGAATGCAATTACTGGTATGGCTTATTTGCTAAAAAAAACAAATCTATCATTAACACAAATGATGTACACAGACAGGATTACTCAGGCATCCTCTAATATGCTTAGTATAATAAATGATATATTAGATTTTTCTAAGATTGAAGCTGGTAAGGTGGAGTTAGAAAACATTTCTTTTAGTATGGACCAAGTTATTCAGGATGTAGTAAATATAGTATCATATAAAATAGAAGAACAGAAAATTGGATTTAAGTTATACAAGGATCCATCTATTCCAAATTGGTTTTTTGGTGACCCAAAACGGATTGAACAGATACTTCTAAATGTTCTGAACAATGCTGTAAAATTCACAGATTCAGGTGAGGTTTCGTTGGATATCAGACTCCTAGCAACAGAAATTGATAAATATCATATATCGTTTTCTGTTAAGGACACGGGTATTGGTATGTCTCAAGAGCAAATAGCAAACCTTTTTATACCTTTTACACAAGGAGATATCAGTATAAATAGGAGATTTGGGGGTTCAGGGCTTGGATTATCAATTGTCAAGAATCTAGTAGACATGATGGACGGAGAAATACAAGTTTTTGGTACTGCAGGAGAAGGCTCAACCTTTATTGTTTATTTAACTTTAATTGAAGATAGGAAAAAAGAAGAAGAATACATAAGAATTTTGTCTGCAAACCATTTTAAGAATATTAAGACACTGGTATTAGAGAAAAACGAATCAGACGCTAAACTTATAGATGATTACCTTAGTGCCTTTGGTATGGAGTGTGAGATTACAAGTTCTCCAGACAGTGCATTGACTATGCTAGAAACTGCAGATGGCAAATCTTTGAAACATTTTGACTTGCTAATTGTAGATTATGAAACACCTTTAGAGGGTGGTTTGAAATTTATGGAGTCAATAGGTAATAACAGTAAAATTAGCATAACTCCAAATGTTATCATGCTTTTACCAATGCTGAGAGAGGATTTACTCGATATGCTTGAAGATTATAGTGTTGACAAAGGTATTGGCAAGCCAATTATTCCTTCTGTACTATTCAATACTATTCTGGATATTTTCAGCCTGAAAGCCATGTTAGATACACAACCATCAGTAGGCATGGATGATAGCCCTGTAAGCCTTGACAAACAAATTTGTGTCCTAGTAGTTGATGACAATAAGACAAATCAACTCATTGCAAAATCTCTCTTGCAGCAAGTAGGCATAGAATCTATTCTTGCTGATGATGGCAAATTTGCTGTTGACCTTTATAAGCAGCATATAGATAAAATTAATTTGGTTTTAATGGATTTACATATGCCTGTTATGAATGGTTATGAAGCAGCAGAAGAAATTAGAAAGATATCAGAAACCATACCTATAGTAGCTATGACTGCAGACGTGATTTTAGGTGTGAGAGAAAAATGCAATAAAAGTGGAATATATCATTACATCAGTAAACCTTTTGATCCTGATGATTTTCTTAATACTATTAAGGGTATCATTAGTGAATATGAAGAGAACAAAGATATAGCTATGGATATCCTACAACAATCTTCTGGACTTAAAAATATGGGTGGGAATAAGGAGATTTATTTAATGGTACTTAAGGAGTATTTTAATGAAAATCAAGATACCATAGACAAGCTAAACTTATCCATAATCGAAAAGAGATATGATGATGCTAGTCAAATAGTTCATAAGATTAAAAGTAGTTCAGGTAGCATAGGTGCCTTAAAGTTGTACAAGCTATCCATAAAACTGCAAGAAGCTTTGAATGAAGGCAAGGAAGATGAAATATTGCCCATGAAGAAGAAATTAGTGCTTATGTTAAGAAAGCTGCTTAGTGAGATTAGTGACCTGATAGGATGAAAAAGAGCATAATAAAATCATGATATAGTTTAGAGGAGAGTGAATTATGTTTGCAAAAGTATTGATAGTTGATGATTCAGCGACAGATCGTTTGATCATCCAAAATATGTTAAGTGAATACGATATACTGACTGCATGTGATGGATTAGAAGCATTAGATACTCTAGAAGTGCATGACGATATTGACCTAGTTATACTTGATTTAAATATGCCTAATATGAATGGATTCCAAGTTCTAAGTATACTGAACACTAATGCTCGATATAAAAATATACGCACTATAATTTTAACTAATCTTGATGAAGTTGAAAATGAAATCAAGGGGTTAAAGATGGGGGCAGTTGATTATATAAGAAAACCTATTCATATGGAGTCCTTGAGGGTAAGGATTGATATACATATAGAATTACTAAAACTACAGAAGTTATATGAGCAGCAGCTCTATGATCGCAATTTAACATTTAATACTGTTTTTCAACAAGCTCCTATAGGTATGTCTATCTCTTATAGTAGTGAACCACATGCTTCAAATAAAAATATCACTATTATAAATCCAACATTAGAGAAGATTACTGGAAGAACAGAAGAAGAGCTTATTAGACTTGGATGGGAAAAAATAACACATCCAGATGATATCGCAGATAATTTGAAAAATTTTGAAAAGCTCCAATCAGGTGAATTAAATAGCTATTCAATGGAGAAAAGATATATAAAGCCTGATGGTTCCATTGTATGGGCCCACATAATTGTAGCAAAGCTTAATCTAATGAATGACCAAAAGAATAACCATATTACTCTAACACAGGATATAACAAATCGGAAAGAAATGGAGGAGACACTTAGTTATAACTATGAACATGATTTATGGACAGGACTATTTAATCGTAGATACCTTGAAAAGCTTCTGTCACATGATGCAAAACTAGATAGTATGGGAAAAAGGGCCATAATAGGTATAAACATGAGTTCTGTACATATATTAACTCTGACTTATGGGTTCCATTACAGCCAACAGTTGATTAAGAAAGCAACAGAGGCATTAATCTCAATTTGTACCCATGAACATCAACTGTTTAATTCTCATGAAAACCGATTGGTGTTTTATGTAAAGGATTATGCAAATAAAAGAGAATTGGAAGAGGTTGTATACAAGATTATTCATGTATTAGAACCAGTATTTTCTTCCGAAAGAATTTGTAGTGGTATCGGAATTGTTGAGATAGATGAAGAGAATAAGGATGATGTTGAACAACTCTTAAAAAAGCTTCTTATTGCATCTGAAAAAGCTATTCACATTTTCGATAAAGAATTTGGATTTTGCTTTTTTGACAAGGATATGGAGACTCAAATATTACGTGAAGAAGAAATAAAGCAAGAACTTTCTCTAGTCGCAACTGATCCCAAGGATGGAGGGCTCTATTTGCAATATCAGCCTATTATAGACCTTGAATCTAATCAGATAAGTGGATTTGAAGCATTAGCTAGACTAAGAAACGACAAACTGGGTTTAGTATCTCCACTCGAGTTCATTCCAATAGCAGAAAAAACAAAGCAAATTATTACAATTGGCAAAAAAGTAATTACTCAGGCTTTCTCTTTTTGGAATAAATTAAAGGATATAGGTTATGAAGAGATAAGCATCTCGATTAATGTTTCCGCCATTCAATTACTAGAAAAGGATTTTACCAAAGACTTGTATAAAATGATAAGAGATTTTCAGGTTAATCCAGAAAACATATGTATAGAGATTACAGAGTCCATGCTAGTTGACAATTATGAAGGATTAAATCGAATATTTGGTGAGCTAAAGACATCTGGAATCCGCGTTGCTTTAGATGATTTTGGAACTGGTTATTCTTCTCTTTCAAGGGAAAGGGAGCTAAATATAAATTGCCTTAAAATTGATAAATACTTTATTGACAAGCTTATTTCACTAAAGGAAGAGGAAGCTATTACTGGAGATATTATATCAATGGCTCATAAGCTAGGTCATTGTGTAATAGCAGAAGGAGTAGAACATGAAGAACAAAGACAGTATTTGCTTAAGTTCGGTTGCGACAAATTTCAAGGATATCTGTCCAGTAAACCTCTTGATGAGGAGGCAGCAATTGAAATCTTAAAAAATCAAACTTAAAACAGGTAGTTGTTCTAAAATGGTGAGCTTTCAAAAAAACATTTCATAGATAAGAATTTGCTTATAGTTGGAATAAATTGGCTTTAATCAGATGATTTCTTATTTTGGTGCCAACATATGCAGAGACGAATATTTTAGCCAGGTCTCCAGGGATGAAAGGAATAACACCTAGAGCAAGAGCTGAGCTAAGAGATAGGTTAGCTTGATACATTAACCATATAGTACCAAGTATATAGCAAATAGCTGAACCAATGATCATGCCTACAATACATAGATACCATTTGTTAAAAAATCTATCAATAAAGAAACCGGCAATAAGTGCCATAAAAACAAATCCAATAAGATAACCGCCTGTTGGCCCTAAAAGTTTAGTTGGGCCGCTGTTAAAACCAGAAAATACAGGAACACCTGCTAAACCAACTAATAAATATATGATGAGGCTGCTTGTTCCTTTTTTCATTCCAAGTGTGTATAGTGCAATGAAAATGGCAAGGGTTGTAAATGAAATTGGTACCAAACCAATAGGAATAGATAAAGGTCCTAGTATACATATTACTGCAGCCATAACTCCGATAATTGCCAACTGATAAGTTTTTGATTTGTTTGTAGTATTAGTATTTTCCATAATCATTATCCTTCCTATAAGTAATTATAACTTGTGAGAATGCATCGTATATGGTTTAAAAGTAAATAAGGCTTAGTCCATATATAAATATATATTGTATTTGGACAATTGTCAACTGATATTTTTTAACTGGTTAACAATATGCTTTTGTTTTAGAACCTTTAATTGGCCAAGATTAGTGATGACTTTTAAAGCTAGGAACTAGAATGAAGTTTCATGTTTTCTAATCAATGTAATCTATAAATAGATATGTAATAATTTGAGCAGGAGGTGTGTCAATGTTAGAAGTAAAAAAGGGGACTAATAAATTTTATATAGGGGATTCTGAGGAAAAGCCATTGGCAGAAATGACATTTGTTTGTTCTGGTGAAAACCTTATTGTTGTTGAGCATACATTTGTATCAGGGGAGTTAGGCGGACAAGGTGTAGGAAAATTATTGTTAACTGAACTTGTTGATTGGGTTAGAAGGGAAAACAAAAAGATTGTTCCTATTTGCTCTTATGTTAAAGCGCAGATTGAAAAGAATAAAGACTACCATGATTTATTGTAAGATGACAATATGGAAGATACAATGTCTAATAATACCTAATGCTGTGGAAAATTAGGATTATAAAGGTAATCTAAACTTATATACAAGTAAGATTTATTTAGAAAAAAGGTTGAGGTATTTATAAATTGTTTTCAAGAAAATATGAAAAAGATTAGTTAGCAAGGCAAATTTGCAATGTAAAATAATATTGGGTTAGAAATATGATGCATCTAGTGTAAAAGACCGGATGCATTAATTCTGCTCTAGAAAATATAAAGGCATGAAAGGAATTTTTGGGAAGTGGTATTTTTATGAAAATCCACTTTCTGAGCATGCTTGATATTTGAAGTATTTGTGATAAAATGGTGATTGGACAAGAAATTTAGATTAATTTAAACAAGAATAATAATTGATATTATATAAATATTATTTCCAAATATCTTTATCAGAAAGGAGTATTTATGCAATATTTAATAATTGGTATAATTTTATTACTTGCACTCTTTGCTATTCGTATATCCAACAAGCATGGAGTACCTGCACTTTTGTTATTTATTGTGCTGGGTATGGCTTTTGGAGGACTAGGCTTTGAATTTGATGATTACAAATTTGCCGATGGATTTGCCACTATAGCACTTATGGTTATTATGTTTTATGGTGGTTTTGGGACTAGCTGGAATATGGCTAAGCCTGTAGCAAAAGAAGCTATTGTACTAAGTTCATTAGGTGTTGTTGTTACTGCTTTAGTAACAGGTTTATTTTGTTATTATGTATTGGGTATTGGATTATTAGAAGGTATGCTAATTGGTTCCATTGTCGGGTCAACAGACTTTGCCAGTGTCTTAAATATTTTACGTTCAAAAAACCTAAACTTAAAATACAATACTGCACCACTATTAGAGCTTGAAAGTGGCTCAAATGACCCTGCAGCCTATACTATGACTATGGTATTTCTATCTGTAATTATTGGATCAGAAATATCTATTCCAATTTTGATATTTTCACAGGTGGCTCTGGGTATCTTAATGGGCTTTTTATTTGCATTTCTTATAGGAAAATTACTTAAGAAACTTCAACTCAGAGCAGACGGACTTCATGCAGTTTTTATGGCTTCAGCCATGCTTATTACATATTCCGCTACAAGTCTTCTTAGTGGAAACGGTTATTTAGCTCTTTATATTTTAGGTATTTATCTGGGCAATATGGAATTTCGAGGTAAGCGTGATATTGTATTTTTCTTTGATGGCTTTACTGAAATAGTGCAGATTGGATTGTTTTTTATATTAGGTTTATTGTCCGATTTTACAAGCTTTATTCAGACATTCCCATTAGCACTTGCCATTATGTTATTTATGACCTTCATTGCTCGTCCAGTAACTGTTTATGGTCTCATGTTGCCATTTCGTCTAGAACGAGATCAATTGAAAATGATTTCACTTGCTGGTATTCGTGGTGCTGCTGCCATTGCTTTTGCTATAATGTCTGTGAATAGTTCTGCAGTCATATCTGTGGATATTTACCATATTGTATTTGGTATGTGTGTACTTTCGTCCTTACTTCAGGGTTCTTTAATGCCACCTGCTGCAAAACGATGGGATATGCTGGATCCTAATGATACTGTATTAAAAACCTTCAACTATTACCAAGATAAAGCAGAAATCGGATTTTTGGAAACACGAATTCACCCTAATAGCAATTTGGTTGGTAGGCAAGTGAAGGATTTGAATATTATTTTTGATTTTATTGTTGCCAAGATTGTACGTAACGAAAGAACCATTGTTCCCAGAGGACAAACAACTATAGAAGAAAATGATATAGTTATCTTAGGTGGTGAAACACACTTTGATGAAAGCGGGCAAGACCTTATTGAATTTACTATTCCAAGAGGGCATCAATGGGCAAACAAATATGTAAAAGATTTAGATTTGCCTCCCAATAGACTTATAGTCATGGTTCAACGTAAAGGTAGTGATATCATTGTTCCAGTTGGGGATACCTTGTTTTTAGAAGATGATAAGGTTATTATGATTCAAGTTGAACATGACATAGAATTTCCTAAAGTAGAAGAGAATGATGCAGGACCAAACATACATTCTTTGGTAAAATCAGAAAATAATGACCAAGATAAAAAATTGTAGACACTAATAAAGTAAGACCTAGTATAGTTTAGCCAAGACTAATTAGTACACAGTATTAATAAATTAAGCTTAAGAGGAAAAGATAAGATTAATGGGATGGAAAGCATATGCTAACCATCCTCTTTTTGATTACACATAGGGCTATTCATAGAACCTAGTATGTTTAATATCTTTCTTCTCAAGAAATAATAAATTTATACAAATATAATAATAAATTTCAAATATTTGATTCAAATCAATTCCAATACTTTAAAGCCTTGTTATAATAAAGCCATAAAGATGGAAAACAAAATAAAATAAGAAAGAGGGAGAAAATTATGTCAAAACAATTAACATTTAACCAAGTAAAGGAAAACAATCTTAAAATATTGAAGCAATATGTACCAATAGTAGCAAGAGTTCATGGAGGTAGTCACCCAGAATTCCACGAAGTTCATAAAGTATTTGATGAAATTGTTAAGAAAACAAAAAAAGCAGAAAAACCTGAACTGAAGGAAGAATTTACAGAATTACGTGAAATAACAGATAGCTATACAGTTCCAAGTGATGTATGTGAAAGCTATGAAGCAGTATACAAGATGTTATCTGAATTGGATAAGGCCTATAATGCTTAAGGTAAATAATCTTATGTCAATAATGACATAATGAAAAATGCAAACTGGTAACTAGGAGGTAGACAATATGCAAAGATTCATACTAGGTAAGAAAAATCACATAACAGTAATAAGTGGAATTTTAATTGTCATTGGATTTGTTAGTGAATTAGGGTTTAAAAATGAAGAGATAGCTTTATGGGCTTTAGGTATAGCGTCAATTTTAGGTTTAGCACCTATAGCAATCCAAGCCTATCAAGCATTAAGGGTAAAAGTTGTAAGTATTGATGTTTTAGTTACTATTGCTGTTATAGGAGCATTCTTAATTAATAACCTTGAGGAATCAGCAATTGTTACATTCTTATTCCTATTTGGAGCTTTTTTAGAACAACGCACATTGAATAAAACACGTTCTGCAATTAAAGAACTAACTGAAATGGCACCGGAAAGTGCTTTGAAACAAATGGAAAACGGTGAGTTTGAAGAAGTAGAAGTAGAAGAGGTTGACGTAGGAGATATCTTACTTGTTAAAACCGGCGCAAAAGTACCAGTTGATGGTACAGTTTTGACAGGAGAAGGTCATATAAACGAAGCAAGCATTACAGGCGAGTCTATTCCTGTAGGTAAAAAGAAGGATTCTCAAGTATATGCTGGAACTATTTTGGAAAATGGAACGGTTCAAATAGTTGCTGACCGTGTAGGCGAGGATACTACTTTTGGTAAGATTATTGAATTAGTTGAAGAAGCTCAAGATTCAAAAT
>CAYPLH010000037.1:0-38980 GCA_964411505.1 uncultured Clostridiaceae bacterium | reverse complement strand
TTGGCACAAAAGATTATGAAAGTGCAGACTTTAGAGCATGCACTGTGTTAGGACCGCTATATCGCTGATATCTGTTACAAGCGTTAAGGAAGCGATGGGACAATTCTCTCGCTTCCTTAATGTATATAATAGAAATAGATATAAATATAAAAGCTCCTTTAATACAATTATTCATTTTTTTCATTTGCCAATTCCAACACATCATTATATAGCTTTTTGCTTATTCTAATATTGTTACCGATTAAACCGTCTAGTAATGGTTTTAGCTTTTTAATTCGATTTTGCCTCTTTGCATCTAACAATATACCGAGTGTACCTGTAATATTAATTCCCATGCTTTCGGCAATACCCCTGGCTTTTTTTTCATCTATTAATAGTAAACCTGCCTTCATTGTATCAGCTAGTACAATAGCTTCGCTTTCACCAGTTCCAAGGTTGAGTTGTTTTTGAAGCAGTTTTACTGCAAATTCGTTTTCAACTTTAGTTACTTTTAAAAAAGTGCTTTTCTTAATTATCTCAGCTTCCCTACTCATTAAAGGATTACTTATTAGTTCATTATAAACAGCCTCTGGCAAAATGATTTCACCATACATGCTTTTGAGTAGTTCTAATATACCAATCTTAATCAGTGATATAATCGGTGTCGTATCTGACACAATCAACATTTACAACTATCCCTCCATTACTTTACTTGCATTATCAGCATCTCTTTTGACTTCTTCTATATCATAATCAAAATACGGGATATCCAGCTTACCTAAGCTGGTTATAAGTGATAACTTGTCTGTTTCTAAAATCTCTGCAGCTTTACCAAAAGATATTTTACCCTCTTTGATCAACTCATAAAGCATTAGCTCTCTAACCTTTTTTTGATATTCCGGATCATTTATATCCACATATCCAGTTAAAGCTTCAGGAACCTCAAATTCTATCTTTATTGTATTCATATCATCACTCCTTTGTTTTTACTCGTGCTTAAATCCACGCCCCCTATGCGGAGAGCAACCTCTTTTTCATGATATTATTATATCATGAATTTCAAAAAAATCACATGATATAGTAGCGCATGCGCATTTTTCCACAATAGCAAAAAACTTGCGCGAACCTAAAACCGATGGAGGTACTTCCCTTCAATTTCCTGGAACAACATACCATGTTTACCATTGGGCCTATACGTGCGGCGGTGATGCACAAAAAAATTTATGTGTCAAGAGAAATGTCAAAACAATAATAATTATGTTTACACTATATTTGGGGAATAATTTCCAATATGTTGTTACCAGATTACGATTTGCTCACCCAGTTTACAATCGTAAAACAGACCTGATCTTGCTTCTAGCATCATAGTGGCACCTTTTACCGCGGTTATAATTCTCCCTGGCTTTAGCCCCTCTATTTTCTTGACAATTTCCAAATCCTCATTAACGAAAATCACGTCAATTTCAAATCTCATAAAAAAAGTATGAATACTGTTACATGGTTTTAAAAGAATAGCGTCATAATGAGGTTTTTTTCGAAACATATATCCTAAAAATCTTTTTAGGAAAGTATCTGCGATATATACATCTGCTATTTTATTTGATTCATAAATTAAATTTTTTGTCATATCCTCATCCTTTAGTAAAAAGTCCCCTTTTAAATCGCACGCCTCAGAAAAAAAGGCAGCAACTGCTCTTTTTTAAATCATATACAAAATAGAATGGCTTTCTTACGAGCCAAAAAACCCCATTATCTGGATAACAGCAGGACCTAATATTATAATAAAAATAGTAGGGAAAATAAAAAATATCAATGGGAATAACATTTTTACTGGAGCTTTCATAGCTTTTTCTCTTGCTGCCTGTTTCCTACGTTCTCTCATTTCTGCAGCTTCTATCCTTAAGATCTTGCCTAATCCTACACCAAGTTCATCGGATTGTATTATAGAGGTTACAAACATAGTCAATTCCTTTACATCACATCTATCACCCATATTTTTCAATGCTATTTTACGCTCTATTCCCATTCTAATTTCTTTAAGACTTTTTGCAAACTCATCACATAATTCGCCACTTATATTACTCACTACTTTTGCCATTGCTCCATCAAAAGATAAGCCGGCTTCAACACTAACAGTTATCAAATCCAGGGTAAAAGGCAAGTCTTTTAAAATTTGTTTCTTTCTGGTTTCAACTTTTCTGGACAAATAGAAGTTAAAAAAGAAATTCATGTATAGCATAGTAATAGCCATTAGGGCGAAGGTCTTCAATGCATCTTTACTAACTATATATGATAGCAAGCCTATTAAAGCTGACATAACAAATGTAAACATACTTTTTAAGTATAACCATTGCTCTTTTGTCCTTTTTTTCAGCAATCCAGCTCTTTCCAGTTTATTTGTAAACTTCTCCAATGTACGTACTGGTGTTAGTTTTAATAAAGAATACCTGTAGACACTAAATAAAAGTACGCGCAATGTCTCAAGTAAATGCATATCATTATTATCCTGTTTTTTGTCATCAATATCTTTTAATTCAATAATCCTTTTCTCTATTTGAATTCTGTTTTTAAGCAAACCGAAAAACACCACATAAATTAATAAAAAAACAGCTACAAATAATATCAATATTATAAAAAACAGCAATCTTTTTACCTCCATTTGTTTTTACCTATTACTAAAGCATTAACTCTTAAATAATCTCAACTTATAACTCATATTAAAGTATTCTAGGTTATCTTTTGTCAAGCACATGAGTGATGATAAATAAATGAAACTAACGCTGTTGTACTGTTAACCTTCCCCAATACTGCACCTTTTTTAGGCGCTATTACATTTCAATATTAACAATTTTCTTTATCATGAAAAACCCAAATATTTCACTAATAATTCCTGCAGCTATCATGGCTATACCGATAGGTGTAGTAAATAGAAGAAGCATATACTCTTGGTTCAAAACAAAAAATGTTAAACACAAAAAAACAGGTAGTAGCATAACAACAATCCCTGATAATCTGCCTTGTGCTGTCAGTGTTTTAAGTTCGTTTTTTATCTTTTGACGTTCTCTAATTGTTTCAGAGATGTTGTCTAAAACACCTGCCAAATTACCTCCAATATCTTTTTGTATCAATATAACATTAATTATTAATTTTAAATCTTCCGATTCCATTCGGTAAGACAAATTCATCAGTGCATTTTCTTCAGATATGCCAAGACTCATTTCTTTTAAAAGTTTCTTAAATTCCTTAGACAAAGGCTCCTTTGTTTCTTCTGCTACTATTGATAGTGATTGTAAAAATGAGCAGCCTGCTTTTAATGAATTGGACATTATAATAATCCCTTCGCTCAGCTGACTGTCAAATTGCTTGACTCTCTCCCTTTTTTTATAGGTGATAAACATTTTTGGTATTTTCCAAGCTAAAAGAGACATTAAAATTGAGAACATTAAGTTGCCTGTTATAACATGAAGAAGAAAAGCATTAGCTAGTGATAATATTAGATTTATTATTATTAATTCTTGCACAGTAATAGATATATCAGCCTTTATAAGCTCAGTTCTAATTCTTTTAGTCCACTTTAAATTCACAACTACATTTGGGACAAGATTAGATAGTAACTTCAAAAGACCGGGACTCTTTTTATTATTTTCATACTTTTCTAAAATATTATCATCACGATTAAAATGTTTTATTTTTTCAATAGGCTTATCCTTATTAAAAACAATGGAAAACAAAGCACCTATGAACAACCAAATACATAAAAATGATAATATAGCTGTGATATATAGCATCTTAGTCTCACCTACATTCTGTTTTAAGAATTTTCAACTGCTCTTACAATTTACTGTATCCTTGATCAATAAATTCAAATTCGTACTGCAACAAAATATACAACCAACTAACCAACCAACCAACCAACCAACCAACCAACCTTCTTAATTTATGCGACTTTATCTAATTAACGCCAATGCTTCAATACACTATTTGGAAATAAAAATGTTTGCTATATTATCAAGCAAAGAGATCTTGTGGTATACTAACGCCTTTATCCTTCAGCTTTTGAACGAATCTAGGCACAACACCTGTATATACAAACTCTCCCTTAACTTTTCCTCTACTATTCAAACCTCTCTGCTGAAAAACAAATATATCCTGCAGTGTAATTACATCGCCTTCCATACCCTGTACCTCAGTGATATGTGTAATTTTTCTACTACCATCCATTAGCCTTGATTGTTGAATTACTAAGTCCATTGCTGAAGCGATCTGGTCTCGTATCGCTTTCATGGGTAAGTTCAACCCTGACATTAACACCATAGTTTCGAGCCTTGCCAACATGTCTCTTGGAGAATTTGCATGGCCGGTTGTAAGAGACCCATCATGCCCCGTGTTCATCGCCTGAAGCATATCTAAAGCTTCTCCTGATCGCACCTCTCCTACAATAATTCTGTCAGGACGCATCCTTAAGCTGTTTTTCACCAGATCTCTGATTGTGATTTCGCCTTTCCCTTCTAGATTTCCCGGTCTTGTTTCAAGCCTTAAAACATGCTCCTGAGAAAGTTGGAGCTCTGCTGCGTCTTCTATTGTTATAATTCGTTCATCATGCGGTATAAAAGATGACAGCACATTAAGTGTGGTTGTTTTACCGCTACCGGTACCCCCGGATATGACTATGTTCAATCTCCCCTCAACACAATATCGGATCAGCTCTGCCATTTTTGAATTTAGAGTGTTAAAACCTACTAAATCTTCTACTTTAAAGGGATCTTCGGAAAACTTTCTTATTGTGACAGATGGACCGTCTATTGCAAGCGGTGGAATAATGGCGTTTACCCTAGAACCATTGGGAAGCCTTGCATCAACCATTGGCGAGCTCTCATCAATTCTTCTTCCGATAGGTGCTACAATCTTTTTGATCACATGCATCACATGACTGTCATTTTTAAACTTAGCATCTGTTAATAATAGCTTACCACCTTTTTCAATATACACCTGATTTGCGCCATTAACCATAATTTCCGTAACGCTATTATCTGAAAGAAATCCGGTAATAGGTCCTATTCCTATAATTTCATCTAGCAGCTCTTCTCTTATTTTCTTTTTTTGATTAGATGTCAAATTGAGCGATTCCTGTTCAATATGTTTCGTAAGGATAGATTGGATTTCTTTCTTTAGTTCTCCATTTTTATCAGAGATTTCATCAAAATTAATATCTAGTTCCTCAATGGTCTTGTTATGTATCTTCATCTTCAATTCCACATATGGATCTATTTTTTTTTCATTATATTTGTTATATTTCTTATCTACATTTGCCTCTTCTAGCCTTTTTATAAGCGACATTCTCTCACCTCATGAAAATAAATCTAAGGGTTCCCCCGCCTAGCTCTATTTTGGTCGAATTAACTTTGCAAATAATCCTAATACAACAGCACTAATTCTTAAATTATCCTTGCTTAAAATAATGCGCTGAAGTGTTCGCAGTTATTATAAGTAAGGCGCATGAACGCTGATAAATAGACAAAATTAACGCTGTAGTACAAATAAGCCATCACACAAGGATTCAATGGCTTGACCTATTTTTATTTTATTGTATCTGTCACTATCGCAAAAAGGTTGACCTTTATTTACTGATACACTTACGATTTTTTCTTTTTCGGGTATCATTGCAAACAAATTGTCCTTAAAGGTTTCTTCCACGTCCTTTTTGCTTATTCCATAGCTTGTATTCATTTTATTTATAACAAGTTTTACCTTGTTTTTATCATAACCAAGCGATTGCATTACATTTAATCCCAGTCTAGTATTTTTTAGAGCAACGATCTCCATGGTAGAGACAAATAAAATTGTATGTGCATAATCCAAAATGAACAGAGTATTATCATTAAAGTTAATACCCGTATCAATCATTAGTATGTCGTAGTGTTTAACGCAATTTTTAATAATTTTTTCCACACTGTCTCTGCTGATATATTCCAATGCTTCAGGCTTTCCCGGTGCAAAGAGTATATCTAGATTCTCATTGTACTTATATAAATAAGGCGATATATTTTCATAAGAATCCGCTTGCCCATCATCAACTAAATCTAAAATGTTTTTTTGGTTAATTTGATTTATTAATATGCAGATGTCTCCAAACTGCAAATCCATATCAAGCAATAGTACTTTTTTATTAAATTTTTTACTTAAAATAATTGAGCTGTTCAGCGCTAGGACTGATTTTCCCACTCCACCTTTAGAACTAAAAAAGGTAACAACCTCTCCATCTCTGGTTTGCTCTTGCCTGCTTGCCAAGTTTATCTGTCTTTCTTTATGTTTAGCATGTGTAACTCGTATAGTTTCAACTAAATCATCGACATCAAAAGGCTTAATAATATATTCCTTAGCTCCATAAAGCATTGCTTTTTTTAAATACTCGTTTTCACCCTGCACCGACATGATTATAACTATCACTTCAGGGAATGTGTTTGTAATTTGCTCTGTTGCTTCCAGCCCATTTAACACCGGCATATTGATATCCATAAGGACTACATCAGGTTTTACTTTTGGTATAAGCTTAATTACATCTTCTCCATTTGAGGCTTCTCCCACAACTTCAAAAGTATCCTTATCCATACTCAAAATCTTTTTAATAAGTGTGGTGGTTTCTAAAATATCATCTGCAATTAGAATTCTGATTTTGTTCATTTAGCTACCTCTATCATTTCAATACCGGGATTTTAAGTATTTGCCCTGTTATAATCATATTTTTATCCTTCAAATTGTTTGCTTCCATAATTAGTTTGTAATTTTTGTCATTTCCATAAAAGGCACGGCTTATTTTTACAAGCGTGTCTCCTCTTTTTACCGTATAGCTTATATATTCTTCGCTATCTTTTTCACCATTGTTCTCTTTTGGTTCTTCATTAACTTTGGTTGTCGACTCAGTTTTCGTGGGCTCGCTATTAAGTGGTATTGATATTTCCTTCCATATTACTCCATGCCCATCTATAGTGCTATCATCTTTTAACGGTCGCAGAGCTAATGTAACATTTCCAACATTATCCGCCAACACTACCTTTTCTGCATCAACTGCCGGCACTGATAAAGTAACTAGATATTGAGATGGAATATTTTCGGAATTACTATTTTGGTCATCTCTATTTAAAAGTTTGTCAAGGGCTAATACCTCAACATTCTGTAAAACCGCTTTAGCTGAGTCATATCTTACAATTTCTGAGTCTTCTGTTTTCTCACTAAAATAGACAATGATATCAACAAAGTCACCAGGTTTAATTAAATATGAAACCCCAGTGCTTCCCGATACACTGATTGAAATGGCTCTATGATTTGTCCTTACTCTTAAGCTCAATTCTGTTTTATTCTCATCCATTAGCTTATCAATATGAAAGCCTTCGTTTTTTTGTATGGTTTCCCGGGCATATTTGCCTTCAATATTGCTGTACTCACCGATGTAGTTTTCAAAAATTGGACTGTCCACTACCTCAATTTCTTTAATCATACTATTTTGTATTAGTGTTCTTGGAAGTATTACATCTGCTGCAACCAAAACCTTTATCATTGGTATTTCTTCAATTGGCTCTTTTTGCGCCCTCAAATATACAAAGATTGAAATAGCCGCTAATGCCGCTAAAAATAGTGATACTAAAATTAATTTCTGTTCAGTACTTTTCATTATGATACTCCTACCTTGATAGTTTTGCGCCGTATGCCCCTGTATCATTTAAATTTAAATCCACAACGCCTCTGCTTACATATCGGATAAACCGACCAATGAGCTCCATCTTACCTCCACTTTTTTGAACATCCTCCACATAAAACTGTGCAAAACCCATTACCTGTACTTGTCCTCTCCCACTAACCTCCAACGAGTCCACTAAAGGAATTGTCCAAACTCTAATAGAGTCTCTTGTAAAATTATTAAAGCTGCTATCTTCTTGTTGAATGTAGTTTTTTATAGCATTGATTGCACCTGCCATGTTTCCCGATTCAGTATCAATATAGTCTCCAACTGATAATGTACCACTAAAGCCATAAAGCGCATTGTTTCTAAAAACATTTTGACCCGTGCCACCTAATGCAACTGCACCATAATTGCCCCTATAACCATCTCCCGCACCTTTTTTCAGTGTTACTACGTCGCCATAGGAAAAATCAAAAATCTCTACAGCAAAGGGTCTTATTCCCCCATGTACAGATTTAAGTGATCCAATAATGGCTTTTGTCGCTGCTGTTACATTACTATTATCTATACCTATTACTGGGGCAAAAAAGTGATTAACATTTATAATGCCCTCTATTTGAATGCTTTTTTTATCAGGACTGATTGTTACAATGGTACTATCAGGATCAATATTATTTTTTTCTAGATACTCCAAAGCTACACTTCTTGCCTTTACTTCACTGCCAGGCAGTTCTAGAACTGCCGCTAATGCAGCAGCATCAATAGCATTAGATAACTTTGCCTTTTTTGCATAAACCATTCCAATATCAACCGCAAGTGCTGTAAATCCAAGTAAGGCACTCAATAGCAAGCACAAAACAATTGAGACACTTCCTTTTTTATCCTTTATCATGCACTTTTTAAGTCTCTTGCCTCGGATGGAGCTAGATAAATCCATTAGTTCAAAAGCGGTACGTTCAATCACTATTATCATCCTCACTCTATTCTCATGGAAGTTTGAGCATGCAGCACAATTATATCGTCAAAAATCAGATTTATTACGGGTACAGTAAGATGGTAGTTATATGTCGCCTCCACTGTGAGCGTGTTCCCTGATTCCCTGCTTCCTTGAGGTGGCGTTATATTGGTAGTCAGATTGTTTTCATCCAAAACAGGAGAAGCAGACAGTATGGAATACTTTATTTCAAAATCCGAACTGCCTGTAATCCCTGTCCTAGCACCTTCTCTTACTGCATTATTAAGGGCAAGATATACATTAAGTGCCATACCAAATTGGGCAATCCCCATTACAATCAGTAACAATAGGGGAAGTGCGACAGCAAATTCTACAAGAGATTGCCCTTTTTGATTTTTATGCTGCTTTACAAAAGTTTCTCTGTATTTCATTTTATTAGGCAGTTGGGACAGCTGGAACCCTGTCAAGACTATCAATTATACCCTGGAATATTTCTGAAATTTTCGGTCCTAACGCTAACAAAACTACAACAACTACAATAGCAACCAATCCAATTATAAGTGCGTATTCCACCATACCCTGCCCTTTTTCATTGCGTAACTTAGGTAAGAAAAATTGTTTTAACCTGCTTAACATAATAAACCCCTCCATAAATATTTTTCAAAGACTTGATTTAATTGTAATACCCTTATAATAGATAGGGAAGATGGACAAGGTCACATTATGTAAAGTAAAAAGTCAGAAAAAAACAGGGACTAAGGTCCCTATTTCTTAAATACCTTATCATTTATCTAAATTATTATAATAATCCTCAATATGGTTCTCAATAGCAAGAAGAGTTGCTTGTACACGGTGGCTTACATCAATCTTTTTGAAAATGCTGGTTACATAGTTTTTTACTGTCTTTTCAGATAGAAATAGAATATCAGCTATTTCTTTATTACTCAATCCTCTTGAAATATTTAACAAAACCTCGATTTCTCTTTTTGATAAATTATCAAAAAAACTTACCTCATTTTTATTCTTTATTTCTGAGAATAATAAGGGAACCAACGCCTTGTCAATATATTTGCCTCCTTGATATACCGTTTGAATAGCGTTTACAATTTGTGTTCCAGCAGAATCTTTTAGCACATACCCATCAGCTCCAATATCAATAGCTTTGTTTACTGTAATTCTATCGTTTTCTATAGTAAGCAAAATAACCTTCACGGTCACTGTTTGCTGCTTTATTTTTTTAAGCACTGTTATACCATCAACAACCGGCATATTCACATCCAAAAGTAATACATCAGGCTGATATCGTTTCAGCATGCCCATTACTTCTTCACCATTTCTTGCTTCACCATAAATGCTTATACCCTCTTCAAGGCTAATAATTCTTTTTAAGCCCTGAAGAATTAAATCATGATCATCTGCAATCGAAACTCTAATCTCCCTTTTTTTCATCGCTGATCACCTCTCTATTAACAGGAAGTTTAATGGTATATGTAGTACCTTTGCCTGCTGCTGATTTCATTTTTATACTGCCTTTTAGTTGATTCACTCTGTCCATTATACCAATCAATCCATAAGAAAGACCTTTGTTATTTGCATTTTTTATAGCTTCGTCTACATCAAATCCAATACCATCATCAGATATGACTAGAATCAGATATTTTGTACCATAATCCAGCTTTATTTCCGCATAACTTGCGTTAGCATGTTTCTTTATGTTATTAAATACTTCCTGCACAATACGATAAACCGCCACTTGGATAATAGGCTCTATTTCTTTTCGTACAGGTTTCAATTTCATACTTAATTCTATTTCTGATTCATACATAATCGTTTTTACAGTTTCCTGAATTGTTTCGTTTAAACCCAGATCATCAAGCGACATGGGTCTTAGATCAAAGATAATATCTCTTACTTCCTTTAAAGCCTTCTTAACACTCTGCTTTAAGTCTGCCAATTCTTTAAGTCCTTCAGCAAAATCCTTTTCAATCACCATCCTGCATATATCTGCTTTCATTACTGCATTGGCCATGTGCTGTGCAGGACCATCATGAACATCCCTGGCAATTCTCTTTCTTTCGTTTTCCTGTGCTTCTAATATCTTAATGCCTAAAAACATCTCAGAATGTGCATCAGCGTCTTCTAATGCTGTAAGAATATCTCCTTCCAGATATACTAATGCTATACTAATTTGCCCCATTACTTTTTCAGCATTCTCAACATTCTGCAATGATTTTTTTAATGTAAGTTCTATAATTGATCTCCTTTTGTTTAATTCCTTTTCCTTGTTTTTTTGAATAATCAATTTAATACGAGTGTTTTCTGCATTCTGGTAAGCGGTCTTAATATCATCTTCGGTGTACATATCAAATTTTTTTGATACCTCCGCTAACCTTTGTCTCATAAACTTGTCCTGTTTTTCAAGTTCATCAACCTCTGTGATAATCTGATCAATATCATGTTTAATGATAACCAATTCCATTTGCAGGCTCTCATATTCATTTCTAATATTATCGACAATCTGAAAAATTTGTTCTCTACTTGAACCTATTTCGTTAATTGTTTTTTTTATAATCTTGTTTATAGCATTAAGATCAAAGTCTATATTAGACATCGGCATATCACCTTCATTTCAATAGAATCACTATTCTATTCATGATTCATAGTCAATCGAAACATACCCATAGTATAACATATTTTAAATCATCATATCTATCCTCTTCGGTGTGACCTTTAACATTATGGATAATCAAAAAGCTTTATTAGCATTGGTGTTATCGTTTATAGAATATCTAAGGGCAGGTCTTCTCGGTAACCAACTTGATCAGGCGCTACCCTATCAGGTTCCATCCGGTAAGACCCTCATATCCGGCGCTGCAATATCAATTTCAATATCATCACTACCAGAATCTGTGCCACTATAATTGAACAATTAATAATATTTTTTTATGTTATCTAAATTATCTCCGGTAAATTTTGCATATTCTTTTAGTACAAATGATAGATTCAATATATACTCTTCGACTTTTGGATCTTCAATCAGCATTCGAAAAGTATAATACACTTGTCTTCTGAAACTCCTACGTATTTTTGCGACTCCAATATTCATGACAAGAGGACAAAAATATCTTGCCCTTGGATCCTCAATCACATACAGCCTGTGATCTTCCGAAATGTATGGGACAAGTGGAAAAATCCGACAGGCTAATGGTCGCCGCGTCCTTTTACATTTGCCTTTGCATATAGCGTAACTGATTTTTTGTCCATTTAATGATTCACTTCTAATCTCACGAAAAAAATCAGCATTGCTAAGCAGGATTTCTTCTCCAGGATACAGATGCATTCCATCATCAGTTCCTCCCTTGCAGCACCTTTTATTACATAACAGTCCACAATCAAAACCTAAAGGTGTCAGTTTTTCAAGAATTCCATATGCCCTTTTTAGCCGGGCAAGAGAGGATAAATTTGTATAATCCAATTTTTTACTCCTTGTAATCGTATATATGTGAAAAATAATTATATTAGATTTTAGCAGAAAAGATCTTGCATTGCAATTTCATGCGAACTTCTTTAAGAAGAAATTGCTTTCCGGCTTACTGACGTACGAAAATAATATGCATTAAAGTTTATTAAAACTATTGTAACATAACATGAAATTTGAGTGAACCATCTAGGCTTGGATTATTCATTTTAACTAATTTATGAATTATGGTTTATTCCATTTCAATCCACGCCCCTGCATGAGGGGTGACGGATATAAATTCATACATCTATCCCATCCTAGTACAGGAAAAGCTCTATTACAAAAACTGCAAGGCAGGATACAAGCGAAACCTTAAATAAGCTACCGCCCCGTTAAGCAAGTACAGCTGCTATGATAAAACCACCCAATGCAGACCACACGCTTTTTGTTGCGGTAAGAATCGCCGGAAAGGTCATAACTGCCAAGGTTACATAAGGCACATAGTATAAAAAAGAACGAATTACAGGATTTTTGATTTCCTTTTGTATTAGTGTAAGCGGAAGCAGTCTGATTAAGTAAGTTACTCCTGACATGACCAGGATATATATATAAATATTATGGCTCATTGGTTTCACCGTCCTTTACCGGAAACAGGACTGCAGCAAGCCCTGCAATTAAAATTGTAAGAATAATAATCCGAAAGCCCGGTGATATTTGCCTAAGTAATGGAAGCTTTGCAAACACCAAACTTAAAACCATAGAAATGAGAATTACACTAGCTATAACTTTATTACATTTTGCAGGCGGAATAATTATTGCAAGGAACATACCATAAAGTGCTACACTTAATGGTACGTACTTGGCTATCCATACAGCACTACCCCTTCATGTACAATCTGTCTTTCTAAAGTAGGCGTCAATTTGCGTTGGTTAAACTTGTTTTTTTTGTTGACCACTACATCCACAGGCATTGTTTTTTTATCACGAATTGCTTTATGTATTAATTTCATAGCATCAATTTCTCTAATATCAGCATTTTCATGCATTACTACATATATATCTAAGTCAGAATCAACATGAGGTGTACCATTAGCATAAGATCCAAACAAGTACATGCGTTCAACGTGAACTGTGTTTACTATTATATCTTTGAGGATGTTTAACTCCTCCTTTATTCGCTTATCCATATCAGCACCTCTACCAATGATCTAATATAACACACAGGAAAACTACTCTCGTTTATTCTTTCTCTTTTCCATTAAGTGTGTCTCAATAAAATCTACATTAATACATTCGTTATTCATTGATTTCATTATATCAATATATTGACAAAAGGAAAACAGACAAAGGAAATATTGTCTGCTAATATATTATTTGTTTCAATCCACGCACCCTTTGCGGGGTGCGACCCGTATGCCACTTCTTTTTAACAGCGTACGCATCATTTCAATCCACGCACCTGCGTGAGGGGCGACTTACAATCTCATTCAAGCACCCTGCCATGTATCCATTTCAATCCACGCCCCTGCGTGAGGGGCGACCAACAGCATTCAGATTACAGGGGCTTGCTGGTACATTTCAATCCACGCCCCTGCGTGAGGGGCGACTGATGTCATTGAATGGATCGCCGACAGTGTGACGATTTCAATCCACGCACCCTGTGCGGGGTGCGACGGTGTTACCCTGCCTCTATTCCCGCTTTACTATTATTTCAATCCACGCACCCTGTGCGGGGTGCGACCTGTGTCCAATGCATGTCGCAACTGGTTTGATATATTTCAATCCACGCACCCTGTGTGGGGTGCGACGTAGGGGCGCTTAAACAAATGGGTGCTCTTGACCATTTCAATCCACGCACCCTGTGTGGGGTGCGACGGAAGGGTCTTAAAACAATTGATGATGTTCCTGAATTTCAATCCACGCACCCTGTGTGGGGTGCGACTTATGACGTGAAGGTAGACCACAAGATATGTGTATTTCAATCCACGCACCCTGTGTGGGGTGCGACGTAAAATGCTTTTTCAGATTGCACAGGCTCTTGATTTCAATCCACGCACCCTGTGTGGGGTGCGACTACTGCGTTCTTGGTTGGGTTAAGAGCTACTGAATTTCAATCCACGCACCCTGTGTGGGGTGCGACGGATGCTGATAAAATAATCAGCTCCCCAATCATATTTCAATCCACGCACCCTGTGTGGGGTGCGACACCTCTATCAACGCCTTTTCACGTTCTGTTTCGCATTTCAATCCACGCACCCTGTGTGGGGTGCGACAATATTCACCTTTGGGTTATGGCTACTGGTCGGTATTTCAATCCACGCACCCTGTGTGGGGTGCGACTAAAACCTCCCTCCTGTTTTGGTGTGCTTTAGAATTTCAATCCACGCACCCTGTGTGGGGTGCGACTGTATCTGTGATTCCAACTCTGCAATCCTTTGTTGATTTCAATCCACGCACCCTGTGTGGGGTGCGACTTCGAACACTGTTTATAAACGTTTGCAGACGTTATTTCAATCCACGCACCCTGTGTGGGGTGCGACAATATAGTTTTGAAACAGGCGTGTAAGCACTAGAATTTCAATCCACGCACCCTGTGTGGGGTGCGACGAGAAGATACGGCCTTATGAGCCGAACTTGGTAAATTTCAATCCACGCACCCTGTGTGGGGTGCGACTACACCAATTATTAAAACAAAATACGGTCCGATAATTTCAATCCACGCACCCTGTGTGGGGTGCGACTGTTCGTGTCTTGCCAGTTCCCATATCCATGTAATTTCAATCCACGCACCCTGTGTGGGGTGCGACTTTGTACACTCGTAACCTTTTGAGAGTTCCTTTATTTCAATCCACGCACCCTGTGTGGGGTGCGACAAAACAATCTTCCGGTGGATAATAAACCTGATCCATTTCAATCCACGCACCCTGTGTGGGGTGCGACCACGACATTTTTAATACTCTTCCGAATTTTATGAATTTCAATCCACGCACCCTGTGTGGGGTGCGACTTGTTTGAACACACGGCCTCAATACTTTTATACATTTCAATCCACGCACCCTGTGTGGGGTGCGACTGCAATAACACTGTCCGGATCATCTTTCTCTATTATTTCAATCCACGCACCCTGTGTGGGGTGCGACGCACTACGTTATCTGCAATTACTACATCTGTACCATTTCAATCCACGCACCCTGTGTGGGGTGCGACATACGGTTGTACTAATATCACCGCCTATAAGTGATTTCAATCCACGCACCCTGTGTGGGGTGCGACTTATCCATTACAAGAAGTGCAAGATATGTTGGATATTTCAATCCACGCACCCTGTGTGGGGTGCGACGAAGCTGTATCCTCGTCCACAGTGGAATAATCAAATTTCAATCCACGCACCCTGTGTGGGGTGCGACTTTTCCATGAGGAGCTCTCGCAGGTTGTCCTCCGATTTCAATCCACGCACCCTGTGTGGGGTGCGACCCACACTCACCTGACCACCTCCTATACTGCAAATATTTCAATCCACGCACCCTGTGTGGGGTGCGACTTTCAGCCTCTACTATTTCAGCCGGAATTTCATCATTTCAATCCACGCACCCTGTGTGGGGTGCGACGATCACTTTGCTTATATTGGACTCCTAACGCATATTTCAATCCACGCACCCTGTGTGGGGTGCGACTTATTCATTGCTTGACCACTCATGCCATAGTCTTATTTCAATCCACGCACCCTGTGTGGGGTGCGACACAGTTGTTTGATATCTGCCATCTTTGCGTTTAATTTCAATCCACGCACCCTGTGTGGGGTGCGACCATAAATCTTTAACGCTTTTGCGCCCAAATTATTATTTCAATCCACGCACCCTGTGTGGGGTGCGACTACACAGACGATACTGCAAATTGGGCGATTAAAGATTTCAATCCACGCACCCTGTGTGGGGTGCGACGAACTCTCATAATCGATAATGTCGAGATGGAGGTAATTTCAATCCACGCACCCTGTGTGGGGTGCGACGAAAACTACCCTCATGACCATTGACCAAATACATATTTCAATCCACGCACCCTGTGTGGGGTGCGACTTACTACAGCAGATTTGCGTAATAGTGCTGATAAATTTCAATCCACGCACCCTGTGTGGGGTGCGACCATAAAATTCTGGCTTTGATACTCTAACTACAGTATTTCAATCCACGCACCCTGTGTGGGGTGCGACTAATACTATCTATGCCCCCCGTAATTGGACTAACATTTCAATCCACGCACCCTGTGTGGGGTGCGACAAATACCGGTGCAACATCAGTATTTGAATAATATAATTTCAATCCACGCACCCTGTGTGGGGTGCGACCAAACCTTGATGGTGGGGGGTCCAGTGAAATGATATTTCAATCCACGCACCCTGTGTGGGGTGCGACCGCCGGAATATGTCGCCCACGGCATTGCAAGGGCATTTCAATCCACGCACCCTGTGTGGGGTGCGACCATTGCAAGGGCAAGGTTTTCCATGCTTGTGTCATTTCAATCCACGCACCCTGTGTGGGGTGCGACGTAGCGGTTGCCTCGTCATACCATGCAGCATCACATTTCAATCCACGCACCCTGTGTGGGGTGCGACCCTAAAAAACCAGTAAAATCAACACTTATGCGCTTTACCTTATCAAGTATACGATAAGTAAGTTGATATATTAATAAAGCTCAAGCACTGGCGCTAACTGGTATTACCTTAATTCCCCATTAGTGCTCACAGAGGGTTCGCAACCTACTTATATTACTATAGTCCCTTCTGGATTATATCCACCTTTTGCGCCAATATGTTCAATTTTTCCACTCCACTTATTCCCTAGGTAGTAAAACCTTAAACTGTCTTTTTCTATATTTATTATTTCAACGAGACGCCTTTTCAAAATTAAAAACGTCCCATAATCAATAAGACACTCAAATAAAGAATTCTGTACCCTTTGTCCATAGTTTTGGCAGGCTTTACTTACTAATCGTAAACGTTTTTTGCCTGAAGCCGTCTCAGTATTCACATCATACGCTATTACTACAAACACAAAAACACCTCACTTACATAAAAATGGTGGATACTCGGACATGTCACCTCGTAAGTATCTGGCTAACAGCTGAGCTTGAACATATGGGATAAGTCCGATTTCTATTTTTTCGTCAATAAACGGATGTTTTATTATTTCCCTTTTACGTTCTTGCCATCCTTTCAAAACACACTTTCGTCCTTCATTTGTCATTAGAACTCCACCACCTTCTTTAGTCAAAAAGTCTTTTTCTGTTATCTGCTTTAAGTTTATCATAGTGATTACCAGCCTATCTACTAAATAAGCCCGCAGTTCTTCAAGAATATCAAGTGCCAACGACCCTCTACCTGGTCGCAAAGAATGCATAAAACCTACATAGGGATCAAGTCCTACAGTTTCAAGTGCTGATTGAATTTCTAAAGAAAGGATTATGTATAAATATGAAAGTAGGCAATTAACATTATCAAGTGGTGGTCTTTTATTTCTGTCAGTAATATTAAAATACTTTTTTTGCTGTAATATCATGTCATTGAAGACACCGAAGTAGTTTTTAGCAATAAGCCCCTCAAACCCACGAAGCGAATCCAAATCATTAAATTGGAATACTCGGTCATAATTGTCTTTAATATACTGTGAAACTTTTATAAGACCGTTTATATCTGTCTTGTCTTTATTATCCCTTATTGACCGTTCTAACGTATATCTTGTATTGTGAATTTTGGCGGCAATGATGTTTTTAGAAAAATTTAGACAGAATTCTTTATCGTCAGAACAAGTATATTGCTTTTTTCTCAAAAAGACATTCCCCTTTGTTTTTCCAGTAATGCGGGCAAGGTATTCCCCATTTGGTCTAAGAAAATTTATTGCAATATTATTGTCGGCGCACTTCCCCATTAATGCAGGGCTTGCCCCCATATAGCTAAAGCATGTAATGTTTTCAATATTGACAAATGGCATTCTAAATTTCTCTTTCTCATCTAGCAGAATAACAATATTTTCACCATCCAACGAAAGATATGATTTTGCAGTTGTTACATATAATGTGTTCAAAAGTTTCCTCATTCCCCTACCCCTTTTTCATCAGCTGTTTGATACTTTTCTGGCACCTAATATTATTTTTGAATATGTTTGGCATGCAAATATCTACCAGTGAACACAAACTGCAATTTTGATTCTGCGGTTTAGGCGGTATGGTATGATTAATAATCATATTATTCATTTCGGAAATTGTAGCAGTTATTTCCTTTTTAAAAGAATCCGACAAAGTAACCTCTATACGTTTTCTCAATTTCCCATAATAAATGTATCCTATATAGATAGATGTCAAAAACATCTCTTCAAGACACAATGCAATAGCTCCCAACTGAAAGTTGTCCGCCTTGCTTTTTTCCGGTCTACCGTTCTTATATTCTATGGGAGTTATTCTCCACAAACCAGCCTTCGATCCTATCAAAACTCCTTTTTCATCCTGGGTAAATTCTATAATATCTGCAATGCCATAAATATTTAACCTTTCTGAATATACAGGGACACTTCTACTTTTGTAAACACCCCTCCTTTTCTCTTGAAAAAATGGATCGTCCACTTTTTGATGCAGAAAATCACCTTCAATGGTTTTATAATTACTGCTCCATTGACAATCTATATGCATCAGAGCAAAACGCCTCTTACAATATACATATTGCTTTATCGCTGATATTGGAATCCTATCTATAGGGTCAGATTTTTTCATCAACTGTAACTCCGCTTGGCATATTATCCCTGATTATTTTAACATCATAATCTGAATACTGTCTTGCCGGAACATCCTTATTCTTCTTTGAAACAATAACTCTTTCAAATAGAGTATGAGAAGGTGCATTACCAAGTGCAGATCCGTGTTTGAAAACAATCAGTTTTCTCACAATCATTTTTCCTCTCGCTGCAGAGTGATCATGCTCAAACATTTTTATTATAGCTTCCCATAGTAGTTCCAAATCGTCATCACTAAATCCAGTGACATCCTGTGCCAGTTTTGCTGACACAAACCCTTCTGCCTTGTAAAGAGCATACGGTACAAAACTTTTTTTACCCATTTCAGTTTCACCTTTTGCTGCATCTTTTTGATTAGTGATGGCCATTCTTGTTATTGTAATTTCTTGTGTAGCTATTGGGTCAATACTTTTTGCAAAATTTATCTGTACCGGACCTCTCACAACTCCACAAGGAGCGTCTCCTGTACTCATTACAGCCCCGAAAGTACGAACATCAAAGTAGTTTCGGCACATAAACTCTTTAGCAACTCTAATTTCATCAGTCTTTTTTGTTTTTTTCGGTATTCCTAATGTATCATATGCAGATTCCAACTTATCATTAAGAACATCCTTTATAAATATTTTATACCCTTCACAACCTTCTTTTATTAACTGCACATAATTTCTTATCTTTCTTTTGATACATACATCTGTAACTAGACCATGACCTGTTTCAGCATCCACTCTCGGCATGTTTCCAGCATCCGGATCTCCGTTTGGATTACCATTTTCCACATCAAACAAAATCACAAACTCATACCTGTTATTAATAGCATTTTCAAACTTTTTTTTCATAGACATTTATTTTTCCTCCTTTGCATTTGCACTTACTCTTTTTTCATAATTTTTTTGATTCTGTTGGTAATACCCAAGAATAAATCTGCCTTGGTTTTCCATGTCTAATATCTTTGGAAATGATTCCCCTTCAAGAAGAGCAATGCAGTTACCTAACTGGATATTCCAATAGGTTCCTTCGATTTTTGCAAGGTGATGCTGTGCCAGTTTCAATAAATTAGGGAATACCAGTGAAGGGTTTGAACATGCTGATGCGAAATATTTATTTTTAATTGTAGAATTAATATTATCCCCTAACGCCTCCCTCTGAATTTTTTCTAGCATAGCAAAGACCCTTCCCAAAACATATGCAGTATTCGTTGATGTCTCATTTAAATACATAAAGACCTCCTCCTTATTCTCATTTTGTATTCTGATTTTTCTTTGCAAATACCCTTTTATTATTGCAGCTCTTGCCTGACTTACATGCACTTCTGTTTTAACTCTTATTAGTGTCTGGTCAAATAAAATCCGGGGATACATTTCACCTGTCAATATCGCCCGCATTACCGCACCCCCAAGAAGCGGATTTACTTTTTTATCTCTGCTTTTACTACTAATGGTTGCATAAAGAAGACTACCTATTTTTATATTCTGTTTGCCGCTTTTGCCTCCACATATTTTTATATCGTCATAGTGATTTTTAATTTTTCCACAGAAAGCTTCGAATGAATTGTTATAGAAATATCTGACTGAAATTCTTCCTGCGTTCGGTGCTAAACCCAGAACAAAGAATTGAGTATCAGGCTTTATCAAGGAATTTGTATAAATCCCCTGTAGACCTTCTTTTAGTATGGTTTTAACTATTTCTTCAGTTTCTCTGTCCTGTATCGCATTTTCGGAATCGCCTTCCTCTTCATCTGAAATATCAAGCAACTCATTGAATACGTCGGTGTAAATACTATTAGCAGATTTTGCCCAAAAAACAGTTGTATCCTCACCAATATACATTTTTCGCTTCATATCCGACAGTAAATATTTTAAAGCAGTACTATATTTGAACATTGCTATTTCAGATACTGCAGCGTTATATGATTGTTCAAGATTGTATGAGCAATCAGAATCCTTATTGAAGCACACCAAAGAAGCCCCACTGCCTAGTGTTCCTTTTACGCCCTGAAATTGGGCATGCAGCTTTGCAATAGGTCCATACTCTCCAGTAATGCAGCACTGGTCTTTGTACTCTCCTTTGGCAGCTTGGCTTTTCTTATTGCAATCCAGCCAAATATTAATAATTTCATCGCATTCATGAAAATACTGCTTTTTCCCTTTCAATCTAAAAACTATATTGCCTTGAAATGCATTGCCTTTTTCGCTGTAGTACTTTAAAATATGTTCATTCTCCCATGCCGTATTAATATCCCATTTCTCAAAAAAACTTTTTATTGCCCTTGCCTCTATTGAACTGACATCTTTAAACAACCCGATATGAAGCTTTTTTGCTGCTAGAATTTTTTTGTTTTCAAGCTTTTTATTACCTCTCTGTGAGCTAATACCAAACACATAAGCGAAGTTATCACATACCGGAGATGAAGCAATTCCCGAAATCTTCATGCTTTTGGGCATCATAAAATTTTGAGGCTTTTTTTCATTCAATTCTGTTAGTGAAATAATATCACACAAAGAACCATCTTCCGACAATATAGCACAAAAACTTGCTTTAATTATTTCAAAACCATATGGGCTTATCACAGCATCTTTTTTACTTGATAATATGTCGTAATAGTCACATAAAGCATTTAAAATCATTGTACCACCTCTTTTATATCAGTTAAATCAAGTATACCGTCAACAAGCTTTGCTCTGAAAAATCTCGGTGATACAGTTTGTTTTTCATTCTCATCAAATTTGTAATTAATATCATAAAGCATGTATCCTAAATCCAGCACACCTTTTAAACTACTTTTAGGCATATCCTCACCCTTCTCAATAATCTTAAACGAAGCCCCGAATTCTCTTGTTCCAAGACATGGTCGATGAAAACATTGTCCTTTTCTTAAACGTCTTATAGCAACGTTGAAATGTTTTTCAACAGTATCGTCGGCCCCTGCCTTATCTTCATTAATATCAAAATGCGCTTCTATAACATATTCCACATTTTTAAGTACCATTGCTGCTCGTTGATGCCGGTTATCATTCGCCGCTATATAAAGCGGCTCCGATTTTTCAATCGCTTTTTTGACATTTGATAATTTAAGAACTTCGGACACTTCATTCCTACGGATATTGGTAAACAATATTGGGTTAATAACATGAATTCTGTCTATTGTCCATTTAATTGCCGGCTTCCAGTAAATCGCCTCCAGAATTCCTCTCGCCGCCGAAGGGGTAATTATATCATAACTTACACGTTCAACTTTAAGTTCTGGTCGTGAAAAGCATGCATAATCACCCCAAACCTTGAATTTTACCCCGTATCCCATTTAACCCCACTTCCTTTCAAATATCATAACACTCAGCATTTTTATTATCTTCCGTAAATATCTCAATACCTACTTTACAACTATAATAATTATTGTTATTAAGTAGATTAATTCCATTATCCAGTTTTTCTATAACATGCTCCTTGCACAGCCTTGCAAATTCATTTTCATAAACTGAAACAGTATACTGCCCCAATGCTCTAATGGTATTTGTTGTATAAGAATTACTCCTGATACTGCCTATCATTTCAATAGCATGTTCATCTTCTGCTACAACAATGTTATAGGTATTGCTTTCTATCATTTTAAATTTATTGCTTACCGATTCAAAATTAACTTTTATAAAAGAACCAGTCTTCTCATATTCATTAAGTATTCCTTTTGTGTCAAGCATCATTTGTGAAGTGGCTGAATGATAGAGTTGATTAAAGTATTCTGAGATACCTTCCAGCTCAAAAGCTTTATCTCCCAACATGTCAATAACTTCCTTACCAATACTTGCTGTATTTAGTATGGAACGCGGAATTTTTCCCACTTCACTGTCCGGTTCAAAAACAAAAACATTCCCCTTTTTTAGTTTCCGCTCCCTATTTGCTCTCCCGCCTGCTTGAATAATGCTGTCAATACCAGCGATACTCCTGATAACAAGGGGAAAATCCACATCAACTCCTGCCTCTATTAACTGTGTAGAAACAACTATAACTCTCTGCCTATTTTTCAGCCTACCCCTTATTTCATTCAAAACTTTTCTTCTATGTTTGGGGTACATAAGCGTGCTAAGATGAAACACATCGTTACCATGCCTCTCAACTGCCATCTTGTACATCCAGAATGCATGTTTCCTGGAATTCAATATTATTAGTGCTTGTTCGTTGTTTTTAGTAATATCTAATATTTGTTCGTCAGTTTTTTTACCAAGTACGGTATAATTAACCCGCTTAAGTTTTTCAGCCAATTCATTTGGTTTCTGTACAATCTCGTTTACTTCAACATTATCATATTTATATCTGCTGATTTCAGGTTGCGTCGCACTGCATAAAACTGCAGTAACTTTGTAATTGACAACAAGCTCACTTATAGCATACATACATGGTGATAAATACCCGACCGGAAGCATCTGTGCTTCATCAAAGATCACTACACTACTTGCAATATTATGAAGTTTTCTGTTTCTAGAAGGTTTATTTGAAAAGAAGGACTCAAAAAATTGGACATTAGTCGTGACTATAACCGGTATATCCCAGTTTTCGCTTGCCCATTTCATGCGTTTGTCACTATCGTTATCAAATTCAACATTGCTGTGATGTTCTAAAACATATTCAGCGCCGATACATCCTGCTATGACATTTGCATTCTGTTCAATTATACTGGTATATGGTATTACATAGATCACTCTTTTTAAGTCATGTTTTTTTGCATGATTCAATGCAAATGCAAGTGAGGAGAGAGTCTTACCACCACCAGTAGGTACCGTTAATGTGTATAAACCTTGATTTTCTTTTGATTTTGCTAGGCAATCATTCAAAATAGCTGCTCTTATATTATTAATATAACTCCCATTATTAGATGGAATGCTTTTCATAAGACTATCGAACAATTCGTCTATGTAATAATTTACACTCTTCCTTTTTACGTCGGTTATATACTCTTCTGTATCTGTCCAGTCAGCATCAACCAAAGCAGAATACAACATCTTAATATATACCGCAAGTGAAAATGCAGAGTATTTCAAATTAGTTTTTAGTTTTTTATGCCTTATTTCTGCCGGTAGTGAAATTGCATTTTTAAATGAATCAGGTATGCTTTTATTACTGTTGATTCTTGCGTAATAAGTGCCATCACCTTTACTCGCTATATTACCGGAATCAAGAAGACCGGTATGGTGTCCTGCTATTACCATTCCATATAAATCACCTATGTCACCATATCGCTCCTTTGAAATGAGTGCGCCAGCTATAGAATGGTCAACTTTAACTTTACTGCCTCTGATTCTGTCCTGAAACTCCTGTTGATATTTACCAATATCATGTAATAAACCTATTACGTACCCGATCTCCTCTGCTTCGAATTGAGCTGCAAATTCTCTCGCAAGTATTGCGACATTATACAAATGCGTACTTAAGCTTTGGCATTCTTCTTCATTTAGAAATGTTTTTCCATCCTTTGTGTGAGCTATGTATTTCAAGACATGCATCCCCTTAGTTTTTACATATATTTACTGAACACGCAATCCCTCTCTTCCATGTATATCTATTAATATTCAACATAAATTCACATAATCCTTCTTTTTTATACAAATTTTTGATAAAATTTGTATATTAATTTATGATATTATATTTCATTACCTCTATTGGATACATTCACCGGTATTACCTATTATCGAACATGGTTTCATAACCTGTTTATGCAAATTTAACCATTTCATTGAGGAACTAAACTGTTTATTCTCCTAAGAGGTATCAATGGGGTCTCTGGGCAGATTTAGATCTAGCCAAAGGTTCTGAACAAGTAGATATCAGACCTTTTACTTGTCATCTCACCAGAAGAAGCAAATCAAGCCTTACCTATTGTGACAGATTATCAATTACTTCATATAAAGAACAGCTTTCAATTTATACTATTGCTGGTACAAGATTAATAACAAAATTTCTAATTGCTTTTAAGTTTTCCATTGCCTGCTTCATATCCTGTTCCGCAAGTCTGTGCCACTCCTGCGCGCGTACTTGGCTATCCACATCAGCACCTTCACCAGTGATCTAATATAACACACAGGAAAACTACTTCCTTTATTCTTTCTGTTTTTAAGTTAAGTGTGTCTTCAAATTTTGCTTACAGATAACCTTAAACCAAGAGGTTCCATCAGTTTTATTAATGTATCTAGCTGCGGCATATTTTTCATATTTTCAATTCTGCATATAGCTTCCTGCCTGACTCCCGTGAGCTTTTCAAGTTCTCTTTGAGAAATTCCCAATTCTTGACGCCTTTCAATAATTTTACTTATTATATCGGCCATCAGGTCAACTTCTATTTTTTCTCCATCAGTAAGGGAGGTCATAGAGTTTCTAACGTCCTGCCATTTAACAAATTCACTCATTTTAACCATTCCTGCCTTTCCAATCCTTAATCTCGCTTATTGCCGATGATAAATATGTCATCATCCCAATGATAACATATTTATCATCAATAGACAATAATATTTTTCAATAATTTGAAATTAAGCAGGTTTAAGGGTCGAGTAGATACACCCCTTGCGGGGTGTATCTACTCGACCTGCTGTGATATTTGACACCGTATAAAGATTGACTTCAGTTTGAATTTACCTAAATTCTTATATATAATCGTATTGTGGTCTTTTATAAAATCATTTTTATAAAAGGCAGTTCATGAGCTAGTATTAGGAGTTTTTTTCAATATCATATTTTTTGGAGAGTGAAATGAATGGACTTTAATTTAGTTGATGAAAAGCATAAGAATGTGCCATTATTGACAATGAAGGATAATAATAACGGCAATCTTCTTTTTTATATTCGCAAATATAATAATAGCTCTATAAAGGCTGAATTGCACCAGCATGATTATGTTCAGATTAATTATGTATTAAGTGGTCATGGAAGTCATGCTATTAATAATCAAAAGTTTGATATAGTTAAAGGCGATATTTTTATCATCCCTCCATATGTTCCGCATCAAATTCTATCAGTAAGTGATTTGAATATAGAACTAATTGAATTTGAATTTGAACCTGAATTTATAAATCTTAATTTAAGTAGTGTTGAGAATATTGAATCCTTTTATGACTTTGCTTATATAGAACCTTTTTTGGTGAGTGAAAGTCATGTAAAGCCAAGATTGAACATTTCTGGGCAATTGCAGTTAGAGGTTGAAAGGATTTTGAACACGGTACTTAATGAATATAAAGAAAAACTTGTAGGGTTTGACCTTTTAGCAAAAGCACTTCTTCTAAACCTTCTTGTAATTGTTGGTAGAGAATTCTCAGGAAAAATTGAGACAGACAATCAAAGCTTAGTTTATGATAGGCATAAGTGTTCAATTCTTATGGCTTTAAGATATATTGATGAGCATTATATGGAGGATTTAACTATAGATTTTATTGCATCAAAAGCACTGCTTTCCAAGTCATATTTTTGCTATTTTTTTAAGGTTGTCACTGGACAAACCTTTGTGGAGTATTTAAATTCGCTCCGCATTTCCCATGCGATGACATTCTTAAAGAGAACTAACAATAAGGTATTAGACATATGCTATATGACGGGGTTTAAGAACATAAGTCATTTTAATAGGCTGTTCAAGCATGCCACAGGGCTCTCTCCCACAGCATATAGAAAACTTGAAAAACAAGCGATTTAAGTGCAAAACATACACTGCTTTTTTCAATGAGCACTCTTACACGATTTGATAAATATACTATTCGTCAAGATTATTTGTAATATTTGCAAAGAAATTCATGACTATAGATGTTAGTGTAAAGCTAGCAGGTGTATGTGTCTATCTATGCTGGTCTGCTTTTCATTGTTAGTTGGCATATACTCTGCAGTAAATAAAAAAGCAGGAGGTATATCATGTCAAAAAAACTAGCAATTATGGGAGGACCTCTATCAGTCAGTCAAGAGTATGATGATATGTTTAGGTGGCCTATTATAACTGATGAGGATAAAGAAGCGGTATTGGATGTACTGGATCGATGTGCTATGTCAGGGAGAGATGTAACAGTAAAATTTGAAGAAGAGTTTGCAGCTTGGCAGGGAACAGAGTATGCACTGGCTTTTAACAATGGGACAGCGGCACTTCATGCAGCTATGTTTGGATGTGGGGTAGGCGTAGGTGATGAGATAATTTGCCCTAGTATTACTTACTGGGCATCAGCAATACAGGTTTTTTCGCTAGGGGGTACCATAGTTTTTGCAGATATTGACCCTAAAACACTGTGTATAGATCCTGATGATATAGAAAAGAAAATTACAAACAATACCAAAGCTATTATGGTGGTACATTATCTGTCTCACCCGGCAGATATGGACAGAATAATGCATATTGCCAAAAAACATAATCTGAAGGTTATAGAGGATGTTTCACATGCTCAAGGTGGTCTTTACAAAGGTAAAAAGCTAGGTACCTTTGGTGACGTTTCTGCAATGTCACTGATGACCGGAAAAGCATTTGCCATTGGAGAAGGGGGAATGCTTGTCACAAATAATAGAGAAATATATGAAAGAGCAATTGCCTTCAGTCATTACGAGAGATTTGATTCAAAGATTGACAACCAATACTTACGAAATTTTGCAGGGCTTCCCATGGGCGGCTACAAGTACCGTATGCATCAGTTAAGTTCTGCAGTAGGCAGAGTACAGTTAAAATATTATGATGAACGTTGTGCGCAAATTAGAAAAGCTATGGATTATTTCTGGGATTTGCTCAAAGGGATACCGGCAATTAGACCTCACAGAGTTTCTGAAGAATCAGGAAGCAATATGGCAGGATGGTATTTGCCTTATGCTTTCTATGATAAGGATGCGCTAGGAGGTCTTTCTATTACAAGTTTTACAAAAGCAATAAGAGCAGAAGGTATACCTGACTGCATAGCAGGATGCAACTATCCACTTCATACACATCCTGTTTTTCAAACATGTGATATTTATGGTCATGGAAAACCGACTAGGATATCAAACTCAAAAGAAGATATCCGAAATTATGATCAAAACTTGACAGTTAGCGAAAAAATAGGGAGATTAGTTTTCTCTGTTCCATGGTTCAAGCATTTTAATCCGGTTATAATTGAAAAGTATGCTTCCGCATATATAAATGTTGTAGATAACTATAGAGAGCTTTTATCAGATGACACGGGGGATCCTTCCAACATAGGAATGTGGCACTTTTTTAAACATCGCTAAGACAGGGGACGGTTCTGTGTCTTAATTTAAGAGGAGGATTACATCCACCACATAAAGCAGAAGTCAGTTTATCCACCGCTTAAGGGAATCAGTTTATCCCCCACTTAAGGAAGTCTTTATCCCCCGCTTAAGGAAGCATAGAGTTTAGTGTGTTTGATAAATAGAGTCTATTCAGTTAGTCCTTTTTCATGCAAATCATCTCTAATACTGCTATACAGCTTGAAAAGCTCGGGGGCATCAAGCCTCACTGTAATTAGCTGCATTAGAGCTTAGTTTGCGTTTAATATGCTTTAGGTACTAACTGAATAGACATGAAAAATACTCCTTAATATTTACAACCTTATTTTCAAGTCTTGATTTTTCAGCTGCAAAAGCCATCAGATGGCTTTCTACAGATGTGTTTGCGCTTGTGAGCGCTTTATCTTTGCCACCCTCTTTTATCAGGTGTACAAAATCCCTCATCATTCCTTCATCGCCACCCTCATGACCTTGTTCAGGGGCCATAATCTGGATAGTGTTCACTGTTCCTGTCAAAAAGTCGGTGACTTCAATTTCGCCGGGGCATACACGCATCTCACCTTTTGTGCCCATAAGCTTAGTCGTGCGGCTGATTTTTTCACTAAAGGCACACATGGTAAATGCCGCTGTTACTCCATTTTCAAAATCAATATTAACCACTTGGTGGTCAACAACATTATTGTCACAATGGTAAACACATCTTCCATATGGTCCTTCCTTTAATGCCTTATATCTCCCCTCATAGCTCATGTCACTTGATATTACAGATGTAGGCCAGCTTATATCATCTGTAAGGTACAATCTAGGTGCAAAAAAAGCACATTTCGTTTCAGCAGGACAGCCTTCAATACACCTTAACGGCGCACCACTTGGTGCGTTCTCACCCTTAAAATGATACAAACCACCAAAGGAAGATATTGATTTGCAACTTGATCCTGCAAGCCATAGAAGTAAATCCATATCATGACACGACTTGGCCAAAATCATAGGACTGGTTTCATCAGAATTTCTCCAGTTACCCCTTACAAAACTATGAGCTTGATGCCAATAACCGACATTTTCATTGTGCTGGATGCATACAATATTTCCTATTACACCTGCATCCAGTAACTTTTTTACCTTTTGCATCAAAGGAGTATATCTTAAGACATGAGCTATAGCAAAAACGCTGTTGCTTTTTTCCGCCGCTTTCCCTATTGCAATACACTCCTTTGGGGTTGTTGCCATTGGTTTTTCAAGAAGTACATGATATCCCGCCTCAAGAGCCTTTATGGAAGGCTCAAAGTGCATTTTATCCTGAGTGCAAATAAATATTACGTCAGATAGCTTAGGCTTATCAAGAATGCTTTGCCAATCTGTAAAAACCATTTCATCCTTTATATTATGTAGTTTTTTAAATTTTGCTCGTCTTTTCGGATTAGGGTCAGCAACTGCAATAAACTCAATATCTTTAGGATGTTTTAAAGCATATGAGCCATATACATCCATCCCTCTTGAACCTGCGCCAATTAATGCTGCTGTAACTCTTCTTTGTGCATACATAATTTGTCATATCCTTTCTTTTAGTAATACCTGATTGGTCCTGTTTCAACTAATGTCTTATCTACACCTATTAAATTATTTTCTACATAAACCTTCTCTACACCACCTGTTTGCCATACAGGTGCATCCGTACTAAAGTAAAACCAATTTTTGTAAATATATGCTCCATTGCTTGGCACTCCACGGATAGCAATGCAGGTAGGCATTTCATCAGTCTCCCCCATGAAGGTGTTATTATAGATTCTTATAGTATCTCCTGCAATAATTGTGTCACCAGTCTTAAACCCATGCATGTCGAAATTATGGGGTGAAGTTGATATCCAATTGGGTCCGCATATGTTATATCTAGCTTCGTACCCTTCTCCTGGGGAGCCTGTTCCTGCGATGGCATGGCGACAATAATCAAAATAGTTGGCTTCAATAAGGGCGACACCTCCACTGGACAGCACTATCCCATACCCTAAACCTTCCACCTGATTGTGATGGATATAATTATGATGGATATAGGCCCCTGCCTTCATTTCTAAATCACTTATTCCTGCATCAGTGTCTCCGTTCTTATTGCCGTTAGGCTTTTTGCCTGTCTCCTCTTTTTCATTCTTCGCACTAGCACCTCCGCCACTTATACTCACTGAACCGGCAACACCGATTGCAGCATCACTCCAGCCGAAAAATTCACAATTATCTATTTCAAGATTGGGATAGCGGCAATATAAGGCAACCGCTGTTGCGTTCACAGGACTAGTTTCCTTATGAGGTCCTTCAATCCGCAAGCCAGTGATTCTCACATTCTCACCATTAACAGTAAACAATCGCGAGCTTGCTGCAGTCTGATAGATTCTACCACCGAGTGAGCCATTCTCCCCCCTGTCACTGGCTAAAGTAACCCCACCTTTTATCATAACCGAACGGCGGGTCATATCAATTTCCGCATCTCCTTCTAACCATATGATATCCCCTGCTTGTGCCATACTTAGTGCTTTGAGCAATTCCTCTGCTGTACTTACATTGTGTTTCACTTTTGAATCACTCCTCTTTATTCCGCCGGTATAGCCTTCTCCGCCTCCTATCGGCTGCCCCGTCGGGTTCACATCCGCTCCATATATTTTTGTTTCCCCTGCTGATGCAGAATCAGAACGATTTATATGGGTTAGCGCATCTTGTGTTGCTACTCCCCCTTCCTCACCCCCACAACTTGTAAAAACTGAACCAATAAAAGCAAGCATGACTATAATGGGTAATTTTATTAACCTTTTCACAAAAATGCAACTCCTTTTTTTGATATACTTTAATTTATCTAGAACAGAAAAAAATTGTTAACACCTTAAAAAACTTCTTATGTAATGTACCTTTTAGTGAATAATCAGAAAATAATAATTAACACCTGGAAAAGTTCCAATAAAATTCTATAAACCTGACCTGTACTCACCAGGAGTTATTCCCTCATATCTCTTAAAAGCCCTGATTAATGCAGAGGAATTAGTGTAACCCACCATATTTGCTACCTGTTCTATAAAAACATTATCACATTGGCTAAATATCTCCTTTGCCTTGTCTATTCGTAGTTTTTGCAGGTAATCATTAAAATTGATCCCAGCATGTTCTTTAAAAAACCTTGACAGGTAGCTTGGTGATAAATCGAACTTATCTGCTGTAATAACAAGTGTAACCCCTGGGTTTTCATATTCATCATTTAGATATTTCTCAATTTTTTTGAACAAATAAATATTACTGCTTTTTTTATTCTCATTAATAAGCTGACAAATGATAGTGTAGGCAGAAATCAAAGAGCTGTAGGCATCATTAACTATTTCAGATTTATACAACTGTCTCAGTATATTAGCATCTTCGAACTTTTCCAGATCTATTTTAAGGTCATCCATTATTTTTATAGCTGTGCTTATAATGTTATATATAAGTATCCTAGATATCTGTCCAGATAATTGTATTTCCATAAAATTTTTGTTATAAACCTCCTCTAAAAGCTCTTGAACCCTTTCAATATTACCTATCTTTACATTATTGATAATCTCCTTTTCAATGCTTATAGGGTAATAATATTTTGTATTGGTCTTCGCCAAATGCTTTATAGAATCATAAATAATAACCTCACCTTTGTCCTTGTGCAGTGTATTTAAAGAAAAAAGTGCTTCTTTGTATGACCTGTTTACGCCCTTCACCGGACTGTGTATTCCTCCAACCCCAACTGTTGATCGAATATTTAATTTGTCCAGCATGTTAATAATCTTAGCTCCGAATTCTCTGGGATTAAACGCCTCCCTATTTATAATTTCTACTAAGATAGAAATGTTAGATTCATTCAGATAAAAAACATAACCATCTTGCTCCTTTTCAAGCCACTTTTGTAGCTTGCTTATAATATCCGGGTAGTTAATAGGGAATGTGTTGCTTATATGCAGTTTTATAGAAAGCACCACAATCTTTGCAGATTTGAAGCTAATATCTGACCAATCAACTATTTCATCTGTACTTTTACCCATAACAATTTCATTCTTAAGCAATTTTTCAACCATGCTATCAGTTAAATACTCTGTCTGCCTCTGGATCTTGCGTTTTAGCTCCTTATTCTCATTTAATGTTGTACTAATACTTTTTTCGATATTGTTGAATACATCCTCATTCGTTACATTCGTTCTATCCTCGTTTACTATTCCAATTAATCTTGCAACAGGTTTATAATGCTTGTAAGCAGAAAAAACTGCCAATACTAGTCCTACAACCAACGAAAGCAAAAGTATGAAGATAATTGTGCTTCTGATTGACATTAACTCAGCCTCAAATTCAGTTTCAGGTATAACAGACACAATCTCCCACTCAAGAGTTTCTGATTTAACTGTAGTTTTAATTGCATCAGTGTTCTCCCATCCTCCAGCCATAGGATTATGTATTGATATTACCGTTTGCTCCGAATTTAGCAAAATTGTCTCTGTTGTCATTGTAAACTGATTATCTTGAAGAAAAATCGGTATCATATCTAAGTCAATCTCAATAACTACTGTTGCCTTCCACATCTTCCTGCTCCCAACAGGTAGAGAATTGATATAGAAAATCTTCTGTAGGTTTCCTTCCTCGTCCTTTACATACAGCATTCTCCTATGATTAAATGTACTTATCATACTTCTAACATCATAATCCTGTAGATCAAGGTGCTCAAAATAAAAATTAAAATCTGTTTTGTATTCATTAGAAATAACAACATCATTATTGAAATATATATGAATTCCTTTTACAAACCTGTTACTATACACATAGGTATTTAAATCCTTAGTGACCTCGTATGCATTATAGTTTTGGGCATTTTTCTTAATGTGTGGAAGTATATTCATACACTTTATCACTCTTTGATTAGAGTTTATAAGACTTGTTATTTCATTCAAGTTTGAAAACTCTTTTTCAATTGAGCTAATTGTATTCTGCAGCAGTACTTTATTTACATTAATAATCTGATTTCTTAGTGAATTATTAAGTATCCAGTAAATAAGTCCGGTTCCTAAGCAAAGTATTAATATTATTGCTACTTCTGTTTTTAAATAATTAAATAGTATTGGGCGGCTTATATTCGACTTGGACAATATAGCTCTTTTGAATGTTCTTTTCATAGCTTACATCTCCATTCTGGGAAAAACCCAGCGCCATCTATTCTCATTATTCTTATGGTACCTTATTGCATTTTTAAGTTATCGCTCAAATTGTGTAGTCTTTCTTTAAACCATATGCAATACCATACTCTTTGTTACAGTATATACAAAATAGTACAACAAATCAATCGTAAAACTATGTTGATTAAGAACTGTAACAATTCTAAGCTTAACACCATTTACCCTTCAATACTGCTGTGCTCATTTAAAAACCTACATGTATCCTATCCTTTAATCATAATTGCAACTCTACCAATAATGATATCCTCTATCTCATCCACAAATTGCCCGGGCAATCCCATACCCATAAATGATAAACTTTCATAACCACCATCGCTTATTACTTTTTTTGTAGGTATGTAACCTCCTACACTGTTCGAATACCCCAGTACTATAATGCTTTCATCATCAAAAATCTTCTTGATGTCTTTGCCTATATCACTTACAACTTCATTCTCAAGTGCAATAATACCGGTTTTGTCATCCAACCTTAAATATGAAATATTATAAGGTATGTAGTTATTGGCATTTCCTTCATTAATCTGTGCGACTTTTTTCTTTATATAAGGCTTCATGTACTCGGGCATATCCGGATCGTCAGCAATAGCTTTCCACCTTTGGGCACTCCAGATTTCGGAGTACAGCTTTATGTCTGCACTTTTCGTTTGCAGATTAACATTTATTTTTCTCCAAGAAAGCTTGGCATCTACTCCTTCACTTTTTTCTAATAAGTTTTGAATTTCCGCCGCAAATGCAGCTCCTGATTCTTCCAGCTCTTCAAAAGTACAGTGCTTGAACTCACCATCTTGCGCTGATACAACAGGCTTTATATCAGCTCCACACCCCTGCAGGAACACTGCAACCATTCCAGGATTTTGCTTTTCAAGAACTTTTCTCACAACTCCTGGATAATCTGCAGAGATAAGATAATTACTTGAATTCATTGCTGTAGCATGGCAGGCATAATTGTATAACAAGCCATGAAGCCGCCCATTGTTATCTACCAGTTTTATAAGGTACAGATCAGGATCCATACAGTCTTCATTAAAATATGGTTTCCAGAGTACATCATTTTCACTTGGGTACCTTCTGCTTACACCAAAATCAGACCTACCCCTTAAAACATAAGCATCACCATCAATAAGGTTATTAAGACCAATGTCAATCATATTTATAATCTTGGTTTTTACAATATTGTAGTACTTTATATCCTCAGTAAAATCGTTTTCAACACCGGGGAGGCTTTTGTAAACATTAAAGCTGTATGACTTATCCCTTCTGCTCTCATCATCGCCGGTAACCGCGACTGCCGAATGAGTATGTGAAAAGTTAATAATAATTTCATCTTCAGAAATCCCAAACCTTTCATTTATGGTCTTCTTGATTCCCCACGCAAAACTTCTGTCACCTCCAATCAGATCCAGTGTAATAATAATCACTGTCTTATTCTTCTGCAATATCACAACTGAGGCAAAAAGTGCATCATGAACTCCTTCACTTCTTCTATCAACTCTTGCTGCAAACCCACAAAGATAAACAGGAATGTGTGGAGTAATATCCTCTTTAAGTATTGAAAACTTCATATTCTTAGAGGGTTCTAAGACCCATAACATTAGCATGTTTCTTAGAACCCCTTTGCACCACCTTTCAATCGACTAATCAGGTTATATGTTTTTCCATCAGCCTTATCACGAGCAACCGGTACACAGAGAATAGCTACACCGGTTCAAGCCAATAACAGTAAAGTTTATTTAACCCTATCAAAGGCATCCTGATGAATTTTAACCAGTCTGTCTGCATTCATTATTTCTTTCATCTGTTTTACATTTGCATCCCATTTACTAATGGGTTCCAAACCCATAACTATCTTGTGCACTTCTTCTTCTACAAAAGTTCTCAGATCCTGCAGTACTAGGTCAATTTCCTCTTTTTCTTCAGCAGTATAAATAACTGTAGGGGGAAGCTGTCTGCTGCGTTCAAAATCAAGCCAATTTTTCGCCTCGTATCTTGAAATAAGCGAATCAGGATACTGAACCTCCGGACCATATACATTCAAATCCTCGCGTGTGAACGGCCATTTCGGGCAGTTTTCCAAGATATTAACAAATGTGGTGTAAAGCCATATTATACCCCCGTTCCTTAAGAAGGCTTCATCCTGTTCCAATCCATCCGGATTATTTTTTATATAATCAGTGTAATCAGGAGCACCATTTTTATCAATCTCCCACGAAACACCTTTTGGTCCGCATCCGACAGTCCATGCTCCCTCCATTGAATTCTTATAATCCATCCACTTTATGGTTTCTACCGGGTATTTGTTTGCCGAAGTAATAAACTCACCGTGTGGTTGGGTGATTCTTCCAACATCACTCATGAACCAGTGGTATTCATTATCCTTTCCCTTGGCACCTGCTATAGGACGGAATAAATTTTCTGCTTCTTCCTGGGTGTAACCAGCGGATAGTAAAGGAGTCCTCATTCCGCTCCCTTTATAGCCCCAAGTCATCCCGACATTATCAATAAGATTTGCATAATAAATATTTACATTATGGGATAAGTAGTCCTGTGCAATTAATTCTTCTTTATAAAGTTTATTAAGAAATGCCAAAGCTTCTTTAAATTCAGGCTCTGTAGGTCCAAATTTAACTTTCCCGTCAACCTGATATATTCCATCCGCATTTACGCAATTCTTAACTCCAAAAGAACCCATTATTGAGTTGATAATAAATATGGGAACAGGTGCCGAAAGAGGGATAGTTTTTCCGTTTCCTGCAGCATCTTCTTTCTTGAATGTTGAAAGGACATTGTACAGTTCCTCTATACTAGCCGGAGGATCAAGGTTATATCTATTAAGCCATTCTTCTCTGATATAATAACCGCATCCGGGTGAGCTGACCAGCGACAAATCAATACTTGGCATATAATACATACGACCGTCACCCGACTTTATCTGATCCTTTAACTCTGGCTCCTGGTTGATCCACTGATTTGTATAATATCCATACTGTGCAAGCAAATCATCAATCGGAATAATAAGGTTATCATTTACACCATACATAAGCGCATCTTCTTGAGCAGTCTCTGTGAAAACGATATCAGGCAGCTCTCCTGATGCAAAGATTATACCCTTTAACTCAGAATAGCTGTCACCAGGAGCCGCTTGGATGTCAACACTTACACCTGTAAGCTCTGCATAAGCTTTCATATTTGGACTGTCGTTTAGAGATTGGAAGTAAGCAGCATGTCCTGCCGGAAATGCAGTAAACATAGTAAGATTGATATTCTCTTTACTTATTGGCATAGTATTTGGTTCCGGCCAATCTGTTGACGGCGAAGTAGTATTTACAGCAATAGGCTGTGTGACATCTACAGAAGGAGTTTTTACACATCCTCCAATAACTGAAACAATAAATACTACAATTGTTAATAAAACTATAATCCTTAGTTTCATTTTCATTTTTTTGCCTCCTTAATTAATTATAAAATATTTGGTTTACTTTTACAATCAAAACATATGCTGTTATGATCATTCTTTAAGCGAGCCCACTATTACACCCTTTATAAAGTACTTTTGCAAAAAAGGATACACTAAAATAATCGGACCTGTGGTAAGTACCATGGTCGCGTACCGAATCACCTCCTCCATTGCCGCTCTATTGTATGACACAAGTTCTTCAGCTAAACGATTGGTAATCTCATTCATTTGTCCTACAATTACTATTTCTCTTAGAACCATTTGCAGTGGGTATTTAGTTCTGTCACGCAAGTAGATAAGTGCAGGGAACCATGAATTCCAGTAACCAACAACACTGTACAAGGTTATAACAGCAAGCATGGCTTTAGATAATGGAAGAATTACTTTAAACAAAATAACAAAATCATTAGCTCCATCAAGGTATGCTGATTCAGATAAACTAATTGGCACTTGCTTAAACCCTGTGCGCAATACAATAATTGACCATGTGCCAATACAGCCGGGGATGATCATAACAAGTCTTGAATTAATCAAACCTAAATTTTTTATATTAATGTAACTTGGTATCATCCCGCCCCCAAAAAACATGGCAAATACAATTACGAACAGGAATATTTTCTTCCCCGGAAACGTTCTTTTTGTAAATGCATAAGCAGCCATACTCTCAAAAGTTAACCCTATAATGGTTCCTGCAGCAGCATAAAAAACAGTGTTGAAAAATGACGGTATCAGTATAGGATGTGAGAGTGCATACTTATAAGCTTCAAGGTTAAACCCTCTAGGCCATAGGAAAATCCCTCTGTTCTTCAAAACCTCTGCTGATGAACTAAATGAAGCAAAAATCACGTGAAGAAACGGTATCAGTGTTACTGCTATCAAAAATAACATCATTAGCTCATTAAACTTATCAAACACAAATTCTCCAAACCTTCTTTTATAGAACAAAAAATCACATCCTCACCATAAGCTGTTTTCACTTATTTTTCTTGCTGAATAATTAGCAACAACCAAAAGCACAAAATCAATAATCGTGTTAAAAAGGCTTATTGCTGTAGAATAACTATATTGAGCGTTCCCGAAACCACTTCTGTATACAAATGTTGAAATTACGTCTGCTGTCACATATGTGGCAGGGTTATACATCAGGAATACCTTTTCAAACCCTACTGACATCATGTCACCAAACCTGAATATCAGTAGAATTATAATTGTGGGTATAATAGATGGAATGGTAATATGAATAATTTTCCTAAACCTTCCTGCTCCATCTATGGTAGCAGCTTCATAGAGCTGTGGATCTATTCCTGATATTGCCGCTAAGTATATAATCGATCCCCAACCTATACCTTGCCAAATACCTGAACCTATAAACAGAGTTCTGAACCATCCCGGCTCTAATGTAAAGCTTATCTTGTCCGTACCTATTGCTGAAAGTATACTATTTACAATCCCGTCCTGTCGAAAGAAAGTCCCTACAAAACCTACCACTACTACTGTAGATATAAAGTGGGGCAGATAACTTACAGTCTGCACAACTTTCTTATACTTTTCGCTGCATAGCTCATTTAGTGAAAGAGCAAGAATTATAGGAGCAGGAAATGCAAAAATCAGATCATAAACATTAATTAACAATGTATTGCGAATGATTCTCCAACAGTAGTACGAACCAAAAAACTGCTCAAAATGTTTAAAGCCTACCCACGGGCTCTTGATAATGCCAAGCCCCGCCCGAAAGTCCTTGAATGCTATTATAATCCCATACATAGGCGTATAATGGAATACTATATAATAGGTCATGACCGGCAGCAGCATTACATACAAATACCTGCTTTTGAAAATCTCTTTTATGAGTAATTCACTTTTACGTTTGATTTTGTAGTTACCGGTTAATGTTTGCACTGTGTTCCCCCTCTCGTTATACAAAACCTCAGCCTGATGTATGAATAATCTAACAGACCCCCATTTTGAATAAAAGTAATCATTTAAAAGCTTGACTAATGAGTATCGGTACCGATCGTTTGGCTAGCTAATTACATCTTAATTGCAGTATGCTTTTTGGTCAATATCGGATAATTGATAAATATGTTAATTAATTGACATAGGCGATGTTAGATTTTTTCCGGAGTGTTAAATAATTGACATCACACTTTCCTAGACAACAAAAAAGTGTGCTTCGCCACTTTTTTTCGCTAGGGAACCTTATGGTTCCCTTCGACGGATGCTCC
>CAYPLH010000036.1:0-40096 GCA_964411505.1 uncultured Clostridiaceae bacterium | reverse complement strand
AGCACCCTCCTTAAAGCAGCAAAGGGGCTTCCCCTTTGCAATCCCCATTGTCTAGCAAAGCATACTTTCCTAGACAATAAATAAACTCTCCCTACGCCTTGATAGGTCCAACCCTTACATCTACTCCATCTTTGTATAAAGTACAGTAATGAAGGGGATCTTTGACATTCATTACTGCTGAACCTATTGCCACACTAGTTCCCGAATAAATTATGCTATATGATGTTACTGTACTCTTTGTCTCTTCCTGCATTTTTGTTTCAATATTCGATATTTGAGTTTTTATTTCGCTTATTCTGCCATGTTGAAAAATCCTAGTTCTTATACTTTTACCTAGCATTTCTTTTTTATCATCTTTAAGTGATCCTGCACTCTGCATTTTCTGTAAAAGACTTATTACCTGCGATGTCTTTTTTAAATCATTTTGAAGCAGCTGCAATTCCTCTCTAAGTGCCTTATATTGCTCTTTTAGTGCCGGATCAAGCCCAACTTCAATTTCAGTTTTTGTAGACATCGGTGAACCTATTACCTTTGCAATGACTTCCCTACCTGCTTTTGTATTCCCGCCTACCAGCAGTCCTTTTCTCCCCGATAGCTGAACCCTGTTACCACAGCAAATCTGGCTGTGCATGATTGCGTCGGCTTTAATGTCATTTTTTGCATATACTGTACTATGTTCTATGTAGCTAGATATAACATCCGCACCGCTGATAAGAACTCCCTTATTCATACCGTGCATTCCTCGTCTTAATATTATATCTGCGCCAGCTTTAATTGTCGCGCCTTCTACCACACCTAAAACCTCTACAAAACCGCCTGCATCTATATCAAATCCAGAAAGTACATTTCCCCTTACCACAACATTTCCAATAAACTTAATATTCCCTGTCGTGTTGCCAACATCTGCTGGAACTTCATATGTCGCAAAAACATTTACCTTACCATCAAAAAACATTACTTGACCATCGATTGAAGCTACCAAAGACAGACCGTCCTTCGTAATGCTTACATTTTTTCCTTTAGGGATTCTGACTTTCTTTCCGTTTATTGATTTGAGTATTTTACCTTCAACACTTTTCCCAGGCGTCCCCATTGTGGGTAGCGTAAAGGTACAAAGCACCTTTCCTTTGTTAACACTCTCTATTTTACTTAAATTTTTATAATCCACACTTCCGTCTACCAATATATTAGGTCTGTTTTCTCTTTTAATGTCAAAGTGATATGTTACAATTCCATCCCTGCCATTGACCGGTTTTATTCCCTCTGCAATTAAAATTTCCTCATCATATATAGGGTTGTTTACAAGGCTTTTTAAAACATCATCCTTGACTCCATATACTATCCCTTGATCTACCAAACAACCAATAAGCTCCGCTTCAGATACTATGCTATAAGTTTCATGTTTCAATAACATTATAAAGGCCTTTATCTTATCAAAGCTCTTAGTTATTCTAACATGCTCAGGCATCTTATCTCCCTCCATTGGCGTTAATATTAACTATTAAGTAAAGATTTATGTCTGCCCATTTTACCTTTTAATCTTAGCAATGCTTTTGTGTGCAGCTGTGAAATTCTGGATTCGGACACCTTCATTATCTCACTGATTTCTCGAAGTGTCAATTCTTCAAAGTAGTACAAGGTAATCACACTTCTTTCTTTTTCAGGTAAATTATCTATGGCATTGCCAAGAATTTCTCTTAGGTCTGAAATTTCGATATATTTACTTGGCTGCGTTTCCCAATCGGAGTTATCAGCCTTTACCCCTATTTCATGATTCTGCTCTAAAAATTCATCTAGTGAAACCGGATTCGAGTTGCTTACATTGTTTAGTATTTTGTAATACTCTTTTAATGAGACACCCAGCTTATTTGCTACTTCAATATCAGTAGCTGGCTTGCCTGTAATTCTTTCAACTTCAGAAAACGCATTTTCAAGCTCTTTTCCTTTTTGTCTTACAGACCTTGGGGCCCAATCCATTTCCCTTATACTGTCTATAATAGAACCTCGTATCCTTAGAGAAGCATATGTTTCAAATTTTACACCCTTATTTATATCAAACTTATCAATTGCATCAACTAATCCAAAAACCCCAAAGCCAACCAGATCATCATATTCAACATTTGATCCAAAGTACATACTTAGCCTTCCTGCGACATACTTTATCAGGTGTGAATATTCAATAATCAATTTGTCTCTTACAGCTGTATTGTGATTTTTTGCATACTGCTTCCACAACTCTGTTTTTTCTTCAGTGGATAACATCATTACCTCCACATTTATAGTTATTTCTTTTGTACTTTATAATTAATTATATCATTTAAATCCCAAGGAGAAAATTCATCCTGTAAATCTAACTCTTCTTCACTTTCAACTGATGATAAATCTAATTTTTCATCAGTATTACCGTCAGCATCAAAATCCTTTTTTATATTCTCCTTCGAAATATCTATTTCTGATGTACTGCTCTTTAAAGTGCTTTCAGTCTTTTGGGCAGCTGTGCGATTTTTACTTTTAATTGCAGCATCTTTTTCTGTTTTCGTATTGAGCTCATCTTCAAGCTGAAACAAAGTTTTTTTATAAAGTATTCCAGGCAATATAAAAATTCCAAGACACACTGCCATTCTCAAGTAAATGTCTTTAACATCAACATCTTTAGTGTAACATATTATTCCTACTAATATGGTTATCAATAAAGATATTACAAAAGGCAGCTTTTTTATATAATTCATTTACTGTCTCCTAAAAAAAATTTAAATAACTTTTACTCCATGACCAATTGTTTTTATATGCAAAAGACCATCATCCGAGTGCAGTTCAATAGTCCTTCCGTAATTACCTCCAGTATCACATGATACAATAGGAATTCTTAATTCCTCAAGAACATTCTTTGCTGAAGCTACATTCCGTTCTCCAACATTCAAAATGTCTGAAGAATTCGTGAAATTAAACATCTTTGCACCGCCAGCTAACTTAGCCACTATATCTTTGGTATTTGCACCTTTTCTTTTCATCTGGGCTATAAGTTGAATCGCCGCAGTATCAGCAAACTTTGCCACATTATCTTTATTCCTTGCAGAAGAGCTTGATGGCAGCATTATATGAGCTAACCCAATAACTTTTATTTTCCAGTCAAAAAGCGCAATTCCAACACAAGAGCCTAACCCCAAAGTGGTCAATATTCCCGGATGCTCAATAGCTTTAAAATCCGCCATTCCTACTTTAACAATTTTTTGCATTATTAAACTACTCCCAAAGCTTTCAGTAAAACATCATATGATTCTAACTCAGGTACTAAAAAGAAATCCCCTACCACCTTTGTGCAGTCTTCATAGAATTCTGTTTCTATATAGAGAACTGAATCTCCTAATTTACCAAAACCAATAGCCGGTACACTTAATATTGCTCCTGCCATGTCAATTGAAATGTCAGGCACAGACGGAATGACTTGGATTTTGGTGAGTTCGGATAATGCTGACAGGTACGAACTTGCAAGTATGTTCCCCATCTCCTTAAGTGCAGATAATTCGATTTCATCAAAGGCTGCTCCGATCCTGTTATTATAGCCCATAAGCATGTTAACAAGCATACGAGCATGCTTTATATCCAAAATAAACAAAATACTTCCTGTAATAGAACCGTGAACATTCAACATTATGCCCACAACTGGTTCATCGGCACTGCCAAGCACATCAGAAACTTCTTTAAAATCCAATATCTTGACTTTTGGCACTTCCATTTGAATCTTTCTGTTAATCATCTTAGCAAGTGATGTAACTGCGTTTCCGCAGCCAATATTGCCGATTTCTTTTAAAACATCCAAATACATGCTGTTAAAATTATTAAAATTTCTCGTCATATCGTAGAAACTCCCATACCAACGTTCATTAATCTCTCAATATCAATAAGAGCAACCACACGGTCATCAAGTTTTCCTATTCCCAAAATAAACTCACCATACTCACTTTCATTAATGTCAAAAGAACTATCGATGTTATCCTCAGAAATTTCAATTACTTCCTGGACTGAATCAACTATAATACCAGCTTTTATGTTATTATAAAACAACACAATAATCCTACTGACTTCAGTAAACTGCACAGTATCGAATCCAAGCCTTTTTCTCATGTCAATAACAGGCACTATGTCACTTCTCAAATTTAAAACACCTTGTATAAAATCTGGAGTTTCAGGCACCCTCGTTATGGGCAGCATAACGGTTATTTCAAGAACATTCTGTATATCAATACCATACCCATAGCCAGCCACATTAAATAATACAAACTGTTTCTCCTTTTGTTTTGGCCCCATACAATCAGCTCCTTCAATTAGAATTAAAGCTTTGGGAGTTCTAATCCCCACAGCAGCAATATCAGCTTAACGAATTAACATCTAGTATTAGTGCCACACTTCCGTCTCCGAGAATAGTAGCACCTGCAATATACTTGATTCCTTGCAACAGCTTGCCCAGAGACTTTACAACAATTTCCTGTTGTCCGAGCACACTATCTACCACAAAACCAGAAAGTTTTTCTCCCTTTTTTACGACTACGATTGTAATATCCTTTTCCGTGTTTTCTCCCTTTTTAATACCAAGAACAGAATTAAGCCTTATAATAGGTACGATGACACCATTAATAATTATTATTTCCTTTTTCTGAATTGTTTTAATTGCCAAAGGATCCACCGTAAGTATTTGACTTGTTAAGTTAATAGGGATCGCATACTCTTCATTTCCAATCTCTACAAGTAATGCTTGGATAATGGCAATGGTTAGTGGAAATCGGATTATAAATTTTGAGCCTTTTCCTTTTTCTGTCTTAACTTCAATTGTACCACTCATTGACTCAATTTTGGTTTTTACGACATCCAGCCCCACCCCTCTACCCGAAACGTCGGATATTTCATCTGATGTGCTGAACCCAGGCTTAAAAATAAAATTCATTATTTCCTCATTAGACAAGTTATCAGCATAATCCTCTTTTGTTAAGCCTCGCTCTATAGCTTTTTCTCTGATTGATTCTATATCAAGACCCTGTCCATCATCTTCAATTTCAATAACAACATTATTTCCGTCATGATATGCTCGAAGAAAAATATGTGATTCTTCACTTTTATTAAGCTTTTTGCGTTTTTCTTTTGATTCAATCCCATGGTCTGCTGCATTTCTAAGAATATGTATCAGTGAATCACCGATTTCGTCAACAACTGTACGATCCAGTTCAGTATCTTCACCAGACATGGAAAGCATAATATTTTTGTTTAAGTCTCTTGAAATGTCCCTGATCATTCTAGGAAATCTGTTAAACACACTTTCTATAGGCACCATTCTGACTTTCATAACAGCATCATGCAAGTCAGTAGTTATTCGCTCCAAATACTCAAGCGCTTCGTCAAAACTGGTAGATTTATCCACGGAAGCAATCCTAAATAGTCTTGTCTTTTGGATTATAAGCTCGCTGACAAGATTCATCAAAACATCAAGTCTTTCGATATCTATCCTAACAGTCTTTAAAGCTGTTGCTTTTCTTTTTTTTATATCATTCCCAGCTGTCTGTATATCTTTATGGCAGCTGTGTTCAAAATCTGAACCTTCAGGTGTGCATTGAATGCTTTTATTTTTGGAACTAGATGTAGGATTATATAAAACAACCGAAGCTTTTTCGATTTCAGATATGTTATTAACTGCTTTTTCAAGAACATTCATATCTTTATTCGTAACAACAAGCACAGAAAATTCATAATCAAATTTCTCGTCTTCAAGTTCTTCTACTGAAGGATTTGCTTTTATTATTTCAGAGTATTTTTCAAGAGTTTGAAATACTAAAAAAACTCGAGCTGATTTTAGCAAACAGCCTTTATCTAGTTTCACATTTATCTGATACACACACATTCCCATCTCAAACGCTTTATTAACTGCAAAAAGCTCATATTGATCAACCTTCATAAGACATATGCTATTATTATCCCCTAAAGATCCTATGTTTACATCTACCTCGTCTTTTGCACTTCGGATAATTTCTTTGTTTAAAAGTTCAACTACCTCCTTGTGCTCGCCATTACCATCACTGCCTGAGCTAATTATGTTTTCCAAGTAATTCTCCAGTGCATCAAGACACTTAAAAAACAGATCTACTATATGAGAGTTGACCTTAAGGTTATCATTCCTGACCAAGTCCAGCACGTCTTCCATTTTATGGGTCATTCGAGACATGTTTTCAAATCCCATTGTGCTTGACATTCCTTTTAATGTATGAGCTGACCTGAATATTTCATTGATAGTTGCAGTATCCTCCGAATTCCTTTCTAATTGTAAAAGCTGCAAGGTCAGATTTTGTAAATGCTCTTTGGTTTCTTCAATAAAAATATCAATATACTGCTCTTTATCCATCTTTACACCCCTACATTTTTAATAATTTCAGACGATATATCTTCAATCGGTAAACTGACATCAACAATACCTGAATCAACAGCTGATTTTGGCATCCCATAGACCACCGAGGAATTTTCGTTTTGAGCTATAACATAGACTCCTTTTGACTCCTTTAATTTTTTGAGTCCGTTGGTTCCGTCCCTTCCCATCCCGCTTAAAATAATGGCAATAATATTTACGTTTTCTAGCTCCTTAAAAGACTCAAACATCCTGTTTGCTGAAGGTCTATGACCTTCAACCTGCGGCTGTCTGTCAAGCTTTATCATAAAACACCCTTCTTCTTTGGATACAGCAGTCATATGATAATCACCTGGAGCGATATAAACATAGCCTAGCTTTAATATATCATCATCTTCCGCTTCTTTTACCGTTACCTTACTTAAGTTATCCAATCTTGCTGCCAAGGATTTTGTAAAAACCGGAGGCATGTGTTGTACTACCATAATAGCAGCAGGAATATCTTGGGGCAAAGTAGTAATTATCTCTTGGAGTGCTTTTGGTCCTCCTGCAGAAGCTCCAATAGCTACTATGTTTTTTATCTTTCTATTGCAGGCATATTCTTGCTTCCCGGATTTATTATTAAAATCAGTTGTTAATAATCCAATGCTATCATCAACGTTCTGCTTTGCGAAGCAAATATTTTTCTTTCCAACTGACATATTGATATATTCTGCGAACATTGTCCGAATTCCTCCATAAAACGATAAATTATTGCATAAAAAACTCAATTCTATCCATTTACAAAGTTTGCCACCCTATTAAAAAATCCTTTAACTCCGCTAACTTCGTAATTTCTTAGACCCTTGTCCATATCAAGAAGCTTATATGATATTTCTTTAATATTCCTTGAAGCAAGACATCTTGGATTACTTAGATAAAAAGGTTGTTGGTTTTTTACAGCCTCTATAACTTTGTCATCTTGTAGCACATATCCTAATGGAATCAGTTTTATATTCAGGAACTTTTTTGCTACCACATATAGCTTGTTCAAAATGTCAAGTGCTTCTTTACTTGATTCCGCCTTATTTACAATTAATTTGATATTTGCGGTTTTGTAATGATTTGACAGCATTTTTACAAGTGCATAGGCATCTGTTATTGATGTTGGTTCAGTAGTTACTATAAGTAAAACTTCATCAGCTGCAACTGCAAAGTTCATTACATTATTAGAAAGTCCTGCACCAGTATCTACCAATATTATGTCACAAAGATTGTCTAGTAGCTTAATGTGCTCAATAAACCTATCAAGTGATTCCTTTTTCAGTTTTATAAGTTCTTCAACACCAGAGCCTCCCGAAATAAAGCGAATATTTTTAGGTCCATCAGATAAAATTTGCAAAATATTCTTTCTGTCATAGACAACATCAGCAAGCGTAAATTCCGGAGTTATACCAAATAGTATATCAATATTTGATAATCCAAAATCAGCATCCAATACTATTACTCTCTGTCCCATTTCACTTAAAGATATCGCTAAGTTTACAGTAATATTGGATTTTCCAACCCCTCCTTTCCCACTGGTAATCGTGATAATTCTAGCCTTATGGGCCATATTCACACTTTGGTGGTCTGTTTGTGCCTTTGCCTGCTTTAATTTCATCTCGCTGATAATTTGTCTTAATCTATCCGCCTGATCTGTCATTCCAGCATTCTCCCCAATAAACTCTTAGTGATTTTACTTACATCAGCCATTTCTATATCATCAGGAACATTTTGACCGTTTGTAACATAAGATAACTTTTTTCCAGTATGTTTTACTGTGTTTAAGATAACCCCACATACTGGTGATTCATCCATTTTAGTAAATATCAACTTGTAATCCTCAAGAAATGCATAGTTTTTCAAAATATCTTTACATACCCTCTCATTGGTAGCAACACTTAAAAGCAGGTATACCTCGTCTGCCTTTGCTACGGTTATAAAAGCTTTTAATTCATCAAATTGTACTTTGTTTCTATGACTTCTACCTGCAGTATCTATCAGTATTAAATCTTTATCTTCATAGTTCCTAAGCGCTTGCTCAATATCGTTTGGTGTGTAAACTACAGTAAGAGGTATTCCTAAAATCTCAGCATAAGTCTTAAGCTGTTCTATTGCGGCAATTCTATAAGTATCAGCCGTAATAAGACCGACTTGCATGCTTTTGTTTATCGCAAAATCAGCAGCAATCTTGGCCACAGTAGTTGTTTTCCCAACCCCTGTAGGTCCAACAAACATTACCACCTTTGACTTGTCTTTACCTTCAATAATCAGTTCCTCAGGTTCTTTTATCATACAACCGATTTCTTCAAATATAGAATTAGCAACTTCGTTAACGCTACAATCAGCATGCTTTAACCGTACCTTTCCTATTAGTTCATCCACAATTTTAGCTTCCACACCGTTCTTAATAAGATTATCTGAAAACAGCTGTAAAATCTTAGAGTTCTCTGAATTTTCATAACCTGCACCACTTTTTTCTGAAACTTTAATGTCATTCTTCTGCATTTCTTGATAAATCTTGTTAAGTACTGACTCCATATCAGATACTTTTTTCTCAAGTTCTAATAGTTGTCCGTCATTATTTGCTATGGCAGATTGAATATTTACCCCAGTCAATTTAGGCTCTTTGCGAACAACATTTTTTTTGGTACCGTAATCCTCATCAATTGCACCTAGAACCTCAATCATCGGTTTCTTGAAAAATCTCAACCAACCTTTTCTCTTAACTTTTCTAGTATTAAGAATGACAGCATCATTTCCGAAATCCATTTTAAGTTTTAAAAGTGCTTCCTGGACATCTTTACCTAAATAACGCCCAATTTTCATTTTAACCTCCGTACTTATACTATATTTACTGTCCCAACAGATTGAATTTGAATGTTGGGATCTAATTCATTATAGGACAAAACCACTAGTTCTGGTATATTTTGTTCGGTAAGCCGTTTGAAATAAAGCCTTACAACCGGTGACGCCAGTACAACAGGTGGCAATCCAAGATTGGTAAGCTTTTCTACCTGCTTAGATAAAGAATTAAGTATCTTGCTGATAATACTAGGTTCTAATGAAAGGTATGACCCATATTCAGTTCTTTGTACTGACTCCATTATTTTTTGTTCAAGACCTGCATCCAAGGTGACAACCTTTGGAGAATCATGATCTAAAAATTGCTTATATATTGCTCTTCCCAATGCTTGCCTTACATATTCAGTCAGCATATCAGCATCCCTGGTTGCATTTATATAATCTGCAAGTGTTTCTAAAATAGTAGGCATATTCCGGATGGAAACCCCTTCCTTTAAAAGGTTCGCCAAGACCTTTTGTATCTCACCTATTGACATTTGTTTGGGTACAAGCTCCTCTACAACCGCAGGATAGTTATTTCTAACGTTATCAATCAAGGTTTGCACTTCCTGCCTACCCAAGAGTTCATGCGCATATCTTTTTATAATTCCTGTTAGATGAGTTGACACAATTGATGGTGGATCAACTACTGTATATCCTAGCATTTCTGCTCTATCCCGCTGCTCTTCAGTTATCCAGATTGCTGGAAGCCCAAATGCCGGTTCTTTTGTTTCAATCCCCTCCAGATTTTCCTCTGTATTGCCAGGATTCATTGCAAGAAAGTGATCAAACATAAGCTCACCTCGTGCAACTTCCACTCCTTTTATTCTAAATACATATTCATTTGGATTTAATTGAATATTATCTCTTAACCTTATAATTGGTACAAGCAAACCCATTTCCACAGCCAGCTGACGCCTTATCATAACAACTCTGTCCAAAAGGTCTCCTCCCTGATTCACATCCGCCATGGGTAAAAGAGAATAACCTAGTTCTATTTCAATTGGATCAATTTGCAGCAATGACACAACATTCTCCGGCCTTCTAATTTCCTCAGCTTCAGCTTGCTCTTCTTGGACCTCATCATCCTTTTCCCCTCTTTTGTAATTCTGCTTCAATTTGTATCCGATAAATGCCAAGACTACAGAAAGTAAAAAGAATGGGAAAAAAGGAAGAAATGTACTCAATGTAAGACTTAAGCCTGATGCAACAAACAAAACCTCTGGGCTGTAAAATAACTGCTTAACTAAATCCTGTGCAAGACTAGAATCTGATGCTGCTCTTGTGACAATAAAGCTTGTTGCTGCTGAAATCATAAGAGCTGGTATCTGAGTTACAAGCCCATCCCCAATGGTTAATATCGCGTATTTCTCGAGAGCGGACTCAATTGAGTCATTTCTAAAAACCATGCCTATAATTATTCCTCCGATTATATTCAAAAACACAGTAATAATTCCTACAATTGCATCGTTTTTAACAAATTTGCTGGCACCATCCATGGCACCGTAGAAATCCGATTCCCTTTGAACTCTCCTTCTTCTTTCCTTTGCTTCATTTTCATTGATCAGCCCAGCGTTTAGATCTGCGTCAATTGCCATCTGTTTTCCCGGCATAGCATCAAGAGTAAATCTAGCTGCTACCTCTGCAATTCTTTCGGTACCCTTTGTAATGACCATAAAATTAACAATTACAATTACAAAAAACACAATAAATCCAACTACCAGATTATCACGCCCAACAAACCTTCCAAAACCTTCTACTACCTCGCCTGCATAACCGTCAGCAAGTATAAGCTTGGTTGAAGTGACATTCAAAGAGAGTCTAAATAAGGTTGTCAAAACCATTAACGACGGGTATACAGATATTTGAAGCGTATTCTCCAGATAGATTGTGTTAATTAAGATAACGCCACTGATCATAATATTGACTGCAAGTAAAAAGTCCAGCAAACCAGCAGGAATGGGCAGTATCATTGTCAGTATAATTGCCAGAATTATTATTGGTACCATATATTCATTATGCTTCATTCATACCGCCTCCTTTTTTCATGCTATATACAAAAGCAAGTACTTCGGCTACAGCTTGGTAAAGCTCTCTCGGTATTGCTTCCCCAATTTCTACCATACTGTATATTGATCTAGCTAAGGGTTTATTCTCGATTATTTCCACCTGATTTTCCCTAGCAACCTCTTTAATTCTTTGAGCAATATAGTCCTGCCCCTTCGCAATAAGGATGGGGGCTTCATTAACACTCTCATCATACCTTATTGCAACGGCAAAATGCTCTGGGTTGGTTATTATAACATCTGCTTTTGGAACATCATGGAGCATACGTCTCATTGACATTTGCCTTTGTTTTTGCCTTATTTTTGCTTTAACTTCAGGATTCCCCTCCATTTGTTTATATTCTTCCTTTACTTCCTGTTTTGTCATTTTAAGGTTCTTTTCAAAATCCCACCACTGGTAAAGATAATCAGCCACTGAAAGCAATAAAAGGACAACACACATTCTTATTGCTATATTTATTATTGTGTAGCCAATATAAGCAGCAATCCCAATTGTATCCATATCCATAAGTTCTGCTATAGTTGACTGCTCGTTCTTCAAATATGAATATCCCATAAACGCTATAATTACAACCTTAACAATTGATTTTATAAGCTGAACAACTGATTGGGTGGAAAAAATTCTTTTAAGTCCTTGCATTGGATTAAGTTTACTAAACTTTATTTTTATTGATTCAGATGTAAAAAGAAATCCCACCTGTGCATATCCTGAAATAAACGCGGATAAAAACGCTATACCTAAAAGTGGCAGGATTGTTTTTAACAGCACTATGTTAACTTCAATCATTAGAGCTCTCAATTTATTGTAACTATAGACATCTACCACATTAATATATTCCCTAAAAATCTTAGCAATAAATATTGATATTTCACCATAAATATAACTGCCAAACACTTTAAGACCTAAAAACACCGAAAGTAAACCAACAGACGCTGTAATTTCCCTGCTCTGTAATACCTGTCCTTTTTTCCTCGCGTCCTGTCTTTTCTTGGGTGTAGCTTTTTCTGTTCTTCCCTCATCTGCTGCTGCAAACAGCTGTAGATTTACTTTCACTGATTTCACCCCTTATATCTCACATTGCTGTCTTCTATATCTTTCTTAAAGTGTACTTTGTGTTATTAATCAACCTTTTTTAAGTGATCTAAAACATTATGTGTCTCTGTATTCATACCGCTAATTAAAGAGCTTGCTAAGGTTTTAAAAAATATCAGTGTTATAGAAATTACAATTAACCCAAGCAATATTTTTAGTGGAGCTCCCACAACAAAAAAATTTAATTGAGGAACTGTCCTCATAATTATTCCAAGAGCCACGTCAGATATAAGGATTGTGGCAACAACCGGTGCACTGATTTTTAAGCCAATGATAAAAATATTACTGAAGATTCTAATAATATCTTCAACTAATACTCCGTTTCCAAAGGACACATGACCGGGAGGAACAATTGTAAAGCTATCAAATAATGCTTTAATAATCATATGATGTCCGTTCATCGAAAGCAACAACAAAATGCATATGATAAAATATAAGTTTGATGTTATGGGAATCTGCATATTACTCATAGGATCAATAACATTCGCCATTCCAAATCCTATCTGTGTATCTACAAGCTGGCCTGCTAAATATACACTGGAAAAAAACAAATACGATATAAACCCAATTATAACACCTATCAAAAACTCTTCTAGAACCAACACTGCAAACATTAACAAACTATCAGGAATGTGAATATCTGGCAAGGCAACAGTAGAAGTCAGAATCACTGCTAAGATTAATGAAAAACCTATTTTAAAGTATACAGGAAGGTTCCTACGTCCAAAGACAGGCGAAATCACAAACACTCCTGTCATTCTTACAAGAACCAGCATAAATATTTCAACTTTTGAAACAAGTAAATCAACAGGCAAAATAGTTGACCTCCATAGTATATTTTTATTAAAACAAATTACCCAAACTATTGTCGGAGCGTAAAGCTAATCTAAACAAATCACCTGATATATAAGTTGATGTTTGAATATATATCCAAAGTAAATTCAGTAAGCGTACGGAGCATCCATGTACCAAACACTAGTATGGAAACCATTACTGCAATTATTTTTGGAACAAACGAAAGTGTTTGTTCTTGAATTTGAGTGGTAGCCTGAAATATGCTTACTGCTAGCCCCACAATCAAGCTTATCCCAAGTGTAGGAGCTGCAACATACAAAATCGTTCGCAGAGCCTTCTGCGCAATATCAATTACCGTGCCTTGATCCAATTCTATTAACCTCCATAGCAAATTTCATACAGCTCGTTATTAACCAAAGCTTCCTACAATTGATTGAGTAATGAGATTCCATCCATCTATCATTATAAAAAGAAGTATTTTAAATGGAAGTGATATCATTATTGGCGGAAGCATCATCATTCCCATTGACATTAAAGTGCTTGCAACAATCATATCAATAACCAAAAAAGGTATATAAATCAAAAATCCTATCTTAAATGCAATAGTTAGCTCACTGATAAGGAACGCAGGCACAATGGTACCAAGTGGTAATTCTGGCAAGCTTTCAGGGGTTGTCGGTGTTTGTGCACCAGAAAGCTTAATAAAAAAAGCGAGGTCTTTATCACGGTTTTTATCCATTATCTGCCCAACCATAAATTCTTTTATTGTAATTGAGGTGGTCTCGATAGCTTCTTCAAAGGTTACCTCTTCCGCCAAATAAGGTTGGTATGCATTTTCATTAATATCCTGTAAAACAGGATTCATAATAAAAAGTGATAAAAACAATGCCAACCCTATTAATACTTGATTAGGCGGCATCTGCTGTGTTCCTAACGCATTTCGCAAAAAGGAGAGGATTATAATTATCCTAGTAAATGATGTCATCATTATAAGTATTGATGGTGCAAGAGAGAGTATGGTAAGTAAAATAAGTACCTGGATACTAACAGCTACCTCTTGTGGATTGTCTGCAGTTTTCATATTCACATCAACACTGGGGAAAGGTATATTTTGTGAAGAACATGAACACGTCAATAACATCATTAAAGAAATTGCCATAAGCAACAAAAGCTTAACCAGGTTTCTTTTTTTTATCATTTGTTATTCCATCTCCGATTATATTTTTCGCCATAACAGAGCGTAATTTGTTTAAATTATCCTTAAACACACTTTTCGTATAGACATTCTCTTTATCACTATTATCGCCAGTGTTTCTTATTTCACCTGTCTCACTAATATCTCCAATGACCTCATTAGTGTCGACATTCTGTGTTTTTTTATTTTTTTCTCTGAACATAGTAATATATTTGTTCAAAATCAAGTTAAATCCTAAGGGGTTTTCTTCCTCTTTTGCGTTCACTTCAACTAAATCAGGCTGTTCCAACTCTATAGTAGTTAAGTATTTCAATTCCTTACCTGAGCTCGCAACCAGTATGTACTCTTTGCCTGCCTTAATAAGGTGGATGCGTTTATCCATTCCAAGGCTGATAGTTTCAATAACATGTATATGCTTTCCTCGCATGCTTTTGCTTGCCTTACTGCCAACTATTTTAGTAGTAAGGTAAACAAAATAAAACAGCACCCCAATAACTAATAAATATATAATTAACAATAATATATCATCGGTAGTCATAGACAAATAGCAACCCTTTCGCTTTAGATAATAAAAGTTTATCTTATAACCTTATTAACAGCCTCAACAACTCTTTCTGCCTGAAATGGTTTGACTATAAAGTCGACTGCGCCTGCCTGAATTGATTCTATTACCATAGCTTGCTGCCCCATGGCTGAGCACATAATAATCTTGGCTGCGCTGTCTATTTTTTTGATCTCTTTTACTGCATCAATTCCACTAAGTTCAGGCATAGTTATATCCATTATTACAAGATCTGGATTAACCTCTTTGTATTTTTCGATGGCACGCAACCCATTTTCTGCTTCTGCAACAACCTCGAAACCATTTTTTAATAAAATATCCCTGATCATCATCCTCATAAATGCAGCATCATCAACTATTAGAATTCTGTTATTCATTATTCTCTCCTTATCTCCTATTCTAAAAGAAATAATAAACAAAGCTATAATTAATTCAATATCTATTGTATCCTTACTGTTATAACCTCTTTGAAGCGTCTACTATATCTGTAACACGCACTCCAAAGCTTTCGTCTATAACTACTACCTCACCTTTTGCTATGCTCTTCCCGTTCACAAGTATATCTACAGGATCACCTGCTAGTTTATCCAGCTCAATGACCGAGCCCGGACCATATTCTAAAATATTGCGTATTAATTTATGCGTTCTTCCCAGCTCAACAGTTATCTGCAGGGGAACATCCATTATAAGATTCAGATTTTTCTTCTCAATAGCTTGTGAAATACTATCATCAAACAACTGAAATTGGGCTGGTTGCACATTTACATTATCCACTACATGCATATTCCCACTATGCGCTCCTTTTTCTATGCTGCTTTCACTGAATTTGTATTGAGCAGTGTCATTATTTGCCTTTTTACCATCCATACTGCTTTTTTTCGCCTTTCCCATCACCACTTCACGCTCTTTGGAATCATAAATTTCTCTATTATCCACAGCTTGCTTAAGCTCAGCTATTTCTGATGCCATGGATAACGGCATAATATGCAAAATATAGTCGGTACTTATGCTCTCAATATCAAGTGTGCATACTATTTTCACAATACTATCGGAGCGGTCATAAACATCATTGCTTGTACTTAATACATACTCAGAAACATCAGGCGGAGTTATACTTATATTATCATTAATTAATGCTGATGTTGCAGTTACAAATGAGCCAGCAGCCTGATTCATAATTTCACCTAGTACTCCAAGGTCAAACTCTGATAAAGGGGCTTTATCATCCGTAGTTCCCTCCCCAGTCATTGAGCTGATTATTCTTTTTGCATTATCTGCAGCCATCAATAATAGGTTTGTACCTTTTACCTTACCCTTAAAACTAAAAGCTGTTACAGCTTGGCTTGAGTCATAATCTTTGCCCAGCTGTTCCCACGTGGTTACTTCGATATTATCAATTGCAATTTTTGTATTCTGTCCTAAGATCGTGGACAAAGTCGTTTGTGCAGCTAGCATTCCCTCGTATTCCACATATTTAAACATTTCTGCATCCTGAAGTAATAGACCTTCCCCTTCGCTTTCCTCATCAAGAGGCTCCTTGCTAAGCAATGCATCTATTTCAGCCTGCGATAACATATCTCCCATTTATTAGTCCTCCTCCCGGATCACCTGAGTTATTTTAACTGAAAATTTATTTTTATTAAACCCTGGCTTTCCCTTAAATTTCAGAATATCACCAACCATTACTTTTATATCTTCATTTATACCTGTATCAAGAGGTATAACATCCCCTAGCTGAAGTGTAAGAAAATCTTTAACAGATATATTTGAAGATCCAAGAACTGCTTTTAAAGGTACTTTCATGCATTCTATCTTTTTTTCCAGAACCTTTTTTGTGTCCTCAGTTATTTCTTTCTCAATAGCTGAAAACCATATCTTTGTACTCAACTTTTGTACTATCGGTTCTACTACCATATGTGGAATACAAATATTCATCATACCCTCAATATCACCAATTTTTATGTTCATTGTAACTATTGCAACCATTTCATTGGGATTAATCAACTGAGCAAACTGAGCACTTGTATCAACTCTGTCCAATCTAGGGCGTATGGTTAATATGCTTTCCCAAGGTTCCCTCATAAGATTTGTAAGCTGAACCATAACCCTTTCAATTATAGCTGTTTCTATGTCAGAAAAATTTCTAATTCTTTCGATGGGAGTTCCAATACCTCCAAGTATTCTATCAATTATAGCAAATACCAGATTAGGAGCAATTTCAAGTATAATGGTACCATTGAGAGGATTAAAATCAATAATCCCGAGTATAACAGCATGTGATACCGAAATAGAATTGGTAAAATCTGAATATGGTAAAGACTCAACAGTTGCTAGTTCAACCTGAACTATTGTTCTTAAGTACCCAGTGAGATAATTAGTTACTAATCTTGCATAGTTCTCATGTATGTAACTTAATGTTCTCAAGTGATCTTTTGCGAACTTTGTAGGTCTTAAAAAATTATGTACTCTTATCTTCTTCTCTTCTTTTGTAGTTTGCATCTCCTCGATATCAACTTCACCCGTACCTAACGCTTTGAGCAAATCATCGATCTCGCGCTGTGAGAGTATATCCCCCAACATACTTCCCCCCTAATTGAATTACTGATAGAACCACTCATCAAATACAATAGTATAAATTATCTGTCTTGTTCCTGTTTCACTTGATAAAAGAAGCTCATTTATTTGCTCAGTCAATTCCTGCTTGGCTTTGGTCTTGGCATCATCAGCCATAATATCATCAAGAGTTTTGTTTTGAAAGTATGTACCTATCAACTCCTTAATGAGACCATCATAAAAATCAACTTTTTCGGTAACACTCCTAATTCCTATAACATTTTTAAAATACTGAATTTCAGCCCCAATCTTTATCACATGAAACCCACTGCTACCGTCATTTTTCAGGCTGAATATTTTGTCTTCACTAAATAAGCTTTTTCTTTCAAGTTCAGCATCTGGTGGGCGTGATTGCCATTCTCCGAATGCTTGCATCCCATCCTTAGATTGAGGATTGCCCGCAACTGTAAATATATATCCTACTGACACTGCTAGTGCAAGCGACAATACTGCAATACTAAAAACAAGCGTAATTATAAGACTCCGTTTATTTTCCATTTTTATACCTTCCTGCTTTTTGAATTATCTTTTGCTCATGATACAGCTAAAAAATCCTCTTAGGGCAATATGTATAATCATATTAGATTATAACATATTTTGCAATTTTTTAGTAGAAAAAAACTGCAGTAAAAAGTCGTTTTATAAACTTTTTAGGGAGCAATCATATTATCAGCTTCATCATGGAAAATTCTTCTTTTATATTGTATCACCCTTTCTACTATTTCATCAACACTTTCCTTAACTAATAACTTCTTTCCGTTAGAAAGAGAAACAATGGTATCAGGTGTCTGTTCAATTGTTTCAATCAAATCGCAGTTTAACACAAATTCCAGATCATTTAATCTTGATAGTTTAATCATAATATTCATACTCCAAATATTCAATATTTTTTTGCTATTCTCTACACTTTTTTACATCAATGACCTTATTTCTTGGTAACTCATTGCAGTAAACCCGGAAAATCTTTTAACTTTCCGGGTTTGCAAGCATTATCTCTTTAAGTTCACCATTTCCTGAAGCATTTCATCAGAAGCAGTTATAATTCTGCTGTTTGCTTGAAAGCCTCTTTGAGTTACAATCATATCAATAAACTCTTGTGCCATATCTACATTTGACATCTCAAGTGTACCTGGATTAAGATTACCAACGCCTTCAGTTCCCGGTTGTAGTCCTCGTATAAACTCTCCAGAGTTGGCAGTAGGCTCAAACAAGTTACTCCCCGATTTTGCCAGCCCGGAAGGATTGTCAAAAGATGCAAGTCCGATCATTGCAAGAGGCTGCTGTTGTCCATTACTATAAATCCCCACTATTATTCCATCTTGCCCAATTGTATAGGACGTCATTGAACCTGCCGGATAGCCATCCCTGCTAACCATTTTTACCGAACTGCTTGTAGCATACATATTAAGCTTTGTAAAGTCCAGATTAACTTCGAAGGGTTTTGACCCGGACTCCACACCTGAGTCAATACTAATTTGGGGGACCGCTGTGTATTCTGCAATAGTACCGGTTGGATCAGAAAGCAGCATTTCTCCTTTGTCACCAAACATTATATCTCCTTCTGCTGACGGAATATCAAGGGCATCAGCATTTTCAATGTCACTTACAGCTTTCCAATGCCAATTGGTGGCGATCTTTTCAACATTTTCACCGCCTTCAGTAACGGTATATTGTACTGAATCACTTCTCCAGAAGCATAGATTTACCTTATATTCCTTACCTATAGGACTGTAAACCGTGATGGGTGTAATATAGTGAGCATTATCAACTGACCTTTCAATCTCAGGAACTGGAACTGAATCAGCACTTAAATTTCCTGCAAATTCTGCCCCGGTTGTCTCCTTTGCAGATATCAGCCTTTTGTTTAGATTATACTGGTCAGTGTAAATATTTATTGGTTCCAACTGATTTATTGTATTATACTCATACGTATTTCCATTTTCAGACACTTTATATTCATGCCATCCACAAACAGACATTCCCATACCATTGACCAAGTTCCCCATCTTATCCACTGAAAAATTACCGGCTCTAGTGAATCTATGGGGTTCGCTAGCTGAAGCTTTTACAACAAAGAAACCCTCACCTTCAATGGAAAGATCCGTTATAGTGTCTGTTCTTTGAACTGTTCCTCTGGTCATATTTGTATCAACAGATGATATCTCAATACCAAGGCCTACCTGCATGGGGTTAGTACCACCCCTTCCACTGCTTGCATCGGGGGCTGAAGAGCCTTTAACCGTCTCACTGAATATTTCTTTGAAGGTTACTCGCCCTCCTTTAAACCCTATAGTGTTCACGTTTGCTATATTGTTTCCAATAACATCCATTTTTGTTTGGTGTGACTTAAGACCCGAAACTACTGAAAACATGGATCTCATCATAATTGAACGACCTCCTTTGTACGCTTTTATTCAAAAAGTATTTTTTAAAACCCATACCTTTTGAATGCAACTTTAGCATAATGCCTTAATTTGTTTCCCATTCCATCCGTCATTCAGGAATGGACAGCCTCCCAAAGGGTCCAGCTGCCTTTTTAAATCTAAATAATAACTGCACCATCAATGTTGGTAAAAACATTTTCCTGTAGCTCAGAATTATCTACAGCTGTTATTACTGTTCTACTTCCGACATTGACAACAAAAGCCAAATTGTTCATAAGCACAAGCGAATCTCTTACTCCTTTTGCATTGGCTTTCAATACTGCATCATTAAGCTTTACTTTGTCTGTTTCAGTAAGATTGATGTTTCTTGACTTAAGCCTCATTTCAGCATGTTTTGAGAACTTTACTCCTGTTCCCTTTTGAATCTTGTCATTAAGAACCTTAGAAAATTCGGTATTTTCTGGCAATCCAGGCTTAACTTGCTGAACCGGAGCGTTGTTCGGTGTTTTATTAACTTGGGGAGTATATAAATATTTATTGTTTACAACCATACTACAAAGTCTCCTCCATAAGTTTTGTTAAATCCCAAACATCTGTTACATCTTCAACTAAAACAGTTACCTCACCAATATTCAGATATGTCTTGCCACCCGAAAGTGTCGCACTGTCTACTAGTCCTTCAACAACCTCAACACTTGATGAGTCGCCGTCATATTTGTTGGCTGCAACATACTTACCGACCAAACTCAACCCTTTCATTGATGAATATGTTGAATTCAGATTCTGCATTTGCTCTAGAGAAGAAAATTGTGCCATTTGAGCAATAAATTCTTTATCATCCATCGGACTTAACGGATCCTGATACTGAAGCTGAGTTACCAGCAATCTCAAAAAGTCATCTTTTCCAAGTTGGCCGGTGTTTCTGGTGCTTGAAGTATTATATTCTGTTCCAATTGTATCTGTTGTGTAATTAACTGCATCTATCGGCATACTATACCTCCTTTTTAATTCAATGAGTGCATCTTGTATAAATTATTTACTAAAACACACCACCAGCATTTAGCAAAATCATGCGGTAAGATTGATCCTACTTTCACCAAGCATCCCATATTCATACTCTAGTGAGGATAGTGATTTTTTATCATAGCCTCTACTTAACACCTCAGGTTTAATCTTGGTGCCAGGATTTAGATAGCGCCTTTGATCATGCGAAGCATTGTTACCCTTATCATCTGTGTTGCCTTGACCTATTGATACTGCACACTCCTGGATATTGAACCCTTGTTTTTCCAAAGCATCCTTAAGAAACTGCATATTTGATTCTAGCACAGCTTTGACTTGTTCGTTTTCCGCAACAAATTCCGCCATTACTATTCCACGTTCTGTAACGACCTTTAAAGATAACTTGCCAAGATGATCTGGTTTTAAATCAATTGACATTTCATTCTTTTCGCCATCCAGAATAACTTTAGCCTTATCTACTATTTGAAAGATAACATCTTCTTTCTTTATGTCCTCAGCTTGGTTTGAACTGATTTTAGAGATATCGTCAGGTGTATTAACAGTTATTCCTACGATATCCGCGTTATAACTGGCTTCAGGGTTTGTGCTGCTATTATCAATCTTTTGCCATTTTGTATCATTTTCTTTGAGTAGTTCAGAAAATGAACCGCTTTGCTTATCATCTAATCCTTGATTTGCCTCAGCTTTTCGTATACCCTCAATGGTTTCAGATTTAATAATAAAATCTGTGGTGCTGTTACTAACATCTTCAACTCGGACTTCTTCATCTGCCGCAGCATATTCAATATTTACAATTGGTATGTCATCTTTAGAGAACAAGAAAGTCTGTTCGCCAGGTGTTTTTGAGGGCTCTATACCAAAAGAAGTGGTAATTGTGTGAGTTAATTTATTATTGTAATTGTTAGTATATGGTAATGCATCGTGTTCCTTAAAAATAGTGTCTGCAGGTGTGTCCACACGTCCAGCTAAACTCACAGCATTCTTGAAAAAAAACTCACCTTTATCAAAAATAATTTCTTCGGGCAATTTGCCTTCTTCCTCAAGCTTTTTAATTCCACTTAAATTAAACTTAATAAATTGTACTAAATTTGCCACTGCATCAGAGTCTTTTGATTCGGTTACTTTTCCTAATACTATATTAACAGTATCTTTTAACATATAATCAAAGTCTGTTATATCAATATTAGTTATACCCTGAATATCCATGTTCTCCAATGCGTTTAAAATGTCAGCAATTATTTCATATGGAATAATTATCTTATCGTCACTTTCACATCTTTTACTTTCTTCCTCATGCCATCCTTTTTCGATCTTCTCGCTTATACCATGTTTTTCTGTACTTTTTTTTCCTTTAAACTTTATAGGAGCCTCAGCACTTCTTTTGCTACCAGTATCACTAGATTTTGAGCCACAATGTGTATATTTACGCGGCTGGTCCCAATCTTGGCTTGCTGCTGGACAATGAATCTCCTTTAAAAAACTTTTAAAGTCATTTTTAATATTACTATTCATTGGCACATTAGTCTTTGACGATATAACTCTTTTGGGTAAGCTGTCCAAAAAAATACCTGAACTCATGTTTTGCATAAGTCTCACCTCCCTTCATGTTTTTTTATATAAATTAACAATTATTCCCCTGCTAAAATATAATATTTGCATTTTCTTGTATGTAGCACTTTGGTAAGTTGACGCAAGGTTTAATCATTAATCGTACACATACTTTCTGTTACATGTGTTGCAAGCTTTGTGTCCATTAAAGCCATTATCTCTGCCACAGTATCTATTTCCATAACATTAAAAATAGATACAATAAAATCCAGCTTCTCTAATCCCATCTCATTAATGATTGTCGCAGCTGATTTACAATTCATACTTTCATAAACTTCTGCAATATTTTTAAGTTCTGCTTGTGCTTCCTGCTTTTTAACAATTTCAGAATATAAAATGGCTGCTGTTTCTGGGTCAACTTGCTCAAAATACTGCCTGAATCCTGATTCATTATTCGACACAACCATTATTTCAAATTCATTTATATCTTTATCAAGCTTCTTTCTTCTCTCTTCTATTTCCCCAAGAATCTTTTGGGTTTCATTCTTATATGCTGCAAGTTCCTGTATAGTTTCTTCAGCTTCAATGAGTTGATTTTTGAGGCTTTCATTCTCACCCTTCAATTCTCTGTACTTGCTTCTGACTTCAACACCTGTCATGTATTTGGGATCATCAGGATCTTCTCCGTGAGGCAGCATCCATGCAAAGAGCGGTTTGTCTTGTAGCAATTCCCTATAATTTTCTCCAAAATTATTAATGTTAAAATGTATCAGCATATAAAAAGTACCTCCAATAATAACAAATACTATTACTAATACCGGAATCAGCGGGAGTATGTTATTTATAAGCTTCTTACCACCTGCAATCTTCTTTTGTGAATTTCCTTTTTGAGATGTTCTACTCTTTCTTTCTTTTTTCATATTACCTGTCCTTCTGATTGTTTGAAACTTATTATTTCGTCAATGACCTTTTGTTCTTCAATATCCGCCTCTTTTAAATACTCTTCATATTTGCGCTCTTTAAGCTTTTCCAAAGTTTTTCTTTCTTTTACTATCTCTATTAGCTTCTCTCTTTGTATATCGACATTTTGCAATGCTTCTTTAACAACTTCTTTTTGCCTGTTGGCAGCAGTTTTGAGGTATTCTATATAATTGTTATGTATTAACATTTCATTTACTGTAATGGTATTTGCAAGTTCTTTATTAATTCTCTCAACACAATAAGACATCTCATTATTAATGTGACCAAGATAACTTTTTTCCTTTTCATACCTTTTTACGGATTTTCCAAGTTCATTTTTCTGGTTGTCCTCAAGTTGCACTTTTAATTTAAGAATGGATTCGAATTTGTAGGTAAATTTCGCCATAAATACCTCCGATATAAAAAAGTGGGCTACGCCACTTTTTTCTTTTTTTCGCTAGGGAACCATGCGAGTATAATAAAACTTACTTCTTGTGTGGGCTTATTATTTCATTCATCAATTGCTCTATTTGTGTAAGCGTATAATTTTCATAAAGATCTTGCTGAACAAATTCAAGTATTTTATCAATTATTTGTATTGCTCGGTCTATATTTTCATTGCTACCTGAAACATACGCTCCTATATTGATAAGATCCTCAGCATCCCTATATATGGCCATTACCTTTTTAATTTCATTTGCGATGGACTTGTGTTCGGGTGAAACTATATCATTCATAAGTCTGCTTATACTTGCAAGCACATCTATTGCGGGATATTGGTTTTTGTTGGCGATAGCTCTTGAAAGCACAATGTGTCCATCAAGTATGCTTCGCGCCGAATCAGTTACAGGCTCGGTAAGATCGTCACCATCTACCAAAACTGTGTATAACCCTGTAATTGAACTGGTTTTTGATGTGCCTGTGCGTTCTAAAAGCTTTGGAAGCTGTGAAAAGACTGAAGGCGTATAACCTCTTGATACTGGAGGTTCTCCAATTGCCAGACCTATTTCCCTCTGCGCCATGGCAAACCTAGTCAAAGAATCCATCATGAAAAGAACATCCTTTTGTTTATCTCTGAAATACTCTGCTATAGAAGTGGCCAAAAATGCAGCTTTCTGTCTGATAAGAGCCGGCTGGTCTGATGTCGCCACTACTACAACCGACCTTTTTAAGCCTTCTTCCTTTAGATCTCTTTCAATAAACTCTCTTACCTCTCTACCACGCTCGCCAACAAGAGCAATCACGTTGATATCAGCTTTTGTATTTCTTGCCATCATACCTAAAAGAGTACTCTTGCCCACACCACTTCCTGCAAAAACACCAACTCTCTGTCCCTTTCCAATAGTTAACAGACCATCTATAGCCTTTACCCCAAGTGGTAAAGGCTGGGTAATCCTTTTTCTATGAAGCGGATTTGGCGGGCTGTTATTTACATTGTAGTAATGTTCTACCTGAATTGCTCCTTTATCATCTATCGGATTTCCCATTCCGTCTAGTACTCTACCCAATAAACCTTCGCCAACACCAACTTTAAGAGAATTCCCAGTTGAAATGACTACACTTCCTGGTCCAACTCCTTCCATATCACCAAGGGGCATTAGCAGAACATTATTGTCCCTAAAACCCACAACCTCTGCATCAATCGCTGAATTAGATCGCACAGAAGTGATTTTACACATTTCACCAATATTAACTTCAGGACCTTTTGATTCAATTGTAAGACCTACTACCTTTGTTACTTTCCCAGAATATTCAATAAATTTATTGTTTTTTAGTATTTCCTTATACTTTTTTAAATTCAAGCTCTGCAAAATAACCTCCCCATTCATTAAATGCATCATCAATGTTTAGCAATTTTGATTTAACTCTTATTAGGAAAGGATCAGAATATTATTATACAGCATCAATGAGAATCTTCTCAAATGCACTTTTTAATTTTTCAAACTTTTTGTCTATACCTGCATTAACTGAACCAAAGGGGGTCTCAATTATACAGTCGCCTGCAGAAAGGCTTCTGTCTTCGACGATTTTGACATTACCCAGTCCTTCAATTGAAGATAAAAGCTCTTCTGTGGATCTTTCGATTGTTTGATAATCATCCATAGACGCTTTAAGAATAACATTATCTCGATTATAGCAGCTTTCCAATCCCTGCTTAAACACATCAACTATGTATTCTTTGTTTACCACTGTTTCTCTTCCTATTATTGATTGTGCTATACTAAGCGCCAAATCCAAAACTTCCCTCTCAATCCCAGCAATAATTTTATCATGTTCATCCTTTGCTTCTTTAATAATATCATCAGCTTTTCTTAATTTTTCAGCATATTCCCCTTCGGCTTCTTTAAGACCTTTATGATAACCATCCTTCTTAGCCTTCAATTTAATATCAGTACTTTTTTTAAAAGCTTCATTTTTTGCATCCTCTATAATCATTCTGCTTTTTTCTTTTGCGTCCGCAATAAGTTGAGCAGCCTCTTCTTGAGCTTTTTTGAATATTCTACCTGATATTGGCAATAAACCATTTTTGCTCTTGTTAGATTTGCTTGGTTCACAAACTTTTAAATGCTCAGATTCATTAATTTTATATTCGCAAATTTCCCTCGGGCTTCCAAGGCATATTTGACTGTTCTTGTACACCTTTTTATACAATGATTTCATCTCCTCCACCTCTTGAGATAATTATCTCACCAGCATCCTCAAGTTTTCTAATAATGTTGACAATCTTCTGCTGCGCCTCTTCAACATCCTTTAATCTGACAGGACCCAAAAATTCAATATCTTCTTTAATCATTTCAACAAGTCGTTTAGACATATTTGAGAAGATTATGTTCTTAACCTCATCTGTAGCCCCCTTTAACGCTACAGCCAATTCTCTGTTGTCTACAAGCCTCAGGAACTTTTGAATAGAACGGTTGTCCATAGTAAGTATATCCTCGAAGACAAACATTCTCTTGCGAATATCTTCAGCAAGTTCAATATCCTCAACTTCCAGAGTCTCCATTATATTACGCTCTGTTCCTCTGTCTACATTGTTTAATATATCAACAATCCCTTGCACCCCACCTGTCACAGTATAATCCTCAGTTACAAATGATGCGAGTTTTTTCTCTAGAACCCGTTCAACTTCCTTTATTACATCAGGAGAAGTCCTATCCATTAACGCTATTCTTTTAGCCACATCTGCCTGTTTGTCCTGAGGCAGCGCTGAAAGAACTACAGCAGCCTGCTGCGGTCTTAAATAAGACAGTATCAAAGAAATTGTCTGAGGATGCTCATTCTGAATAGTGTTTAAAAGCTGTGAAGGATCAGCCTTTCTGACAAATTCAAAGGGTTTAACCTGTAGTGACACCGTCAGTCTGTTAATTATTTCAACAGCCTTTTGTGCGCCCATTGCTTTCTCCAAGACTTCTTTTGCGTAGCTTATACCACCTTCGGCTATATATTGCTGCGCAAGACATATCTGATAAAACTCTTCCAGCACACTATCCTTCTCCTCTGCTGAAACTGTTCTAATATTTGCTATCTCCAATGTAAGCTGTTCAATTTCTTCTTCGCTTAAGTGCTTAAATATTCGTGAAGACTTATCTGGACCAATACTTATTAGGAGCATTGCAGCCTTTTCTCGTCCTGATCTTTCGGATTTTAGTACCGCTCTTGCCAAATGTATCACCTGACCTATTCTTGCATGGAATATAATAATTCTTATACAATACGCTTTTTCGAAAGTCACCAGAAGCTTTGTGTATTTTGAAAAATCATATTTGTGAGAATTAATGCTATTCTATTAATATTAATCCCAATCTTCTGAAAGCCAGTTTCTTAACAGCTGTGCTACAGCGTCGGGATCTTGTTGAATTATCTTATCAATTTGCTGCTTAATCTCTGAACGTTCTTCAACTTCAAGTTCCGGAATATCTTCATCACTACGAGCAGGAATAACAAACCTTGATCCTTGGGTAGATACCAGTTCCAAATCCATCTCATCTTGATATTGTCTTCCCGACAATGCAACAATGAGCACCACTACCATAAGAGCTAGTATCAGCAAAAATAATCCATAATCATCAAGAAGTCGTCTTACATTGTTTAATGTAGAGACCTTCACTTCCTCTTCGGGTGCAAGTTTATATTTGGTGACCGATATGTTCTGTGTTGGTATTCCAGTAGCTTTACTAACATTCATCATAATTTGGTCTAATAATTCTTGTGTAAGCTTTGATTCATCGACCACTTGCTGTCCCCACCATACAGCTACAGACATAGTTGATTTCTCGGGAATCATATATCCAGGAGCCCTTTCAACTTCAGTCCTAGACTCTGAATATGTGTATGTCTTTCTTTCCTCTTGGTGGCTATATGTTGAATTGCCATTATCATCTAATTGATATGTGGTCACACCCGGGTTTGAATCAACGCCAGGAGCGCCACCAGATCTAATGTTTTGAGAATCCTCTTTAACTATTTCTTCCTGGGTAACTGCACCCTTATCCATGCCTTGCGGATTGAGATACTCAAGTTCCTGTGTACGTTGCATATCAAAATCGAGATAGGGATTTGCAACTACATGAATAAAGTCAAAACTATCTGATGGAGTTCTAAAAAGGCTGTATACACTTTCTTCAATTTCCCTTTTCCTTTTATATCGAATTTCATCACTTGATCCGGTAATACTATTCCAATCATTTGTAGCATTAGAATTAAGTATATTAAAATTGTTGTCAACAACAGTCACATTCTCAGGAGCAAGATTTTCGACGCTTCGCGAAACAACCATCACAATACCTTGTACTTGATCGGATGTCAAAGATCCTTTTGAATTAATTCTTACAAAGGCGGTTGTCTCAAGCTGGTTATTAAACAACGACGGCTCGGGCTGAGCCAATTCGATATCTGCTTCAATAACATTGTCAAACATTATCAGTTTTTGTACGATGTTTTTCTTCTTGTACTCTTTCCATATTTGAAGTTTATCACTCTCGGTCGTATTAATCTTAATGTAACTGTATGCATCTTCAAAAGTCATACCACCTTTAGGATATCCCTCAAGTGCTATTGCCAGCTCTGCATCATTCTTATCCCTTATATCAACCAGTATACTGGTTTTATTATCTGATAGTGAATGCTCTATGTTATTCTCACTTAAAATACTTCTCATTTCATTTATTTCCTTTGTATCATTACTGGATACTATCGGAATCATTTCACTTCTTGTAAGCCAAAAGAGTGAAATCAAAATAGTTGCAGCTAACACACCAGAAGTAATATAGATACGGGTTCTCTGTGATTTATCAAGGCTTCCCCAAAATTCTTTAAGCTCATTAATCCACTTCTTTACTGCCTCGGGCATTTATCTCACCACTCTAATTTATTTTGCGTTCAAGACTTAGTCAATATAAGTATCATGCTTCTTGTATTTTAATCTATAGAAGTATAAACTCACCAACAAACTCCTTGCTCAACTATCTGTATCTTGTAATGCAGTAATACTTTTCTTAGGCTCTTCATCATGCTAAATTATTAAAGCACACAAAACAAATGCGACAAACTACCTGTTTAAAAAATACAATTGTTCCTTATCTAAATTTCTTAAAAGTTAAACCTGCATTCTCATTATTTCGTTATATGCATCGAGTATTTTATTTCTGATTTGCATAGTAAACTGCAGCGCTATATCTGCCTTCTCAGCTGTAAGTAGAACCTCATGAATATTATCTGTCTTGCCAATTGCAAAATCATTAACTACTTTTTCAGCTTGTAGCTGGAACTTATTAATTTCACTGATTGATTCATTTAAGAAAGATTTAAAATTTGGTAATAAGCCATTACTGAGAGGCTCTTTTTGTGCACTTGAGCCAGGAAACAAATTAATGTTAAAACTATTTACTCCATTCAACAATACAAGCAACCCCCTAATTACTTATTATTTGTTCTACCAATTATCTGCCAATATCAAGAGCTTTCATCGCCATGCTCTTGGTTGTATTCATTGCTGTAATATTAGCTTCATAGGATCTTGAGGCTGATATCATATTAACCATTTCTGTTACAATATCAACATTTGGCATGCTGACATATCCATTCTCATCTGCGTCAGGATGCCCCGGGTCATAAGCCAGCTCAAATGGTGTAGTATCTTCTGTTATATGTGAAATCCTTACACCCTTGCTGTCAATCTTTTTCCTAGCGGCTTCAGTCAGGAATGCAGAAAATGGAACACTTGAATTGTTTTCTTCTAATATGACAACCTTTCTACGGTAAGGAGTACCATTTTGTGTCCGAGTAGTTGAAGCATTCGCAATGTTTTGTGATATAATATCCATCCTTAACCTTTGTGCTGTCAAAGCGGAAGCACTAGTGTCTAACGAACCAAATATGCCCATAAACTAACGTCTCCCTTCGTTAATCACTGATTTTATATTATTAATTCTACCTGCAATTGTTTGGATCAAGACATTATACCTCAGTGAGTTTTTTGCCATTTCGGCCATTTCTCTCTCTATATCAACATTGTTCCCATCTAAACGATTGCTAAGAGCCGAATTGTCCTCTACTATCTTTATATCGGATTTACCTTTTAAAAGATAATCCTTAAAAACAATATCCTTACGCTTATATCGTGGTGTGTCGACATTGGACGCATTATGTGCAATTACTTCCTGTCTGGCTAAAGAAATATCAGCAGCTCTTTTAAGTAAATCTGTACCATTTGTAATTTTCCCCAACATTTGTTTGCACCCCATTAACCTCAAGTATTATTATGCATGCACATTTAGGAGCTCCTTTACACTATGAAGCAAACCAATTCTTATAAAAGGTCTTGTCTTCCAATAAACGGCGCTCCCTCTAAACACTAGCAAGGATTATAATAATCAACTATTAACTTATCGAGCTTTTGACTAATCATCAAAACTTCCGGTGATAAACATGATTTAGTTTTGAGAAGATTGTTAAGCTCTTTTTTTAAACAACAAATGTCTTCAGCAAGATCGTTTTGTATAATTTCCATTTTTTATCCCTTTGTACTTAGTTCAATTTTCTTTTGTATTTTTAATATTTTTTATAAAAGTTCATTCTGATAAAATATTACATTTTTTTGCATCAATATTCAAGCTCTTTAGCAAAAATCATAATAATTTTACAGATTGTTAACAAACTTAAACCAATTAATATATAGTAATTCTACATAAATCTACAAATTCCTTCAATTTGGTTAAATTTTTTTTTAAATCTTTTAATCGGGCAATTGCCGTTTATATTCCTCGTTGGATATTTGTTCAATTGGGTCTACTATTCCTTGGTGATCAACTTTATTAGTGTAGAATTCCTCATAGTCATGATAACCACCAATATCCTGTGGGGTATCTGCTGAACCATATTTCATTAAATCATTAAACTGTTCAAGCCCTTCATGCTCATCATCATCCTGCTCATTCAAATATTTTCTTCCCATAGGCGCATCTAGGATAAGTTCCTCATTAGGTCTGCTTTTTCTTAAATACCCTTTGGTTATAGTCTTATCTTCCTCACAGCTGTTACATAATCTAGCATACGGAACTGCAAAAAGCCTTTCCACTGATATCTCACTTCCACAAAAAGCACACTGACCAAAGATCCCCTTATCAATCCTTTTCAAAGCTTCATTTATCTCATATAATCTATGTTCTTCATGTGTTTTTAGAGCATTGTTCATTTCCAGAGTAAAAAGTTGTGTACCCAATTCAGCAGGATGATTATCATAGTTTGAAAGCTCTCCTGAAGCATCCCATCCCTGCTCCGACTTTCCATGTGTCTTCATACTATTTAGTATACCACTGACTTCGTCTTTGCTTTTATTCAATATTTCTCTAAAAGCTTCTTTGCTTACTGACATTTTAAACACCACCTGATTACTTTTTGTTTTACTTAATACTACCGCAAAAATTAATTAGTGTAATGCACCTGATAGAGATTAAGATAATGCTGTAAGATAAAATTTTTTATCAAATGCAATTCATATTTTTTGATGTAGCATTAGAATATTCTTATCATATCAATGACTTTTATTAATGGCAAAACACTGAAAAAAAGAAATCTCAAAAAATTTGATAATGGGAGTTTTTATAGTATAATTATTGAGAGTTGATAAATACTTTTATATATTGAATAACGAGTATAATGATTTTCCAGCCTTTTTCTAAGGCTGATGATTTTTTTTTAAAAGTAACATCATGCTTTTTTAAAAAATCATTAACTGCAACAAAAAAATATTAGGAGGCTTGTTTTATAATGAATTACAAAGCAGATATTGGTATTTTCGGAGGATCAGGATTTTATTCACTCTTAGACAACGTTCAGGAAGTAGAAATAAGCACACCTTACGGCAGCCCGAGCGATTTAATCTCAATTGCCCAATACGAAGGCAAAACTATAGCATTTCTTCCTCGGCATGGTAAAAATCATCAGCTTCCTCCTCACCTGATTCCCTATAGAGCAAATATGTATGCAATGAAGGAATTAGGAGTTAAAAAAATAATTGGTCCAACCGCCTCAGGAAGCCTTAGAGCCGACATAAAACCTGGAGATTTTGTAGTCTGCGATCAGTTTATTGACCGCACTACCGGGCGCAAGGATACCTACTTTGACGGTCCAAAGGTAACGCACCCAAGCTCCGCGTATCCATATTGCTCATACTTAAGAAAACTCGCGTATGAAACGGGAAAAGAGATAGGAATAAACATTCACGAAAGAGGAACTGTTGTGGTTATACAAGGACCACGTTTTTCAACAGTGGCTGAAAGCCGCTGGTTTAATAAAATGGGTTGGGATGTCATTAATATGACGCAGTATCCAGAGTGTTATCTTGCAAAAGAACTTGGGATATGTTATGCAAATGTGTCTTTGGTAACTGATTATGATGCAGGTCTGGAAGACAATGACAAAATAAAGCCTGTAACCGAAGATGAAGTGTTAAAGGTGTTTGATGAGAATAACGAAAAAATAAAGCAGCTGTTGTTTAAAATGATTAAAAAAATAGACCTTAATAAGGATGACTGCTGTAATTTCTAACTGATTAGCGCGTCGTTAAATTTTATGATTTTATAATTAGACACTAACCGTCACCATTTATTAATTAAATAAATAAGAATAATAATGGCTGATTATCTTACTAAAGCAAAGTAAGTTAATCAGCCATATATTTAATTACTCAAAAATATTATGTTGTGCCTATTCGTTTAGGCGTTTTTCAAGAGCATCAAGCTGTGAAGCCAGTTCTTTAGGAAGCTTCTCACCAAGTGTAGCATAATAACTGCGAATGGAAGCAGCTTCTTGTTTCCATTCTTCCTTGTTTACACTAAGGAGCTCATCCATGTCCTTATCACTAACATCAAGTCCGTCAAGGTAAAGATCATCCTTAGCAGGCATATAACCTATAGGAGTTTTTACTGCCTTGCCAGTTCCTGAAACTCTTTCAACAATCCACTTAAGAACACGGCTGTTCTCACCAAATCCAGGCCAGAGCCATTTACCATCATCGCTTTTACGGAACCAGTTTACATAAAAAAGCTTAGGTAACTTATCAGAAGAAGACTTAGGTCCCATGTCAAGCCAGTGCTGTAGATAATCACAAATGTGATAGCCGCAAAAAGGTAACATTGCAAATGGGTCACGGCGTACTTTACCAATATCATTGGAAATAGTAGCAGCAGTAATCTCAGAACCCATGATTGAACCCATAAATACTCCATGATTCCAATCAAAACTTTCATGAACTAACGGAATTGTTTTGGGACGACGTCCACCAACAAGGATAGCAGAAATGGGTACACCTTTTGGATCTTCCCACTCAGGAGCTATGACAGGACACTGTGATGCCGGCGCTGTAAAACGTGCATTAGGATGTGCTGCAGGTTTTTTAGAACCTGTGGACCAATCATTTCCATTCCAATCAATTAAATGATTGGGTGCATCAGTACCTATTCCTTCCCACCATACGTCATTGTCATCGGTTAATGCCACATTTGTAAATATGCTATTTTTCTCAATTGTTCTCATTGCATTCGGGTTTGACCCCATAGAAGTTCCCGGAGCAACACCAAAGAATCCCGCTTCAGGATTGATAGCATATAATCTTCCATCTTCTCCAAATTTCATCCAAGCTATATCATCACCAATAGTCTCTACCTTCCAACCGGGAATAGTCGGTATCAACATAGCCAGATTTGTCTTGCCACAGGCACTAGGAAACGCACCTGTAACATACTTTATATTGCCACTTGGATCTGTTATTTTTAGTATAAGCATATGCTCAGCTAGCCAACCTTCATCACGAGCTTGAACAGATGCAATACGAAGCGCGAAACATTTCTTTCCTAACAAAGCATTTCCACCATAACCTGAACCATAAGACCATATAGTTCTTTCTTCAGGGAAATGACTTATATATTTCTCCTCAATCGGAGCACACGGCCATTCTACATCTTTTTGTCCTTCTTCTAAAGGAGCGCCAACTGAATGGAGGCATGGAACAAATTCGCCGTTGTCTCCAAGTATGTCAAGAACCTTCTGTCCCATACGAGTCATAATTCTCATATTTAGCACAACATAAATGCTGTCAGTCAACTCAACACCGATTTTGGATATAGGTGAACCTAAAGGTCCCATTGAAAAAGGAATTACGTACATTGTTCTTCCTTTCATGCATCCTGTATATAATCCAGTCATTGTCTTTTTAAGCTCGAACGGATCAATCCAATTGTTTGTCGGACCGGCATCTTCCTTGCTACGAGAAGCAAGAAAAGTTCTGTTCTCAACTCGTGCCACATCTGATGGATCACTGCGGAATAAATAGCATCCCGGACGCTTTTCCTGGTCTAAACGTGTAGCTGAGCCATTTTCAACAGATTCATTTAGTAAACGATCGTATTCTTCATCAGAACCATCACACCAGTAAACCTGATCTGGTTGGCACATATCTACCATTTCATTTACCCATTCTTGTAGTTTTTCGTTTGATGTCATATTATCTTCCTTTCTACTAGTTGTTTATCATTTTGAAAAATTCAAAAAACCAATATAAAAATATATCTCAACTTGTTTTTTAAAATTAATCAATTTATTTAATGAAAAAATACGCTAATATAAATTCATTCTTTCCCACTATACTTTAGCATAATATCATTTTTTTATCAATACAAAATTGAAATTTTAAAACTAAGTTTTTTCATATTTTAGTAGTGAATAAATGTATTCTAGAAACGCCAAATACAGTAAATAGGCTGATTATTATTGTCAATAGTGAGTTTAAGGTATAATAATTTATTATATAAAGTTAATATTTTAACAATTAATGAAGCTTTTAATTATGAAAGATTCATAATGGCTTCATTTAACAGATCAATGTACTTTTATATATAAGCCTTTTCGCCACTAAAATAATGGTGTCTTTCGTGTAGCATTGGTTCAAAAAGTCGGATTACATAATATCAAATTTCTCTTGACTTTCTATGGTCACCGCATCATATCTAAAACCTTCAGAATAAAACTTTTATCATTTGTTTTATACTTTTTAATCTTTCCTATCCTTTCTGGTAATATAAATGATATTCGACCATTTCTAACTTTCTTGTCGAAAAGCATTTGATTATAAAGGTTTTCTAGATCTAGAGAAGGTAGTTTTACAGGGAGCTCTGCATTTTTAAGTGTTTTCTCGACCCTTGAAACAAGGTTTTTTTCTACAAATCCAAGAAGTTCCGCCATTTTAAAGGCACCGATAATACCTATTGATACACACTCTCCATGTAGAAGTTTAAAATTTGTAACACTCTCAACTGCGTGGCCTATTGTATGACCAAAATTCAAAACTTCTCTAAGACCGTTTTCGTTCTCGTCCCGCTCTACAACAAAACCTTTAATCTCACAATTTCTTTTTGCCAAATCCATTAAGACAATTTCGTCGTATAAAAATATTTTCTCAATGTTACATGAAATATACTCAAAAAAATCTTCATCACAAATAATACCATGCTTAATAGTTTCTGCAAGACCAGATTTTAGTTCTCTAACAGGTAGCGTCCGAAGTGTGTTAATATTAATATACACCATTCGCGGCTGGTAAAATGAACCAATAAGGTTTTTAGCTCCTTTAAAATCCACTCCCACCTTCCCACCAACACCACTGTCAGCTTGTGCAAGAAGTGAGGTTGGAACCTGTATAAAATTAATACCACGAAGATAAGTAGATGCAGCAAATCCTGCTACGTCACCGGTTACGCCACCACCTAGAGCAATAACAGTGGAGCTTCTATCAACCTTTTGGGTATATAAAAATTTATAGATATTTTGTGTAGTCTCAAGTGTTTTACTGTGTTCGCCAGCTTCAATTACATATTTTGAAACATAAAACTCTGATTGTTCTAAGTATTTCACAAAATCTTCACATTGATATTTATCAACATTGGTATCGGTAATTAATGCAATTTTGCCGGCTATACCTAAATCACTTATGCTTTTCACAAAACCTGTGTAGTCTTTTGTAATATAAATCGGATAAGACCGTTCGTTTAAGTTTATATCTACCTTTATCATTCTAATGTTAGCCTCGCCTTATACTAATTTGTTCAATCCGCTTTTTTCATATTTTAAGTGACGAATGATATAGTGTAGCATAAAGAACAATTGGCTTTATTTTGACAGAAAACTCGGTGAGTGGAATATAAAAATGCGTGAAAAAAACAGGATGTTTTTTTAGCTTTATGCGCCACGGATGGCGCATATAAAGCGTTAGCATTTTTATATTCTACGAACCGTTAGTTTTCAAAAAATAATTAGCCTGTTCTGTTGCTACACTATAACATTCGTTGGAACCTAAAAAATGGGATCAACTGCCATTTTCTAAGCCTTTACGACGGTTAAGTTTACATTTTCACCATTTATGTTCCAGTCTTTACTGTATCCATCAGGTTTACCTTCATAAAGCTCATCAGCCAATACTTCATCAGCAATAACCTTAGCATTTCTTTTTATGATATTTGTAATGCGCTCATTATTGCAATAATGAAGAATTATATGATCTTGCACTTCAAAACCTGCCTCTTTTCTCATTGTCTGAACCTTGCTTATGATCTCACGAACAAAACCTTCCTCTAAAAGCTCAGGAGTTAAATTAGTATCCAGAACTACAATTATTCCCCTATCTTTTTCTGTTACAAATCCATCTTTTTGACCTGCTTCTATCAAAAGATCCTCCTTACTAAGCTCAACGATAATTCCCTCAAATTCAGTTTTCAATAATTGACCGCTATCCAATTTTGCCATCGCATCGTTTCCATCTATCTTTGAAAGCCAAGCTGATATTTTTGATACAAGCTTTCCATATCTTGGACCAACCGTCTTGAGTTGAGGTTTGAACTTATATGTGGTAAACTTCTTTGTATCTTCTACACATTCAATATTCTTTATATTCAACTCATCCTTGATAATATTAACAAACATTTGCGGTATTATAAATTCGGCTTTAACATACATGTTGCCTATAGGCTGGCGATTCTTTATATTTGCTGCATTCCTTGCCGCACGCCCCGGAACAACAATTTTGAGAACCAAATCCATATTAGTTTCAAGATCCTTATTAATAAATTCCTTTTTAACTATAGGAAAGTCGCATAGATGAACGCTTTTTCGTGCATTTTGGTCAATGCCCCCAACAAGATTTTCATACATTTCATCAGCCATAAACGGTACAAAAGGGGCAACCAAATGAGACATGGTTGTTAATACTGTATATAGTGTCATATATGCATTTATCTTGTCCTGTGGCATCTCTTTCTGCCAGAAACGCTCTCTTGATCTACGCACATACCAGTTGCTAAGTTCATCCACAAACTCTTCCATTGCCCGAGCGGACTCTGATATCCTATAGTTTTCAAGATTATCATCAACAATTCCAATAAGTGAATTTAGTCTTGAAAGTATCCACCTGTCCATAGTCGACAACTTGTCATATTCAAGCTGATAGTTTAGCGGATTAAATGCATCAATATTTGCATATAGTACAAAAAATGCATAGGTATTCCATATAGTACCCATGAACTTTCTCTGAACTTCACTAACTGCTTCATCATAAAATCTGCTTGGTAGCCATGGTGCACTGTTTGTATAAAAGTACCAGCGGACAGCATCCGCACCCTGTTTTTCAAGGACAGTCCATGGATCCACAACGTTTCCTTTATGCTTGCTCATTTTCTGTCCATCTTTATCCTGCACAAGCCCAAGTACTATACAATTATCAAAACAGTTCGTGTCAAACAGCAGGCACGAAATAGCATGAAGTGTATAAAACCATCCTCTTGTCTGATCCAGTGCCTCACTTATGAAATCTGCAGGAAAGTTTTCAAAAAAGACTTCCTTGTTTTCAAAAGGATAGTGCCACTGTGCAAAAGGCATGGAACCTGAATCAAACCAACAGTCTATTACTTCGGTTACCCTTTTCATTTTACCTTTACACTCAGGGCAGGTTAGGAGCACTTTATCGATGTAAGGTTTATGCAGTTCAATATCACAAGGTACATTGTCTCCCATTCTAACAAGCTCTGCAATGCTTCCTACAGCATGTCTATGTCCACATTCGCACTCCCATATGGGTAGTGGCGTACCCCAATATCTTTCTCTGCTTAATGCCCAATCTATATTGTTCTCAAGGAAATTGCCAAATCTTCCGTTTTTAATATTATCCGGATACCAGTTTATTTTTTGGTTGTTGGCAATTAACCTGTCCTTTATAGCAGTAGTCTTAATATACCATGTGTTTCTTGCATAATACAAAAGGGGCGTGTCGCATCTCCAGCAGTGAGGATATGAATGCTCATAATCCAATGCTTTGTATAGAAGGTTTCTACCATCCAGATTCTGTATTATCTGTGGATCCGCATCTTTAACAAAAACACCTTTCCATAGTGTTGCTTCATCTATAAACTTACCCTGTTCGTTCACAAGCTGAACAAAGGGGAGGTCATATTCCTTTCCCACTTTAGCATCATCTTCACCAAAAGCAGGTGCAGTATGAACAATACCTGTACCATCAGTCAAAGTTACATAATCAGCTGTACAGACATAGAATGCTTTTTTATCAGTTTTTACAAAGTCAAATAGCGGTTCATATTCCATACCCAAAAGAGTAGAGCCCTTAAACTTTTCTAGAACTTTGTACTCTTCCTTTAATACTTCATCAGCTAGTGCTTCAGCAAGAATATAAGTTTCGTTTTCACATTTAGCTTTAATATAAACTTCATCTGCGTTCACTGTAAGTGCCACATTAGAAGGAAGTGTCCATGGTGTAGTCGTCCAAGCCATAAGGAATAGACCTTCATGGTCTTTTACTTTAAATTTAACAAATACAGATGTTTCTTTTACATCCTTGTATCCTTGCGCAACCTCATGGCTAGATAAGGATGTTCCGCAACGAGAGCAATAAGGTACAACCTTGTGTCCTTTATATATTAGACCTTTATCCCATATCTGCTTAATTGCCCACCATACTGATTCAATATAGTTGTTATGGTAGGTAACATATGGATTTTCCATATCAGCCCAAAAACCTACCCTTTCACTCATCCTTTTCCATTCTTTTTCATACTTCCATACGCTCTCCTTACACTTCTTAACAAAGGGTTCTACGCCGTATTTTTCTATTTCAGGCTTTCCACTGATGCCAAGCTGTTTTTCAACTTCAAGCTCAACAGGAAGTCCATGTGTATCCCAACCAGCTTTTCTTAAAACCTTGTAGCCTTTCATAGTTTTGTACCTTGGAATTATATCCTTTATAACACGTGTAAGAATATGTCCTATGTGTGGTTTCCCATTTGCAGTAGGTGGCCCGTCATAGAATGTAAAAACAGGACAATCTTTCCTCATTTCTATGCTTTTTTCAAAAACATTATTTTCTTCCCACTTCTTAAGAACTTCCAGTTCTCTAGAAGCAAAATCAAGATTGGTCGAAACCTTCTTATACATAAAATACCTCCAAATAAAACCTATTTAAAATTTGCTACAAAAACAAAAAACCTTTCGTCTTATTGGGACGAAAGGATGAATTACGCGGTACCACCCAAATTATTGCACATTACATACTTGCTATTTAAAACACACTTTCCCATAACTAAAATATAATAAAAAGATTATAGCCCAGAAAGTCACGTGGCGGCTTTCTAATGAAATCCACTTTGCGACTTACTGCGGAGCAATCATAAAATACATATTTAAAAGTTAAGGCTGTCATGTACAATCTCTTAAAAATATAACGGTTTTAACCGGCGTCCCCTACTGCAATTTCGGTTAGCAACTCACGGATGATTTTCAAAAACATGCTTTGCAGAAATTCCACCATCTTCTGCTCTCTAAAAAAGCTGAAATTTTTTACTCGTTCCGGTCATAGTATTTAAGCTAATAAAAGCCCTAGAGCATCAACTCCAATAATAATATCACCTGCTGTCGGCAGGTTTAAATTTAATTATACAATACATCAAACTTCATTTCAACTATTATTTTTTTTAATCGCTTTTTTGATACCCATCAGTTACAGTTCACAGGTAGCTAAAGAGATATAACTTTTGCAATGTTAGGAAACA
>CAYPLH010000035.1:0-40401 GCA_964411505.1 uncultured Clostridiaceae bacterium | reverse complement strand
AGCTCTTGCAAATGAAGCGAAGTTTCCGTTATTGCAAAAGTTATATCTCAAGTTACAGAGGGTCTGAACAGCAACCTCTAATACGCTACAGGATTGATGTTCGATGTTATTTTATTGACTAACATACTCTGCAAAGGTATAATTTATGGAAAAGGGCAATTGCACGTACTTGATAACTTTAAAGGAGAATTTTTATGAGACCTTTGGAATTTAAAAACAGAGTCTTAAAACTCATTGACCAAACCAAGCTTCCCAAAGAACACTGTATTATAGAGTGCAAAACATATCTTGAAGTTGCAAAGGCAATATCCGATATGATTGTAAGAGGTGCTCCTGCAATTGGTGTTACTGCTGCCTATGGCATCGCTATTGGTGCATATGAAATCAAAACAGATTCAAAAGAAGAATTTTTTAAAAAGCTTAATGATATAAAAAAAGTAATGGAAAGTACCAGACCTACAGCTGTTAACCTGTTCTGGGCAATTGACAGGATCATTAAAAAAGCTATTGATAATAAGGATAAACCGATTGATGTCATTAAAGAGATAATATATGAAGAAGCTGTTTTGATGGATGAAGAAGACATTAAAACTAATAAAGCTATTGGTTCTTACGGCAATGAGCTTATAAAGTACAATTTTACTATACTCACCCACTGCAATGCAGGTGCGCTGGCGACATGTGACTATGGAACCGCACTCGGTGTTGTTCGTGCAGCTTTTATATCAGGTAAAAATATAAAGGTGTTTGCAGATGAAACGAGACCTTACCTTCAGGGGGCACGGCTGACCGCATGGGAACTTATGCAGGAGGGAATACCAGTTACTCTAATATGTGACAATATGGCAGGTCACTTTATGAACTCAGGAGAGATAGATTGTGTAATTGTTGGCGCTGACAGAATTGCTGTAAATGGTGACACAGCTAACAAAATTGGAACTTATTCTGTAGCAGTTCTTGCAAAGGAAAACAATATACCTTTTTATGTTGCTGCACCTATGTCTACTATAGATTTTAACACAGCTACAGGGAAGGACATTCCAATAGAAGAGAGGAGCGCAAAAGAGGTAACACATATCCAAGGTATACAAATTGCGCCTACAGGAGTAGACGTAAGAAACCCAGCATTTGATGTTACCCCAAACCGGTATATTACTGCGATTATTACCGAAAAGGGATTAATATTTCCGCCTTTTGATGAAAACTTAGGAATGATAGACCGTTAAACAAACAAGAGCAGGCTTACTGCCATAACCATCATACCTGCTATAGCACCATAGATAGAAAGGTGAGGTTCCCCATATTCCCTAGCTGTTGGTAAAAGTTCGTCCAAAGAAATAAACACCATTATTCCCGCTACCACTGCAAAAAGTATACCGAAGATTACATCGTTGAAGAAGCGATATAAAATTAAATACCCAACAATTGCGCCCACTGGCTCAGATAGACCGGAAAGGAAGGAAAGCTTAAATGCTTTTTTCATACTACCGGTAGCATAAAATATAGGTATAGCAACAGCAATGCCTTCGGGAATATTATGGATTGCTATTGCAACAGCTATTGCAATTCCCAAAGATGGGTCTTTAATTGCTGATGTAAAAGTAGCAAGACCTTCAGGAAAGTTGTGAATCGCGATAGCCAAAGCTGTAAAAACACCCATTCTCATTAATTTTTCATTATTGCCCTCGAGATTTTCATTTTTAATATCTTCAACTTTACGAAACTCATGGGGATTTTCATATGAGGGCACAAGCTTATCAATAATTGCTATAATGAATATGCCACCAAAAAAAGCACCTACAGTAGCCCATGAACCGCGTGTTTTACCCAGTGCTTCTACCAGCGAATCCTGGGCCTTAACAAAGATTTCAATCATTGAAACATAGAGCATAACACCTGCAGAAAAACCAAGTGCAACAGATAAGAATTTTGTATTAGTTCTTTTCGTAAACAACGCAAGAATACTACCTATTCCGGTAGATAAGCCTGCAAAAAGAGTTAGTGCAAAAGCAAACAAAACATTGTCCATTTACTTACCCCCCAATTACATGATTATTCCCCATTAAGCAAGTTGAACTAATTTTGCGACAATATATACTGCATAAACAGGAATTTAAGTCACTATACATTTATTGTATGTGAAGCTTTAAAACATACTTTTTGTGTTTTAATCATTTATATTTTTTATAAATTATGGTTTCTACCCAGAAAGTCATAAAACGACGAATTACTGTAATTAAGCCCTCAATTGTACTACGTGACTTTCTGGGTAATAATCATATAATTACCCAGACTAAGGGGTGTTTAAACAGTCTAATCTATAACTCTTCTGGCAGTGTAATAGGTTCTTGCGTAATAACCCGACATCAGTGTGGTTGCCCGAACAACGTCTCCGGATTGAGGAGCATGCACAAACTGCCCATTGCCAACATAAATTCCTACATGATTAATGTTTCGCCCGTCTCTTGCAAAAAACACAAGATCACCATATATAAGATTTTCTTTTGCGACATAAGTTCCTGCACTTGCCTGTGAGGCTGCAACTCTTGGAAGTTTTATATCTAGTTTCCCATAAAGGTAATACACTAAACCTGAGCAGTCAAAGCTGTCTGGACCTGAACCTCCCCACAGATAGGGCTTCCCCATTTCATTAGGGATAAGCGTTCTTAGTTTATCAGCTGTACTCTGTTGCTCTCCGCGAGAAGGAGTATCTTTATCCCGGTCTAAATTTTGAACGCTTTTTGAACCTGATTTTTCAAAAATTCTTTTAACAAAAATGATGGATTCCTCACAGGATGTTTCATTTTGAGGATTAAACTTATTATCTCCGACGCCGTTTACAATTTGTACTGAATGCATGTAATAAACAGCTTCTTTAGCCCAAACAGAGATCATATTGTTGTCTGAAAACATGTATTCATTACGTGCAATGTAATCTTGCCCTGATCTTGCAGCTTTGAGGGTGCGAAACAGTATAACACTTACTTCTTCACGGGTTGCTGTTTCGTCGGGTAGAAACGTTCCATCCCCTGTTCCGTATACTATACCTATTTTATTTGCGAATACAACATCTTCATCTTTTGTGTCACTAAAAGGTGAATTATATTGAACTGAAACTTCTTTACCGCTAAGCGCTTTATATAGATTTATCGCCAAGCTGCAAAGCTCTTTGCGGGTTATACTCTGTTTGTATTTTCCCTGGATGCTATCTGTAACAAGGTTGAGTTCTTTTGCTTTATCAACTTCTGCTTTTGCCCAGTCACTCGGAATATCAATATTGCTTTGTATCAATGCAGGGGATGAATATGTAATTTGCGGTATTGCTGTAGATAGAAAAGCTGTAATTAGAATAGTTGAACCAAGTTTATAAAATCTTTTTGTCATAACCAATAATCCCGTCCTTTCAAACTTTTATCAAAAATTACTAAGACCTTTTTTGCATTTTCCCCTGAACACATATTAACATAATATACGATTATGTAAAACTTAAAATTATATTTCACTTGTATTACAATAAAATAAAAGTTTCCGTTATTGCACAATTATATCTCAAGTTATAGAGGGACTGAACAGAAACAAATAAAAAATCTTCACAAACAAGGATTATATAAGCTATTACTCCACAAAAAAGTTGTTTTACCAACTTTATGTGGAGTAATAAAATCGTTAGAAAGAAACATGGTGGATCCTTGGGGTATTATACCTTAGGTAATGTAGCAAAGCCCTGTTCCAAGTCTTCATCAGAAGGTATAAAGTCTGTCATAGTGCCGTTGTTGTAACTCATGTATGCTGTTAAGTCAAAGTAACCAGTTCCTGTGAGACCAAAGATAATAGTTTTCTTTTCACCGGTTTCTTTGCACTTTATAGCTTCATCTATAGTGGTTTTTAAAGCATGAGCAGATTCTGGAGCTGGGAGAATGCCTTCAGTTCGAGCAAAGAAGTTAGCTGCTTCGAATACCGGCGTTTGTTCTACCGTAACAGCATCAAGATATCCGTCGTGGTAAAGCTTAGACAATATCGGGCTCATACCATGAAATCTAAGACCACCTGCATGGTTTGGTGATGGAATAAATCCAGATCCTAAAGTATACATTTTGAGTAAAGGTGTTGTTCTTCCGGTATCTGCAAAATCATAAGCATACTTTCCTCTAGTCAGTGATGGGCATGAAGCAGGTTCTACTCCGATAAAGCGTATATTGTTTTTGCCAGCAATTTTGTCACCCATAAAAGGTGCAATAAGTCCGCCAAAGTTTGAGCCACCGCCCATGCAGCCGATAATAATGTCAGGTTCAATACCATATTTTTCGCAAGCAGTTTTTGTTTCCTGACCTATTATAGTTTGGTGAAGAACTACTTGATCCATTACGCTGCCTAATACATATCTGCAGTTATCTGACGTTAGTGCTACCTCAATAGCTTCTGAAATAGCACAACCTAATGAGCCACCTGTATTAGGATGATCTGCTAGAATTTTTTTGCCAATTTTTGTTGTATTTGACGGTGACGGTATAACCTTTCCGCCATATGTCTCTATTACAGCTTTACGATAAGGTTTTTGTTCTGAAGATACCTTTACCATATATACAATAAGATCAATGTTGTAGTAGGCGCATGCCATGGCCAACGCTGTCCCCCACTGACCAGCACCGGTCTCAGTAGTAAGCTTGGTAATGCCTTGTTTTTTAGCATAATACACTTGTGCAGCTGATGAGTTTAGTTTATGCGAGCCAGATGTATTTGTGCCCTCAAATTTGTAATAGATTTCAGCTGGTGTGCCCAGTGATTTTTCCAAGCAATACGCTCTGACAAGCGGAGATGGACGATACATAATGTAAAAGTCTCGTATTTCCTGGGGAATTTTGATATGCACATCAGTGGTGTTAAGCTCTTGGTCAATCAGTTCATCGCAAAACACAGGAGCCAGATCCTCACGGGTACAGGGCTTTAAAGTGGCTGGATTCAGCATTGGGTCAGGTAGCTCTTTCATAATGGCTTTCATATTGTACCAGGACTTTGGTATCTCATCCTCTGTTAGATAAATTTTGTAGGGTATCTTGTTCATAATATTTCGGCTAAGTTCCATGGACCAAGCCATGTGACTAGCCTTCCTCCTTTCTTTATACAGCATGTTTTGATACTTATATAACCTGATTATTCCCTAAAAAGTAGGTTAATCCCCATTGTCTAAGAAAGTATACTTTCCTATACAATAAAAAAGATGGCTTTGCCACTTTTTTTCGCTAGGGAACCTTATGGTTCCCTTCGACGGATGCTCCGCATCCTGAGCACCCTCCTTAAAGCAGCAAAGGGGCTTCCCCTTTGCAATCCCCATTATATAGGAAATTATACTTTCCTATATAATAAAAAAAGCCCTTGCCCCTAAAAGGACAAAGACTATAATCTCTGCGGTACCACCTAATTTGCATATAATATGCCACTTATTTTCATGTACGTACATACATGCTTCATTGATAACGGGCGAAGATCCCGGCTAGCATACTCTTAATAAGTTTAAATTAATTTCTGCATTGCCCTCATGAGTCCATTCACAACAAGCTTTATCACCGCATTCTCACCATTGGCGGCTCTCTTTACATAAAGTAATTATGCTACTACTCTCAATCAACGGTTATTACTTTTTTAAAATATGTTATTGAAGTAAATATACAATAACTGAAGTCTTTTGTCAATAAGAAAAAATATTTGAGTTTCCCCATTTGAGTTTCCCCATTATGATCCACTTAGTTTCCGATATTGCAAAAGTTATATCTCAATATGTAGGGTCTGAACAATAACACCACATGTGAAAATGTCCTACAAAGTTCGATCTGCTATGACGGAAGCTCAATAAAATGTGCTATAATAATGGAATCAAACATATATGTTCGAAGGAAGTGGTGTAAAAATGACATCTAAAGATATTTTAGTTTTTATGAGTGATCAGCATAGTCCAATATTCTCATCTTTTGAAGGTGGTATTGTGCGTACACCGAACATGGAAAAATTGTGCGAAGATGGGACTTCATTTACCCAGGCCTATACTCCATGCCCACTTTGTGTACCTGCTAGGATTTCGATGCTTTTAGGTCGATACCCATATCATACAGGTATGTATTCAAATGACGGGGCGATACCTGAAACTAGTCCTACCTTTATTCACTCTCTTGTGGAGGCGGGCTACGAAACAGTTTTGATTGGGCGAATGCATTTTATAGGAAGTAATCAAAGGCATGGATTTACAAAAAGGTTGGTTGGAGATGTAACGCCTGTGACATGGAACCGTCCCGCTGATAAGCTAGCCGAGGAAAGAGGAGTATTTTTTAAATGCTATAGTGACCCGGGATGCTTAGGCGTTATTGGTGGTGGAAATTCACCGGTACTAGAATATGACAAAGATGTCATAAATGCAGCTTTAGATTACCTGTCAAAACCTCACGAAAAACCTCAGTTTATTCTGGTAGGAACTTATGGACCACATTTTCCTTATACTGCGCCACCCGAATTATACAAATATTATAAGGAATTGATTGATATTCCTGAAAGCTTCAATAATCCCCCTGGATTTTTAGAGCCTCTTTACAAGAACCGTATAAAGGAAGTATCCCAAGAGACACTTGTAAAAGCTCGTGCAGCCTATTTTGGGATGATAGAGACTATTGATAAGCAGATGGGCGAGGTAAGAGAGGCTTTTAATCAATACCTAAAAACAAACCGAAAAGAAGGTATTTTTGCATACATATCTGACCATGGGGATCAGGTAGGAGACAGACGAATCTTTGGGAAACAAACCTTTTTTGAAACATCAGCTCGTGTTCCAATGATATTTGAGGGGAAGGATATTTTAAAAGGTCAGAAAATGGAGTCACCTGTAAGTCTTATCGACCTTGGTTCTACTCTTTGTGAACTTGCAGGCGCTACTCTTCCAGCAAAGCAGGATGGAGTGAGTCTCGTACCTTCACTTTGTGAGGGAAAAACGGATGAAACACGCACAGTTTTTAGCGAATTGATGCTTAGATACAATAAAGAGCCTTTCCTTAGCACTATGGTCAGACGGTCAGATTTTAAATATATCAGGCACCATGGCTATGAAGAATATGATATGCTTTTTAATCTTGCGGATGATCCAGAAGAATTATCAAATGTTGCAGCTAGTTTTAATGATAAGGTTAAAGAAATGGCTGCATTGATTCCAAGTGATTTAAATCCTGAGAAAATACTAAATGACCGCTTGGATTACATTGAGTCAGTCAAACTTGTGAAAGCTTGGGAGCAGGCAGCTGGAGTACAGGAAACCGAACGGTGGCAAAACACTTGCGATGAAGCCAGAAAAATGCCAAAGGTGCAGTGATAATTGTTTTTTAGGTTACTCCTCATTGAATAGATATAATTACTTGTAGCTATTCTGATAGTGCCTTTTATGAACAACTTCTTTAATACTGCAGCACAACTTCAGTAAGGAAGACTCCTCAGCTACCTGTGGATAGTCTCAATTACTAATGAAGCAGGGTTGAAGAAACGGTAAAAACTCATTGACAAAAGTAGATAGACATTATAAAATTAGTAAAAATCAAATGTAGCAGTTTAACATGATAAAGTGGTGATAGGCTATAAACTACTCTAAAAAGGAGAGGAACAAAATGAAAAAAATTATTTGTGCAGTGATTATGACAGCCCTTGTGTTGACACTGTTTGCAGGCTGCTCAGAAACAACAAATCAAAATGAAATCAAGATTGGTATCAACTATGAGCTAACAGGAGAGGTCGCAACTTATGGACAGAGCTCTGTAGAGGGCATTGAGCTAGCAATTGAACAAATCAACAATGCTGGCGGAATAGATGGCAAAAAAATCGCACCTTTTAAGTATGATAACAAATCTGATCCGGCTGAAGCAACGTCCCTTGTAACAAAGCTTATGACACAGGACAAGGTTCTTGCTGTGCTTGGACCGGCAACCACAGGTGCTTTCAAAGCTACCATTCCTGTAGCAACAAAAAACAAAATTCCCGTAGCATCCGGTTCTACTACTGGAGACGATGTGACAGTTGACGCAAATGGCGTAAAAGAATATGCATTCCGTATCTGTTTCAATGATTCTTATCAAGGAACAGGAATGGCTAATTATGCGCTTAACAATCTTTCTAAGAAGAAAGCTGTAATTATTATGGATAGCTCCAGCGATTATGGTAAAGGCCTTGCTGAGAATTTTGAGAAGTCTTTTACAGCAGGTGGTGGTGCTATTGTAGCCAAGGAAGCATACATTAAAGGTGACACTGACTTTAATGCTATTCTTACTAAAATAAAAGGTCAGGATTTTGATGTAATATTTATTCCTGGTTATTATGAAGAAGCAGGTCTTATCATTAAGCAGGCACGTGATCAAGGTATTGAGGTGCCAGTTCTTGGTGCCGACGGTTTTGATTCACCGGTCTTATTGGATCTTGCCGGTGAAAAAGCTCTTAATGATGTTTATTTTTCAAACCACTATTCATCACTTGATACAAGTGATATAGTTGTGAATTTTATTAAAGACTTTAAAGCTAAATATAACAAAGAGCCTGATGCATTTAATGCACTTGGTTATGATCTTGCTAGGTTTGTAGCTGATGGAATTGGTCGAGCTGACAAATTAACTGGAGACGCTGTAAAAAGTGCACTTGCCGCAACTGAAAACTTCGATGGTGTTACCGGTTCCTTTAGCATTGATGAAAACCACAATCCTGTAAAGGCTATTGTTGTTATCCAACTCAAAGACGGAAAACAATTTAGCAGTGAGAGGGTTAGTAATTAATAGAACAGTATAGACTTTTTCACATATAAGTGAGGGTTAGTTATTGCCCTCACTTATATGCATTTACATTTTTATATATTAATATTTTTTTAGCAGCAAGAATTTCCTTAAATAATTAACTAAAGATATAGCTGAACCAGTCAGCATTGAAGGAAGGGGAAGTTTTTGGAACAATTTTTACAACAGGTTGTTAATGGACTATCATTAGGGAGTATTTATGCACTTATAGCTCTTGGTTACACTATGGTCTATGGGATAATTAAGCTAATTAATTTTGCACATGGCGATGTATATATGATAGGAGCCTATGTAGGTTTTTTTTGCATGACTACATTTAATCTTGGAGTTTTCCCATCATTGTTAATCGCGATGGTGCTTTGCACATTATTAGGTGTTACTATAGAAAAGGTTGCTTATAAGCGTCTGAGAAATGCTACAAGGATTGCAGTATTGATAACAGCGATTGGTGTATCACTGTTTTTAGAGAATGTAGTTATGTTCTTTATGAAAGCAGGAGTTCGCTCCTATCCAGCAATGACAGGATTTATAGCTAAGAAGTTTAAATTAGGTACTATGGTCATTACTATGCAGCAGGTTTTGATTATGGTTATTACAATTGTTTTGATGGTATTGCTGCAGTATATTGTTAAAAAGACAAAAATCGGTAAAGCAATGCGAGCGGTATCCTTAGATAGGGATGCAGCAGAGCTTATGGGTATTAATATTGATACTACAATTTCGTTTACCTTTGCCATCGGTTCTTCACTAGCAGGTGCTGCAGGCGTTCTTGTGGGGATATACTACAATTCGATCAATCCCCTGATGGGCACTATGCCAGGGTTGAAGGCGTTTATTGCAGCTGTTTTTGGCGGCATAGGCATAATTCCAGGAGCAATGGTTGGAGGATATTTTATCGGTATGGTTGAGGTTTTTGTTGCAGGATACTTAAATTCAATGTACAGGGATGCAGTAGTATTTGCAATATTAATCTTAATCCTTATAATAAAACCAGCAGGATTGTTTGGTAAAAATGTAAGGGAGAAGGTGTAGGGTTGAAAGAAAAAAGAAAAAAAATTTTTGGACAAAATATCACAAAGACAATACTTGCATTAACGCTCACTTATGTTATTATCCAACTTCTTGTTTACACAAATATTATCAATTCTTATCTTCAAATAACATTGGCAACAATTTGCATTAATATAATCTTGGCTGTAAGCCTTAATCTTATAACTGGCTTCACAGGTCAATTTTCGTTAGGTCATGCGGGCTTTATGTCTATTGGTGCATATGCATGTGCAATTATTACTTTAAAAAACCCTACTACAACCGGGTTTGTTTTGGGCGTACTTACAGGTGCTGTAGCAGCAGCTATCGTTGGTTTTCTGGTAGGACTTCCGACATTGCGTCTTCAAGGCGACTATCTTGCAATAGCTACCTTGGGGATGTCTGAAATAATAAAAGTTGTTTTTATAAATCTTGATAAAATCACAAATGGAGCAGCTGGTTTAAGTGGTATTCCACAATTCGTAAACTGGACATGGCTATTTGTTTTTACTGCAGGAACTATATTGGTCATCTTTAACTTATTGCGTTCTTCTCATGGTCGAGCTTGCATTTCAATACGTGAAGATGAAATCGCAGCATCAGCCATGGGTATAAATACGACAAGGTACAAAGTTATAGCATTTACTTTTGGAGCTTTTTGTGCAGGAATTGCAGGAGCACTTTATGCGTCTTACTTCTATTTTATAGAACCTGGATTGTTTGGGTTCCAAAGGTCAATTGACGTCCTGGTAATAGTGGTATTTGGTGGCTTGGGGAGTATATCGGGCTCTGTACTGGCAGCTATACTTTTAGCTGTTATTTCTACTTATCTCCAAGCACTTTCAGAAATCCGTATGATTTTATATTCATTACTTTTGATTATTATAATGCTTTTTCGTCCGCAAGGATTACTGGGGTCAAAGGAAATTTCTCTTAACTTTTTTAAGAAACGGGGAAAGCTATTTCCCGGGAAAGGAAGGATTTAGGTCATGCCAGTTTTGAAAGTTGAAAAGTTAACTAAATCCTTTGGGGGATTGATGGCGGTTCATAATGTTGACCTTGATATTTATAAAGGTGAATTGGTAGGATTGATTGGACCTAACGGAGCAGGAAAAACCACTGTATTTAATCTACTCACCGGGTTTTATATGCCGACAAAAGGTAAAATAACGCTATGGAAAGATGGAAAGCAAAAAGATTTGCAAGGTCTAAAACCCCATACTATATGTAACGAGGGGTTAGCAAGAACATTCCAGAATATTAGGCTTTTTAAGGATTTAACAGTGCTTGACAATGTACGCATAGCAATGCACAGGAATGTAAGATATGGTTTACTTTCGGCATTTTTCCACTTACCTTCCTATAAACGAGAAGAAACGAAGCTCCTTAAAAAAAGTATGGAGCTTTTAAAAATAATGAAGTTGGATCATAAATACAATGAATACGCTAAGAACCTACCATATGGAGAACAACGGCATCTTGAAATTGCAAGAGCTCTTGCTACCAACCCGACAGTACTTTTGCTTGATGAGCCTGCAGCCGGAATGAACCCTGCAGAAACTGTCATGTTGTCAGAGCTTATAGGTTGGATAAGGCGAAAATTTGACCTTACAATTTTATTAATAGAGCATGATATGTCACTGGTAATGAAAATTTGTGAGCGTATTTATGTTTTGGATTATGGTATGGTAATTGCCAACGGTGCACCCGATGAGGTTAAATCCAACAAACGCGTTATAGAAGCTTATTTGGGAGAGGATGTTGGTGATGCTTGAAATAAAAAACATGGATGTACACTTTGGTGTCATTCATGCAGTAAAAGGAATTTCTCTTACCGTTTCGGACGGAGATATTGTTACGCTTATTGGTGCTAATGGTGCAGGGAAGACTACAACACTCAGAACTATTTCAGGGCTTAAAAAGCCTACTTCTGGTTCGATATTTTTAGATGGGATTGATATTACCGGAACTCCTCCTAGAAAAAGGGTGGAGTTGGGTATTTCACACGTTCCTGAAGGACGTCGTGTTTTTACAGCAATGACTGTTCTTGAGAATCTTGAACTAGGAGCATACCTTCGAAAAGACAAAGCCAAAATTTTGCAGGACCTTGAAATGGTTTATACACATTTTCCCATTTTAAAAAACAGAAGGAAGCAGGCGGCAGGCACATTATCTGGAGGAGAACAACAGATGCTTGCGATGGGTCGTGCGCTTATGAGCCGACCAAGAATTCTTTTTCTTGACGAACCTTCCATGGGTCTGGCACCTTTGCTAGTACAGGAAATTTTTGATATAATAAAAATTATAAACGAGGCGGGAACTACGATTCTTCTCGTTGAGCAAAATGCAAGTATGGCTCTTCAGATTGCTCAATATGCCTATGTTATGGAAAATGGGTCCATTGTACTTTCAGGAACAGGCAAGGAGCTTATGCAAAGTGATGATATTAAAAAAGCTTATTTAGGGGGATGATGTTATGTTTGTAAAGAACAAGATGACAACAAATCCGTTCACAATTTCACCGGATCAGACTATTCCCGATGCGCACGAAATAATGAGCAAAAACGGAATAAGGCGTCTGCCTGTAGTGAAAGACGGTAAGCTTGTTGGAATAATTTCAAAAGAAGATGTCTTAAGGGCATCTCCATCACAGGCTACTACATTTAGTATAGGGGAGATCACATATCTTTTATCAAAAACAAAGGTAAGCCGGATAATGACAAAAAACCCAGTAACAATATCTTCAAAAGCGCTACTAGAGGAAGCCGCAATTTTGATGAGAGATAATAATATCGGCTTCTTACCAGTTGTTGATGATGGCAAGCTTATAGGGATCATCACTGAAAGTAATATTTTCGAATCCTTTATTGAGCTTTTAGGTTTTCGTGAATATGGTACTAGGCTTACTGTAGAAGCAGATGATGAGCCGGGTATAATGTCTCATCTGACCAGCATAACTGGAAAGCATGGTGCAAATATAACCCATGTAGCTGTTTATCGCGGTGGTGGTGGAAAAAGTGCTGTGGTGCTTGGGATTAACTCGCTTAACACCCTGGAAATTGAAAATACCATCGAAAAAGAGGGCTTTAAGATTTTGTACAAACTTCAGAATAAGTAAGGATTAGTGGGATGTAATTTTTATATTCCACTCACCGAGTTTTCTGTAAAAATAAAGCTAATTGTTTTTTATGCTACACTTTATCATCATAAATTATGACTGCACCTTCTGTTAGTCTTAAGCGACTGTACCCGACACAGTACCTTTTGAATCAACATATCCTGCGAACGCCCACCCCGGGATTGATAAATTTTTTATTTGAAGGTATAATGGTTTGGTACGTAAATTGTCGGAAAATAGAAAGAGGATTATGTATGCTACTTGTAACAACAACAGGTATAAAAACATAAACTGGTAATAACTGTGTATTGGAGGGCGAAGTAGTGAAATCAACGTTGGACGCGGTCATCAGTAACTTTGAAGTAAGTGGGGATTTTATAAAAGACGAAAAGATAAAGTGCGGCAATATAAATGATACATATATGGCAATTTTTAAAAGTGAAAATGGGAGTAATAACCGGTATATTGTACAAAGAATCAACCATAATGTATTCAAAGAACCATATAAGCTTATGGAAAATGTCACTGCTATTACACAGCATATCAGGAAGAAGGTTATTAAACAGGGTGGAGACCCCTCAAGAGAGACCATAAACTTTGTTCCAACCCAAAAAGGTGAATATATCTATAAATGTGACTATGGAAACTATTGGCGGGCGTACAACTATATTGGTGATGCAAGAACCTATCAGATAGTCGAAGATCCAATTCATCTTTATAATGCAGGTAAAGCTTTTGGAAGATTTCAAAAATTTTTAAGTGATTTTCCTGTTAAAAATCTTTATGATACTATTCCAGATTTTCATAATACGCCTAAGCGGTTTAAAGTTTTATTAGATGCGATTGACCAAGATCAAGCAGGAAGGGTTAAGAGCGTGCAAAGCGAAATCAATTTTATTAAAAAAAGGGAGCCAGAATTATCCCTGATTTCCAACCTATTAGAATCTGGTCAACTACCACTTAGGGTTACACACAATGATACTAAATTTAACAATGTACTTATTGACAATAAAAGTGGTGAAGGAATATGCGTAATTGATCTGGATACGGTTATGCCAGGATCTTCTCTTTATGATTTTGGGGATTCAATACGTTCAGGTGCTAATACGTCAGAAGAAGATGAAAGGGATCTGACCAAAATCAGTCTAGATCTTGGATTGTTTGAGGAGTTTACAAGAGGTTATCTTGAACTTGCTGGTGAATTTTTAACACCTATCGAAATTAAATATCTTTCTTTTTCGGCGAGATTAATTACATTAGAGCTAGGAATGAGATTCCTTACAGACCACATTAATGGTGATGTTTATTTTAAAACAAACTATGAAGGGCACAACCTTGTTCGTACCAGAGCGCAGTTTAAATTGGTACAAGACATGGAATTCAAATATGAAAAAATGGAGAGGGTAGTTGAAAAATATACCAATGGTAGATTTTCAGCAGTCTATGAGGATATAAATAAAAATAAGAGGGCATTGTTTCCAGCGCTTTAGGAAAATTGCAGTTAAAACAGGAGGTTTTGCAATATGCAAAATTTTGAATTTTTAAGTCCGACTCGTATAATATTCGGAAAAGGTGTTGAAAGAAATACTAGCGATTTTGAAGCTAGCAAAGTAAAGCAAGGGAAACTTCGTTGAACTTTGCGGGTTGATAGACGAGATTACTACTGTAATAGTAAATCCAAGAGTAAGGGTTAGTTATGAATCTGATGCATACTGCCATAGGCTTACTAAATAAGATACGAAAAACAAAAGCACCATGGGTGCTTTTTGTTGATGCTATTGCATTGCTTATAGGTGTTATTAACGGGTTCTTTTTGCCAAAAGTATTCAGTATGGAAGGCTATGCTGTTTTTAAGGCTTTTTCGCTTTATGCTACCTATGCGGCAGTTTTCAGCTTAGGGTTATCCGATGGGCTTTATATAGTGTTTGGGGGGCGGAAAGAGAATGAGATTGATCCAGCCCAGCTTAAGGCTTATTACATTTTTCTCGTAAAGCTTCAACTGGTGTTGTTTGCTTTGTTAGTTGTTATTTTTGCAACTGTTTTGAAAGATAAAGCTTTTATGTTGTTTGTGTTTTTTGTTTTTCCGCTTCAGCTTGTACACTTTTTTAGACTTTATTTCAGAGCAACCGGCGGTCTTTTACACTATGCAAAGGCGCAGGGGTTTATTGTTTTTCTTGAGCTTTTGGATACAGTGTTAATAGTCTGGGTACTTAAAAGTAAAAGTGCTGATTTATTTATAGTGCTTAAGATAATAAATCATTTGTTGCTTGCTGGAGTGCTGACTTATTTTCTAAGAAAATATACTTATGGCATAAAACCTGCAAAAATGAATTTCTCCCAGTATTTAAAAATTATGAAAACTGGTATCTACGTTCTCCTTGCAGATGCGCTTGTACTATTGATCTTTTCGATGGACAGGTGGTTTGTTATGTTTGCTTTTGACACTAAGACTTTTGCATGGTATTCCTTTGCAGTGTCAATTATGAACATTTTTCTTATGCTGATTACATCTATAACGAATATACTCTATTCATATATGTCCCAAAATATAGACAATTTGCATATTCGAAAGCGGATACGACAAGTGGTTTTTATGTGCTCGGGGCTTTTCCCCCTCGGCTATTTTATTGTGAAACCGATAATAATAAACTTCTTGCCATCTTATAACGAATCCTTAACTGTTTTGTGGGTTTTGATGCTTGGACTGCCACTGATTTCGGTTCTGAATATTTTCTATAATAACCTCTACAAAGTGACAGGGAGGGTTAAGTATTATCTAAAAAAAATGGTGGTCATTCTTCTTGTTTCAGTTTCACTTAATATAGTGGCAACGTACATTTTTAAAAGTCCACAAGCGATTTCTGCTGCAATGCTTGCAACCTATATCATATGGATTATATATTCTGCACAAGACCGTAAAATAAAGCGAGCACCAAGCAAATAGCAGCTAGCATGAGCAGAGAATTTAAAAGTTCGTGACCTATAACTTCAGTCAAGAGAACTTCATCTAACCAGCTAGCAACCGACCAACTAACCAATTTCTCCAACCTTCCAACCTACTAACCTTCCAACCTTCCAACCTTCCAACCTTCCAACTTTCCAACTAACCAGTTTCTTCAACCTTTCAGCCTTCCAACTATCCCTCTGCTCATCTTCCAAACAAACCAGCTATCCAGCGGAAAAGACGAACGAAAAAACCTGCACGATCAACATCCTGATTGACCAAAATCTCAGTTTGTCCAAGTAATTTGCCGTTTAGCGATAGCTTTAGTGTTCCTATTACATCACCTTTAGTAATGGGTGCTTGAAGATCCTTTATGTATTCAGGTGTTTTTTCTATTTCGTCACGGCTCCCAATAGGAATCACGGCAATTATGTTATCTTTCGCAATAATAGGTACTGTCAATTGTTTACCGTCTTTAACAGGTCTTTCTCCAATTAAACTGTTTGCCCACATTATTGTTGCCTTCTCATAGTTTCTAAACCCATGACTTAAAAGTTCGCGGGATGATTTAAGTCTTTCCTCTTCATTTTCAGTTTTTAACACCACTGATATCATTCGCATTTCGTTTTGCAGCGCAGTCCCGACCAAGCAATAACCTGCTTCCTCGGTCCAACCAGTTTTTAGTCCGTCAGCTCCCGGATAAACACCTAAAAGAGGATTTCTATTATACTGCAAAATATTATTAAAAGTAAACTCACGTATGGTTTCTAGTTCCAAGATTCGTGGATGTGATTCAATAAGCTGTTGAGCAAGTATTGCTATGTCACGAGCACTCATGTAATGATTATCGCTAGGAAGACCGTTTGAATTGTTAAAGTGAGAGTTGGTAAGCCCCAGTTCCTTCGCTTTTCTGTTCATTGCTTCTGAAAATGCACCCTCACTTCCGTATAGGTGTTCTGCAATTGAAATGCAAGCATCGTTAGCAGAAACTACTGAAATACCAGTTATAAGGTCACCAATAGAAACTTTCTGACCGATGGCAAGAAACATTTGTGAGCCATCCATACGCCATGCGTCCTCAGAAACCACAACCTCATCATCCCATTTGATCTCACCTTTTTCCAAAGAATCAAGTGCAATAAACAGTGTCATCAATTTTGTTATACTTGCTGGTGGCATAGGAGTATCAGCGTTTTTTTCGAACACTACCTGCCCTGTTGATGCTTCAATCAAAATAGCGGATTCCGCACTGATGTCAAAGCTAGCAATTGCTTGACCGCAATAAGCTGTAGCAAATATAATTATTAGTAAAATAACAATACAATGCTTGTTTTTTTTCATGTCAATCCTCCGATGATGTAAAAATTACTTATATTATGATTATAAGTATAGCAGTTTTCCAGCTCTAAATAAAGAGAAAAATGGATATATTTCAGACGGATTTTTCAGTTTCGTTACAGCTCACTTGGGGGTATTATATCCTATGAACAATCATCTCTAACACTGCTATACAGCTTCAGCAAGGAAAACACAGTTTAAAATGCCTTTTCGTTAAGTAATTCCGTGAACTCACTTGCGTTCAAACAGCACGGACATTACTAAACTCTAAGGCATTTTAAACTTAGTTTTCCTAAGCTTTGCTGTAATTAGCCGTATTAGAGATGATTGTTCATTATCAGTTTTGCTAAGACCCCTGTGAACTGTTTCTGTTACAGTTCCCACCTATTGCTTTATGAACAACATATGTTATACTGCAATAAAGACAAGTTTCTTTGGCTACACGTATATTTTTTGATAATTTACTAAGAAATAGCAGTAAAAAAGCCCTTACCAGAAAGTAGCTATTTAAATTTGTGTTATAAATGATATAATTGTAATAAAGAATTAATCAATATGTAAAAATCGATTGGGAGCACTTGTTATATAATCATTTTTTGTGAGGTGGTTTGCGTTGAACGAAAAAATTCTTATTGTGGATGATGAAAAAAACATTGTCGATATTCTAAAGTTTAACCTAAAAAAAGAAGGCTTTGATACAATTGAAGCTTATGATGGCGAAGAGGCACTTCAAAAGGCTCATAGTGAAAATCCCGACCTTGTATTACTAGATATTATGCTCCCAAAGATGGATGGATTTACGGTATGCAGAAAAATCAGAGAGACAATGAGCACTCCAATTTTAATGCTTACTGCAAAAGAGGAAGAAGTGGATAAGGTATTAGGTCTTGAGCTTGGAGCTGATGACTATATTACGAAGCCGTTCAGCTCAAGAGAGTTAATGGCCAGAATAAAAGCAAATTTAAGAAGAACAGTTACTGAAAACATTCCCCCATCTGATGAAAATACCATAAAATGCAAGGATCTGTGCATTGAAGTTGACAGGTATCAGATAACTCGCGATGGTGAACCCATTGAGCTTACTTTAAGAGAGTTTGAACTGGTTAAGTTTTTGGCAAAACAGCCGGGTTATGTTTTTACAAGGGAGAATCTTTTGGAAAAAGTCTGGGGTTATGAGTACTATGGTGATGTACGTACTGTTGATGTTACCATAAGAAGACTTCGTGAAAAGCTTGAAAGGGAGCCCGCAAAACCAGAGTATGTGTTGACAAAACGAGGTGTAGGGTACTATTTTGACAAGTTATAAGCGTTTCTCTATTGCATAATGTGGATGATACCCGCTAGTTTCATAATAAGCGCTTCTTATATTGTCCTGCAAGAAATAACTTGAGGAAGCGCTTGTTGTTATTTATTATCTAGGAAAGTATACTTTCCTAGACAATGGGGATTGCAAAGGGAAGCCCCTTTGTTGCTTTAAGGAGGGTGCTCAAGGATGCGGAGTATCCGTCGAAGGGAACCATAAGGTTCCCTAGCGAAAAAAAGTGGCGAAGTCCACTTTTTTATGTAAGGCGCTAGAATGCTGAAAAAGATGGAATTACTGTTGTAGAGTGCTAGTAATACTTTTATTGAAGAGCATGCGCCAATATTGTTTCAGCGTTCTTGGCAAAGAGCCTATCGGAGACAGCTTTGCCTTTATATCCACATACAATTTTATAAGCTTTTGTATATTCAACATAGTCGCTGGTGCAGTGCGCGTCGGATGCGAAAAAGTCAATTAAATCATTTTTTAAAAGAAAGATTGAAAGCTGCTTTGCTCTTCTGCCGTTGCCGCCTGTGATGCTTTTTGCGTTAACCTGGATTGGTACATTGCACCGCATTATTTGCTGAAGATTTTTTCGGTTATGCTGAAAAGACAGATTTCTCTCAGGATGTGCAATAATTGGATCAGCACCCTGCAACTGAATATTGTATAATGTTTGCTCGCTGAAGATAGGAAATATGTCAAACGGAAGCTCAATCAGCATACTATTGGAGCCTTCTATAAAAAGTCCGGAGTCTTGCGAAATCATATTCGGCAGATATGGATCAATACGAACTTCTGCTCCATAGAGTATTTTGACGCCTAAATCTGAAATCCTTGTTCTTAATTCATTCAGGTTTTCATGCACCTTTGCAAGAAATTCCTTGTTATTTCTATAATGAGGAGTTGCAACAATAATTCTTATACCACTTTCACAAGCCTTATATGCCATTCTAATAGATTGGTCTATTGTTGAGGGACCATCGTCCACGCCGTGGATGATATGGCAATGAATATCTATCACATACATCAACCCCTATAAAAGGTTATAATCATATTATAAAAAAGGATGTAACCTTGGTGCGTTGTAATTATTCATACAATTGGTTTTACCAGTATATTTCATGCGAATAGCATGAAATATACTTCTAGCTGTGCTATAAGCGTTCGGTATAATTGGAGTAGTATTGATAGTAACGCCCATAATATTTTCGTTTAACCTTGTTAAGAGCTATACCTAGGATATTTGCATTTGCGTGTTCCAATTGTGTAATAACCTGTTTGGCAAGCTTATACTCTACGCCTCCCGAGCTTATAACAAGAACTGTACCATCGGTTTTTGAGGCAATAATTGCTGCATCTATAATTCCACTAAGGGGCGGAGTATCTGCAATTATTATATCATAAAACTCCTTCATGTTGCTTAAAAATGATGAGAACATCTTGGACGACAGCATCTCTGCAGGATTTGGGGGTATGGGACCACAGGAAATAATGCTGAGGTTTGGGATATGTGTTTCATTCACCACTCTATCTAGTGTTGCATGCCCTGTTATAAAATTGGTAAGTCCAAGAGGGTTTCTGATTCCCAAACGCCTCGCAATGACAGGCTTTCTTAGGTCACAGTCAACTAATAGTACATTGCTTCCTGCTTTAGCGCCAAACACAGCAAGATTTATGGCAGTTGTAGTTTTTCCCTCATTAGGAGTACAGCTTGTAACTGTAAGCGTTTTTACTCGTTTGTCAAAGCAGCAGAACTGTATATTGCTTCTAAGTGTTCTGTAGGCTTCCTCTACGCTGGGCGCATATGAGCTAAGACTGCTGATTTCAGAATTTTTCTTATTCACTTTCTTGTACCTCCCATTCCATAATATACTCAGGAACAGTTCCGAGTAGAGGTAAATTGAGTCTTTCAACATCCTCAGCTGTTCTGATTTTGTCATCAAAGTAATTTAAAAAAAGGACAACACCTGTTGCTGTAAGAATTCCCAGACAAAAAGCAATTGCTATATTTAGTTTGTGATTTGGCTTTATGGGTCTTTGGGGGACAAATGCCTTGTCGATAATTGTAATGTTCTCTATTTGAATTATGTCTGTAATTTTATCTTTAAAAACTTCAGCAAGCTTGTTTGCAATATTGCTTGCCAGCAATGGATTTGTATCCTGTACTTTTATCTCAATAAGCCTTGTGTCACTTACAGCATTTACCGTTATTTTTTCTGCAAGGCGAGACGAAGAAATATCTTGAAGTCCCAGCTCATTTATTACGACTTCGGTAAACTTCCGGCTTTTGATAAGTACCCTGTAGTCACTTACTAGTTGAGAACTCAAGGTAAGATCGCTATAGGCAATGGGCGCACCATTCTTTTTTTCATTTACATAAATAGTTGTGCTTGTTTCGTAAACGGGTTCGATAATGTAATAGCTAACTAGGCCGGTAATAATACTAAAAACTACAGGCAATATTAAAATTAGCCAGATCTTGCTTATCATTAAGTCTAAAATTTGCCTTAAGTCCAGTTCGTCAGTATTTAAAACGCTGGAACTAGTGTTGCCATTCATTTTTTTGCCCCCTTTTGCTTGCTTGCTTGCTTGCTTGCTTGCTTGCTTGCTTGCTTGCTTGCTTGCTTGCCTGCCTGCCTGCATGTAATTAACTAACTAACTAACTAACTAACTAACTAAGTGGAGTTAACAAGTTTAAACAATATTAGCTGTAAAAATGCTAATATGCTTATCCAATCTTCCACTGAAAGCTGATCGCAAGCCTTATTTGCTGCAGAAAGTTATAAAGTGACTTTCTGTATAATAATAATATTATTACAATTGGCAACTTTAGTCAACATCTGACAAATATTTTGCAATATTTCACATCTCTAAGCTGTATTTCGCTAATGTTTCCTAACATTGCGAAAGTTTATCTCTTTAGCTAACTGTGAACTGTAAGTAAATGATTGCTAGATTAATTATAGGGCAAATAATATTGTTTACAATTGGCATTATAACTACTATAATTTAAGTATTAGTGCAGAATCAAGGGGTAGCTATGCTTAAAAATTTCATGCGGAGTCTTCAGTGGAGACTGGTTTTCATATTTGTTTCTATATCGATGGTGCTCATGATAGTAATTTGGGTGTTTCTTGTGAAGTCTGTAGAAACATCTAATTACAAAAAATTTGTTATAGGAATTGATGATGGATTCAAAAGACATATGACTGAATGGAAAAATGCCGATATCCAAGGTGTTGTTTTTGATCTGAAATACAATAATGTTGCTAAAAATGACTTTTTATTGACTAACAAATATAAGACTTATACCATAATGGAAAAGGAAACACAGGAGATAGTAAAGGATGCTAGAAGCGGTGAGATTGTTTCTTCCGAAAAAGAAAATAATCAGCTTGTAAGCGGAATGTATAGGTCAGAAAATTTCATTTCTGTGCTTGCAGATGAAACAGATATAGGGGACAGTGCAGTTATTTATAGTGATGGGGACAGCCTATTTTTTGATTATGTGAGGGAACTTGAGCTTAAAGATGAAGCATATATCTTTTATTTTCGTTATTACAGGGAAGAATTTATAGAACAAATTTTGGAGTTTAATCGTATAATAGTAAATGGTTTGATAATTGCCATAGTAGCGTCTCTTGCTGTTGGGTATGCAATGTCCCGAACCATAACAGTCCCAATAGTGAGACTTATGCACAGAGCGCAGAGAATTGCATCTGGTGATTTTGATCAGGTACTAGAAGTTAAGTCACAGGATGAAATAGGTGCCCTTACAAATACATTCAACCATATGGCAAAAGAACTTAAAAGAACACTTAATGAAATATCACGTGAAAAAAACAAGGTTGAAACATTACTCAACTATATGACTGATGGCATTATTGCTTTTGATATGGATGGAGATGTTATCCATATTAACCCTGCTGCCAAAAGAATGCTGGATATCAAAGAAGAAGACTTTTGTTTTAGTGAATTTAGCAAAAAGTATAAGCTCAATATTAACCTTGAGGAAATAACATATCTGGGGAATATGAATATGAGAGAGCAAAGTATTGGTTTTTTAGATACATTTATAAGGGTATACTTTGTTCCGTTTGTTAATGAAAATAAAAATGCTGAAGGAATAATCACAGTTCTTCAGGATGTGACAGAGCAGCAAAATCTGGAAAACAGCAGAAGAGAATTTGTGGCGAATGTTTCTCATGAACTACGAACTCCTCTTACTTCAATAAAGAGTTATGCTGAAACACTCCTTGATGGTGCGCTAGAGGACACTGAAACCTTGAAAAAGTTTCTTGAGGTAATTAACTCTGAGGCTGACAGAATGACAAGGATAGTTAAGGATCTACTACAATTATCTAGGATGGATAATAAGTCGATGCAGCTCACAAAAACAAAGATTTCAGTTGTGGATCTTGTTAAGGGTTGTGTGGAGAAGGTTAGCTTAAGCGCTGATGATAAAAAGCAAAAACTGGAGAGCTTTTTAATAGGTGATATTCCCAAAATTGTTGCAGACAGAGATAGAATTGAGCAGGTTGTACTGAATGTATTAAGTAATTCTATAAACTATACTCCTGAAAACGGGAAAATAACTGTATATGTGGGTAAGGTATACAGCGATGTATATATTAAAGTGGCGGATACAGGGATAGGCATACCGGAGGAGGACATTTATAGAATTTTTGAAAGATTCTATCGGGTAGATAAAGCCCGCTCTAGAGAGATGGGCGGTACGGGTCTGGGGCTTTCAATTGTTAAGGATATTGTGGAATTGCATGGCGGCCATGTTTCAATTAAGAGTGACGAAAGTAAAGGCACTGAGGTGACAATAACTTTGCCTGTTGAAGCGTGTGAATCGGAAATCTGAGAGGCTCCAAAGGCTGGTTGTTTTATGGTTACAGTTCATAGATAGTTGAAGAGATATAACTTTCGCAATGTTAGGAAACATTAGCGAAATGCAGCTTAGAGATGTATAGTCAGAGTGAGGAAAAGCAAGCCGACTGTTTGAGCAAAAATGCAACAAAGTAACATTTCAAAACGCATTTTTGCGAGTTTCGGCTTGCCCGAACTGAACTATACAGCTCTTGCAAATGAAGCGAAGTTTCCGTTATTGCGAAAGTTATATCTCTAGTTATAGAGGCTCCAAAGGCTGGTTGTTTGTTTTATGAGATGTGTAATTATAATTTAAGTGGCGTGTAATGTGTTTGTAACATTATTATTGTATAATATTAGTAACTAATTAATGTGATGGATGCAAAGACTTGTGTAACAGCATTTAAGCTGTTTTGATGTGGTTATTTTGTTCCATTACTTAGTAAACAAAGCAGTATTTTGAGGTGTAATATGTTTAAGAAAAGTTTGTTCTCAATAATAGTTGCAATAATGATTATATTTACTAGCTTTTCGTCTTATGCTTTTACCACCGTTCTAGATGTTCTAAAAAGTAAGGATGTAAAATCTACCAGTGAGTTCTTAGTGAGTATAATCAGACCAGAAGGTGACGAAACAATTAGCAAGAAGTCATATGTTATCTGTGGTAACGCTGCGGATGAGGCTGAGGATATCAGGGTAAATGTATTAATTGAAAACAGCGATGGTGAATGGGAAGAATTTAAAAACACTGATGGAGAGAGTTCTTGGGATATCGGAGCTTCGGGTATCTTTATGAAAGAAGTAGTGTTCCCTAATGAAGGCATCAATAGTATTAGAGTTGCAGCCTATAAAAAATCGGAAATTAAAGATCTTAAAGTCGGCGAAAATCTTCAGATAAATGACTTTAAAATTACTGTGCTACCCGAAGGTTTTTGGAATACAATAAGAAGCATTAATGTACTTAAGTATTTAAAATCTTTTGTGGGAGTAGAATAGAATTAAACAGTCTGTGGTTACTGGAGATAAACAATGTTTCATGTGTACAAAGAAAGATTGAAATTATATTTACTGGCTGTCCTTATGGCAGCCAGTATCGTTCAGGTAGGAATCCTGTGGAGTTATCAATATCATGGGTTTCCTATTAGTTTTTTACAAGGATTTTTGAGAATAAGAATAAATATGGATACATCCAGCAGCAAAGCACGTGAGAATTATCTCAAGCCTTATCAGATTTTTATTACTGACGGTGAAGGATATAATTTTCCTGACTATTATATTGTTGATGCAAAAAATAATAATTATGACAAGCTGTGGAAAGGTGCACAAGCGTGTCTTGAGTATGTTTTGCGGGAAAAGAAGGGGGAGCAGGTTGACACCGAAGAATGGTATGACCTTGTGGATCGAAAAGAGGATAGAAGCGAAAAGATATTTTCAAGAATGGGTTTAGCAGCTGTTTTTGCGTTTAGAGGGAATATAGATTCTAATCTTGTCACGTGGTTTTTAAATATTTCAAATACTTTGGCGCCAGACATAGGGGGTATCTATAAGTTTGCTATTGCTCCTGAGTTTGATGCAAACTATAATTCTGCGCTTTATATACTTGAAAAGGATTTTTCATCAGGTATAGAGAAAGTCTATAGGTTTATAATTGAACATGGAGAAACAAAGCTTATAAATAATCTTGATCTTAGAACAATTTATAAAAGTGTAAGTGTGGAAGGAAGCAAGAATAGTTTTTCAGCTGCTGGGTCACTTGGTAACTTAGGAGTTCCTAATGATCAACTGATTGTTATTCCTCAACGGCAGTTTAGAAGATTTGATACTCTTGTGTGTCAGGTACCAAAAACGCTTCAGATAGAAGGTATAAAAACCTTGACAGAAAGGAACAGGCTAGGCTCGAAAATACTCGGCCCTGATGCAGACACTTGTGATTCTATAGATATTATCAGTGGGATAAAATTTCAGAACGCTAATAATATATACCACATGTATGATAATGGTCTTTTTGCCTATGAGTATAAATCTCTGATGCCTGACAACGACAGAGGATACATAGATAATGCATTTGTTAATGCATTAGAGTTCATGCACCTAAGAATTGATATTTTGACTGAGCCGGTAGATGTTTATTTATCTGGAGTTGAAATATTGCCAGGGTTTTACCGGTTTATGTTTGACTATAAAGTTGACGGTATTCCTGTGATTTTTAACTATGAGGAGGAAGGAAAAGAACCTGTAAATAATGCAATTATTATTGAAGCTGATGAGAAAAGGGTTTTGAAGGCAAGCTGGATATTTAAAGATTTTGAGGTTGCTACAGGAGAAAAATTTTATAATGTTAGCTTCACTGATAATCAGGACAGGCTGCACTCGGCATACAGTCAGCTTGCTGATGCTGTTATAGGGGATTTATTAATTGCATATGAAGTTAGGGAGAACTCGGATAACCAGGAATTACATCCCTCATGGATCGTGATAAATCAAGACAGGGATTATTATATGGTACCTCTGGTGAAAAAATAATAGGGTCTAAAGTAAGTAAAATGCTTTAAAAACTTATGGAGAGTCAAGTAATATATTGAATTAGGAGAAAATATGGACTGGTCTAAGGTAAAAAATATTTTAATTATCCTTTTCATAGCTTTAAATATATTTTTGCTGGTTAACATTATTGATATCAGCACAAATGATGTTGTGTCAAAGAAGACTCTTAACAATACCGTAAAAATACTCAATAATAACGGAGTAACCGTAGAGTGCAAAATTCCTACATACAGCCAGCCTACAGGAACTCCTGAATATACAGAAAATGTATTGAACAGGGGGGTTATTCTGGGTAAGTTACTTGGGAATATCTCCCTACCGTCACTAGATGTGACACAAGATGGAAACACCATTGAAAGCAGCAGTAAATGGATAAGGTTTGATGGAAACAGTTTTGAGTATGGGAACTCCAACCCCACTGAAAGTATTGATATAAACTCATTGGATGATATTTTGCAATGTGTCCGGAATTTACTAAAGGATACAGGAATCCCGTTTGAGAGATTTGTACCCGACTATCCTAAGCTCATGCCTTCTTCTGATTCTGATGTATTAGTGGCATTAAGGGAACGGAGCGATAACTATATTCTTTTTGACAATAGCATAAAGATAATCGCTTCTAAAGACGGTATAGTTTCATTAGTTCTAAGCTACAGAAAGCTTATTGACATTACTCAGCCAAGAAGTATTACACCTGTCTATCAGATACTGATCAAAAATTTTCACAACAGAAGCGGAACTGTAATAACAAGCATTGATTTTGGGTTTAAAATGATCAAGCTGGATAATGAAACAAATAGCTTTGTTGATGTACCGGTATGGAGAATCATGAGTTCAGAGGGAATTACCGAGTTTTATAGAGCCGATAATGGTGAGCCGATTGATTAGGAAATCCGGTGGGAATTATGCTACACTATATCATGTAATTTCTTCGAAATTCATGATATAATAACCTCGTTGTTATCCACGTTGGATTGACACGAATACGAATGACAAGGCAGGTGGTTTTCACTTGGAAAAACTTATCATACAAGGACAGGTTCCTTTAGAAGGTGAAGTTGTCATAAGCGGTTCTAAAAACGCTTCGGTGGCAGTTCTTCCTGCAGCGGTACTTTTAGATGGTCCTTGTACAATTGAAAATATACCCGAAATTGATGATGTAAAGACACTTGAATGCATTCTATCCAAGCTTGGTGCTACTGTTAAGAAAATAGATATGAATTCACTTTATCTGGATTGCACCGGTATCAAAAGTTATTCTGCGTCTTATGAAATGATAAAAAGGTTGCGCGCGTCGTATTACCTTCTTGGAGCATTGGTTGGTAAGTTTGGAAAGGCAGAGGTGGCTTTTCCGGGCGGATGTGACTTTGGATTTCGTCCCATGGATCAGCATATTAAAGGCTTTGAAGCTCTTGGAGCAAAAATCGAAATTGAGCATGGTATTATAAAAGTAAGGGCCAACAAGTTAATAGGCGCGCAAATTTATCTTGATGTGGTAAGTGTAGGTGCTACAATAAATATAATGCTTGCTGCAGTAAGAGCAAGTGGAACGACGACTATTGAGAATCCAGCAAAAGAACCACATGTGGTTGACGTAGCCAATTTTTTAAATGCAATGGGTGCTGATATAAAAGGAGCAGGTACTGATGTCATAAAGATAAACGGAGTTGAAAGCTTACCGGGTAGAGGTACTTATTCAATAATACCCGACCAGATTGAAGCAGGGACATTTATGATAGCTGCCGCTGCAACTAAAGGAGATGTTACGGTAAAGGACATAATTCCAAAACACATGGAGTCATTAAGCGCAAAGCTAACTGAAGTTGGAGCTCTACTGGAACGTGGTGAGGATTATATAAGGGTAATCGGAAGGAATAAAATAAAAAGAGCAAACATAAAAACATTGCCATACCCCGGATTCCCAACCGATCTACAGCCTCAAGCAGTTGTCATGCTGTGCACTGCCCAAGGGACAAGCACAGTGACAGAAGGAATATGGGATATGCGGTTTGCGTACATAGATGAACTTAAAAGAATGGGTGCAAAGATAAGGCTTGAGGGGCGGATGGCTGTGATTGAAGGAACGCCAGAGCTTTCGGGTGCACCTGTATCAGCATCAGACCTTCGGGCTGGAGCTGCTTTGGTAATTGCCGGACTTATAGCAGAAGGCAAAACCGAGGTGCACGGAGTAAAATATATAGACAGAGGATACCAGCATTTTTGTGAAAAATTAAAAAACCTTGGAGCACGAATACAAAAGATTACTTAATGGGGAGCTTAATGCATGACAAAGTTTTGTAGCTTATATAGTGGAAGCAGTGGAAATTCAATATTTATTGGAAATAAAAAAACCAAGATACTTATAGATGCAGGGATGAGTTTTAAGAAGATTTCTGAAGCACTTTTAAGCATTGGAGAAAATGTCCATGATTTAAATGCAGTTTTAATAACACATGAGCATAGTGACCATGCTAAAGGAATAAGGGTATTATATAAGAAGTTGGGTATCCCTATCTATGCAAATGAAAAAACGTGGGATTCATTGCAGCCTGAGGCATTAAAGATTGGTACAAATGATATCTGTTATTTTAACACTGAAGAAGGCTTTGAAATAGGAGATATGTGGATTAAACCATTTTTAATACCTCATGATGCGGCAGAGCCGGTTGGTTTTTGCATACATATTGGAGATAAAAAAGTGACAACAGCAACCGATATTGGACATATGACAAGAAAGCTTTTGGACAACTTTTTAAAAAGTGATTTATTGTTTTTAGAATCCAATCATGATGTAGAAATGCTAAAGGTGGGAAGATATCCATGGTTTTTAAAGCAGAGGATATTGGGTGAAAATGGGCACCTGTCCAATGAGATGGCGGGTAAAGTAATAGCATGGATGGCAGAACAGGGAACAAAACGCTTTTACCTGGGGCACTTAAGCAGTGAAAATAACTTTCCAGAGCTCGCTTATCAGACAGTCTGCAATGCATTAGGTGAAAAGAGTATATGTGCCGGTGCTGATGTATTGCTAGATGTAGCGTTAAGAGATAGGGTGGGAAAGGTAGTGGAGCTGTAGTCCTTCACTTACTCATTAAACTTAATAGTAAAACTCACTGAAGCTTTTAAGTTCTCCAGTTCCTTACCAGAGCTTTTATCCATTATAAGAGTATAACTAAGGTCGATAAATTCATCTTTTTTTATACTCAGTTCATCTTTGTCTTCGAGTGTTATTCCTTTGTACATATTGTCATCTTCTTTATAGAGCAATGACTTGAGTGCTTCGTTTTCTAAAATAGAATAGGGAAGTATGAGAAGCTTCCTTGAATTAATAGTTATCCGCATGTTGCTTAAAAAGGAATCTAAAACAATACCAGCATCCCAACCGGGTTGCGAGCTTAAAAGCTCAGCATTCACACCGAGATTAAATATACGTACTCTATTATTGCTGTTGTTATATATTCTGATTATTCCTGTTTCTTCTTTCCCAGGATACCACAAATCATTGCCAAACAGATTTCCGCTGCAGTCGATACTAGGGGTGTCATCTCCATTTTGATGTTCAATATTAATAATATAGGATGGTTCTTCGCTGACTGATGTGGCAAAAGTCATGTTTATAATTCCATAGATTAAAAATATACCTGTTAGCGCTATAAAAGCAAGTATGAAAAATTTCTTATTAACCGTTTTTATTTTCATAACATAGATTCTCCAAATACTAGAAATTATATATAAATACTAACATAGTAAGAATTATTAGAAAATAAACATAAGGGCTAATTCTTATAGTACAAAAGTAGAGTTTATATTATACTGCAAAAAAAGCGCTTTGACGTTAATAATTACACGCAAAGCCACGATTGTATATGTATATAACTCTGCAATATGAATTTTAAATATACAAGGATTCCAGCAGGTTTTCAAAGCTATATTATTCACAACTATCACATTCTGTAGAATATGCTTTTTAGGAATTAATCATTATATTGCCACCTACGTTATTTGAAAATGAAGAAATTGATTCCTGCAGGTTGAATATATACATCACTGGACCATCAAGTATGAAAAAAAGTTGAATATCATCTTGATTTCCTGTGTAGTTGTACAGAATAGGCTTCTCCAGCTCATCTGAAATTTTTACTAAATCCTCTATAGAATGGACTTTTATATAATCACCATATTCCTTTATGATTTCACTTTCTAAGGCTACAAAACGACTCCCGTGTTCCCTGAAAATTTTGCTGAGGCACTTTTCCAATTCGCTTTTATCGGGTAGATTTATTGTGAAAAGGAACAGAAAAATGAGTGTGGTAATAGACAGAACAATTAAAACAGAATAAAATATTATCTTGTTTAAGTCGGCAGGAATCCTGAACTTTTCAGTACTCTCTATGGTACCGGGTTTTTCAGTAGGTATATCCTTACTAATAACAAAATAATTAGTATTTAAGGGGATAACAATCATAGGTTGAAATTGCTCTTCGATAACTTTTCCATTATCAGTTTTTGTTTTCATTTCGACATACATAACAATAGATAGATTGGATTGAGAGCTTACCTTTGATGTTTCTGCCACCATTTTTGAAAAATCATTATATGTAGCCAACCTGACAGGCAGATCCTTTGCAATGGATAAACTTTTATCCTGTATATTGGTTTTTGTTTCGGCTACAATGGGAAATTCTTTTTGCCATATGACTTGGGTATTATCTAAGGCACCTGTATAACCTTTAACTAGTGCGCTTATTTTATAGACAGCTTCAATATTGGCGGAATTGCTTCCTGAAAATTCATATTGAAACGCTATATTAATATAGTCAGTATATTCGGTAAAATATATCTGGTCTTCTACAAGACGATTAGTATCAAAAAGGATGTTTGGTTTTAGAAAAACTTCATAACTCACATTTGATTTATTATTGTAACTGTAAAGTATATTTGTTTTTTCCTGATATTCATGAATAGCCACTTCGCTATAAACTTGGTATATTAAGGTGCATATAACAATGGAACACAAGATCATAAAGCCAAATCTTAATTGTTTATTTAGTTTTATTTTCATATTTCACACTCCATTTGCTGAAATCGTAGTGTCAAAAATTCTAAATGAATTTTGATGTAAACCATTACTATATATTTCTACCTCAATTTATTTCCCCCTTCAAAGAGGTATGTTTAATAGAGGGAAACTGAATTTATTGCAAAGAGTACGTAAACCAGCCGCTTTCCACACGTGGGTTCTTTTTTTATTTCCCAAAAAATTTGCAAAAAGATATATGATAGGAGTGCAGCTTAACGGTGATAATTTTCGCAAAATAAAAAACAGGGTTAATTAACCCTGTTTTTAAATGAGCAAAAAAGTTAACTTATACAACTTAATCAACTTTATTAAACTGAGCCCAGTTAAATTTAAGTTCAAATCCAATATCTTGGTTTTCTGTATCTTCTCCCGCAGATCTGTCAAGCCAAAATCTTATAGAGCTTTCATCTTCAGTGTTTCCACCAAACCAAATCGCCTCGCCTGGGTATAATACAGTAGTTGCTAATTCACTATTCATAAGTAATGCATCAAGATCTTTCAAATACTTAGCGTTAGTTTCGGTATGGCTTCCAATTGGGTTTACACCCGTAAGAGATCTTGAGTTACCTAAAGATAAGCCTTTTCCTGAGGATGGAGTACCTTGATGAATGTGTATTACGGTTTTTACCAATTCCCACGCAGGTGATTCTGGATTAATCAGGTTATACTCAATACTGTCTAATTTTACTGGGACTGTACCGTTATTCACTACTGAGAAGTGAATTCTTGCAAAAGTTTCTCTTGCATCATCGCCATTATTTTTATATTTTGTTGGATATAAATTGCTTATATTGACTACTATTTTTTTGTTATCTCCGTCTGCATCATTTATTCCTCCTGAAATAGTACCACCTGTATAGCTAGGGTGAGTAATATTAGCCCACTGAACATCAACATTCAACTCACCTGTACTTACAGTTGTATCAATTTCGGTCAGATCTGTCCACCATGCATATCCAGCGCCTACCATCATAACTGCCACAACAAGGGCTAAAGCTAAAAATCTTGCTTTTTTCATAAAAACATCTCCTCTTTAAAATATTAATTTTGTATTTTTTGTAAAGTTAAATCAAAGCAGATTTATCGTTTACTATAGATAATTATAGAGGTAACTGTTTTTTACTACGACCCTAGAAAGTATAGATTAAGTGCCTTTATTGTGTAAAAATAAATGATAAAAAAGAGCAATGCAACTACTACTAAAGTAGTATAAAATGTTGGTTTATAAAAGGGGTGGTCATAGAATTAAACACCAATTGATATGGATTATTGCTTTTCATTTTTAAATGGTATCAAATTAAAATTCGACTTCTTCAGGGGATATAACATCTTTGCTTTTGATAAGCAAAGATGGCCATCCAAGTTTCGGAACAACGTATATAATTTCACCTTTTATGTATGCAGGTTCTACCAATTCTGTATCTGGTACAGAATTATTATCACCTTTTGTGCGATACTGTTTTCCGCTTTTTTCATCTTCCAATATTTCAATAATACGGTGGGATATCAGTATTCTATCTCTTCTGAATTGTATTACATCATTAGTCTGAATCGTGTTTATATCATTAACTTTTTTAACAAGGATTATATCGCCTGGTTTTATCATAGGTTCCATACTTCCTGTAGCGATAACTGAGGGATAAATGGGAAAGACACCAACAGAGAACCAAATAATAAGAATCGAAATCAAGCTAGTTAATATCCAACCTAAAAAGCCATCCTCTTTACTATTTTGATGCTTAAGCACTTTTACTTCTTTTAAATACATGCTTTGTATTCCCATTAGACAGAAAGCTGGGCATAGTATGCCAATAAACGCTGTTGTAATCCATTTTAAGTTAGGTAGTATAGGTGATAACCAGTGAAAGATCTGTAAAAGTCCTAAATAAATTATACCGGGTAGTGCACCGGCATAAAAAACCATATAAGTTACTAGCAGGTTTTTTGAAAACTCTGGAGCAAAATATTGGGCTAAAAAAATCATGAGTCCCTTATAATCATTAATAACAAGAAACCTATTCATAGGGAAAGATATTATTGTCATGAAAAAAGAGATGACTATAAAAATGGTGTAGCTTTCTTTTTTTAAGAAAGTATTAATGAAGTAGTTCCTTATAAATTCTTTAGCAATTATAAGAGGTACAATATAAAACAAATTAAGTAATATACCTTTTGAGGAAAGGTCATAAGGGCTTCTTCCAAAGCCATCAAAGATTCCTCCAACAACAAAGGCAGCTATATATATGAGCACAAAATTGAATGCCCACCAATGAAACAGACTGTGCTTACTCAATTTTGCTTTCGATCGGACACGAGGTATGTAAAAAAACAGGAGGCATATTACAATCCATATAATAGATTTTAGGATTCTGTTATTATAGATAATAGACGTCTTTGGAGTATCTGTAAGATAATATATAATAAGAAATGCGGCTGTTAGTAGACATATTAGTTTAGAGTTTGCTTTTTGCAGGAGCATCCTAGGTTTTTTTATTTCTTTCATTGTATCCCCCTAGATTTTCTTTATTAATCTTTAGTAACTGTAAAAGTGACAATTCTTACTAACTAATAGATTTATGGTTGCAGTGTTGACTCTTTAATACCAATACTTTCAACTACTGCCGTATCTTCTCCATATACTGCATCTATAACAGACGTATCCTCTGTGTAAACAGCATCATAGACTGTCATATCATTGGAACTGTTTAGAACTAGAGTAGGTGTAGGCTCTGGAAGGATCTCTATAGAACCCTTTATTGTTAGAGTTCTTTCCCAGAGACTATATCCGCCAGACATTAAAACTGATGCTATTATAATACTCATTAGGACAATTAACCTTTTTTTCACTTTTGTTACCTCCATCTATTAAGGACAAGCTACTATTTAATCCGCTGTTCAAAAAGCATCTCAATTTCAAATTCATAGATCCCGGGATGTTTTGGGAAAATGTAAAGCACAGGATTACCTGTTTCATCGAAATATTCGTTTTTTAAGTAAAGCATATCCTCATGATGCATGTTTTGCACTGGTATACTATCAACTTTACTTCTCTGATCCTTAAAAACTACAGGAAGACTACCGTGATCTAAAATGAAATACTGTAAAAATCCTTCGAAGTCGTGGCTGACATTGCCATTGATATTCATAACAGTAAAGCCATCGTTGTAATTTACTGTAAGCTCATTAGTGCCATTAACCGACTCAATATAATTGTAGTTGCCAAAAGACACACCTATATTGCCTGTAGTTATCCTTGTATTAATTTCCAAGCTATCGTTCCAATAGGCATAACTTATACCCATAAAATTGAGTAGAATTATAAAAACTCCCAGTATAATTTGTATTCCTAAAAATTTATCTTTCCTTTTTAACTTAGCCAGGGCAACCCCGCCTCTCTATCTCTATGTTTGCCTTTGATTTTAGTTAATATGCTGTTTTATAGCTGGTTAGCTATATATTCTTGCTTACATACAGTGCAGCCTCAGTTCTATGACTAAAGTTAAGTTTTGACAATATGCTGCTAACATGTTTTTTAACAGTATGCTCAGATATATAAAGCTTTTCTGCAATTTGAATATTGCTAAGACCATTACCCAGTTCAGCAAGTACATCCTTTTCTCTTGGTGATAGCTCATCGAGTAACCGATCTTTTGACTGGGTTACACAATGGTGCATAATGTCAGGGTCATAAAATTTTCTGCCACGTTCAACTACATGTATTGCATAAATTATATCCTCAGTAAATGCTTCCTTTAGTATATATCCATCTACATCCAATTTTTGCGCCTTTACAAAATCTTCTTTTTTTGATGAGGAAGTAAGAACTATAAACTTTGTAGCAACATTCTTTTCCTGTGCGGCTTTAATTGTTTCCAGACCATCCTCCAGACCAAGATTAATATCTACAAGGGTAATGTCAGGATTTCGGCTGGTCAGAATCAGTAAAGCTTCTGACATACACGAGGCCTCCCAGACCTCGCTTATATTATCTTCCATAGATAATATTGATTTAACACCTTTCCTAACCAAGGGATGATCATCCACAACCAGTACATTCATACTACAGCCTCCTTGCAAACATTAACATAGTTTGGCAAAGTGATTGATATAGTTGACCCTCTGCCTATTTCACTTGTATAATCTATTTTTCCACCTAGATAATGAACCAAGTTATGTATGTTTTCTACACCAAGACCCAATGTGGATTTGTCATTAAAGATATGTGTATCAAATCCAGCTCCGTCATCTTTAACAATCAGCTTAGTATCATTACAATCAATGGCAAGTAAAATATCTATCTCAGCAGCCTTGCCATGTCGGATAGCGTTGCCGCAGCTTTCGCATATTATTCTATAAAGTGCATTTTTTTGTCCAGAAGGCAAATGATCATGACTTCCTTCAACTTTAAAGTTAATATTAATATTATTAAGCACCTTTGTTTCGTTAATATACTTATTGATATCATTTATAAAATTAATGTTTCTATTTTTTCCAAAGCTATATCCGTAAATGGTAGAACGTAGATCTTTCATAACTTCATTTATGGTATTTCTAATAAGATTTAATTCACTTATTTGATTATTAGTATTAATTATACCGCTTTTCCTTATAACCCCGAAAATACCACATGATACACTAAAAAGACGCTGCAGAACGCTGTCATGGATTTCGTTTGCAATTCTATTACGTTCTTCATTCACTAATAGCTTATTATTAATCTGTTCAAGGTCAAACTTCTCAAGGACAATAGCACTTAATGAGCAGAGAAATTGTATATGGTCGATTAATTCTTTGCGGCAAATGGAGTATTCTGGGATATCCGGCTTGATCCCCAGAACACCATAAGTCTTATAACTACACTTAACCGGGGCAATTATCCATGTTTGGTTTTGCAGGACTATTTCGGTAGGATAATCATTTTGAGATACCGAAGATAAAAGATCCTTTTTCCAAGTTATTTCATCATTTAAGTCTGAGGGTAGGTGTTTAGCGTGAATCTTCAGCTTTTCATCTAAGTTGTGTATAAATAATACTGAACTGCTTTTAGTTACTTTTTCGGTGCAGTTTATTATCAATTCAACAAGATCCTTTTGGTTTTGCTGAGAAGTAAATAAATGAACAGCCTGATATAGTTCCATAGAGTAGTCCATAAGCTGTTTGATTTTTGCATTGGCAATTGTAAGCTGATTATTTGCATCCGAAAGTTTCGTGCTTTTAAGTTCTAGACTTTTTGAATATAGTGAAAGAATTTCAATCACAACTGTTATTAGAATAAAACTTAATACTAGGTTTGACTGTTCTTTTAAAATTAAAAGCACAGAGGAATTATGTTCTATTAAAACCTGCAGCATGAATGTTGAATCAAAAAGATAAATAAACACATTCAGCCAGCAATATTTCCAATCAAGGAGCAAAGAGGAAATAAGAATGGTGTTTAAAGAATACCAAACAAATGGACTGCCCAAGCCACCAGAAGGTATTAGTATTATTGAATTTCCTACGGTTTCGATAAAAAGTAAAAGCATGATTTTTGATTTGCTTTTTCGGTTCATAATGTAAAGGTGATTCACTATTACTGCTGATATGCCAATACAAGCTACTATAAAAATCTTTCTATCTACTGTAAGCTCTATGCTCCCAATAAAGAAAAAAAGCGAAACAACAGCCAATGATATGTACCTGAAACAAAATATCATTCGTGTTATACGTTTCTCCTCTTTTTCATAAAGTACATCATTTATTATCTGTGAAAAAATCAACTACAACCCTCCTAGAAATCTTTTCTTTAGCACTTTTCAATATATTCAGCCATCGACAAATTAATGCATATAAGCTGTGTTAAAATTATTTCCAATTAATACTAGTATTAATCGGTCGGAAACTATATTTACTAAAAAATAAAACCAGCCTATATTATTTAAGGCCGGTTGCACTACTAGCTCCATATATTCCAAGTGCCCAAGTTGCGGAATATATTTCAAAGCTCCCTTGTTATACGTGTTAAACAAAGTCTACACCTAAAAAGCAAATGGAACAAAAGTGCCACAAGCTTTATATGAATTTATAATTCTTACCATCTATTTTAATAATTTCCCAAAGAAAATGATGTTAAAATCTGTTGTCGGATTGTTGAAGTCGTTTTGCATAAAATGTAGAAAAGTAGCTAGAAATGAGCTAAAATTATTACAAGTAAAAAAAGGACAGGTTTTTATGGTAGAATAATTTATAATAGACTAGTTGCCAGTTATGATTTTATAAGCAAAAGGCTAAGGAGATATACTGTGTTGCGGGGTTAAATAATCGAAAGGGATGCATGATTTAGTTGTCTACTAGATCGTAAAAGTTTGAAATGAAAATTACAGTGATTGCAGTCGGAAAGATAAAGGAAAAATATTTGAAAGAAGGAATCAGGGAGTATTCAAAGAGGTTGTCTAGGTTTTGTAAGCTGGAAATTGAAGAGGTTAATGATGAATCAGCCCCGGAGAACCTGAGCTATGCACAAGAGCGTCAGGTAAAGGATAAAGAGGCTCAGAATATACTAGGCAAGATAAAGTATGGTTCGATAGTTATTGCCTTGGATATTAAAGGAAATAAGATGAGTTCGGAAAAACTGGCGTCAATGATTAATACATATATGATATCAGGGAAATCAGATATAACATTTGTTATTGGCGGATCTTTGGGTTTGGGAGAAGAGGTTCTAAAAAGGGCAGATGTGAAGCTCTCCTTATCAGATATGACGTTTTTGCATCAGCTCACACGTCTGATACTGCTTGAGCAGATTTACAGGGCATTCAAGATTATACGAGGTGAAGTCTATCATAAGTAACTATTAAACCACTCATTGTATCTACAAAAACCAGTGTTTTTGCAAAATGTACATATATATGTTATTATAACCATGGATTTTATGCGATATTGGAGGATTTTTAATGCAGATACCAAAGTATATTAAAAGGATAGACAATGAGTGGTGGTTCACTGAAGATGACAGGGACAACCTTAAAATAAGCTACAGGATAAAGGACATAGTCTTTTCACAGATGTCGGATATCCAGCATGTAATGATACTTGATTCGTATGATTTTGGAAGGATGCTTGTGCTAGATGGGGTTGTTCAAACAACCTCGATTGATGGATATATTTATAATGAAATGATAGCCCATGTACCTCTTGCACTTCATAAAGACCCCAAAAAAGTATTAATTATTGGCGGAGGGGATTGTGGAGCTGCAAAAGAAGCAGTTAAGTACCCACAGGTTAAGCGTATTGATATGATTGAAATAGATGAATTGGTTGTGAAGGTGTGCAAGGAACATTTACAGGAGGTTTCAGGAAATCTGTCCGATTCACGTGTTAATTTCATTTATGCTGATGGTGTAAAGTATGCAGCCAAATCCAAAGAAAAGTACGATGTTATCATAGTTGACTCGTCAGATCCTGTTGGACCAGCTGTACAATTAATTGAGCTTCCATTTTACAAAAACCTTTATAAATTGCTTGCGGATGATGGTATAATCGTTTGCCAGAGCCAATCTCCCATATTTCACTTTGACATTATGAGTCAGATATACCAAAGAATGCATAGCTTGTTCAATCAGACTGAAATTTTTATCGCAACTGTGCCAACCTACCCTGGTGGGTTGTGGAGTTTTACACTAGGAGCTAAGGAACCTATTGATTTTAAAATTGATGAATTTAATAAGGCCACCAAATATATAACTGGAGCGCTAATTGAAAGGTGCTTTATTCTGCCAAGGTTTATGAAGTATTTCAATGAATAATTGATACTTTGCAGTTTAACAGTTAAATTACTTTGCTAGTTTGATAAAGCCGTCTGTAGCGCGTGTGCAAAAAATAATAGAGGATGTGTTATTGCTCGTACATTAGCAGATAATTTTTTGTAAGAAGTAATTGTTGAATTACTTACTTCTAAGGCGCAGAAAGAACCTGTTGTTTTCCTTTTCTATTATAACTGGTGTCTCGAAAAAATCACTTAAGTTTTCTTCTGTTAATATTGATTTTGTTTTGCCTAAAGAGTGGACCTGCCCCCTTCTTAGCAATAGAGTGTGGCTGAAGGTTGGAAGTATTTCCTCTGCAAGATGGGTAACAAAAATTATTGTGGGAGAATCCGGGGCTTTGGCTATGCTCTCTATGGTATTTAATAACTTTGCTTTTGCAAATATATCTAATCCTGTGCACGGCTCATCCAAAATGAGTAAGCGAGGAGAAGACATAAGACCTCTGGCAATTAGGACGCGTTGTTTTTCACCTTGTGATAGTATCTTATAGGTTTGCTCTGATAGTTTGAGTATGTCAAGGCGTTCCAATAGACTTTTGGCTAATTCCATATCGCTTTGATTATGTTGGTTAAATAATCCAATTGTTGCAAACTTGCCGCTTAAAACAATATCTACTGCTGTTTCGTTTTTGTATAGCTTTTCCTGAAGAGCAGTGCTGACCCAACCAATAGACTTTCTTAACTCTCTTAAATCATATCTTCCAAACATTTTTCCAAGCACCCTAAGTTCACCATCAGAAGGAAAAATATACCCGTTAACCATATCCAAAAGGGTTGTTTTTCCTGAGCCGTTCAACCCCATAATCACCCAGTGTTCACCATTTTTAATTGTCCAATTTATATCCTTTAGAATATATTTTGAACCTCTAATAACATTAACATGCTTTGCATTGATTATAAGTTCATCAGTGATTTTTGTGATACTATTTTCATTCTCATATGCTTGCTGACTCAAAAATAAATCCTCCGGTCGTGAAAGTAAAATACTACCCAATTTTAAAGCTTATTTATAAAATATGCAAGTCCATGATGTAAACGTCAACTAATACTTCACCTTTGAAGCGCTATGAAAGTTTTTTTTGGCATTGACACGGAGCAAATAATTCTGTAATATAATATATGTTGTAAAAAAACCACCTAGATAATCTTTTAGCTGCATACTGTGTTGTTATGGTGGTTTGATATATGGTAGTGTGGAGAGTTGTCCGAGCTGGTCGAAGGGGCATGACTGGAAATCATGTGTACTCGTAAGGGTACCTAGGGTTCGAATCCCTAACTCTCCGCCATGTTAAAAGCTACATTTTCTTGTCGAAATAGATTAGGAAATGTAGCTTTTTTACAATTAGAAAGAAATACAAATAACCTTATAATATACCATATATTAAGGACGTATTAAGTGTTTTCTCCAATATTTGTCCGGTTTCTGGAATTTACTGCAAAAAGACCATCCCATTTCCAGATGATCTTTTTCAGTACATATCAATCTTTATAATGCCCTTTTCATGAGATAATCCACAAGTTATTGTTATCATCAAAATTATAAACTAACCTGTGCTCATGAT
>CAYPLH010000034.1:0-41365 GCA_964411505.1 uncultured Clostridiaceae bacterium | reverse complement strand
ATACGAGAAAAACAAGGAAGGGAGAAGTTACGTAAAAACAGGCAACATTCTAAAAACGGGAATTTAAGCCTCTGGAGTGTTACATCAAACGATATTAGGCTAGCCGAGGTCGGACACGTTGAATGAGGAAGCAAACATAAACTTTTTCAATGTTTTTACAGAGTTTTATAAGTTTTGCGTAACGGTTATAGCATAATGTATGCACAAATATTTTTAGGTATAGTAATTATTGTTAAGGGTATTCTTCATTGGTTTAGTACAAGTATTGTTATTAGTAATAAGGTGAAACAAATTATAAGTGAACATCAGTTAAAGAAGTTTCAAAAGGGAGTGGCTTTGCCTCATTTTCTACTTGGCATACTTTTTATCGCTATGGGTATTGTAGAGAGAATGAAAATTCTTGAAACACCTATATTTATAGCAATATATATTATATTAGGTGCTATTCCTATAGGTATGACTTTAATTAATAATAAAAAGTATTCTGGTTACTATTTGTTATAATAGTATCGAATATTAGAAATTTTTTTATAAATGCATTTATTACATCGGCTTAGTAGAGTGATGTTTCATAATCTTTATATTTTATGCAATAGTTATGATTAATATAAAAATTAAGGGTTCGACGTCCGTGGTCGAGCTCCGAGCATGGGTAATAGTTCACTGCTTAACAATGCATCTTCACAAGGTACAGGAGCGAAGGCATCTGACCTTAGTCCATAAACAGTAGTGAGTGGGTCAGGAACCGCACCAGTTCGCCGATATGCTTATAAGCTATTTCAAACTTGAATAAATAAAACTAAAAGAGGAATTGGTTTATGATTACTATTTATGATTGGTTTGGCTATGAATTGCCGCTAAAGGAACGTTATCGTTTGATAAAAGAAGCCGGATTTGATGGAGTTTTATTATGGTGGAGTGAATATTTGGATCGTAAAGATTACCGCAAAGGACCACAACTAGTGCGGGAAGCGGATCTTTTTATAGAAAATATCCACACGCCATTCCAAATTCAAAATAACCTCTGGCTTGACAATCTAGACGGCGAAGCCTCAATTGATTGCTATTTGCAATGTGTTGCGGATTGTGCAGAATTTGAAATTCCGACAATGGTGGTACACCTGCCTGATGAAGACAATTTATGCAACGCATTAGGACTGGATAGAATCAAGAGAATTGCTGAAAAAGCTGAACAACTTTGTGTTAATGTTACGTTAGAGAACTTATGGAATCTTGCCAATTTGTCATATGTAATGGAAAAAGTAGATTCTCTGCATATAGGATTTTGTTATGACTGTGCACACCACTACCGTTACTATCCTGACAATGATTTGTTATCCATGTACGGTTCCCGGTTGATGGCATTACATCTACATGATAATTGCGGAGGTGCCACTCATAGGTTACCTTTTGATGGAACTATTGATTGGTCTATAACCATGAAAAAAATATCGGAAACAAATTATTCAGGCGCAACTGCATTAGAGGTAATGAATTGGGGTTATAAGAATTTATCGGCAGAGGAATTTTTACATGAAGCGTTTGAACGAGCAAAAAGACTGGAAGCGCTAAAACATTAATGGTTCACTGTCCGTGGTGAGCTCTGAACAAGATGTCGGTTTACTTCAGCTAACCATTGTGAGTGCAAAACGTTGGGTGACATAGGCTGCAGAAGACGCCCATCCATGGGAGGAATAGCTCTGGACTAAATATTTGTTTATTTGGCATTTTTGGTGTAAAATATAGTTAAAGAATATGTTTGGAGATTTGCCATGCCGATAATTTCAGAGTTTTTTGGAATTAGAGTACAAATGTATTGGGAAGATCATATGCCACCGCATTTTATGCAGAATATTGCGGTAATAAGGTAATGATTGATATACAGAAGGGTACAGTTATAAAAGGTGTATTTCCTTTTAAACAACTTAAGCTTATTTTGGCTTGGTGTGAGATTCATAGAGATGAGCTGATGAAAAACTGGGAATTGGGTATGAATAATGATAATTTTAAGAAAATTGGACCTTTGAGATAAGGAGTGATTTTATGTTTTATAAGGTGTTACAAGTTTATCCTACCGATAATTATAAAGTTTATTTATACTTCTCTGATGGAAAAGTTAAGCTGTATGATGCTTCATCTCTTGTTGAAAAGGGCGTTTTTCGAAAGTTAAAAGAGAAAGATATTTTTGCAAGTACATGTACTGTATTAAATGATACATTGGCTTGGGATTTAATGGGAAAACATGATCCAGCAGATTGCTTGGATTTAGATCCTCACGTTCTTTATGAAAACTGCCCAGAGGTAAAAGAACCAAATATCCACATAGTAGGTTAAAGGAGCTGCCGTCCATGGCAGCTTTTGGCTACGCAGGGCTGCCTACGTCACCTAACAATGCATCTTCACAAGGGCTTCGTCCGGTATTAATCAGTTGCTAAGGTCTACATCCACACCAGTTCAACCGGCAGGCTTGCCTTGAGGTTCCTGATGCGGATCACTGGCGTTGGAGATGCGTAACGTTAGATGACATAGGCTGCAGAAGACCGCACGTCCTGTGCTGATTACTTTTGTAGAATGTCTCTGGAGAAAAAGGAGAGAATTTTTTTGAGTTATACTGTAAGAGAAACCTTGAAAGGAATTGATTTGGTATTTGAAACCGAGGATGGCGTTTTTTCGCCTCATAATGTTGATAAAGGTACTCTTGCAATGCTTTCAGTAGTTGATTTTAAAGCTAGTGATAAGGTGCTAGATTTAGGTTGTGGCTTTGGGGTAGTGGGAATACTGGCTGCAAAGTTTGTTGGTATAGATAACGTTGTTCTGATTGACAAAGATGAATTAGCAATCCGATTATCAAAAAAAAATATAATATTGAACGGTTTAGAGGGAACTAAAGTGCTTCAAAGTGATGGGCTTAAAGATTTAAAGGAGAAAGATTTTACCTTGATTTTATCTAATCCACCATATCATACAGATTTTTCGGTAGCAAAAGAGTTTATTGAGAAAGGATTCAACCGCTTAAGTATTGGTGGAAAAATGGTTATGGTTACTAAAAGGGATTTATGGTATCGAAATAAACTTATATCTATTTTTGGTGGAGTAAGAGTTAGTGAGATAGATGGTTATTTTGTGCTTATGTCTATAAAAAGGGAAAGTACATATGCAAAAAAGAAGAAATCAAAAATGTAGTATATAAGGAGCCACCGTCCGTGGCGGTTTCTGAGTTATGTGGCAGCCTACAACATATAACAATGCTTCTCCATTTCAGGGCTGACAGGTAGAAAGGATCTGTAGAGTTAAGGCTCTGTAGAGTGGACAAGAGGTATTCCTACCCACATCCGAGCTACTAAGTCGAGGTGTCACTAAGTGGCTCGGACATCGGAGAAGCAGGACGATACACGGACATCACTCTCTCTTTCCGCCTATCGTGTGGTGGATAGTGAAGGCAGAGCTTTGGAGTTTTATTGGTTGTTATAGTTAGATATCGTGTAATAGAATCTAAGAAAGAGGGGGATTTATGTGAACTTAAAAAGAATCATTTTGTATATTTTAGTGATAATTTCTATTTTTAGCTTTTCGTTTTTTGCAGGTGTGAAAATTACTAATCATAAACGAGATACTGAAAACAGGTTGAAATTCCTAAATCATATTTATTTTGAATTGGATCGAACGATTTATCTGTTATCATCCGTTGAAGACTGGGGTCATCGTATTGAAATAACGGATTCAGCTATCAATCCTTATCAACAATTATTGGCACATCTAAATTCAATGATAGTTATGTCTGAACAAGGCCTGTTATATATGAGGAATGAACAAAACAGTTCGTGTCTGAAAGACTTTTCTGATTCATTAACTATTGTGAAACATGCCATTGGTTCAGGTGTATCTCTAAATAATCAAGATATTTGTAATAATTTTTTAGATGATGGAGTTCTATCCGAATCTGAGATATTGTTCTTAGGTTTGTTTAAAGAAGATTTGGAGAACATAAAATATGATTTATACAGTAAAGAAATCAATCAAGAAAATAAGAATTTAACTTTTCGAGATTTGTGTAATATATTAAAAAAATTTACTGATAAATATAAAATCATCAATCTTCATAGTTTAGGGTTAGAAAATTGATTGTTGCATTTTAACTTAAAAAGTATAAAAAAGACTGAATAGTTTAAGTTGACATTTTTTATAGTTTATGAATTAGTGTAGTGATGGAGATAATTAAGGGAGGTTTATTGACATGCAACAGAGAATTATAAGATCCTTCATTGCCTTATTATTTATGTTATTCATTTTACTTGGATGTACTGATGGTGCTAGCGAAAAGAAATATTCTACTGAAATGGACGATTTGAAAAAGGAAATTGATGTATTGAAGGAAAGCATACGCAAGAATGAGCAGATTCAAAAGGATATAGACAATTTAAAAGAGGAAATAGAGCAGCTGAAATCTAAGAGGGATGAGACAATAGAGGCATCAGTACATAGCTGTAGTATCAATGCAGAAGATCTAGAAGTAACAATAGACTTTAAAAAAGAGAATAACTTAAACAGAGAAATTAGCTTTATAGTACTGAGCGGAAATGTAAAAAATCAGAGTATTTCTAGTAACCATGTGGTAATCAGATATGATGAAGTTATTATTCCGGGTAAGGGTACTGTCGGAACTGATGATGTACCTGAAAATGTCAAACGGTACCGCATTGTATTTCCTTCGAGAACCGATTATGTATTCTTCATTATTGCATTTGATAAGAATACTGGAAGCACATGGACTTATGAAATAAATAGTAGCATGCAAGGCGACATATAAACATACTTTTCAAATGGTAGGCAAATTAATAATTGTTTATATACTGTGATAGGAGTTATCTAGGATCAGTGGACATCGCAGATGTATGACGATAGGCGGCATATAGTGTGATGCCGCGCCGTTCATGGCGCAGATTGCCCCAGAATTTACCTTTTAGTTAATTTTTATTGAAAACTGTGGTAGAATAAATATAGTCTACAACCGTTCATTAATGAAAAACTTAAAGAGCTTGTTAAATTAGGGAAGCTAACAGCAGTAGAGAAAGAAAAAACACCAACCTAGTATAGCATGTATGTAAAAGAGCTAGATAAAGAGCTGACCGCATGTTCAGACTGAAATAATAAAATAAGACTGTGCTGTCCTTGTTTTGGTTAACCCACTTGCAGAAGATGCTGCTTTAATACCAAATAATTAAGGAAATTATTGGCGCTACAAAACCCCAAACCATTACAGTAAACCCAAATAATGAAGTAGTTAATACGATTTATTATGTATCTAACGGAGGACAAGAGGATAAAGTAATATATGGTAAAAATCCAATTTTAAATGGCGGTGTTATTACCTTGCCACGATTATTTTTGAATTACTATATTACTCTTGACGTGTTTATTGTATTTGTTTTGGTAGTATTCTTTCTAATATTCAGAAAGAAAGAAAAGGTTAAACGTGATTTTTATTTGATTTTGCTTTTAGTAATACCTATTTATTCTCTATTTCATATTTTATATAAAAAGAAACATTCAAAATTTAGTCACTAACTATTATGAGCATAAACAGTAGTTGTTTTACGTCACAATGTTTATAAATTATGAATAGCAAGAAAGTGAGCAGGTCTTTGAGACGCCGATGATGCAATCGTCATGTTGTCTTTGTAAGTCAATAATACTATTGAGTCGCACAGCTTTTTTAATAGTGTTAACCTGATGGCATCAATATTACAGAACAAATGTTTATTTTGTTATTGAATTAAGTCATGGCTATGGTATATAATGGATATGTGATTTTGTTTCAGGGTTGAGATGGATTATTTGTCTTTGAGGGCTCCTTTCAATGTAGCTCCCGCACATGAGGGTGGCGACGTTATAGTTGCTGCAGGGAATCTACACTGAAGGGAGGTGGTTGATATGGGTAATGACTTATACTCAAAGATTGGCTACATTGTGGTCTTGTGTATGAAGTACATATTCATACCGATTGGAGTAGGAGTGTCAATAGCTGTTATTGCACACAAACTACTTCAACCACAGCCTGTTAGGCAGAAAAAAAGACGGTCAAAGTAACCGCCTTTTAATAATTAAATCCTATTCAACCTGACAGCAACAAGCGTCGCCATCCTTAATAATATTATAACACATCTTTGTTTAAAGTAAACGGTGAATTTGAAAATTATGGATTAAGTTGAGGGGAGGTGAGTTGAGGGATATTTTCCCCGGAGTACTTACTCTAGATTTTAAAAATGAATTTGTTGGGGGGAAAGTACTTATGAAGATAGTTGTATTTGCAGACTCGCACTCAGATATAGATACTATGAGTATTGTCATAGAGGTAGAAAATCCAGATATGATAATCCACTTAGGTGATCATGTGACTGATGGAACTGAGTTACAGAAAATGTATGCCACAATACCAATGGAGTTGGTAAAAGGGAAAACTGACAGAACCGATGAATACTTTTCTGAAAAAATACTATTACTAAATGATAAATCTATTTTTATTACTCATGGGGATATGTATGATGTGGAACAAGGAATTTCTGATTTAGTTGATAGGGGAATGAGTGATGATGCAGACATTATACTATTCGGACATACTCACAAGCCATATTTACAAAATAATGAAGGAATTTGGATAATGAATCCAGGTCGTATAGGTAGAAGATCAAGTAAAGTAATAAATGCTACATATGGAATATTGCTTATAGATAATGATTCAGTAATTTGTGAGATAGTTGAATTCGATTCAATATAAAATTTATTTATACCACAGATACTATTAGTTGGAGAGGTAGGTTCACCGTGTGGCTGGATGCGGGTTGTACGATCGACTAACAACGCATTTGCATAAAGTTGTACTTGGGTATAATCCTAGGGTGTTGCCCACCACATCCCTTCGCTGGGAGCAAAGCTCTACCAATAGTTTATCTCTGGGGTCCGATCAGGGACGTCGCAAATGCTAGGACGATAGGACCGGACATCACTCGATCTGTCCGCCTATCGTGTCGCGGGTTGCACCCGCTGATAGGCTAGCTCGCGCTTGGGGCGCTTGCTGACATCGCCTATTAGCTTGTTTACAAAACCCTTTTGCCAATAGACTCAAGGGCTTCGTAAACCCGCGCCACGTTATATAAAATCGCATGCAAATGCCGCCGCGTCCTGCGGCGAAGGATAAAGTCTGGTAGTGAATAGTTAATCACATTTTTTGGAGGTATTATAATGGGAGATAATAGGTATTTATCGGTTAGCGGTATAGTTTTAAAAGACAATAAGGTTTTACTTGTACGTCAATCATATGGTTCTGCAAAGGGATTGCTAATTATTCCAGGAGGCTATTTACAAGAAAATGAAATGCCTGATGATGCTCTGGAGAGAGAGATTTTTGAAGAAACTGGTATTGTTGCAAAGACTCGTTCCATGGTTGCCATCCGTTTTTCACTTAAAGATTGGTGGACTATTTTTATAGCCGATTATATTTCTGGAGAACCAGTTTCAGATAAAAATGAAAATAATGAGGCATTTTTTCTTGATATAGGAGATGCGTTAAGCCGTCCTGACTTAACATATACAACAAAAGAAATTCTTTCGCATTATGGTAACAACCAGCTAATGCATAAAACTAGTTTTTGCCCAGCAGGTATAGATTCTAAAGACTATATGTTATTTATGTGACAATGTATATAATTATGTATTTAAAGCTCACTACAAATAAATATTGTAGTGATATGTTTAAGGAGCCAACGTCCTGTCAGCCTCTGAACAAGGGGCACGCGTGACTTTACATAACGCAAGATTGCAGTATAGGTGCAGGTAGCAAGAGCAAGGAGTACGACAGTACCACATTTTCACACTGGGTGACGAGCACGCCAATGGAGAAATGCTTTGCGGATCCGGTTCGAAGATGTCGGCAATCCAAAACGTTATACGACACTTGAGGGGAAGGAAGTGCAGGTCGGAAGTATTGTTTAAAAGACGACATAAGTAAGGAGAGAATGAAATGGAGAAGAAAAATTGTCTTGTATGTAGCCGGATTAATATGATAAAATATGGATGTAATCCATACTTTGTTGCTGAACTTGAAACAGGTTATGTAGTTATTGCAGATTATCAATATTACCATGGTTATACAATATTTTTATGTAAGCAAGATGTAAGGGAATTGCATGAATTAGAGAGTGAATTTAAGATAAAATTTTTGGAAGAGATGAGTATTATTTCTGAGGCAGTTTACCACGGTTTTAAACCTATAAAGTTGAATATTGAATTATTGGGGAATTCAGATCCTCATGTACATTGGCATATTGTGCCAAGGTATGGTACTGATCCTTTCCCTCATGGACCAGCATGGTTAACGGATGATAAGTTATTATGTTCGGAAGATGCAAAGCCCTCAAGTAATGAAATGGAAGATTTAAAGGCAAGGCTATTGGTGGAATTGCAGAAATTAGGTAATCATGTTAAGCGTTCATATGTAGATGAGGATTAAGTATAAAGGATTTTGGTTTGTACTAATCATTATAGTGAGTGATTCAAGAATCGTATAACACGGCAATTCCCGACATGTCCTTAAGAGATCAGACTTTCAGTTGTTTAATTAGATTATTATTAACGCTTAGATTTAATGCGATTATGTGTACGTCGGGAATTGTGAAACCGATAGGGTGGACATCGCTCGCTCTGTCCGCTCTATCGTGGCGCGGGCTTTACGCCCGCTGATAGGCTCGCTCGCGCTTAGGCGCTCGCGAAATCGCCTATCAGCAGCCTTTACGTACATGCCTTCACCGGGTGCAAGCACCAGCGGTTCAGTCACGACGCAAAGCCCGCGCCACGTTCTACGACATATCCCGTAAGACGCGCCATCCGTGACGCGATCAGTGAAAGCTAGGCTTTGTAAGATTATTGTTTTACAGTAATTTTTATTGTTAATTAAAGATTATTTATATTCAAATAGGGGGAGAGCATGGATTTTATTAAATTGTTGAATATAGCTAAAAGCAAAGTAAACGAGAGAAGACTATCAAGAATAGCTACTGCTGGTACAGTCGCAGCGGTTTTGCTAACTGACAAGGGAAATATTTATACAGGTGTTTGTATTGATACGCCTGCCGGTATGGGGTTTTGTGCAGAAAATTCGGCTGTTGCTGCTATGATTACAGCCGGCGAATCATGTATCGTTAAATGTGTAGCAACAGGAGTGGATGATATAGGAGCATGTGCGCCTTGCGGAAGATGTAGGGAGTTTATTAATGCAATTCATGATGAGAATTATAAATGTGAAGTTATGTTAGAGGATGGGTCTGTAACAACTATTGGGCAATTATTGCCATACAGATTATAAGGGAAATTAGTAAAAGAAAATTATGGAGTAATAAGTTAGAGAGCTATGTGAGATTTAAGGTCGCACCGTCCGTGGTGCTCTTGCTTCGTGGGGCGGAATACGACGTAGAACAAAGCGTCTGCACAAGGGCATGAAGTAGGGCGTTGGAGAGCGAACATGAAGCCGATCCGCACCACATCCCCCTAGCTAAGTCGAGATATCACTAAGCTGTGGGGACGTTGCAGACGCGACACGTTATATGAAATCTGGGGCACATTTGATTTGAATATTTTATCCCGCCGTCCATGGCGGGTAATAAAAGCATTTGTATACCCAATATACAGAAATGGATGGTGATTTTATGGTTTTTAACGGAGAATACTATTTTGATTACAAAGGATTTTATTGTCTGCTGGATAATGATGATATTAATGAGGTATTTGAAAATCTTAAAATTCCATCTGAAAAACGAGTGATATATTTTGGCAGTTTACCTGGTAAACAGGAGATCGAAGCTGAAATTCAAGCTTTTTTGAAAAAAAAATTTCTGAGTGATAAAGAAGGCTTTATGGATAAGTATTATTCCAGAGAATATTATGAAAAAGAGGCCCAATACTTTTTCTCATTTTATTTACAAGGATATGCAGGTTCAATAAGAAAAGCATGTGAGGGAGAATATTTTAATCAAGAGAGAAAAGAAAAAGTTAAATTATCTGATACATATAGTGAGTTATTTAAGTTAACTACTGATGGTTGTTATATTATATCGATATTAAATGTTTATAATTATTTATTTTTCAAAAATATCAAAGTTAATGGTCATATTTATTTTTCAAAAAATGATATTTACAGAATAAATGGTTCTCTATCAAATTTCTATCTCGAACTTAAGAATGGAATATTTATTAATTTTAATCAAGAATATGTTAATATATTTTTATATTCAGATACAAATGAAGGAAATGAAGAAAAATTATATGCTGAGGAAATGGAATAAGAACAGCATTTCTGCGCCATACGTGGCTTGGAAAAGGTATGTGCCCCAGACTTCACATAACAATGCATCTAGCGCAAGGGTGCGGATGAGCATAAGCACGAAGCAAGACTCCGTAGCACGAGCATAAAGTATGCCGCACCACACCGCTTCACCGGGCGCAAGCACCGCCTACGGAGAAGGCACTGAGCATCCGGTTCAGACGGCGTCGTAGATGCGAGGCCCGTTACATGACAGACTGGGTATTATCCGCGACATCGTGTCGCGGGTTTAAGAAGGGCTCTGAAGTGTTTGATTTACAAAAGAAACAAATGTTCTCAAGAATATTGTAAATATTTTTTTGATGGTATATAATGGACGAGTGATAAACAATCAGGTTTGAGGTGGGTGATTTGTCTTTGAAGGCTCCTTTCTTTGGGTTCCCACACATAAGGATGGCGACGTTATAGTTGCTGCGGGGAATCAACAAAGGAAGGAGGTGGTTGATATGGGAGATGGTTTCTACACATACATCGGTATTGCTGTTGTATGGTGTGTGAAATACATATTCATACCGTTTGGAGTGGCTGTTTCTGCAAAGGTTGTTGCAGGTAAGTTACTTCAACCACAGCCTAAAGGACAAAGAAAAAAACGGTCTTAAAAAACCGTTTGAATTCAATACACACTTTTTAACCTGACAGCAACAAGCGTCGCTGTCCTTACTTAAATTATAGCACAAATAGAATAGATGTAAACTACAAATTTGCTAAAGATTGAGAAAGAGTATCAGAGTGCACTTTTTGTTAGAGGAGCAAACGTCCGTGTCTGCTTCTGGCTACGAGGAACCCAATCCATCATGTAACAACGCCTTCACACAAGGGCTCACGGGTAAATTCATGAAGTAAGGCTCAGTAGATTGGGCATGAAGAAGCGTGTACCACATTCCTTCACCGGGTGCGAACACCGACTGCGAAGAAGGGCTCAGCGGGTCGGGTTCAGGAACGTCGTGAAGCCAAACCGTTAGGCAACAGACCTGAAGCAACTACGTGTTTTCACAAACTATTTTAGACAAGCTTTTATAGAAAAAGTAATAATCAGGTCTGTTAGGTAAAGGAGGAGATTTGATGAGTACAGATTTTGTTGAAGCTTTAGAGCAGCATGATATTGAAAGTATCAAAAGAATTCCCAAAGGTGATCTTCATAATCATGCACCAAGAGGTGCAAATGTACGCTTTATTGAAAAGTGGGCTGGGGTTCAAATTCCGCGTTTAAATCATAAATTTATAGACCTTGATGATATGCAAGCATGGTATAAAAATAATATTAGATGCCATTGTCAAGGAACAGAAGGTTATGAAATACGAATCAAAGATGCTGATGGCGGAGTAAAAGTAACAATCAATACTGACGATATTTTAATCTTTGATGTGAGTATATCTCAAATGTTTTTGGATTTATATAAAGCTAATGTCTTTAGCGCTTCTGAGCTAAATGAAATTGGGAAAAATGGACTTTGCAGTTGAGATAGAGGTGTTTTTTTATAATTATGTGTTTCAAATTATGCTTTGGTTTGCGGGAGAGGAGCCGTCGCCTAACAAAGTATTTGCGTAAAGGTACACTAGGGTACAAGCTTAGGGCAATGTGTACCACATCCCTTAACCGGGAGCAAAGCTCCACTATAGGGTCTATCTTTCGGGTCGGTTCAGGGACGTCGCAAATACGGGACGTTCTGTGAAATACCACGCAAAATGCGCCACATCGTGTGGCGGTTGATAGCAGGTAGGACTTTGTAAGCACATATAAATTTAGAGTTTCTTTCATGGAGGATAGAAATTGAGAGTTATTTTGGGAGCAGGCAAAACAAAATATAATGGATGGATAGCAACACAAGAAAGTGAACTGAATTTACTTTCTTATGAAGATTGGAAGGAATTATTCGAGATAGAGAGTGTAGATGCCTTTCTGGCAGAGCATGTATGGGAGCACTTGACATGCGAAGAAGGGATTATAGCTGCAAAAAACTGTTTCAATTATTTAAAATTTGGTGGCTACATACGGTGTGCTGTACCTGATAAAAATTTTAGAAATCAGTGGTATCAAAATATGGTACAAGTAGGTGGCCCAGGACCAATTGACCATCCAGCTGCTACACATAAAATTGTTTATGATTATAAAACATTAATAAAAGTCTTTGAAAGTGCAGGGTTTGAGGTCTCATTACTTGAGTATTGTGATGAAAATGGGGATTTCCATTATACATATTGGAATGATGCAGACGGTAAGATAGGAAGATCTTACAGGTTTGATACTAGAAATTCTATTAAGAAACTTGGAATGGTTTCATTAATAATTGATGCCAAAAAGCCAGTTATTGTAAAGAATAATATGTAGTAACAAGGGGTTGCTAAGGCCGCCACATACGTGTGGCTCTTGCTCCGTTAGGAAGCCTATTGCTATGGTAAGAAAAATTGCACCGGCATTTAACATGTGTGTTGCAAAACAATGCCTGAGGCTGAGGATGATGTGCTAAAATAGGATATGGAATTAATTAAATAGAGCTGAGTTTAGAAGAGCTACCGCGTTAGTGGTTAAGTTCAACAATGGCTTCACACAGGGGCTCGATGGAACAAGCATGAAGTAGGGCATTGATGTATGGACATAAAGAAGGGCTCGACACATTCCTTCAGCGTGTGCGAGCACCGACAAGGAGAAGGGTTTTGTGGTTTCGGTTTAGGAAGGTCATAAACCCACGACACCGATATGCACATAACAAAGCAGTCAGCGCAAGGGTCGCCGCATCCTGCGGTGGATTTAGAGGCAAACATAGGAGGTAGAACTAGATTTCAAAGATGCTCTTATATATAAAACGGCTATTTTGACCCCATCAGAATTTGTAGAATCATATTAGTAATTTCAGTGTTTGGAGGTGGGACTTTGTGAATAGATTAAGATTTCTTGCAATAATCATATTTGTTATTTCTACCCCTTTTATACTAAAAGCCTTAGAACTTTTTAATAGGTTTTATGTCGAAGTAAGAAATGGGGATGGAATTGGTCTGTACTTTTTAGGTTTTGAAATCAACGATAAACTTTCTTATGGAGTAATACCATTTTATTTCTGGAGTTTCTTAGCAATCGGGATAGTATTAATAATACTATCGATTATTTTGTTTGTTAGGGCAAAAAGCAGTAAAGAGTTTTGATGCTATGGTATAGATATGATAATCTTGATGGGAAAAATCGTTGGACGGTTGAAAAATGAATTATGATTAAGTTCAGGAGGTAACGTGAAGAATTTAGTTTTAATAAGGATGCCTACATCGGGCAAAAGTACAGTAAAAGACGAGAGTGAAACTGTAATTATGAATTTATATGTATAAAGGAGATGGTTCTCATGGCAGAAATTATAAATGTGTATAGGCAGACTATCCCAGCAATGAGGTTTATCGGTAAGAAGTATACTGATGATGATCGTATTAAAGGTAGTTTTAGTGCTAAATGGGATGAATGGTTCAAAAATGATTGGTTTACTACTATTGAAAAATGCATAAGTATAAAAATTAAAGAGGTTTATCAGGATGGAGATGCTTATATAGGTTTGATGCGTTGGAAGAAAGGAGAACCATTCGAGTACTGGATTGGAATATTTATGCCTGAAAGCGCTCAGGTACCAGACGAATTCGAATATATTGATTTTCCTAAAAGTGAATTAGGCGTTTGCTGGGTTTGCGGGAAAAATGGTGATGTTTATTGTAAAGAGGATAAATGCGCAGAGAAACTTGGTGAAAAAGGTTACAAATTCATTCCAGATGAAAAAGGTGCTTATTGGTTTTTTGAACGCTATTGTTGCCCTCGATTTACAACTCCTGATGAGCAAGGGAATATCATACTTGATATTTGCCATTACATAGAATGATGTTCAGAATTTTGACGGGGAGTTATGGTAATATATTCAGAATCTATGATAATGCAATGTGTTGAAGTATGTCTAAAAAATCCGATAAAAAAGTTGATTATCTTAAAGGGATTTGGTGTTTTTACATAGAATTAAATAGTAATAATTACATAAAGGTAAGATGTAAAATCAAGTAGTCGAGCTAGAGCTTTATGTGAAACACCCCAGTTCGGGTTCATCTTTGTAGAATGATTGATGAGGTGATTTTATGCAGACAAAGTTACAGAAGAGTGGTTTTGACTATTTATTGAAGGTTTTTATTCAGGTTATTATTGGAGCTATTCTATTCTTAGTCGCATCAGGGACATTGACAAATCTTCGAGGATGGATTTATTTTATAGTTTATTCAATTTCGACTACTCTCGGTGTGATTTATTTATCAATACATAATCCTGAGGTCTTAAATGAAAGGGTAAAGGGAAGAAATAATACTGAACCATGGGATAAAATATTGCTTAAACTTTATATTTTATTTGCGTTTTTTATAGTATACATTATCGCCGGTATCGATATAAGGTTTGGCTGGTCTCATATACCAATCTTTTATATGTATCCTGCTTTAGCTGTCGAAATTCTGTCTTCTATTCTTGGGATATGACCCGTTCTGATATTGGGGGTAGTAATAATGAAAAAAGTAAAATTATCATTATAGATAGGCTATATTTCGATAAAGGATAGGAGGACAAAGAATGACTAAAATGGTTGTGACCGACTTAGATGATACTCTTCTTAGGACCAATAAATCAATTTCTAAGTACACCATTGATGTAATAAATAGAGTTCGTAATCAAGGAATAAAAATTATATTTGCAACAGGTAGAGGATCTAGTGCAAAATCGTTAGTACCCTTTGAACTGTTTGATGGATATGTATTGATGAATGGTGCAAAGGCTTATGTTAACAACAGGCTAATATACGATAGAACAATTTCAGCAGATGTTTTTATACCATTTTTGCGGGAGTTATCTAATAGGGATCTTAGGGTTGCAGCAGAAATTGAAGGAGTTCATTGTGCTAACTTTAATGTTAAAGAAAAATGGAGTTATATCAATAATTTTATTGTAACTGACTATTTAAATATATCAGGCAGTGCTGATAAACTCTATGCACTAATAGAAAACCCAAACCAGATTGATATAATTACCCCAATCCTTCCCAAGGAGCTATATTTAATTTTGAGTAGGGATAACTTAGCTATGATAATGCATAAAGAGGCAACAAAAAGTAATGCAGTCTTAGAAGTTGCAAATGAGTTCAATATATCTAAAAGAGGGGTAATTGCTTTTGGTGATGACATCAATGACAAGGATATGCTTCTAAACTGTGGGTTTGGTGTGGCAATGAGTAATTCAATTGATGAAATTAGAATGATAGCAGATGAAATTTGCGACACAAACGATAATGATGGAGTAGCTAAGTGGTTAGATGAAAAAATTTTGGGTTGCACCTGCTGACAGATACTCCCCCGACTAAGTTTGCGCATTGAATCCCTTATTCTGATAATTGCCTAGCAAAATTAAAAACTTCACTCTGTGGTACTATTTTATCTTTCACCGGTAAATACTTACTTTCAGTCTCACTATATTCTTCGGTCAGAAAAACAAATTTATCACCTATAGCATATATATCAGTTATCGCAAATCTCGGCTCATTCTTATAGTACACACCGCACTTGGATGTTACAGTGTCAATAATATAAACATCACCACCTACTTCTACAGTTCCATAAGCGAACCCGACAATTGCAATTAAATACCTTTCATCCAGCCAGTAAACTTCCTTAGGCGTATATTGGCTAGGGATATCCTCTCTTTTTAGCACCTTATAGTTTAAATCCTTTTCGCTGTCATAAATAAATATTTCTCCAATTAATTCCCATCCGTACGGATCTATATATGCTATTTGTTTCCCGCTGGTTTGCACTGCAATCTTCTCACCTAAATATCTCCAGCCGAGGAAATATCCTGTTTTAACTTCAAATTGACTTGTTGATTCATTATAATACTTGTAATTGGTGCCAAACTGGGGTTCATCATACCTAACTTCACCTTCGTAGTTAAGATAGGGAACATGAGTATTAGTTTCCTTATCATAATTTAATGCGAACCATTTACCATAATACCAGTTGTTGTCTTTCCATTCTCCCACAAACCTCTCATACAAACCTTCATAATATGCAAAACCACGTTGTTCATATTCAATACCAAAACCGGTTCTACAATCATCTACATAATTACCTTTAAATGACATATATCCTTTGTCATTGGATGTACTATCAAATTCACGAAAATGACCGTTTTTCTTACCCTTTTTCCATGTACCCTCAACTTCAATCTGTCCATAATCATACATCCTACCTTCGCCATGCATTAACCCGTCTTGAAAATTACCAATATACATCACATTACATTTCTGTTTTGAAAAGATTTCAGTTCCGTCTTCGATGTATACAGTGTAATCCAAATTTGAGTTTTCAAAAAAACACCTGCCGAATCGATACATCGTCCCAAAGCCATGAGTAACACCATTTACAACATTTCCCCGGTAGTATATTGAATTGTGTTCAAATCCATAATCGTCAGATAATTTTTCGTAATAATATATCACACCATCACTATCAGTGTATCCTGGTGCATATAAAACGATAACATTCACAAGTTTTCCTGATAAACGGTTTCCATGATAAAACTTGAATTTATCAAGCTTTATTTCCCCATCATAAATCAGTATCCCATTTTTAAACAGTTGTCCGAAAAAGCTATCATTTTTAACAATACTAACAATATTTCCATCAGAATCAAAAGTTGTTTCGCCGTTAAGGTATCTATTATTTTCTATTTGTCTGATTAAATAAAGTTCTCCTGTATCGGGTAAATAGCGGTATTCTTTTCCGGTGTCAGCTGTTGGAGTAATACAATTTTTGAATAATCCATACTCGAAACTTTCTGAAGCTATACAATAAGTTATGGTATCTGGAGTATGAAATGCATAGCGGTCACCATCATATTGGTATGAGCTTCGGTACCAAAGAAATTTCTTGTTTTTAAAATCACCATATTCAGAAGATATATTTTTACCAAATCTAGTTACAATTTCATGGCTTTTCATACCATATATAAGCTCATCTCCATCAAACAAGCCCTTTTCAATATAAACCATTGCTCCGTTACCATATTCATCTCCATCACTTTGCGATTGCCTTTCTTCACAGTCTTGTATTTCTTTACTTAAGATGTCAACATCATATCTTCGCTGTTCATTATCATAAGTACAGTATCCAAACTCCTGCAGATAATCAACATTTATAATAGTCTGACCACCTATATTATATGCGGTAATTTCCCGACCATTTAAATACACTTTAATATTTGTTTCATAGACATTATATAAAGTTTTGTAGGTTGGTACCTGTTTCTTTTTATTAATAAAATCATTCACATACGGTGCATATACATATTTGTTCCTTGCTATGGAAAGTGTTCTTTGCGCTGGATTCCACTCAACATCAAAACCATAATTTCTTAAATCCTCTGCTATGACATAGGTGTAACCCTTATAATTATAGGACTTAATAGGTGAGTTATCGATAAATGTAACTATATCTGTTTCTACAATTCTTTCAATAGTTTTTGCACTTACATTCATTGAGCATAATAATAAAAGTAAAAAAACTACTATTCCAAAGATATAATATCTCTTCATGGATATTCCCTCCAAATTAACATTTTTATCTAACCTACAGAGGTTTTCCTTGTCTGCATTCCATGGAGCTCTTTCAAAAAAGTTCAAGCTGCTCAGTTGAGTTTTTCAATAAGTAGAAAATTTAATGTAAGAGTGCCGCTGTCCAGGTCCACTACCCTTTAGCAAAAGTCGATATCAGCCTGTCAAAGAATGAAAAAGGCTAGTTTTTTCGGAAACAAAAAACCACAACAGTACAGTTCATACATCAATTTGCTATATATAATATATACTTTTTATAATCACAAATCAAATCATTCGATATCCTGTTCTTTGAACAGCTTCCAGCACCCATTTATCGGAATATTTGTTAAATCGAGAAATCGAAAATCACTCGGAATACTACGCAGAATGCTGCTCTTTTACTTAAAATTGGTTGGAGAAAATTAAACACCAACCCTAGGTTTTCTTCCAGTAGCAAGATTACTCATATATAAGCTTTCAGAAAATGCTGTGTATCAAGGGTTAGTTATGACAATGCATGCAAATTTATAATACTCCAATATGTCGAAGTATGTCGAAAATAAAGTTGATTATTTTAAAGGGATTTGGTATTTTTACATAGAATTAGATAGTAATAATTATAAACAGTAAGATGTAATATTCAACAGTTATGTGAGCCGGAAGAGAATAAGGCAAGAAATATCAAAATGTGTACCGCAATGTAACAGGACGTGTTCACCAGCGTGGCAAGCCCATGAACAAAGGCGAATATCACCTTTAGGTTAATGTTTGGATTGAGAATGACAACGTCGAATACCTTATATCTCAAAGGTCGCCGAACAAGACATTCCCAAATATGTTGGAATGTACAGGCGGAAATGCGGTTGCAGGCGATGATAGCTTAACTACGGCATTGAAAGAAGTAAAAAAAGAATTAGATTATTATTAACGCTTAGATTTAATGCGATTATGTGTACGTCGGGAATTGTGAAACCGATAGGGTGGACATCGCTCGCTCTGTCCGCTCTATCGTGGCGCGGGCTTTACGCCCGCTGATAGGCTCGCTCGCGCTTAGGCGCTCGCGACATCGCCTATCAGCAGGTTTACAAAACCCTTTCGCTAAGTGCAAGCACTAGACTCAAGGGCTTCGTAAACCCGCGACACGTTACACGACAGATAGCACAGAGACCCGCCGCCATTGGCTGGATGTTAGTGAGTAAAACTTTGAATTTTTTTAATAGTTATTTTGTGTAATTTAGCGAGATTAAATTATTAAGGAGAAGAGAATAGTGAGATGTGTATTTTGTAATTTTTGTGATGATTCAATTTCTGAAATTGCTCTAGAAAATGAGTATTGTTTATTTATTCAGTATTTTAATAGCATTCCTGAAGGTTCAGGTATAGTTATTCCTAAAGAACATAGGCAAACAGTATTTGACCTAACATTAAAGGAATGGGAAGCGACTTATAATCTTTTACATAAAGCAAAAAAGTTAATTGATGAACAATTCAGCCCAGATGGTTACAATGTTGGATGGAATATAGGAGAAGTTGGAGGACAAGAAGTATTTCATGTACATATGCATATTATACCAAGGTACGCAGATGAACTTCATGCGGGAAGAGGTATAAGATACTGGATTAAACAACCAGAAAACAAACGTAAGGTACCAAGGCAAAAATAGTAAGTTAAGGGTAGGTCTTACGCGGGGTTTAAGGAGCCACCGTCCATAGATGGCTTCTGAATTACGGGGCGCTATCCATTGTGTAACAATGCATCTCCACAAGGGCTTCGTCCGGTATTTATCAGTTTCAAAAGACTTCAGCCACACCAGTACGCCAGGCAGGCTTGCTTTGGAGTTCATGGTACGGCTCACTGGCGTTGGAGTTGCGTGACGTTCTTCAAAACCGCACGCAAAAACCGCGGCGTTCTGCTGTGGATTGTACAAGTAGAGCTATGGAGTTTTATAATTTGCATTTATTTAAAAAGTGAACTATAGATTATTATAGAATGCGAGGTAGATTATAGTATGAAAAACATAATCATTGCAGGCCCGAGTAGAGCTGGTAAATCAACATTAGCGAGAAAAATAAACGAAGAGCTAAATTACTTTGTCGTCAGTGTCGATAAACTTGCTGCTATGTTTCAAGGAGCATATCCGCAATTGAATATTAAACTTAATCAGAATAGAAGGAAGACCACAGACAATTTAGCGCCGTTCCTTGGTCATTTTCTTGGTGCATTTTCTTCCAGTCATGGCGTTACATATGAGTTAAACCTGAAGGCGCACGCTGTAAAAGGAAATAGGTTTGTGTTGGAAGGAGGGTATTTTAATTTTGAGAAGATATTACCTATTCTAAAAATGTATGAGATAGAAGAATTGAAAGACAATTTTTTTCTTATAGGGTTGGTGCAAAACAAAAAAACAGCCGATGAATATTTCAATGATTTCAGGAAATACGATACGGAAGACGATTGGACATATAGTTTAGACGATGATGATCTAAGAGAGGTTAGTCAAGAAGCCATTTCATTCAGTCGATCTATGACTGATCATTTAGTAAAATACGGCTTTACGATTTATGATACGTCTACGGAACGGGAACAGGTTTTTGATAAAATCATAGAAGAGATTAAATCGAAATTAGTGTAATGTAAAAAGGTTGTGGGTCAAGCCCGCAAAGATAGAGAACATCCACTAATAAGCATAATACAAAGTTAAGTTGTTCATTACTATTATATAATGCGTAGTGAATATTAGGAAATTTTATTAAGGAGGCGACATCCTATCGCTCTCCGAGTTTCGGGGCGTGTGGCTTCGGAGAACAAAGCACTCACATAAAGGGCATAACATGAAGTAGACCTCTGGAGCACAGGCACGAAGTATGCGTGCCCACAGCTTTCAGCCTAAGATAAGAGCTATCTAAGGCTGAAAGCCGTCGTGAGTGCAAAACGTTATATCAAATCGCGCGCAAAGATAGCCGCGTCCTGCAGCGGATAAATAATGAATGTAGTGCTAGTGATAATTTAGATTTATTTAAATTTATACATATAGAATTGTAAAATTTTCTTTTAAAGTCTATAATATAAGTATAAACTATTTATATTTTTGGAGTTGAAGTATATGGCAATCGTATTGTTAACAATAGATTATATTAAAAATGCAGTAGAGAATATAGCAAAACAATATGGTGTAAAAAGAGTTTTTTTATTTGGTTCATATGCAAAAAACACTGCAACAATTGAAAGTGATGTTGACTTACTTATTGAAAAGGGTAAACCAATGTCTTTACTGGATTTATCTGGAATGCGAATGCAAGTTGAAGATCAACTAAAAGTATCAGTTGATTTAGTAACTACAGATGGAGCGAGCAGTAGGTTAACTAAAGATATTTTTGATACAGAGGTATTAATTTATGAAGAATAGAGATATTTCTATTATAAAAAAAATACTTAATTACTGTATTCAGATTGAAGAAGCAATGAATATGTTTCAGAAAGATTTTATTATATTTTCATCAAATTCTGTTTTCCAGAATGCTTGTTGTATGTGCGTTTTACAAATAGGTGAGCTTGCTAAAGCTCTTTCTGATGAATGTAAACTAGAGAATAAGGATATTCCATGGAAAGAATGGTGTGGTATCAGAGATATTTTCGCACACCAGTATTCAAGTCTTGATATTGAGTCAGCATGGCTTACACTAATAAAAGACATTCCCATATTGAAAAGTAGATGTGTTAGTTTAATTGAATAAATATAACTGTTTGTTAATTGATATTGTAGAATTGGGCTTTATAAGGTTCTTAGGGTCACATGTCCTATGTGGCTCTGAATTTTGGGGTCTCCCACGTTACATAACAATGCTTCTGCACAAGGGTGCGGGTCAGGCAAGAGCATGAAGTATGCCGCACCACACCCACTGACCTAAGATAAGAGCTTTCTAAGGCTGAAAGCTGTCATGAGTGCGCCACGTTGGATGACATGCGGTGCAAAAGCTCCGCCTGTCTGGGGCGGGATTAATATAAGTATGTCTTTGTAGAAATTTGGAGGGGAAAATGGATATTGAAAGGTTTGCGAGGCAATTAGATTTCATTGTAGAGGTTGACAAGGTAAAACAAATTCTTCGAAATACCATTTTGATGGATTCATCGCGTAAAGAAAATGATGCAGAACACAGTTGGCATATGGCAGTAGCAGCTATGGTTTTGAGCGAATATATAAATGAAGTTGACTTGGATAAGTGTAAAGTTATGAAAATGGCACTTATCCATGACATGGTTGAAATAGATGCTGGAGACGTGTTTGCATATGGAAATGTAAACTGGAATGAAAAAGCAGATAAGGAGAAGAGGGCTGCAGAGCGCATATTTGGACTTCTACCGGAAGAACAGAAAGTTGAGTTTCTAAGTATATGGAATGAGTATGAAGATGCTAAGACTTCCGAAGCAAAATTTGCTCAAGCACTAGACAGTTTTATGCCCATACTGCACAATTATAGAACCAAGGGTTTACAATGGCAGAGACTAAATGTAACCAGAGAAAAAGTGCTATCGAGAAACAGGAGAATAGAAAGAGGTTCAAAGCAGTTGTGGGAATATATAGTCAGCATTGTAAATGACGCAGTTGAAAAGGGGTACTTAAAACTATGAAAGGCATAGCAATTCGTGGCTATGATTTCAATGCTTGTTGTATCGACAAAGCAACAAAATAAGGGAATAGGTCATTGAACCAATATAGTCCACACATTTCATCAGGTTGATTGCTGTACCAGATTCGAAGGGGTTCGCTTGTTGAAGTACGTTCCCGTATCGTTTTTAGGTTTTCCTTTGCCATAGTTCTGTGCCATTTTAAGGCTTCCACAAGCACTATCGCAAAAAATAATCTCCATCATAATAATTATCCTCCAAAAATCTTCCGAAGATGCACGTTTTAATAACAGTACGATTCAAGAAAAAATGTCGCAACATTACAGTTCATACATCAATTTGCTATATATAATATATACTTTTTATAATCACAAATCAAATCATTTGATGCCCCGAACATTGAGTGACTTCTAGGATTGGAAGATAATGAATATAGAAATATTCACATAATGGATTGACTTTGAAGCTTTGAATGATTTGTGGTAGCATTAGTCTATCAGTTTATACCATGTATTTTTTAGGAGGACAATTATGAAAGGGACTCTAATTATAGTTTTATCAATAGTTTTTGCATTAACTACTGGTTGTGTAAAATCGAAAAATACTCCAATTATTTCTGAACAAGGCAGCAATGCAAATAAGTTTAATATATCAGAACAAACCAATTTAAATACTATTAAACCTGATTCCACTTATGATGTGTCTAGCGTTGCTGATGAGGAAACAATAGATAATCCCTTTTTCTTTAAAAGCAATCTATCGCAGTTTAGTTATAAAGGGAATTTTTTATTTGATGATGTTGTAGAAAAAGACGTAAAATTATATATTAGAGAAGTGACTAAACTAAAGCACGGCAAATTGTATGAGTTGAAGTTTGATTCTGTTGAGGGTGTTCCTGATGATCGATTGAGTTTGGGTTTTCTTTACGTCAAGGAGGATAAAATATATAAGATTGATCCAACTGAAGAGAACCTTAATATGTTAATAGAAAAAGGAGAAGTACCAAATGATAGTGCAATTATTTGTCAGAATGAAGCTATTAAAGATACTCTGAGTGAAGATGAACAAGGATGGCATCAATATTTGGATATTAACGGAGATATTCGGGAATATCACTCTTATAATAACCAAGTTGAAACAGGATTCTACGAATCGTTTGTTTGGGAGAGGAATAAGGGATTGATAAAATATAGAAGTGGTTTTGGCGCTGAAAGAGATTCAATTGAGTTGCGTAAAGGACAAAGCAAGTAGAAAGGCTTAAAATAAAGGTGATCTTATGTTAAATGAGTTTTCCAGAACAGAGCTTTTAATAGGTAAGGAATCCATTGAGAAGCTGCACAAAAGTAAGGTTGCGGTATTTGGAATAGGTGGAGTAGGAACCTTTGTTGTAGAAGGGCTTGTACGGGCGGGAGTAGGTAAGTTCGTGCTTGTTGACGATGATAGTGTTTGCATTACAAATGTTAACCGTCAGCTTATTGCAACAAGAAGAACAGTAGGAAAACCGAAGGTTGAAGTAATGCAGGAAAGAATTCTTGAAATTAATCCAAAGGCAGAAGTTAAGGTTTATCAGAAGTTTTACATGCCAGAAAACGCGAAAGAGTTAATATATGATGACTATGATTATATAGTTGATGCTATTGATACAGTTACAGCTAAAGTAGATCTGATTGTAAGGGCTAAACAAAAGCATATACCGGTAATAAGCAGTATGGGAGCAGGAAACAAGCTCAATCCGGCATTGTTTGAAGTTGCTGATATTTATGATACTACAGTATGTCCATTAGCAAAAGTAATGAGAAAGGAACTTAGAGCACGAGGTGTTAAAGCGTTGAAAGTTGTTTATTCCAGAGAAAAGCCAATAAAACTAATTGGAAACAAAATAAATGATTGCAGTGAAAACAGTACATTTGATATAGATGCTTCAAAAGATATAACCATAGATGGCACTCGAAAAAATACTGTACGCAGGCAAATTCCCGGTAGCATTTCTTTTGTACCCTCTGTTGCAGGTCTTATTATAGCTGGGGAAGTTGTTAAAGATATAATTGGTTACAAAACAGATGGCATATGGTAGAATAGAAATTATTCAAAATATATAAAAGGAGCAGGAGGGAATATATGGTAGTTACTACAACAAATAATATTGAGGGAAGAAATGTTATTGAATACAAAGGAATTGTGTTCGGTGAAGTTATATCAGGTATAGACTTTATAAAGGACTTTGCTGCTGGTCTTACAAATTTTTTTGGAGGACGTTCAAAATCTTATGAAGGCGAATTGATTGAAGCAAGAGTTTCTGCATTAGATGAAATGGAAAGGAGAGCAGCGGCAATAGGAGCAAATGCTGTTATCGGAGTAGACTTTGATTATGAGGTATTAGGTCAGGGTGGCAATATGATCATGGTAACAGCTTCTGGGACTGCTGTATTGCTTGACTGAGTTTTGTGAACGTAAATAAATATAAAATAAACACTCAAGATCCAGTAGCTAAAGAGCACAAACTGTGTTTTAGTCCGCTAGTAAAAGACGGCGTCAAGGCAGGGGTACCTATAGCGTTGGGGTATATACCTATAGCAATAACCTTTGGTATGATATCCCAAACATCAGGCATCCCTAATTTTATAACAGTAATGATGTCAATCATTGTTTTTGCAGGTGCAAGTCAGTTTATCAGTGTGGAAATGATGGCAGCAGGTGCATCAGTGGTTGAAATAATCATAACAACATTTATTTTAAACTTCAGACATTTTTTAATGTCTTCTTCTTTGTGTTCAAAAATTAAAGGTAATACACAAACCAGAATTATGAATATCGTAGCGTTTGGTATAACAGATGAGACATTTGCGGTAGCATCGTTACAAAAACAAAGTGTTAGTCAACACTGGCTACTTGGGCTAAATTTTACTGCACATTTTGCTTGGGTAGCTGGGACAATAGTAGGAATATATGCAGGAAACATATTACCTGAAGTTTTAAGAACATCAATGGGTATAGCTCTATATGCTATGTTTATAGCTCTTTTAATACCTTCATTAAAAAAAGCAAGAAAGATTTTAATTGTGTCCTTGTTATCTGCTGTTATAAGCGGATTATTGTTTTTTATGCCACTGTTATCCTTTATAACATCAGGATGGAGAATTATAATTTCAACTGTAGTAGCTGCAGCAATTGGTGCTAAGATGAATGAAAGTGGGGAGGAGGCTGATGTTTGACAAAATTATTATAATTATTATGATGACCTTAGTAACTTATATTCCTAGGGTACTGCCATTTACATTGTTTAAAGATCGGAATATTGCTCCATATTGGATTTCATTTTTGAAGCTTATCCCCTATGCTGCCCTAGCTTCACTAATTTTCCCACAGGTCATTTATTCGACCGGAAGCATAGGCTCAGCAATTTTTGGCGCAGCTTTAGCGGTTCTTTTAGCGTCTACAAAGATTAATGTAATTTATGTAGTTATTGTTGGTATAACAGGTTCTTTTATCTTTGATATTATAAATATTCATTTTTTTAACTGACTTATTGTAACAAGTGGATGGGCTTTTGAATATTATGCTTCTATAAGGTAAAATTTTAAGAAGTGAGGTATTGCTTATGTCTGATGAAAGGTTTATTGGCGGCTTTGGAAACGACTGGATTTGGTGGGTCATAATTATAATTGTAATACTTTGTCTTTGCAATCCAGGTTTTCTTGGTGGATTTGGTGGATGTGGCTACAAAAACTGATTTATGAAGTTAGCAACATACATAAGAAGGAGGTTTATCCTCCTGTTTTTTTGATAATGCAATAGACAAGCACATATATGCAATACTATTATCATGCGCTGTTTGTAAAAAAGTAGAGCTCATTAAATCAATAAATACTAATTTTCCTGAATATAAAGAGGTGTGATAGTTTTTTTTAATTCTAAACTGCATTTTGCTAATGTTTCCTAACAAGCGCGAAAGGTACATCTCTTTAGCTACCTGTAAGCAGTAACCAAAAAAATGCTTAAGGCAGTGAAGTTTTACTCTTGACATAGAAATAAAAAAGCATTAAGCTATATAAATGTAAACGGTTATAATATGTAGAAGAATAAGTTATTGATATTTTTCAAATTACAATAGCTTTATTGTTTGATAATTCGTTTTTATTTAATTAAGTAAAAAAATTGTTTATATAAGGAAAGGAGCTATTTATGTCAACTAAAGCGCACCGCGGGAAAACCCTTCATACCGAAAAATCACGTGCAAGGGGCACATGTCCAGTATGCAAGGCTACAAGAATTAAATTAATGTATGATCTTGTAGTTGGTGAGAAAAATACTATAAAGGTTTGCAAAAGATGTCAGAATAAAAAAGCATCAGATCTAAATATTGAGACTGCTTAATAGTTTTTGCAGTTAACAACATAAGATATATCATGTTTACTAAAAGGTTCCGAATTGCAAGGAATCTTTTTTGTAACTGATGAAAAAGGAAGATTTAAATAGTATTCAACCAATATTAAAGAGGAGTTACTATATGTTTGATATTAAGAACGAAGTGGCAAAGATTTTATATGCAGCCACTAATCTAAAGATTGACGATATATATAAAGCCCTAGAATTTCCACCAGAATCCAACATGGGAGACGTAGCACTGCCTTGTTTTAAGTTGAGCAAAATAATGAGAAAACCACCTGCAAAGATAGCGCAAGATCTTTTAGATGAGCTGCCTCAAAATGAATTTATTGAAAAAGCAGAAGCTGTTTCAGGATATCTTAATATATTCATAAACAGGTCTTTATTTATAAAACAGGTGCTTGGAAAAATCTTAGATTCAAGGGAAAGATACGGATCATCTGACATAGGTAGCGGAAAAACTGTTGTTATAGATTATTCAGCTCCTAATATTGCAAAACCTTTTCATATAGGACATTTGCGCTCAACCGTTATAGGTGGCGCATTATATAAAATTCATAATTTCATGGGATACAACTGTGTCGGCGTAAACCATCTTGGTGATTGGGGGACGCAGTTTGGGAAGCTTATTGTTGCTTACCAAAAATGGGGCGACAAAGAAGCTGTTGAGCAAAATCAGATAAGCGAGTTAATGAGATTATATGTAAAATTCCATGAAGAAGTTGAGAACGATCCTTCTTTGGAAGATGAAGCACGTGAATGGTTCACAAAGATGGAAAGAGGAAATGAGGAAGCTCTTAAACTGTGGAGATGGTTTAGCGACATTAGCCTTAAAGAGTTTGAAAGAGTTTATGATATGTTGAAAGTAACTTTCGACTCATATGCAGGTGAAAGTTTTTATGAAGATAAGATGCAGCCGGTTATTGAAGAGCTAAAAGAAAAAAGTCTGTTAGAAGAAAGCCAAGGAGCAATGATCGTTAACCTTGATAAATATGATATGCCTCCGTGCTTGATATTAAAAAAAGATGGCAGCACCCTTTATGCAACAAGGGATATTACCGCAGCAATTTACAGGAAGAATACTTATGACTTCGAGAAGTGCATATACGTAACAGCTGCAGCACAAAGTTTGCATTTTAAGCAATGGTTTAAGGTTGTTGAGCTTATGGGGTATAATTGGGCCGAAAAATTGAAACATGTAACCTTTGGTCTTGTCAGCATGCAAGGTGAAAAGCTAGCAACACGAAAAGGGAATGTTATATTACTTGAAGAACTTTTGAATCAAGCAATTTCAAAAACCATGAAGATAATGGAGGATAAAAACCCTGATCTTCCGGGAAAAGATAAGATTGCTAGAGAAGTTGGTGTTGGAGCTGTTATATTTAATGACCTATCAAACAACAGGATAAAGGATATTTCGTTTTCATGGGAAGAAGCGTTGAATTTTGATGGAGAAACAGGACCTTACGTACAATATACGCATGCAAGAGCATGTAGTGTGCTTGCAAAAGCCGAGGGTTTCAATAAAGAGAATATCAATGAAGAGCTACTAAATGGGGAGTATGAATATAGGCTTATAAAAACTTTATATCTTTTTCCTTTTAAGGTTAAACTTGCAATGGACGAATTAGAACCGTCAATTGTTACAAGATACCTTATTGATTTGGCTCAGGATTTTAACAGGTTTTATCACAATAATTCTATTTTAGTTGAAGATAGTGATATCCGTAATGCTCGCCTTGCCCTTGTTCAATCAGTTAAGTATACTTTGTCAAACGGATTAAGGCTTATTGGATTAAGCACACCAGAAAGAGTATAGGGGGCTTAATTTGCCCCTTATGATATTTTCATTTTTTTCTGTCTAGAAAATTATACTTTCCTAGACAATGGGGATAAACTACTGACAACTGTCTATATCAAATTCTTCAAATTTTGAGCTAACTAGTTTGTTCCTATATTCTTTAGGTGATGAACCTTTAATTTGTTTAAAGATTCTTGAAAAATTAAGTTGATCCTCATAACCTACTGAACGTGAAATATCTCCAATGCTAAGCTCGTGGTTTGACATGAGCTCACATGCTTTATTCATTCTGTAACTGATCAGGAATTCTTGAGGAGAAAGGTCTATCTGTTCTTTAAAAATTAAATAAAGATAGCTTCTGTCAATTCCGATATAAGAAGCTAAATCAGCAATTGTAATTTTTGATGAGTAGTTCATTGAAATAAATTCTACAGCTTTATAATAATATTCCTCTTTCTTGTTAACATTTCTTGAAATAGTTTCAGGTGAATAAGCAGTTTCTACAAGTTTATAAAGAAATCTGTATAAAAGACTTAAGTAAATCATATCACGGCCAGCCTTTGTATTTTTTGCTGCTACCATTTCATCCAGACATTTTTTAAGATGGTCATCCTTTAGATAGTTGAAAATTGGGTTTTCAAGACTTAGGTTTGCTTGATCAAGATACCTTTTAGCTTTAATTCCATTAAAACCTACCCATGAATAATGCCAAGGGTCATATTCATCAGCCTGATAAAAGCTGACTACATTAGGACATATAAGGAAACCCTGCCCCTGTGTCAATGTATATTTTTTGTCGTCAATCTTGAAAATTCCTTTACCACTGTAAATATAGTGTATTAGATAATGATCCCTTATGGCAGGACCATAATAATGCAGGGGATCACATTTTTGCGTACCACATAAATACATAGTCAAATCAGAAAGCAAAATCTTTTCAAATTCTATATACGTGCGCATATTGTGCCTTTCAACAATAGAAATAAGTTTTAATAATCAACATTATACCATATTGAAATAACATTAATCTATTTACTTATGCCTAAAGTATTATAAAATTATCTTATTAACATAATTAAGCATGTACAACATTGAATTATTCTAGCTTATTAGCAGATAGTTTGTAGTACATACAAAGTTTATGCTGGATTTTAATAAAATAATTACAAGGAGCAAAGTTATGAGAAAAATAGCTTTTATTGGAGCAGGAAGTTTTGGGTTTACAAGGAAACTGGTAAGGGATATTCTGTCTTTTCCGGCTTTTTCAGACAGTACAATTGCATTGATGGATATTGATGACAAGAGGCTTTCGTACATTAAGAAAGCTGTTGACAAAATAGTTGAAAAAGGTAACTATCCCGCAAAAGTAATCGCGACTAAGGATAGAGTTGAAGCCCTAAAAGATGCAGACGGAGTTGTTATAACAATACTTTCCGGAGGCGTGAACATTTGGCGACACGACATTGAAATCCCTAAAAAATATGGGGTAGATATAAATGTAGGTGACACAAGAGGACCAGCTGGCATATTCAGGTTTTTAAGAACTGCTCCTGAAATGCTTAATATTTGTAGTGACATTGAAAAATACTGCCCAAGTGCAATAGTGCTCAACTACACTAATCCAATGGCTATGCTTTGTAGAATAATGCAGGGAGAAACAAAAGTTAATGTTACTGGATTATGCCATAGTGTACAGGGTACCGCAAAAATGTTGGCTAAATGGATTGGGGCTCCTGAAGAAGAGACTACGTATGTATGTGCTGGAATTAATCATCAGGCGTGGTATTTAGATTTTAAGTGGAACGGAAAGGATGCTTATCCTCTTATAAGAGAAGCTATTAATAATCCTGATATCTATAACCAAGAACAGGTTAGAAATGAAATGTTCCTGCATCTTGATTATTATGTCACTGAATCCAGTGGCCACAATTCGGAATATAACTCTTGGTTTAGAAAAAGACCTGATCTTATAGAGAAGTACTGTACCCATGGAACGGGCTGGAACCCCGGCGTTTACGGGTATATAATGGATAGATATTTAGAACGTGAAGAAACTTGGAAGGATGACATTATAAAATGGCTGGATAAGGATGAAGTTTACCTTGAAAGAGGTAATGAGTATGCTGCTTATATTTTCAACGCCATTTTCGGTGACAATGAAATGTTCAAGTTCAATGGTAATGTACGCAACTTCGGACTAATTGATAATCTTCCTGAAGGCTGCTGTGTTGAAGTTCCTGTGCTTTCATCAAAGCAGGGGCTTGAGTCAATTCATGTAGGGACACTTCCAGATCAACTTGCTATACTAAACAATATAAGTGCCCGTTGTGAAGAATTAGCTGTAGATGCATGCATAGAGGGTGATCCGCGTAAAGTATTCCATTCAATTTGTTTTGACCCTTTAACATCTGCAGTATTAAGTCTAGATGAAATTAAGAAAATGGTTGATGAAATGTTTGAATTTAACAAGGATTATCTACCGCAATTTAAGTATATTAAATAACTAAGTGGTCGAGTAGATACACCCCTTGCGGAGTGTACCCCTCACAGAATCCGAACGTGCAGATTTCCTGCATCCGGCTCCTTGTAAAGGGCGCACCTGCAGTAATCACCATGTATATATTGAGATATGACTATGCAATTGCAATGACTAAGTAAAGAGAAACTAAAGGGGTCTTTTTCCACCCTTTCAAAGTCAGGCATGTACCTAAAATCTCGGGGATTTTATATCTCCGAGATTTTGTTTGTAACAAAAATTATTTGTGATAAAATAAGTTTATAAAGTTGTTATATGTAATTGCAATTTTCAAGCAAATGGGGGAGACGCATGAGTTATATTGGTACTGCTGGCTATTCATATAAGGATTGGATCGGACCATTCTACCCTGAAGGTACAAAACCCGCAAATATGTTTGACTATTATGCATCCAACTTTAATTTTGTTGAAATAAATTCTACGTATTACCATATGCCTGGTCTGCGGTTATTTGAAAGCTTGAATAAAAAAACCTCAGAAGAATTTAAGTTTTCTGTAAAGCTTTATAAGGGGTTTACTCATGAAGGAAAAGGGAGTCGTCTGGAAGCTGAAAAATTTGTTTATTCTCTAATGCCTGTAATTGAATCAAATAAAATGATGTGTATATTAGCACAGTTTCCTTATTCGTTTCACTATAATCAAGAAAATATGGAACTATTGAAGAAGCTCCGCGAATGGTTTACTGATTTGCAGATTTCTGTTGAATTCAGGGGTCAGGACTGGATTAGACAGGATGTAATGACATTTTTAAAAAAAGAAAACCTTGGTTTTGTTTGTGTAGATGAACCTAAAATTAGAGGACTTATTAAAAATGTCATTTCAGTAACTTCGGATGTAGCATATTTGCGCCTTCATGGTCGCAATGCTGGTAAATGGTACGGCAGCGAAGGAAATGAACGATACAACTATCTTTACACGTGGGATGAGCTTTACGAATGGGTTCCGCGTATAAAAGAACTCGAAAAAAGGTCTAGGTTTATGATGATTTCTTTTAACAATCATCCTATGGGAAAAGCAATTCAAAATGCAAGAATGATGGCAGAGCTTCTAAAATCATAAGAAAAATTAAGATAATTTATATGATATTTCTGGTATATTAAGTAAAGAGAAGATTGCTTTAAAGGAAGATTTCACTACTTTTGGTAGTACCTTAAAAACATTAGCGGAACTAGGTAAGTTTGGTCTTGTTCAATAGATTCTTAAAAGTCTAAATAAAAGTGTGGAACAATTTAACTTTACCTTTCGTCAAACGTTACATAAAATAATTCATAGAAAGGTGATATAAGATGAAAAATTTCAGCAAATCAATTCTGGCAATTGTAATGGTTTTTGTACTTACAGTAGGAGTGATGTTTGTTTCAAGTGTATTCACTTCTGTACAAGTCACAGCTGAAGAAAAGGTTGAAGAAAGAAATACTATTGGCGTAAGTGGGTCATACACAGTAAGAGTATCTCCAAACATTGCATACATTACTGTTGGTATTAATACATTTGCTGTAAATCCCAAAGATGCTCAAAATGAAAATAAAGCAAAAATGGATGGCGTGTTTAATAAGCTTGTTGAGCTTGGTATTGAGGATAAAGATATTCAGACAACCAATTACTCAATAAATCCTCGTTATGAATGGAAAGATATTGAGGAAAAAAATACAGAGGGTATGGTTATTCGCAGAAATGAAAGGATACTGGTAGGTTATGATGTAAACAATACAATCAAAATAACCGTAAGAGACCTTGCAAAGACCGGAGATGTTATAGATATTACTGTTGATGAAGGTGTTAATAGGGCTAATCAAGTAGCATTCGGGATAAGCGATGATGTAAAGAGCGAGAAATACCTTGAAGCATTAAAAGGAGCAGTTGAAAATGCAAAGGCAAAGGCTGATACTATAGCATCAGTTTATGGTGTTGAGCTTGGTGTTCCATTTAACATTACTGAAGGAAGTTCCTATATACCTTCACCTATTTACAGAAACTATGATAGTGTAGCAAAAGTATCAGTTGCAGCAGAAGAAAGTGTTTCCACACCTATCTCAGCTGGTGAAATGGAAATAAGTGCAAATGTGAGTGTATTATATAAGTATTAATTACGAAATAAATCATAAAAGGTGGCGCAGCCACCTTTTATATTTTGGGGTACGCAAAAGAAAACAGCTTACTCAATTCACCCTCATTTTGCATAAGCATAAGTGTTAATGATTATACAGACTTTAATCGGACAATTTTGCGACAAACTAATGTCAGGAGAGACCCTACCGAAGATAGACTTTAACTTTTCATTTTACATGTGAGCAAAAATGCAACAAAGTAATTTTCAAAAGGCATTGTATATTATGAAAAATTCTGTTATAATAAATATTGTTGATTTGTGGCCCATTGGTCAAGCGGCCTAAGACTCCGCCCTCTCACGGCGGCAACAGGGGTTCGAGTCCCCTATGGGTCACCACAAAATGCGCCTGATAAAGGCGCTTTTTTTCTACATAGTAAATGTTCTTTATTTATACAGTGAGGAATGCAAAGGGGATGTCGTGTTAAACGAATATTATTCTAAAAGTAGGCTTAAAGCTCTCCGAGTTTTAGGAATAATGAAAGGGTAAGCCATATGAAAAAAATTGTTGTTGCAGTATTATTTGTACTATTATTTATGTTTGTTTATATGTTTTTTCAAGTAGGGATTTCTTTTATTTACGGCATTGTCCTAGCAATAAAATTAATATTTGAAAGCAGAGGGAACTTTGATCCTAGTGTGTTTTTAGATATGCAAACGATTATATTAGAAGCCTCTTTATACCTAATGCTAGTGTCTGTCATAGTTTCATTGCCTATCTACTATATTATATGCAAATTGAGAAATCAAAACATATTCACAGTATGTGAATTTAATAAAATAAGTTTTAAAACTACTTTTTTAACAGCTGTTTTAGGGATTGCAACAAGCATTTTTCTTTCTTGCGTGTTAAGTTTTATCCCTATTAATGAATTTTTCCCTGAGCATAATGAGCTTATTTATTCACTTATGGGCGGTCATAATTTGTTTGAGATTCTTCTTGTAACAGGTTTAGTTGCACCTTTTATTGAAGAGGTCATATTCAGAGGTCTCATACTAAAAGAACTAAAAAAAATAATGCCCATATCACTTGCAGTAGTTATTCAAGCAATCTTGTTTGGGCTATATCATTTTAATCCTCTTCAAATTATTTATGCATCATTACTTGGCATACTTCTTGGGCTTGTTGCTGTGTGGACTAGGTCAATATGGTCTTCGATAATTTTGCATGCATTCATTAATACAACCAGTACATTTTTAGGAACATTTTTGACGGATGAAAATATAATGAATAATATATATACCTTTTTAATTGTTTGCATTGTAATAATTGTTGCAATAGTGATTTATCTTAAGAGAAATAGTAAAGGAAAGCTCAACAATGTGAACGATCGAATACCAAATAACATTTAAGACTTATTCTTCTTGCAAAGATTATTGTAGGAAGCACATTTGGCAAGCGTTTTAGCGACTGTCAATTTCAATACACAATTTACAGGACTGGAAATTATTAATAATTATTTGACATAAATATGGTTTAAATATATAATTTAATTATTAAAATTTAATATCAAATTCTAGTTTTATACTACTGTTTATTAATTTAGCTCCAATAATTATGGAGGTCTATAAAAAATGTTTAAATTAAAAAAGCTTTTTATAACGTGTTTGATTTTTTTCACTTTGTTATTGATTTTTGCAGGAGTTGCAAGTGCAGAATCAACACTAATTGGAACAGTAACAGCAGATGTATTAAATTTTAGAGAGTCTCCGGATCTTGATGGTAATATACTTTTGCAACTTCTTGAAGGTGCAGAGGTTTTTGTATTAGATACTTTTAACGGATGGTATAAGGTCAGTTATAATGAGGAAATCGGCTGGGTATTCGGTGATTATCTGGATACCATCGACAAATCATTTCTTAACGGTATTGTAGTAGCAACAGATGTGAATGTTAGAAGTGGTCCTTCAACTGATGATTATGTAGTGGGTGGACTTAATAAAGGTGACGAAATAAAAATTACAGGTCGCTCAGGAAAGTGGTACAGTTTTCAATTTGAGGATGGTCTTGAAGCATTCGTCTATGGAGAACTCATCAGAGTATCTGATTCAGGCTCGTCCAGAAGCTATACAATGGGGACACGTATAGTAGAATACTCAAAAAATCTATTAGGAACAGCATATCATTATGGAGGCAATTCTCCGTCGCAAGGTCTTGATTGTTCAGGGTTTGTAAAATATGTTTATGATCATTTTGATATAAAAATTAATAGAGTTGCTTGTGATCAGGCTACTCAAGGAGAATACATCGAGCGTTCGGCTTTGCGTATTGGAGATCTTGTTTTCTTTGATACAAACGGTAATCAAAATTATATAAACCACGTTGGCATCTATATAGGTAATGATCAGTTTATTCATGCATCTTCAGGAAAAGGAAAAGTAGTTATAAGTGACTTGTCTGGATTTTATCTGGATAATTATATGACAGGAAGAAAATTTGTTAGGTAATATGCTAGGATAGTTTAAGATTTAACACCGTAGTAGTAACAAGAGATAAATTTGAGTAAAGGGTAAATTTTATCAGTAAATGAAAAGACCTTTAGTATTATTTATTATATTTTATTTAGCAGGGATCATATTTGTTTCAATTTTCGGGATGACAATCTCTACAATATTCATATCTATACTATTTGCTATTTGTTTTTTGTTTATTGTTAATAGTGAGTCTGTGTGGGTTATATGTTTTTGTTTCATGTTCTTCATAGCAGGAACAATAAATTTTTCCTATTTTAATGATAAACTTAATTCATTCAGTAAATTCACGAGTAAAACAATTAATATTACTGCCACAATAGTTTCAGAGCCAGAAGTAAAAAGTAATACAACTAATTATATAATAAAGACAATCATTATAAGTGATGGATCGCGTGAGTATGAGTTAAGCGAAAAGATTCTCTTAACTCTTTATTTGCCTGGAGTTAATCACTATGAGCCTGGGCAGTGTATTAATTTTACGGGAAATATTGAAATACCTCAAGAAAGAAGGAATCCGGGCGGGTTTAATTATAGGAATTACCTTGCTCAAAAAAAAGTATATGCTACTGCCTTTGTACCTGCAAAAAATATAAAAATTCTTGGTAAAAAAAGTGTGAATCCGATATATAAATCGTCTCTTAATGTCCGAAATGGAATAATTGAATCGGTAAATAAAAAGCTGTCAGCGCAAAACGCTGCGTTACTAAATGGCATGTTGGTTGGACATAAGGAGGACTTGAGTGATGAAATTAAAGACATATTTTCAAAAACAGGACTGATACACATACTATCAGTATCTGGTCTACACGTTGGGTTTGTTGTCCTTCCCATAGTTTTTATTTCGAAAAAGCTAAGAATAAACCGCAAGCTCTCTAATATGATAACTATTCTTATACTAATATTTTATTGTTTCATAGCCGGTTTTACGACATCTGTAATAAGAGCTGTTACTATGGTAATAGTGGTTTTATCTGCAAAGATTATAAATAGAGAATCAGATACTATAACTGGTATATTTTTTGCAGGATTACTTATGCTGCTTTATAATCCCTTTTTCATATATAATGTAGGATTTCAGCTTTCATTCGGTGCGACTATTTCCATAGTAATGTTCAATAAAAAGGTGAAGGGGATTTTTAAGATTACTGGTTTACCTGCATCTATAACTGATGTTCTAGCGGTATCAACTGCAGCGCAAGCAGGCGCCTTGCCAATAAGTGTGTATTACTTTAACAGTCTTTCTATTGTCTCGCTATTTGCAAATGTCATAATTTTGCCTTTAGTTCAAGTTGCTGTACTGGCTGGAATAGCTATGATTGCACTTGCAAAGATCTGTGCTTTTCTGTCAAATATTATAGGGTTGATAGTTGACAATCTGCTGTCTTTAATTATTATTTTGACAGATTTTATTTCAAGGCTGCCCTATGCATCAATAAGAGTTGTCACACCTTCACTATTATTAATTATTTTCTATTATTTTTTGTTGATTTATTTTTTTAATTTCAAGACTGTTTCGGAGTTTATAAAGCCTTCCGGATTAGCTGCATTAGTGTTTTATTCAATTGTTTTATTTCAGCTGTTAAACCCTCCGGTGCTTGAAGTTGTTTTTCTTGATGTGGGGGAAGGAGATTCAGTTTTTATAAGGACTGCCTCACGTAAAAACATTCTTATAGATGGTGGGGGAGCTGGGGCTGAAAAGTTACTTCCAGATTTTTTACTTGATTATGGTGTTTACAGCCTTGATATAGTAGTTGCAACTCATTCCCATGCAGATCATATTACCGGACTCAAGCCTGTATTAGATGAATTTAATGTACGAAAACTGTTTTTACCTGTGAGTGAAGAGATTGATAACTTTAAATCCTTACTTTCATCTGTTGATAGCAAGAAAAGCACGATATATTACGCTTTTAATGGTGTGCAAATTAGACTGGATGAAAAAACAGTCTTAAATGTTTTGAGCCCTGACAAAAATACAAACTACAAACATTCCTCTTTAAATAATGGCTCTATAGTGATAAAATTAGAACACGTGGAAACTTCTATATTGTTTACTGCAGATATTGAGAAGGAGACTGAAAGGCTGCTTTCGCAAAACGGCTTGAATCTTGAATCAGATGTGCTGAAAATACCTCATCATGGCGCTGATACTTCTTCAACAGAGTTTTTTTTAAGCGCCGTTAACCCAAAAGTAGGGATAATCAGTGTGGGGAAAAATAATTATGGTCACCCATCAGAAAATAGCATTGAAAGAATATGTAAGCAAGGCATATCCTGCATGAGAACAGACTATGATGGGGCAATTGTTATAAAATCAAATGGGAAAAATATAAGAATAAAGAAAACTTCTGATGCAGCTTTATCATATATAAATGCACAAGAATAATAAAATGCTTTAAACATACTTAGGATACAGAATAATTACTAAACTTAAGGAATAATTAGGTGATTTATAATGAGTATTGATATTTTAATGAAACAGCTGAAGAGTAAAAAACTTAATAATCTTTATCTGTTCTATGGTCCCGAAGCCTTTATGAAAAAGTATTATACTGATAGTGTGGTTGAACATCAAGTAAAAAGTGGATCAGAAGAGTTTAACAAGGTAATATTGGAAGGAAAGGTTGATGCTGGAAGAATTATTGAAGCATGCCATACAATGCCCTTTTTCTCTGATGGAAAAGTTGTGATTGTCAGGAATTCTGGGCTTTTTAAAAACAAGAATTCAGAAGAAGATACACTTATATCTTTTTTAAAAAATATTCCTGACTTTACTGTTTTGTTATTTGTTGAAGATGAAGTTGACAAAAGGCTAAAAACATTTAAGACCACTAAAGAAATCGGACTTATTGTAGAGTTTGATTTTCAAAAGCCTGCAGAGCTTACAAAGTGGGTTGTTAAAGTATTTAGAAAATCAAATAAGGCCATTGATACTAAATGTGCCTCAAGAATAGTAGAATATTGCGAACCTAATATGACCGAGATTCTAAATGAAATTGATAAGGTGATAATGTATATGGGTGATGAGACAAATGTTAAGACGGAGCATATAGAAGCGGTAGTTGTAAAATCCATAAAAACAATAATTTTTGATTTGATGGATGCAATCTTTGAAAAAAAGAGTAGCAAGGCAATTAGTTTACTTCACGACATGCTTTACCTTAAAGAACCTCATGTGAGAATAGTATTTATGATCGCAAGACAAATACGTCAAGTATTGGAGCTAAAAGCATTGCTGGAAATGGGAATACCAACTGGACAGGCAGGTTCAAAGCTTAAGGTTGCTCCTTTTATTCTCAAAAAATTAACTAGACAGGTTAAAAATTATGATATTGAAACTTTAAAAAATGCAATGATAGAATGTCTCAAGCTTGATACCGATATTAAAACAGGGCAAATTGACCCTCAGACAGGAATTGAACTTTTTATTATAAAATACTCAACCATATGAATTAATGAATTAATGAATTAAAAAAAACGCACATCATATGTACGTTTTCTCATTATTATAATAACACAAGCAATTGCATCATGTTTAGGATGTGTAGGCAGCAACAGGCTTAGCTTGTAACCAGCCACTTCACCTTTTATTCAGCTGCTTTTATTGCTTTTAAAGATTTTGCAAGATGCGATTTCTTTCTCGAAGCAGTGTTTTTTGAAATAATACCTTTAGCTGCAGACTTGTCTATTAATTTAACAGCATTATTAAACTTTAAATCTGCTGATTCGTTTTTATTCTGGATAGCTTCTTTTGCTTTTTTAATTGCGGTTCTTAAAGAAGATTTGTACATGGTATTAGCTAGTGTCTTCTTTTCGGTTTTTTTAGTCCATTTTTGTATTTTAGCAATTTTATATGCTGATTTATTTGTAGTTGCCAAAGTTTTCACCTCCTGTGAGTTAATTAACTTTAGCCATTTTATCATGTATCATTTTAAATTGCAAGAAAAAAATAATGCTGTATTGCTGTATTAGAGATGATTGTTCACTATTCACAGGTAGCTTGACGAGATATAACTTTTGCAATGTTAGGAAACATTAATGAAATGCAGCTTATATTTTTACGAAACATGTGGGAGAATAAAAAAAATGATGATAATCATTTAGGATTTGCGTCAGATCACAACGAAGCCGCACTTAGCTGCACGCCTAGCCTGCAGCAAAGTCGATTTGCGATTTCCTAGCGAGTAACCATAATATATTTTATATTGGAGGATGATTTTATTGAATAATAAAAGGAGTATTGTAACAGATCTTGCACTTGAAGGAAGAGAAATATTCAATGAGTTAAAAAAAGAAGTAATACAAGAATTGAGAGAGCCACCCGGTGTGGAATTTGAAGAAGCTGGAACACAGGATATAAAGATAACACGAGTGCGTGTTGTTTCGCCGGAAGGGGAGACATCAATTGGCAAACCAATAGGAAACTATATAACTCTGGAAGTTCAGGGGTTACGTCAAAATGATCAGCAGATATTTGAAGATACCTGTAAAGCTCTCGGAAGTGAGCTTGTACCAATCTTAAATCTAAATGAAAAATCAACTATTCTTGTCATTGGGCTTGGTAATTGGAATGTTACTGCAGATGCTCTAGGTCCTAAAGTAGTTTCAAGTATGTTAGTTACACGTCATTTATTCGAGTTTGTTCCTGAACAAATTGATCAGGGTGTAAGATCAGTGTGCGCAATTTCACCGGGGGTTTTAGGTATTACAGGCATTGAAACAGGAGAAATAGTTAGAGGCATTGTTGACAGAATACATCCGAACATAATTATTGCAATAGATGCGCTTGCATCAAGAAGAATGGACAGGGTGAATACCACCATACAAATTGCCGACACTGGAATAACTCCGGGATCTGGAGTAGGAAACAAGAGAATGGAGTTGTCAAGAAAAACTCTTGGTGCTCCTGTAATCGCAATTGGAGTTCCGACAGTTGTAGATGCTGCTACAATGGCAAATGATGCAATAGATCTTGTTATAGACAGCATGGTACAACAGGCAGAACAAGGCACTGAATTTTATAATATGCTTGCAAATATTGACAAGGAAGATAAATATCGACTTATACAGGAAGTTTTAAATCCATATATAGGCAACTTGATTGTTACACCAAAAGAAATTGATGAGCTAATGGAGCGAACATCAAAAGTAATAGCCAATGGTCTTAATATTGCTCTACACCAGGGAATAACATTACAAGATGTCAACAGATACATTCATTAGCAATGTATCTTATGATCCACTTATGATAATGTCTCATTGTACCACATGTGAAAATGTCCTAATAATATAGTACAATACCTTCATATTAATTTGTGAGGTGATACTAATGAGAAAGGCTGTTTTGAGTATTTAAGATAAATATTCATAAAGTATCCACGAGAATGATGGACAAAAAGAACCTCTGAAGCCGTTACTGTTCAGACCCTCTGTAACTTGAGATATAACTGTGCAATAACGGAAACT
>CAYPLH010000033.1:0-43400 GCA_964411505.1 uncultured Clostridiaceae bacterium | reverse complement strand
TGCTTGTTATCGTTGACTTTTCAGCTTTTCAATATTTTTCTATGCGATTGCCCTGGTAAGACAGGGGACGGTTCTCTGTCTTGTCCCTAGTTTTCCAATTTATTCTGCATTCTTGCGTAAACAAGACAGAGAACCGTCCCCTGTCTTAACCAATGCAATTGCATTATTTAATTGTTCCGGCAAAGGTTCGTCCTTAACCCCAGCTATTTGAATATTGCATCTGTTCAATGGTATCAATACCTTTATAGCATTACTTGATGCAATTGCGCTTGCCATAGCTGGCGTAAGCTCTCCAAGCATTGAATTGGCTGCTATAATTCCTATTGCCCCCATAATGACGTCTACCCTGTTTGAATTGTAACAGATAGCATTTTCACCTGTAGCACCTTCATCCGCACCTGCTTTGATCATCTGTGCGGTAGCAGCCACATTAGTACCTAATGCTATAATTCTTATATCATTGTCAAATTCTTTTCTTAACTTTTCCACAATAACTTTTCCTAATCCTCCACCCTGACCATCTATTACCGCAATTTTCATAATATTTTTCTCCTATAATTATAAGTTTATTTAAAATCTTGAACTTAGTTTACCAGAAACCATACGCAAAATAAAGCCAGTTGTGCTGTTACTATTCCATAGGTAGCTGTAGAGATATAACTTTCGCAATGTTAGAAAATATTAGCTAAATACAACTTAGAGCTGTATAGTCAGGGCAAAGAAAAGAAAGCCGACTATCAGATCGAAGTTATGCTAAAATATAGATATGCTTATTTTCATAGGAAATCGTATATAATGATTAATATCTAAAAAGCATAATATATAGTTTCAGAATGTTCCTTTCTACAGCATATATTTTATGTGAAGTTAGTTCAATTTACTTTTGGGGTAATAAATATTTGTAATGCTTAAATTGGGGGGTGGAATATTTTATTTATGGAGTATGGTGTTGTTTTTGGCGGGGGCGGCTCAAGAGGTTCATATGAAATCGGAGTATGGAAAGCACTCTTAGAGATGGGTATAAAAATTAAAGCAGTTGCAGGCACCTCTGTAGGTGCACTTAATGGAGCTATGCTTGCACAGGGTGATTTTGAGATTGCTCAGAAAGTATGGTCAAGTCTTGATATAAAAAGTATTATTAAGCTTGAGAATCCGAATCTATTGTCTGAAAACAGGATTGGACTTCGTGAATTTGTCACACATTTAAAACAATTATGGAAAGATGGCGGATTAGATATTACACCACTTAATGATATGCTAAATAAATATATTGATGAGGAGCGTGTTCGTAAATCTGCCATTGATTTTGGTCTTGTTACCTATTCCATTTCCGAATTAAAACCTGTAGCTATGTACAAAGAGGATATACCTAAGGGACAGCTAGTTGATTACCTTATTGCTAGTGCATCACTTCCCATTTTCAAACACCATGTTATTGAAAACAAAAGACTTATAGATGGTGGTGTCTATGATAATATACCGGTATCCCTTATTGTAGAAAAAGGTATAAAAAATGTTATTGTTGCTGATTGCTCAGGATATGGCAGAACAAGAAAGATATATTTTGATGGCGTTAATACTACATGTATAAAGAACTCCGAGCACCTAGGAGGAATTCTTCAGTTTGACACAGATATAATAAAACATAATATCGAAGTTGGTTATCTTGATACACTAAAGGCTTTCAAAAAGTTAAAAGGAAAAAAGTACTTTATACAATACAATAAAAAAACTAGTACCAAACTTGCATTTCCTTTAACCCAAACTGAAATAAAAAGGCTTATTTCTACTATGGATTTAGGCAAACAACAGGTTGTTACAGATAAGCTGTCTAATTACAGGATTTTAAGAACAATAAAAAGCTACTCAGGGAATGACTTTAGTGAGAGCACTGCAGTATTGGCAGCACTAGAGATAACAGCAGAGGTGTTTGGCATTGACCTGCTAAAAAATTACAAACCTGATGAGTTAGCTTTATTAATACTAGATGAATATTATAAAATTAGAACCATTGATTTTGTTGCAAACCCCCTAGAAACAATTAAAACACTTATTCCAGATAAGATAGCAGACCTTAAAAATGTTGATATTAAATACCTTGCAGGAATTGGTGCTGGTGATGACAAATCTGCGATTATACTTAACTACAGAAAATTCTTAGCAGCAACTTTACCAAAAATATGCATTGCAAACCTTTTTGTATCCTTACTACTGTGGAGAGTAGGCAAAGACTAATGCAATTCATATCAACCTCAACCAGATCCAATTTAAAAGTGTAAGAAATTACCTTTAACACACTAGATCACAATTATCTGCGAAGGTATCTTCTAATTTTTAAATTATAGTATCCAATAAAAAGTGTATAAATATAATCATAAATAATAAAAACAATCTGCAATAAAAGATATACCATCCATAACGGGATATCAGGCACTATGTTACTGAAGAAAACATTTCTAAAAGTAAAATATACAATAAATATTGCAAGGTTAAAATAAAGCAATTTTAATATGTATTTTAATGAATTTTTATTTAACTTATCAATATAGAAACTGACTAGTCCATAATTTCCAAAAAACAATACATACGGGACAACGCCCAGTTTGTTACTTAAGATAAGAGCTGAAATAATACTTGACACAGTATAAAACAAGCCTCCTGCTTTAGCCCCAGATTCTATTATCACAACTGATATAAAGAATGAGCTCAAAACATAAAAAGAAAATCTAGTTGTAGGCGATGTAGTAGCTAAAAATAGTATAATAACCACCATTGCGGTAAGAAGTCCGTTAACTGCAATTATTTTTGTTTTGTTCAAAATCTATCACCTTAATACTTTTCTTTAATAGAAAAATCGTTATACAACTATCCTAAAAAACAATTATTTAAATATTAGCAGCCACCTAAACAGTTACATAGACAATCTGTACACCATAAACACTGACAAATAGTACAAAGATCAGGCTCACGCATATAACCTCGACCATAGGATGACTGCCTATAATTTTGTGTAGAAGAATTCATTCTATTTAGTGTCTGTCTGTATTCATAATTGTGTGGTTCCATACTTACAGCGGTCTGAATCTGCATTAATGCCTCATTGTACCAGCCTCGCTTAAGGAATATTAGTCCTTTTAAATAATGCCACTCTGCCGGTCGGTTGGTTGTGTTGTTTAATAGCTCCTCAGCTGCTCTAAGGTCACCTAGGTTAATATAGTTTCTGGCCTGGCTTAGTGTACCATTGCTTTCACTGGTTCCACCTCGATTGTAATTATCTTTGTGGTAGCCTCTGAAGCCTCCGGTACTTTTCTTTTTTATTAAAATTTCATATGCTTCATTAATTTCTCGTAGTTTTTCACCTGCAAGATCTGATAAAGGATTATTGGCATACTGGTCAGGATGATATTTTTTAACCATGTCTCTATATGCTTTTTTAATTTCTTCTTCAGTTGCCCCTTCCTGCAAACCTAAAACTTCATACGGATTTCTCAATACTTCCACATCTCCCTTTACCGATTGGATTAATTAACAGTCCTACTTTGTTTCACTTTTGCGCGCTTTTCACCGCTAAGAATAATTTCTGTCTGTCTTAGCATACCCATAAAAACAATATTTTCAATCAAGTCCTTATTTCGCTTAACTTCCAAAAGCTCGTAAGCTTTGCCTATTTCGTTAAGCGAATATATAAGTATAAACTCAACATCATTTCTGATCCTATTTTTAAATTCACAAACCTTTTCACTGTGATATTCATATTGATACAATAACGGATTATATGATTTATCAATTAAATCTTTTTCGATATCATCGAATGCATCAATAATATACACCCATTTTCCAATATTATATCCAAGCCATCTTAGCACCTTTTTAGTCTTTTCATCTTCTATAACTGGACAGAACTCCATTATTTCAGCCATCATTTGGGCAAATGGCTCGGCTGCTTGATCAACTGAAGAGCATTTTTCCTCTTCGAGTTTTGATAGCTTCTTTAATTTTTTTTCAATTATATCACATAAAAAAGGATATTTCTTGGTCAGTTTGTTATATTTTCTTGAAAGGGCTGCTGTCCCAGCAATAGATAACACTAATTTTTCATCTTTCCATTTATCCAACAAACTGTGGTACATTAAAATAATATTAACATCCGCAGCATAATCAATTGCTTTATCGTTTTTGTATATATTTCTTTTTTGAACTGGATGAACCACGCATCTTTCAACCCTTTTTTCAGGTGCAGTATTTGAAACTGATGAAAATAGTAATGCTAGGAACGTTGCATCATAGCTAAGCGTTAATCTAGCAATTTGACCAGAATTTTTTGCTATCGACTTACATATTCCACAGTAGAAAGCTCTAAATTCGTCATACTCTTTTATTTTTAGCTCAGGTTTTTCCGGTCTGATATATCCGAACATATAGCCTCCATAAATTGTTTAGAAACGTACTTTGCTTAAGAACCTTTCTCAGAATCCTTTTTGATCTTTTTAAAATTTCTTATATACATTAATAGCGCAAATAGCGCAAAAAGAAGAGCAATCACTATAAATACGTTTCCATAGGGTAAATCAAAAATTATCATGATAATTGCTAAATAAAAAATAACGGATGAAAGCTTCCCATACCAATTAGCTGTAACAACAAAATTCTTCTTTTTGTACAAAAACAAACTGCCTAGAACCATCAGAACCTCTTTCGCAAACACAAGTATTAAAATAATAAGTCGAATTTTACCCAGAATTGTAAGCACAGTTAGAGCCATCAACTGCATCAGTTTATCTGCAAAAGGATCAGCTAATTTCCCAAAGGATGTAACTAAATTGTATTTTCTAGCAATAAAGCCATCCAAAACATCCGTAATACCTCCTGCTGCAAAAAGAATTACAGCAACGATATAATTTTCTATATAAAGATAATATCCAAAAAAGGGTACCAGCAAAATTCTAATTGCAGTTAAAATATTAGGTATATTAAACATCATTCACCTCAAATTTATAAATTTTCTTCCCCATTTTCCATTAATTCAAACAATTCTGGTTTACACTTTTTTATATTTACCGGTCTTAACTCTTTATTTGTCCATACATGTACAGTTTCACCTGTAGCTATTGGCTTTTTTACTCCTTCTTTATATACTTCATAGTAAAATACGGCTCTGGTACCGGTATTTTTTTTTATACTTGTGATTACAGTAATCTCGTCTTCATATCTTGCAGAACTTAAATACTTGCAGTTAAGCTCAATCAACGGAAACATAAAACCTTCGTTTTCCACCGAAGAATAGGGAACGCCAAGTTTTTTTATGAAATCGGTTCTCCCTGCTTCAAACCAAATGGGATAATTCGAGTGATGAACAATTCCCATCTGATCGGTTTCTGCATATCGGACAACAAATTTAGTCTCACTTATCAACATACCACTATAACACCACCATATAAACACAAACCCGTGTCATTAAAAACACGGGAGCGATTCTCAATCATTTGCGATTTAGAAAGCTAAAATCCTTCTATTATAACGCTGTGAGCTTCCTCTACCTCTGCTTCAGGAACAAGAACCTCATAATATGTATCATTACTGCTGTCCCTGTTCTTGCTGACCGGACTCAATTTTACTAATATACCTTCTTCTATTAACAATTCCTGAAGTTTTATCGCAATTTCCTTGCTCTGTGCCATGTATACAACTGTCCACATTTAACGCACTCCCCTTTTAACTTCCTTATCCAATTAATCCACCCAAATCTTACTATATATTATTTCTAGTGAAAAATCAATAACCGATTTTATTATGAAAACTTAACATTCTCTACACCTAATCTTTGCTTTAGCTCATCTATTAAACAATCATTTGGATTTATCCATGCATCCTGAGGCATTTCCTGTTTTCTCTTTTCTTTCTCAAAGTATAAACAAACAGGTGTATTACCGTTAAAAAATTTCAAAAGTGGTTCAATGCTTTTTACAACATCTTCATCCATTTCATTGGTAATCCTTAAGTAAACTTTTGATTTTTGTTCACTTTCATTCTTCATAAAAGTTGAAACAGTATCACATATGATTTTAGGTGCTTCCTCTTCTTTCATGCTGATCCTTCCCTTAATTAGGATAATACTTTCAACCTCAAGAAGCCTTTGAAATCTTTTAAGTACTGCAGGAAATACTATAACTTCAAAGGAACCATATAAATCTTCAACAGTAATAAACGCCATCATATTATTGCTTTTTGTAGTCTTTGTAATCCTTCCAGTAATTATTCCACCCATGACAACATTCATACCATCACATATGCTTTTAATGTTATTTGCACTTTCTTGTCCTTCATCTTCATGCACCAAAACAAGATCTGTACTGCTCAGAGTGACGTATTCTTTTAAAGTGTTTTCATATTTTTTAAGTGGGTGTCCTGAAATATATAATCCAAGCATATCCTTTTCCATCGAAAGAAGCATCTCCGAAGGAAATTCTTTAAGCTCAGGATAGCTTTCGCTCTCATCATCTGAAATATCTATGCCTGATATTTGAAAAAGGTTCATCTGTCCTTCAATATTTCTTTTTTTTCTGCCTGCAACAGAGTCAATTATCTTTTCATAAACAGCCATAAGTCTTGACCTGTATATCCCAAAGGAGTCAAAGGCTCCACACTTAATAAAGCTTTCTATACACCTTTTGTTAATATCCTTTCCACCCATCCGCTCACAAAAATCCCTAAAATTATTAAATGCTCCGTTTTCATATCTCTCAGCAATAATTCCTTTAACAGCATTAACGCCAGCATTTTTTACAGCAGTAAGACCAAATCTTATCCTTCCGTTTACAACGGTAAAACGCACATCACTTTCATTAATATCTGGTGGTAATACCTCAATGTTTATTGATTTACATTCATGTACATAACGCGAAATCCTATTACTATCTCCTAATGCGCCATTTAAAAGGGCAGCTGAAAACTCAACAGGATAGTGACACTTTAGCCAAGCTGTCTGATAAGCTATAACAGCATAAGCTGCAGCATGTGACTTATTAAAAGCATAAGATGCAAAGTCCACCATTTCATCAAATATTTCGTTTGCAACTCTTTCATCAACACCATTTTTAATAGCACCTTTAACTATTACATTACCATTTTCATCAATTATACCATTAACAAAGCTTTCTCTTTCTTTATTCATTACATCAGCATTTTTCTTAGACATTGCGCGCCGCACAAGATCAGATCTACCCATAGAATAACCAGCAAGTTCTCTTACAACCTGCATTACCTGCTCCTGATAAACCATACATCCATAGGTAACACCAAGTATTTTTTTAAGTAATGGGTGCTTATATGTAGCTTCTTCCGGATTATTTTTATACCGTATATATCTTGGTATTGAATCCATAGGCCCTGGTCTGTAAAGAGAAATCCCTGCTATTATATCCTCAAGCGATTCAGGTTTAAGTTCGGTCATAAACTGAGTCATACCAGAACTCTCCAGTTGAAACACGCCACTTGTTTTCCCCTTTGATATCATTCTGTAAACTTCATTATCACTAAGCGGAATATTGTCAATATCTATTTTCACATTGTGATTTTGTTCAATTAAATTCAATGCATCCCGAATAACAGTAAGGTTCATCAATCCTAAAAAATCCATTTTAAGAAGTCCCATTTCTTCCAAAAGAGTCATGGGAAACTGAGTTGTTGTAATGCTATCATTTTTCTGCAACGGTACACATTCATTAATAGGATCTTTTGAAATAACAACTCCTGCAGCGTGGGTTGATGCATGCCTTGGCATGCCTTCCAGCTGTTTTGCCGTATTAATCAAATCTGACACCTTTTCATCTTCTTCATAAATTGCATTAAGCTCAGGATTTAGCTTTAGTGCTCGATCAATAGTCATTCCCGGCATAAAAGGAATCATTTTTGCTATACGATCAACTTCATGGTAAGGTATTTCAAGAGCTCTTCCTGCATCTCTTATGACACCACGCGCGGCCATTGTGCCAAAGGTTATAATTTGCGCCACATGATCTTCCCCATATTTTTCAACAACATAATCAATAACTTCCTGCCTTCTAACTACACAAAAATCTATATCAAAGTCTGGCATACTAACTCTTTCAGGATTTAAAAAACGTTCGAATATCAAATTATATTTTATGGGATCAACGTTAGTTATGCTAAGGCAATAAGCGGCTAGACTTCCGGCACCTGAACCTCTTCCCGGTCCAACCATTATATTGCTCTCTTTTGCAAACCTTATAAAGTCCCAGACAATCAAAAAATAGTCTACATAACCCATTTGGTTTATGACAGATAGTTCATAATCAAGCCTTTCTATGTTTTTTTCATAATCATTCCCATAACGCTTCTTTAGTCCCTCGTAACACATTCTCTTTAAAAACTCAAAGGGATCTTCATTTCCTGGAACTTTAAATTCGGGAAGATGAAGCTTGCCAAATTCAATCTCAACGTTACACCTTTTAGCAATATCTATTGTATTTTCAATTGCTTCGGGAATATTCTTAAAAAGATCAAACATCTCTTCGGGAGATTTTATATAAAATTCATCAGTAGAGAATCTCATTCTGTTTTCATCATTTATGTTGGTGGCCGTCTGAATACATAGAAGTATTTCATGGGCTCTAGCATCCTCTTTTTTAAGATAATGTGCATCGTTAGTAGCAACAAGGGGAATGCCAGTCTCTTTTGAAAGCTTAATTAGCTTCTGATTGACTAGATTCTGCTCCTCTATCCCATTTATCTGAAGCTCTAAAAAAAAGTTTCTCTGGCCAAAGATACTATTTAAGCAAAGTGCAAGTTCTTCAGCTTTTTTATAATTGCCCTGCATCAGGTAAAAAGGAATATCACCACTTAAGCAAGCGCTTAGTGCAATTATCCCTTCGCTGTATTTTTTCAAAACTTCTATGTCAATTCGAGGCTTATAGTAAAATCCCTCTGTAAAACCAATGGATACAATTTTCATAAGGTTTTTGTAACCCTTGTTGTTTTGGGCAAGTAGTACAAGATGCCCTTGGTCTGAGTCTAGGCCTGAATCACGGTCAAATCTCGACCTACGTGCGGTATAAACCTCGCAGCCAAGAATCGGCTTAATCCCATTTGCAATAGCTTCTTTATAAAAATCAATCACACCATACATTACACCATGGTCAGTTATCGCAACACTATCCATACCAAGCTCTTTTGTACGTTGTATCAGATCCTTTATTCTGTTTGCTCCATCTAGCAAACTATATTCACTATGCACATGCAGATGAACAAAGTCGGACCGGGCGCTACCTAAATTTTGTCGATTATTGTCGATTTCCAATTTGCATTCAACCCTTAATTAATAATATTGATTATAGTGCTTTTAAAATATTTGAGTTATTTAATACGCAGCCTACCTAAAACTGGAACACCCCTATAATAAAAAGATTAAGCTTCTTGGCAAGGTCTAATTCATAACAGTTGTTTAGTTTATGGTTATATTCGTCAAATATAATCCTCACCACCGGTCTTGTAGGGAGATTCTGATTGTTTCTAACTACAATTCCACGTTGTTTGTTATTAAGCATAACACCTGATCCTTCTGGGTATATGGCTACATATTTACAAAAAGTTTTCACAACTTGACTATCAAACAGCTGATTTGACAAAGCGGTTAGGTATTCTAAGGCTTCATGTGGCTGCATCTTTCTGCGATATACTCGCTCAGAAGTCATAGCATCATATACATCTGCAACCGCAACTATCCTAGTAAACTGATGGATGCTGTCACCTTTAAGATTCATAGGATAACCGCTTCCGTCAAGACGTTCATGGTGACCAAAAGCAATGATCGCGGATATACCGCTGATATTGCCGCCTTTTTTAAGTATTTCAAAACCATAGTGTGTATGTTTCTTAATTATCTCGTATTCTTCAGGCACCAAACTAGCAGGCTTATTCAAAATTTCAGTAGGAATGCTTGCTTTACCTATATCATGAAGAAATGCTCCAACACCCAATTCTCTAACTCTATTCATATTAAGTCCCATACCAATTCCAAGAATTATAGACAGTATACAGACATTTACAGAGTGCTCAAAAGTATAGCCATCTAAAGACTTAATATCAGCAAGGTTAACCATAACATTCTTATTTGTAAGCAACTCATCTATAATCTTACCTGCAATATTATGTATTTGCTTTGTATTAAAATCAGTCTCATTTCGAAGGCTTATCATCACATCCTGAATAATAGACCTCGCTTCTCTGCGTGTATCTTCAGATACCACATCTTTAACTTTTATACCCTCGGATATTTCATCCTCAATATATATTTCAGTGATACCCATGCGTTTTAATCTTTTTACAAAAACCGAAGTCAATTCAACCCCAGCTTTGAGCAATATCTTGCCATTGGGACTAAGTATAGTATTACCAAGCTTCATGCCGTCAACTACCTGTTCAATCAGTATTTTGCGCATTTTAACCCCCAAGCTACACGAGCGAGCATAATTCTTTATGCTACTATTATTTTTATTTTACAACATTCCTAGTAATTCTACCAGTTAAAAAATAACATAATTCATAAACTCATAATTCACATACATCTTCAACAGAAAGAGCTAGTTCTTTCATGAGATCTATTTCAAAATATTCTTCTAACTTTTCATTCTTTTCGTTATAAATAATTCTAACTCTTGGTCTTGAAGTCACATTATTGGTATGAACAACCAGTCCCTTCATTTTATTGTTTAGTACAACTCCAGTGCCTACAGGAAAAACAGCTACATATTTCATAAAGCATCTGACAGTTTCATAATCAAACTGATATGTTGACATTGAATTTAAGTATTCTATGGCTTCGACCACATGCAATTTGGCACGGTAAACACGGTCAGAAGTCATAGCATCAAAGCAATCAGCAACACTCACTATCTTTGCAAAATCGTGCAATTTGCTGTTATCAAGCCCTAAAGGGTAGCCATTTCCATCAACCCTTTCGTGATGGGTTAGAGCTAAATATTTTGTAAAAGCGCCAAAATTACCTGATTCTCTAATGATTTTATAGCCTAAAACAGTATGCTGCTTAATGGTTGAATACTCAGAATCTGTTAGTTTCCCAGGTTTGTTTAGTATTTCAACTGGAATTTTAATTTTGCCTATATCATGTAAAATTGCACCCACTGCTAATTCCTCTATCGAGCGAATATCATAACCTAATCCTATAGCAATTATCACAGAAAGTGTACAAACATTCACACTATGCTCATAAGTATAGCCATCAGTTGATTTAATATCTGTCAAATCAATCATAATTCTTCCATTAGCTAAGACTTCTTCTACCAAGTTTCTTGCTACAGAGTGCACAGCTTCTCTATCAACTTTATTGGTTGTTGCGGCTTTTTGCAATACATTGTATATAGCTACTTTTGCTTTTAGTCTCGTGTTTTCTGAAATAAAATCCTCAACTTCCACTCCATAAGATATCTCATCTTCAATAAATAATTCCGATATGCCCAAGCTTCTAAGCCTTTTTATATACTTACTATTAAGCTTGGCTCCAGCAGATAAAAGTACATTGCCCTGCAAATTAAATATAGACTTGCCTAGCTTTGCTCCTTCTTCTGCATTGTTAATAGAAACCTTACGCATTTTGTCCTCCTAAGCTTATAAAAACCAATTGTATTTCAATTATTACAATGTAAAATTACGATTGCTCCCCCAGTAAGCTGCAAAGTGATTTTCTGGGTTATGCCAAATTATACTAATAACTTTATATATTTCGACAAAAACAGACAAAATCCTGCAATAAAATCAGAGTTTTATAAAAGACGCTTATTTGATTGCAACACACAACACATTTTTTTTAAGATAAGCTTGAATTTATTTTTTTATCTTTTAATAACCTTCTGCCAAAGAAGTGTTAAAACGAAAAATAAAGTGCCCAAAATGCAAATAATCAAACCCCATGAGTATATTTTGTGAATACCTAAAATGTCAATAATTAGTCCACCTCCATAATTGCCAATTATGCCTCCTAATCCCACAAAAAATCCAGATGCAACTGTCTGTGAAGTTGACTTTAACTCATCGGGAGCTAAAGTATCAATGTAGTAAACAGCTGCTCCGAGAAAAAGACCATAATAAAGCCCTTGTAAAGGTTGTATCAGAATTATATGGATAGGCGTTTTTACAATTGTGAACAGAAATTGCTTTAAAATAAAGACACCCGCCGAGGCTAAAAGAAGGGTAACTGAACTGTATCTTCTCAAAAGTTGTTTTGAATAAAAAAATACTGGAACTTCAAATATTGCCATCACAGCAGATGCAATACCTAATTGTTCTCTGCTTCCCCCTACTGATTCAATAAGGTTGGGAAGGTATGTATACGCTGCTTTATTTGGAATAAATAAGAAAAGCGCAAAAATTAGAAAACTTATGTATTTGAAATTCTTAAAAAGCCTTCCTACTTTTATATCTTTAATATTAACTGTATTGACAGGTTTGTCACTCTTAATAAACCTAGTAAGAAACACTGTTACTAAAGCCATAACAAGAAATATAGGAAACATTAGTGAAACATCAATAACCTCAAACAGCATTCCAAATATCCAAACAAATACAGCATAACCGATAGAACCCCATAACCGAACGTGTCCATATCCAAAGCTTTCATTTCTTGAAGCACTAACTATCCAGCTATCAAGAAGTGGCGAACCAGGTGATTCAAAAAAGGTAATAACCGCAAAACAAATACACATTAGCAAAAATGAGTTAATAAACGGAAGGGGTAACATTGACAAACCAGCAGCCAACATACAAAACACAAACACTTTTTTAACCGACCGCATTTTATCGCTGATCATTCCCCAAAAGGGCTGGGAGATTACTATAGTCACTGAGTTAACAGACGTTATTATTCCTATATTTGTATTTGAATATCCTGCTTCTTTTAAAAATACGACAAAAAACGGATAATATACTGCAAGCATTGCCCAAAATGCAAATTGCAGCGCACTGAACTTAAAATATCTGGTTTTTGATACACTGGAATAGTTATGTATTGATTCATCAAGGTTTTTCATTAGTTTGTTCTCCCGTAAATTCTCTGCGTCCATTAGTGTATGTAAATATTTAATATAGTCTATCATCATAGTGAGCAAAAATGCAATAGCTCTGAAAAGCTTCGAGATTTCCTTTGAGAAAATCTAGGATTCTTGGAATATGAATTGCATTAATTAAGGACCTGATTTTTGAACCAGGTCCTTATCCTACATAAAATATTTAGTTTTGTTTACGCTTCCCATGAAAACCAGGATAGCCACTACCGTCCCATTTTTCTAGTTTTTCTAAAAACTCTTTCAGTATTTCGTCTGCCTGTTCCTGCGTTATCTCCCCTGCCTTTAACAATGAATCCAATTTTACTTTAAAGCTTTGTAAAAGTAACTCCTTTTTCTTATTAAGCGGTAATTTTTTAAACTCTTCAACTTTCTTAATTCTTTCATTAATTTTTTTTGTTAGCTCTTTTGCTTTTTCATCGGATATTTTTCCTTCTTTTCTCAAAGACTCAATTTTTTTCTTTCTTTCTTTAAGAATCTTAATTGGGTCTTCTTTCTTCTTTGAGTCCTTGTGTTCCTTCCTCTGTTTTTCATTGTTTTTCTTTATAATACCTTTGCTTGGCTCGTTTTGCTGATGCGGTGCGTCAGGCGCTGCAAAAGCAGTTGAAACAAGAATACTTGAGATGGTCAGCATCAAAAACAGTGTTTTGAAAAATTTCACTGTATCGACCTCCTTTCAACAGTAGTATTTCCAATACAATATTAAATTTGTATTGGAATTTGAAGCAAATTTTTGCTTAACAATTTTTATTTTATTTTCTAGACAATAAAAAGGTGGCTTCGCCACTTTTTTCGCTAGGGAACCTTATGGTTCCCTTCGACGGATGCTCCGCATCCTTGAGCACCCTCCTTAAAGCAGCAAAGAGGCTTCCCCTTTGCAATCCCCATTGTCTAGGAAAGTATACTTTCCTAGACAATGAAAATAGCAAAAAAACTTGAGGATTTTTTTCCCCAAGTTTTAATTGATGCTTTGCTTATAAAAGTTAAGTTCTAGGGCATAGCGCCCCTTTTTTATTTCTTCAAGCGATAGGTTTAGGCTTATTTTTATCCTACAATATTATACAAATCAAACCGCCGCTTCCTTCATTAATAATTCTTTGCAAGGTTTCCTGCAACTTAATTTGTGCATCCTCAGGCATTTTAAAAAGCTTATTCTGAAGCCCTTCCTTGATAAGCTCATGCAGGGATTTCCCAAATATGTTGGAATCCCAGAGCTTTTCCGGACTATCTTCAAATTCTGCAAGTAGATAGTTTACCAGCTCTGCAGATTGTTTTTCGGAGCCTACCAGTGGCGCGATTTCCGTTTCTATGTCCGCACGGATCATATGAATTGAAGGTGCACTTGCTCTGAGTCTTACTCCAAAACGGTTGCCCTGCTTTACTATTTCAGGCTCATCAAGAGAAAGCTCATCCATCTGGGGCGATATTATCCCATAACCCTTAGTTCTTACTTCATGTAATGCAAATTCAACCTTTGAATATTCCTTCTTAACCTGTGCAAGCTCCTTAATTAATGTAATAAGCCTGTGTTCTCCTTCAATTTCCATACCTGCAAGATCACTGAGTACTCTGTAAAAAAGTGCATCCGGGGTGCTTATTTCTACAAGTGCTTTGCCTGTGCCAAGATCTATTCTATCAATGTATGTCTTTTTAATGAAATCATAATCAAATTTTCCTGCAGAATCCTTTACTTCCCTTATTTTTCTTATATTTTTGAAGCATTCCTTGATGGCATTAATCATGTCTACTCTCAACCAGTGATCCGAAGACAATGCTTCAACCCATTTGGGAATATTAATTCCCACTTCACGTACGGGAAACTCATAAAGTATTCGCTCCATAATAGAATTTATATCTTCTGCTCTCATGCTTAGAGCATTCACACATATAACAGGGATCTTGTATTTTTCTTCAAGTTCTTCTCTGAGCACAAGTGTATCATCTTCATCGGGAGCTATAGAGTTTAAAGCTATAACAAACGGTTTGTTTGTAGCTTTAAGCTCTTTAACTACCCTTTCTTCTGCTTCTACATATTCTTCTCTGGCAATATCAGTAATTGATCCATCGGTTGTGACCAGTACTCCGATAGTTGAGTGTTCATTGATAACTTTTCTTGTCCCAATTTCAGCAGCCTCACCAAAAGGAATCTGTTCTTCAAACCATGGAGTGTTAACCATTCTTGGTGCGTTTTCTTCTAGATATCCGCGCGCACCCTTGACTATGTACCCAACACAATCTACCATTCTTACATTAAATTTTATATTTTCATCTATTGTAATTTCTACTGCTTCATTTGGAATAAACTTAGGCTCGGTAGTCATAATAGTGCGACCTGTCGCACTTTGAGGAAGTTCATCCCTTGCGCGTTCCCTCTTAAAATCGTTGTCTATGTTCGGTAAAACCAGTAGATCCATAAACCTTTTAATAAAAGTTGACTTTCCAGTTCTGACAGGACCTACAACACCTACGTAAATATCGCCTTGAGTTCTATCAGCAATTTGCTTATAAATATTATACCTTTCCACCGGCAACCCTCCTTATATAATTGACACAATCTTATGATGGCGAATATTTTCTATACTATAATAAAGAACCATGAAATCTTATACTTATAGTTTTTAAAAAAGTAGTCAGAATCCGCATCGTAAAACTATAAATTCGAGATCTACATCCGTTCTGTATAGTTAATATTATTATTGCAACATAAAAAATATGTCCTTTTTTTAAGGTTTGTTCAATTTTTATTTAACGATTAATACCCAAGAAAGAATATTAGATAAACTTCACATACAATTACTCTTCATTGTTTTTTGCACCAAGCTTTGATTCGGTGCCATTTATAATACGCTTTATGTTTTCCCGGTGCCTGTTAATCGCAAGTAACGCAATAATAGTGGCAAACAAAGTGAAAATTAACGATTTTTCAAATGCTGGTATTAATGAAATGAATGGAAAAAATGCAGCGCTTGCAACCGATCCGAGTGAGACATATTTTGTAAAAATAACTATAACAATAAAAAAGCCCAACAATATAAGTCCCATTCTCCAATCCATAATAAGTATAACCGCAAAAGATGTAAATATGCCCTTGCCGCCCTTAAAGCCAAAATAAACTGGCCAATTATGTCCTATTACTGCAAAAAGACCAGCAATCATAATTCCCAAATTTCCTACATCTTCAATATGACCAATTATGTAATGTCCTATTAAGCAAGCTAGCATCCCTTTGAGTACATCCCCCAAAGAAACAAACAACGCCGCTGTTTTTCCAAGGGTGCGCAAAGTGTTAGTGGCACCTGCATTCCCACTTCCATGCTTTCGTACATCAACACCATAAAACTTTCCTACCACAAGTGAAGCATTAACACTTCCTAAAAGATAACCTATTAAAGCAGTTAATATAATTTTACCAGTCATTACCAATTAAATCACTCCTTATCCCGCTCCCTTATAATAAAACGAATCGGTGTTCCTTCAAAACCAAAGTTTTTTCTTAATTGATTTTCAATATATCGCTCATAAGAATAGTGCATTAGTTCTTTACTATTCACAAAAATAACAAAAGTAGGCGGCTTAACGCTTACCTGAGTCATATAAAAAACCTTAAGCCTTTTACCTTTGTCAGAGGGCGGTTGCGTTATTGCTACAGCTTCGTTAAGAACATCATTTAACATGCCTGTTGAAATGCGCAGTGCTGCCTGGTCAGCCACATAGTTTATGAGCTCAAAAAGACTATTAATTCTTTGCCCTGTCAGAGCAGAAATAAAAACAATAGGTGCGTATGTCATAAATGGAAACTTTGCAACAACCTTTTTCTTGTAATCTTCCAAGGTACCAGTAGTTTTTTCCACAAGATCCCACTTATTAATAACTATTACAGAAGCTTTGCCCTCATCATGGGCATAACCGGCTATTTTTGTGTCCTGTTCAGTTGCACCCTCTACAGCATCAATCATAATGAGGCACACATCAGCTCGCTCTATCGCAGTCCAGGATCGTATGACACTGTATCTTTCAATACTTTCATTAACCCTACTCCGTCTTCTTATACCTGCTGTATCTATAAATATATATTTATTATCTTCCTTCTCCACATATGAATCTATGGCATCTCTTGTAGTACCCGGAATATCGCTCACAATAACCCTTTCCTCACCTAGTATGTTATTTATAAGTGAGGATTTACCTGTATTTGGTTTTCCAACTACAGCCACCTTTATCAAATGTTCATCATAGTCCTTAACTACTTGCTGCGGGAAATAATTATAAATTTCATCAAGAAGGTCTCCAATTCCGAGTCCATGCACCGAAGAAATTGAGATCAAATCTCCAAATCCAAGGTTATAAAATTCATATGCTTCAGGTGGCATCTCTCCAACATTGTCTATTTTATTTATTGCAAGTATAACCGGTTTGCGGGTTTTCCTGAGCATTTGGGCAACTTCACTGTCTGATGCAGTAATTCCATATTTCCCATCCACCATAAACAATATAACGTCAGCCATCTCTATTGCCATTTCTGCCTGTCGCTTCATCTGTTGCATAATAATGTCTTCAGCATAAGGCTCTATTCCTCCAGTATCAATAAGTACAAACTTTCTATTTCTCCATTCAACTTCGGTATATATTCTATCTCTGGTAATACCCGGAGTATCATCTACAATTGAAATTCTCTTTCGCGCTACATAATTGAAAAATGTTGACTTACCAACATTAGGTCTGCCAACTATTGCAACTACAGGTTTTGACATATTATCACCCACCCTTTAGTAATTTTTTTTTACAACAGCGCTAATTTTTATTCCACTACTCTTAAGGGTAGTGGGTTAGTTTATTTCAAGAATATAGTCAACAAAATCCTTTGCAGTACTATTAACAGGGACAACCTTAACGTCAAGCTTCTCTTCAAGCTGCGCTACTGTAAAATCATCAAGAAACAATTCTTCTCCTGCCTTTAGCACCGATTTTGAAAGTAGCAATTCTTCTCCTAAATCGCAACCACTAAGTTGTCGGAATAAATCCTGCCCGGTTAAAAGTCCTGTCACAGTAACATTTTCTCCGAAGAACTCATTTTTTATTTCATAAACATTTATTCTAATCCCACTAAACTTGTCTTCCAAGCATGAAGCAAATTCCTTAATGTATTTATATGACGCCCTTCCCGTTGCGACACTCACAACTCGATCTGCCTTTTTGGGCTTTAAATTCTGCTTGAGATATTCATAAAACTCATAACGAAAAAGAGCAATCATTCCCACACCGTTTTCCAATTGCGGAAAACCTTCATAATCCTCATAACGTGGAAGAGGTAAGTCAGCCATTATATAAAATTCATCCGCAAGAAAAATAATATTTGAACCTTTTTTACTCTTCAATTTTTTCTGCCATTTTTCCACCTGCTCTATTACACGCCTTGAAGTGCTTTTGTCATAAGGCGTCAGCTCAGAAAGCTTTTGTCTATACTTTGTAATCCCCACAGGTACGATAGATACACTGCCTATACCAGGATGGAACAAACAAAGATCATGAATGCTTCTGTCAAGCTCTTCCCCATCATTTACACCTCTTAAGAGCACTATCTGACAATTAACTGTAATACCACTAGAAGTTAGACTTTTAATTTTTTTAATTATGTCCCCGGCAAATTTGTTTCTGAGCATCAAGCAACGTAAGTCTGGATTAGTTGTATGAACCGAAATATTAATTGGTGACATTCTATGTTTTTTGATGCGGAAAATTTCCTCCCAAGTTGTATTGGTAAGCGTTACATAATTGCCCATAAGGAATGATAATCTTGAGTCATCGTCCTTAAAATAAAGTGTTTCTCTCATTCCAGGAGGTAGCTGGTCTATAAAACAAAATATGCACTTGTTTGTACAACCTTTTGCATCGTCTAACATCGGATCATAAAATTCAATTCCCAGATCCTCATATTCATCCTTGTAAATATCGATTTCCCATATTATGTCATTACTTTTGTAAACTTCTAATGTGATTTCATCATCTATAGTTAGAAAGCTGTAATCAAATATATCATTAATAGGTTCTCCGTTAACTGACAAAATAACATCACCAGGCTCTAAGCCAGCTTCTTCGGCAATGCTTCCTTTTTGGACATACTTAATAGCTTTGCTGTTTTTGTTCAAAAAGCTGTTCCCCTCCATTACAAGCCATTTTAGCTAAACTCTATTTTATAGTATTGCTTATAAAATAATATAAGTCAAGAAAAAACTCACACATGAATTAATTAATTATGATCCACTTATGATTAAATATACTTTCCTAGACGATAAAAAAGTAGGCTTCGTCACTTTTTTTCGCTAGGGAACCTTATGGTTCCCTTCGACGGATGCTCCGCATCCTTGAGCACCCTCCTTAAAGCAGCAAAGAGGCTTCCCCTTTGCAATCCCCATTGTCTAAGAAAGTATACTTTCTTAGACAATAAAAAAGTGGGCAAAGTATACTTTCTTAGACAATAAAAACAGCAGACATTCTGCTGTTTTATTTGTTTTATTGCATAAAGGACAATAAAAAAATAATTCTTTTATTTAGCTTCTACTTTTATAACTTCCTTACCGTTATAATATCCGCATTCCTTACAAACTCTATGAGGTAACTTAAGAATGTGACACTGAGAACACTCAACCAACCCTGGGATAACAAGTTTCCAGTTTGCTCTTCTTTTAGCTTTCCTAGCCTTAGATGTTTTCCTTTTTGGTACAGCCATTTATCTACACCTCCCCATTGTATCCACACTTTACAATCTAAAAGTGTGAGAGTACAATATTACTGTTTAAAATAATCCCTCAGCTTCTCCATCTGAGGATTAATTTCTTCATCTTTACAATCGCATGCTTTTTTGTTAAGATTTGTTCCACATCTGGAACAAAAACCTTTGCACAAATCACTGCACACCTGTTTTACCGGTAGATTCAGAAGTATATTATCAGTAACAACTTCATCAAGAACAATTTGGTTGTTTTCGTAGAGATATACATCTTCATCATCAATATCAACATTGTTATTAGTATTTACAAAATTCTCATTCAACATAACTTTTAAGTTACGGTTTAAGTTCTTAAGGCATCTTGAGCACTCAACTTCATATTCGACTTTGAGACATCCGTTTAGGTTTATGACCCCATTTATATTTATTAGTCTGCCTTTAAGATTAACACCTTTGTCAAATAAAATATCACTATTTTCAAACTTTAAGTTTTCCATAACCTTAGCAAATTCTATGTCAAGTGAAGCTCCATCATTGCTAACAATACTAGAAATATCAACTTTCATTTAACTCACCTCTAAAAGACCAACAAAAATTATTATACTAGTGAATCCTCAGCATGTCAAGATACTATTTGACCGCGGTTTCTGTCTTATGATGCTTTTCGTCTTATTGTTCAGACCCTATTCCTTTGTGAACAAGATCTCTAATACTACAAAAATGACCACTATTACTTTACCAAGTTGAGTGTTTCTCTTGCTATTGCTAATTCTTCATTTGTAGGAATCACAAGGGTACGAACCTTTGAATCTTCGGAACTTATGTCGACTTCTGATCCGCGAAGCTCATTTTTATCCCAATCTACTGTAATTCCCATATAGGCTAGACCATCTAATATCTTTTTCCTTACCAGTGGATTATTTTCTCCTATTCCTGCTGTAAATATAACAGCATCCAAACCATTCAATACACTAGCATACTCACCTATATACTTTTTAACATTATAACTGAAAATGTCTATCGCCAGCCTTGCCCTTTCATTTCCTTCTTCAGCTGCTGCCTCTATATCTCTGAAATCACTGCTTACACCCGATATACCAAGTACACCTGACCTTTTATTTAAACATTTATTTACTTCATTTATCGACATTTTTTCGTTTTCCATCAAGAAAAGAACAACAGCAGGGTCTATAGTTCCACATCTAGTCCCCATAGGTAGTCCTGCTAAGGGTGTAAATCCCATACTGGTTTCAACGGATTTTCCTCCTTGTATTGCACATACACTTGCTCCGTTACCTAAGTGACATGAAATCAGTTTTAATTCACTGATTGGCTTGTTTAACATCGCTGCAGCTCTTTGAGAAACATACATATGTGAAGTTCCGTGAAAACCATATTTTCTTATTGCATATTTTTCATATGCTTCATAGGGTACAGCATATAAAAATGCATGTTTGGGCATAGTTTGATGAAAAGCAGTATCAAAAACAGCAACCATTGGTTTTTTAGGCATTATCTCTATACACGCTTCTATGCCTGTAATATTTGCTGGATTATGAAGCGGCGCTAACTTTATACAATTATTTATTGTTTTCATTACTGTATTATCTATTATGACCGATTCTTTAAATTTCTCGCCACCATGTACTACACGATGACCCACTGCCATAATCTCATCCATATCCGAAATAACACCAAGCTTCTTATCAGAGAGTACCTTGATAACCTCTTTTATAGCCACTTTATGATTATACATATCCCTATCTATTACAACAGTATCGCAGCCATCTTTTTTATGCTTTAAAAACGACTGTCCTATTCCGATCCTATCACATAATCCTTTTGCTAGTACCTTTTCATGAGTCATACTTATTAACTGATATTTTAATGATGAGCTTCCCGAGTTTATTACTAATATTTTCATTATTCAATATCCCCCTACTTTTGTTTGATACCCTTCTCAACTTTTGCACCTTACCAACTTCACGCTTTCCAACTAATTCTGTGCCTGTACTGCTGTTATTGCAACGACACCTACTATGTCTTCTGCACAACATCCTCTTGAAAGATCATTGATTGGCATTGCAATTCCTTGTGTTATTGGTCCGTATGCCTCAGCTTTTGCTAGTCTTTGAACCAATTTATAGGCAATATTCCCACAGTTTAGGTCAGGGAAAACAAGCACGTTAGCTTTGCCTGCAACATTGCTTCCGGGTGCCTTTTTCTTACCAACAGAAGCAACGATCGCCGCATCACCTTGAAGCTCACCATCAATCGCAACATTTGGTGCTTTTTCTTTAGCAAGTTTTGTAGCTTCAATTACTTTTTCAGTTAATTCGCTTTTTGCACTCCCATATGTGGAATATGACAGCATTGCAACAACCGGATCGGCAGCAACAAGCTGTTTGAAAGATTTGGCAGAAGAAATTGCAATTTCCGACAGCTGATCAGCATTGGGATTTTCAACTAGACCGCTATCTGCAAAAACAAATGCACCATTGTGACCAAATTCGCAATCTGGTACTACCATGACAAAAAAGGCAGAAACCAACTTGGTACCCGGTGCGGTTTTGAGAATTTGAAGAGCTGGGCGAAGTGTGTTTGATGTAGAATTTACTGCTCCAGCTACCATACCGTCAGCCTCTCCCTTTTTAACCATCATAACACCATAGTAAAGAGGGTCTTTCATTGTTTCAGCTGCTTTTTCAGGTGTCATTCCCTTTGCCTTTCTCATTTCATAAAAAGTGTTGACATAGTCAGAAAAACTGTCTGAATTTATGTGATCTATAATTTTGACTCCGCTTAAGTCAATATCACTTGCCAGTTTTTTAATACTATCTTCATTGCCTATAAGTACAACTTTTGCGATTCCTTTTTTTTGTATCATTGATGCGGCAGTTACTACCCTTATATCTGTGCTTTCAGGCAAGACAATGGTCTTTATATCAGCCTTTGCACGTTGCACTATTTGTTCTAAAAAACCCATTGATTTATCCCCTTTCAAAATCAAAGCTTAAGATAATCTCTCTAAGACAGAATATATCATCTGGTGATATTATCTAGCCTTAAATTACGCTTATTAAGCAAACTTTAACCAACAAGTATTATATACAATATGCACTTTGTATACAAGGCTAAAAAAAGTGATTGTTAATCTAATAAAAACTATGTTAGAATTATGTTGTTTCGTTTACAATATTTAATTGAAACAAAAATATGAAATTTATTAACCATCCGGAGGCTAATTTATGAATTCATTAAGTGTTGACTGGGTTTATATTGTTTTTGGTCTATCAGGTGGCGGATTCACCCGAAAACTAATAATGAGTATTAGGATATAATAGTTGACTGTTGGAGTGATATAGATGAAAAAAAATGTCTTATTTAAAAAATATTATATAAAAAATGTAATAATCATGGGTCCTGACCAAGAGGTTGTTGTATGCAGCAAATCTTCAAGATTTAAGAAAGATGATTCACTTTATATAATCAATATCTTCAAGAAGAAAAGCTCAATCAATTTGCTTACCCAAGGTATAGAAGACATGAAAAAAACAGGTTATTTATATTACGTAGAACATTTTTTACAAAACAACAAACTTTATGTCATATTTAATTATTTTGCTCCATGCAGGGTCAAACAGTTTATGAAGCTAAAAATACTATCTTTTGCTGAAAGATTGAAAACTGCAAATAGTTTTTTTTCCAACGCTCTTGAATTAAGAATACTTCCGCTTATTATGCAGTACAAGTTTCTTGAGCCTGATAATATAAACATAAACGAATATGGTATTGTTTATTTCAGTCACATATTAGATTTTAGGGAAAAGTCTGAAGATATTAGTGAGCAAAATATTATTGAACGTATCGGATATACATTAACAAAAGTTTTTGAAGGTCATTCAGATATTCCTCAAACTTTCACCGAATATCTGAACAGTATCAAAAACAATGAGTTTGAAAATGTCGAAGCAGCGTATGCTGCTTTCAGACCTTTTTTAAAAGAGTTTGTCGGAGACGGAGATATCCCGTACTCTTTAGACACCAAGCCAACCCCCGACATAATAATGCAACCCAAAGTTAAGATTTCACGGAGCAGCAAGGCATTTAAATCAATACTTATTAGCCTGCTTGTACTATGCATTTCTGTTTCACTTTATTATGGATTTAGATTTTTAAGTAGTTTAACAAAGTCTATCAAAATACCAGTAGATGCACCAATAGACACACAAATAGCAACACCAACTTGGCTACCCAGCGCTAATTCAGATGCATCTCCACAACCAACATTAGATGAAACGCCTAAATCTACACCTGTCCCAACCTCATCTCCTTTGCATAGCGCCAGCCCAGAACCTAGCACAGCTTCCAAGCCGGTTACTTCGCCTGATGTTATTCCGGTTTCTACACCTGATATTACACCGATTCCTTCGCCCAATGTTACGCCGGTTTCTTCTGGAAGCCCAATTCCAACTCCCACAGCCCAGCCGGAATACATATTATATGAAGTTCAAAAAGGAGAATGGCTCAAAGAGATTTGCAGAAGGTATTATGGTAATCCCGATTACTATAAACAGGTTTCTGTTTATAATAATATTCAAAATCCTAGCGAAATAAATGCAGGTCAGGTAATCAAGCTACCCAACATTAACATGCTTGAAGTACCGGATGATAGCTCTTCGGATCAAGATTGATTCTATACTTAAGTCCATCATTCGGATAATGAGTAAAAATGATATGGTGTAGCAAAAAGAACAGTTGGCTTTATTTTGACAGAAAACTCGGTGAGTGGAATATAAAAATGCGTGAAAAAAACAGGATGTTTTTTTAGCTTTATGCGCCACGGATGGTGCATATAAAGTGTTAGCATTTTTATATTCTTAAGAACTGTTAGTTTTCTCAAAATAATTAGCCTGTTCTGTTGCTACACCATATCATTTTTCACAATCTCAAAAACGGATTGAATATAATATAATATAACTACATCCGGAACTAATTTTCCATATTACAAGTCTAAACCAATATAATCAACAACCAAACAATGTTTAATGTTTCCAATGAGGAGGTTTTACTTGTGTTTAAAAAATTAACCGGTATAAAATCCCGGGTCAATCCTTTTTTTTCAGGCAAATCCGGAAAACTGCATAAAGTTATAGCTGGTATTGTAGTTATAGCCCTAGTCGCGGGAATTATAATAACCTTTAATCCCTTTACAACCAGTCGTGTAAGTGCGGGAGAATATCGTGAAGGGTTTTTACTTTCTCCGCTAAGTCAAGATTCAACTGGTGTTCAGCCGGGCAGTAGTTTTACGTTAAAATCACAAATTCCCATTATGTTAGATGATCTAAAACAGGATCTAACAATTGATGGTGAGCCAGTACCCCTTATTGAAAAGCTTAACGATGAGAGCTTTTTGATAACTCCAACAAATCCTTTAGAGCAGAACAAGCTTTATACATTCTGTTTAAGAAGAAATGAGCTCTCCACAATTAAGTGGACCTTTCAGACCAGCGCACCCTTTGACATAGTAGGGAATTTTCCTGCTAATGCTGCAACCGGGGTGCCTGTCAATTCAGGAATTGAAATATACCTAAGTCATGAAGAGTATGATGATATTGATAATTTTTTTGAAATAACCCCAAAGGTAGAAGGCAGCTTTGAACGTCACAAAAGAGCTGCTGTTTTTGTACCCAAGGAACTAAAGCCGGATACCCTTTATACAGTAAAAATCAAAAAAGGTCTTGCGCTAAAAGGCACAGATTATTCCCTTACCGAAGACTACACTTTCATGTTTGAAACCCAAGAATCAAGCAACAACGATAGAGCCAAAGGTTACTTCAACTATAATCAATTAATCAGTGAATTTTCAACTACCGATACTCCTCTGCTGCCATTTAATTTTTATGTAAACGAGCGACTGCTTACGCTTGAACCAGAAAGCGGAATGGATTCCTATGATAGCTCCTATGCAAGGGATTTGGCTGCTGGCATCAGCTCAGGAAATACAGAAAATTCTAATATTATCGAAGTTGAAACCTCTGTATACAACTATAAAGATGTAGATTCTTTTGTTGAAGCATTAACCAAAAGAAGTGAAATTCCACCATGGGCTTATGTGAGTTATCAAAAAAACAAAACAGAAACCAAGGATCTTACAAAAGTTCTTGATTTTAAGCAGCAATTTGAAACCCGTCCAAGAGAGCAGCAGTATATAATGATTCCGCAAACACTTCCCGAAGGTTTCTATATTGTAGAAAGCAATTGGGAAGACATCACTTTCCAGACCTTTGTTGAGATAACTGATATCGGTATGTATATAATGAATTCCGAGGATGACATCTTGGTATGGCTTAATTTTATTAGTACCGGAAACCCCGTGGAAGGGGCGAAAATCGAACCGTTTGGTGAAAACAAGTCTTATACCTCTGATAATGAAGGTATAGTTCTTTTTGATAACTCAAGTTTTGAAGCTGGAAATGACACAAATTATATTAAATTTTTCAAGGTTCACACAGGTGATAAAGTCGCAGTCTTCTATCTATACATGCGAAATTATATACCTTATAAGGAATATAACAATCAAAACAACTATTGGAGTATCTTAGAGACCGACAGAAATCTTTACAAACCAGATGATACAGTTAATCTTTGGGGCTTTTTAAAACCTAGGTATAGTAGCGAGAAAATTGATTCCGTTACAGTTGAAATAAGCCAAGGGTATTACAGACCCATGTTCCAGGTTGTTGGATTACGATGGCTTCCTACTGCTAATCAACCTTTTGTGAGTAAAACAGTCAACCTTGAAAATGGTGTGTTCCATGGGCAACTTAAGCTTCCCTCTCTGGAACCGGGCGGATATCAGTTGGTTGTAAAGCGAGGTTCCGAGATAATTGCGCAAAGATATTTAAGTGTTGAAAACTACATCAAACCTCTTTATAAAATTGATATTACCAAAGATAAAGAAGCAATTCTTGCCGATGAGGAAGTAACTTTTACAATAAAAGCCTCCTTCTTCGAAGGTACCCCTGTACCCGGACTTAATGTTGAATATAATATCTATACTGGTATTGGTACTCCAAGAATATCCGGAAATGTTACAACCGATGATCAAGGTATCGTGACAGTTAAATATACTGCAAAACCCAGCGGGGATGTTCAAGGTGAAAACTATGCAAGCATATATGTACGAAGTACCCTTCCTGAAATGGGAGATATTTCAGGTCATAATCAGGTAAGAATTTTTGTCAATGATATTAACGTAAAATTCGAGACTGAATATAAAGATAACAATGGTAAAATATCAGCAACGGTCAATGAAATAATATTGGACAGAATCAATGACGGCACAGCCGAAAAAAACTCAGATTACCTTGGCAACACAGTACAGGGTAAAGAGCTTAAAGGAACACTTTATAAAAATACCTGGATAAAGATAGAAGATGGCGAATACTATGATTTCATAAATAAGGTAACACAAAAAAGATACCGACATGAGCTTAAAGAAGAAGCAATTCAGAATTTTAGTATCACAACAGACGAAGATGGCAAAGGCACTTTTGAGTTTTTTGCTGAACAACCCGAAAGTGGTTTTTATTCCGCGAATCTCAACTGTACCGATGGCAACAACAGAAACATGAAATTTAATGTTCATATCGGGAACTATTATTATTGGAATGATTATGATAATAACAGCTACTCACTTCATGGCGCAGAAGATAAATATAAAATGGGAGAAGAAGTTTTGCTCACATTCAAAAAGGGCGAAGAAGCTTTAAAGAGCGGGCGTTTCCTTTTTGTAAAGTCACAAAACGGGATTAAAGAATATGAAATTTCTGATAGCCCTGTCTTTTCCTTTAATATACAGGATAAAGATATCCCAAATGTATATGTATCTGCAGTATGCTTTAACGGTATCAACCATATCAAAGTTCGCGATGTTAATATACGTTATGATTATGACGAAAAGAATCTCATTTTAAAGCTTGAGAAGGATAAGGAAACCTATAAACCGGGTGAAGAGGTTACAATTAAAATAACAGCTGCTGATAAGGATGGTAATCCACAAAAAGCAACTGTTAATGCAAGCATTGTAGATGAGGCACTGCTTAAGCTGAGTAATAAATTTACCAACGTATTAGCTGATTTATATTCCTATGTTCCTTCCGGGATTCAAACCACTTACTGTTCACACCAAAATTCCGGGCAGAATATATCTTCTGATATTGCCAAAAGCGCAGCACCGGCTATGGGAGGAGCTAATTTAAACGGTGGTAATATGGCTATGAGCATGGATTCTATGGAGCTTGCATCAGTTGCCCGTGAGGGCTCTACCTATGAATCTGACAGTGATTATATCCGTTCGGATTTTCGTGATACTGCATACTTTAAAACAATTACTCTTGACGAGTCTGGATACGGTGAGTTAAAGTTCAAACTACCCGACAATGTAACCTCATGGAGAGTGACTCTTGCCGGGGTCTCCGAAAATCTTCTGGCTGGCAGTGATTTGTATGAGCTAAACGTATCCCTCCCCTTCTTTACAAATTATACAATGAATACTACCTACCTTGCAGGCGACGTGCCGGTGTTGGGTGTTAACGCCTATGGAAATGAACTTATGGACGGAGAAAAGGTGTATTTTAAGGTGACAGGAGGAGGAAATACTTTTTTGGTGGAAGGTAAAGCCTTTGAACGAGTAAACATACCTCTTTGGGAGCTTGATGAAGGTCTGGATCAGGAAATTACCATTACTGCATCAAGCGATAAGTATTCTGATTCATTAAAGCATGTCTTTGATGTGGTTAAGTCTTACCATGTAATCGACCGGGCGGAAATTTATTCACTTGAGCCACATATTGACTTTGAAGGCGGTAAAACCGGAAATACAACACTGATTTTTACAGATAAAAGCCGCGGAGCATTCCTCCCTGAGCTTACTTCCCTGCTTTATTCAAGTGGAAACAGAGTTGACCAAAAATTATCTGGGCTGGTAGCTTTTCAGATGATTAAGAAATACTTTAAGCAGGATGAAATTAAAACACCAGATGCTTCTTTTAAGGTCACCGACTATCAGACATCTGACGGAGGGATAGCAATACTCCCCTATGGAAGCAGTGAGCCTGATGTGAGTGCTAAGATTGTATCGCTGGCAAAAGATGATGTTAATAACCATAACCTAAAGCAGTATTTTTATAGCCTGCTTTATGGGGATTCTCCGGGAATTAAAGGAAATGCACTGTATGGTCTTGCTGTTCTTAAAGAACCGGTGCTTTTAGAGCTTGATAAAGCTGCTGGGGTAAGCAATGCCGACATGAAGGATATTATATATATAGCCCTTGCATACTGTGAGTTGGGTGAAACCCCCAAAGCCGAACAGTTATACGAAAATGTAATATCAAAGAAAATTGAAAGTATGAAGCCATTTTACCGCATTAACACCGGCAAAGACCAAGATGACATTTTAGATTCCACAGCACTTGCTGCCTATCTTGCATCCATATTGGAAAAAGATGAAAAAGAGGGCTTGTATGGATATGCTGTAAGAAATGCAACAAAAGACATATTGGTTAATATTGAAAAACTTTTATATGTTCAAAACGAAATTGAAAAATCTAAAAGTGAAGATGTGGAGTTCACTTATACACTTAATGGTCAGGAGTTTACACAGATACTCAAAGATGGAGAAACCTTTACCCTTACCATTCCATCGGCAAACCTTAACAAGTTCGATGTAACGGATGTTAAAGGTTCTGTAGCTATGATATCAATGTTCAAGGATGATAAGGTTACAAAAGATACACTAAGTAAAGACATATCGGTAACCAGAACTTATTATTCATTTAACGGTGAGAAAACAAACAATTTCAAGCAGAATGACATAGTAAAGGTTGTGCTCAATTGGGATATAAAAGAAACAGCTATAGATGGTGGTTATGAAATAACTGACTACCTGCCTTCAGGCTTAAAGCCCATTGACAATCCCCATAAGATAGGAGTTGAAAAAGGTACCCAATTATGGTTCAGGAATATAGACGGGCAAAAGGTTACATTCTATGCTTGGAAGAACACAAAAAACAAAGAACCTTTTACCTACTATGCAAGAGTTATTTCCCCCGGAACATATACTGCCGATGCTCCCATTATGCAAAGTACTGCTTCTACTGAAGTTATTAATATAGGTGAAGCGTGCACAATTGTGATAGAATAAGTTAAATGAGCTTAAGTTGAATTATATTAAAAAGATATGTGTGCAGCAACCAGAACGGTTCAATTGTTCTTGTTGCTACACATATATATCTTTATAAATTTACTGAAAATGCTAATACAGAAAACATAAGAAAGGCGCTATACCACAAAGGATAGCGCCTTTCAATATGAATAATACCTTCTGCCAAATGGTCATTTAGGTTCGTTTTTTGCTAAATGCTTTAGGTTTACCGAGAATCTCTGATAGAATTATACCATGAACTAAAGTATCTCTTCTTAAGCTTAGTATATTTGCAATATAATTTGTATTCGCTCCCGTATCTGCATTTGATCTATTAACAGAAGTGGTTCCGACCACTTTTTCCTTGCGGCTTTTTGCTGCTTGTGAGTTTTTTGACTTACCTTTTCGCTCCTCTATTTGGGGCATATTTATATAAACTTCTGTGCTCATAAATTATCATTCCTTCTTTTTTTTCATTGCAGTAGAAAGCACTGAACTCTCCACCTGACTACTTAAGCAAAGCAAATTATATTACCCTATTTTGGGTTGATGTATTTTATTCATGTTGATCATTATTTTCTGATCCGGATAATGACTTTCTCATATTGGTATCAGCTTCTATGTTCTTAATATTGTAGTAATCCATCACTCCAATATTACCGCTTTTTAGTGCTGATGCCATAGCAAGAGGTACCTCGGCTTCTGCTTCTACAACCTTTGCTCTCATTTCCTGCACAAGTGCAACCATCTCCTGCTCATGGGCAATAGCCATGGCTCTTCTTTCCTCAGCTTTTGCCTGTGCAATGCGCTTATCAGCCTCAGCCTGATCCGTTTGAAGCTGAGCTCCAATGTTTCTTCCTACATCGATATCAGCAATATCAATGGATAGGATTTCAAAAGCAGTACCTGCATCAAGACCTTTGCTTAATACAGTTCTTGTAATATTGTCGGGATTTTCCAAAACATCCTTGTAGCTAATAGATGAACCGACTGTTGTAACAATTCCTTCACCTACACGAGCAATAACCGTCTGCTCTCCCGCTCCGCCAACCAGTCTATCAATATTTGCTCTTACTGTAACTCGAGTTTTTGATTTTAGCTCTATTCCATCTTTTGCAATTGCTGAAATTAGCGGTGTTTCTATTACATAGGGATTAACACTCATCTGCACAGCTTCAAGCACATTTCTTCCTGCAAGATCAATTGCTGCTGCTCTTTCAAAGTGAAGTGGAATTTCTGCCCTTTGGGCAGCTATCAGCGCATTTACAACTCTGTCGACATTACCACCAGCAAGATGATGAGCTTCCAGTTTGTTGAGCGGAACATCCAACCCTGCTTTTGTAGCCTTTATTAAAGGAATTATAATCCTGCTTGGTACTACTCTTCTTAGTCTCATACCAACAAGTGTACCAATTCGCACTCTTACACCTGCTGCAAAAGCAGAAACCCATAGACCAATCGGAACATAACTGAATAAAGCGAAAATTAACACTAATATTAATCCAAGAATGACAATAAAGGTTATCGGATCCATAATAATACTCCTTCCCAAATCTAAACTATACAAAATTAAATATTATGATTGTAAATCAAAAAGTTATAAAAATGACTTTCCTATTTATAATCATATTATATAACTGTACAACAGATAACAAAACCAATATTAGCTGTAAAATACAGACTTAAGTCTTAACAGACAAAATAAGCGGTTAAAATAACTTTACTTAGACTTTTCTGCTGCCTGTAAATTAGTATTATCTATATAACGTTTTATCTTTCTTGTTGTAGTCTTGACAAATTCAGTATCTTGTATGGAAAAATCCCTAATCCTCTTATATAAAGACAAATTTTTATTAACGCTTTTAATAACATCGTTGATGACCTTTTTAACTTCTTCAGTTGAGGGGGTAACCACTTTTAGCATCTCCCGAATTTTATCTAGATTAGGAAACACTTGGGCACTGACTATGGTATCTCCTGATTTATCATCGGTTTTGGCACATACGAGAGATTCGAGTACAAACGGACTCTGGTTCAGGTAAGACTCAAGCTCCTCCGGATATATGTTTTTCCCATTCTTAGTAACAATAACATTCTTACTTCGACCTGTTATATAAAAGATTCCTTTATTATCCATGTATCCAAGATCACCTGTATGAAACCACCCATCTTTGATCGTATTTTTTGTCTCTGCTTCGTCTTTGTAATATCCTAGCATGATATTACTTCCCTTTACCAGAATCTCCCCTATATTATTTCCTTCACTTGAATCAATCTTAACTTCAACACCGGGTATTGGAATGCCTATCGAACCATCTTTAATAAGACTGTCACGATTTCCTGTTACAAGAGGAGAACACTCAGTAAGCCCATAACCTTGAAGCACATTTATTCCCATAAGTCTGAACCCTTTGGATACTTCAGCTTCAAGAGCAGCTGCTCCTGAAACAACCATTCTCATTCTTCCCCCAACACTTTCATGCACTGGTCTAAAAAGTTTACTTCCTATATTAATTTTAAACAGTTCCTGAAAAACATTGCTTATAAATAATCCCAATCTTAACTTTAATATTCCGAATTTTTGCTTTGATGCCTTATCCCATATTTTTTTATATATATTTTCGAGCAACAAGGGAACAGTAACTAATATGGTAGGTTTAAATTCCTGTATATTACGAGCTATATGCTTCAACCCCTGATTAAATGATATGCACCCTCCGCTGTAAATTATTGTTAAAAAGCCAATAGTACACTCATAAGTGTGGTGCAAAGGTAATACAGAAAGAACTGAATCTTTCGAATCTACATATACTGTCTGACAAATCGACATAATATTTGAACAGATGTTTTTATGTGAAAGCATTACACCTTTAGGTTTAGACATTGTTCCCGAGGTGAAAAGAAGTATGCTCATTTTCTCATTATCTACAGCTGCGTTAATAAATGATTTATTCCCAGCTTCCATAAGTAAGCTTCCTTCTTTAATAAGTGCCTTATAAGAAATAAACACACCACTTGCATCCTCTCGATCCATGTCAATAAAAAATCTGACGCCAGAGTTTTTTTTAGAGATCTTTTCCATAGATGCAGCATATTTTCCTGAAAAGATTACAGCTTCAGCTTCGGATCTTTCAAGAAGGTTTTCAACCTCACCAAAGGGAAGCTCTTTATCAAGAGGGACAACTATACCCGTTCCGTTTACTATCGCAAGATAGGATACGCACCACTCATAGCGGTTCTCGCTTATAATTGCAATGTTTTTACCTCTAAGCCCCATATAACACAGTGCAGTGCCCAATGAATCTATATCATTTTTGAACTGGTGGTAAGTAACGCCATCATATTTACCATTATTACCCATTGATATAAATGCATTCTTGCTTCCAAACTTATTCTCACTATTTGATATCATATGTTTCAAATCTTTTATTTCATCTACTATATACAAATCTTTACTCATATATAACCACCCTTAGTTGTGTACGAATTTAACTTAATTCTATCATATGTTGTCAATGACATAAAACTTTTATTACAAATTCTTTTATTTTTTTCAACTCGTTTCTATTCATACCCTCTATAACTTGAGATATAACTGTGCAATAACGGAAACTTCAACGCCCCAAGGGTTTCCTTAAAGCAACAAAGAGGCTTCCCCTTAACGAGTTATAGGTTCAATCTAATTCATCCAATGTAAGGTTGAAGCTTGAAATAAAATGATCCATAAAATATCTTACTTCGGGCATATCAATCTTTGAAATAGAATTTAATATGGATTCTCCAGCTTTCCGAAATTCATTGTTACCAGCTTTGATTTCCTCAATACATTTTATATAAGCTGATATCCTGTCTGCAGCTTTCACAATCTTCCAATAATCCCCCCGACTGTTTTCATGAAATAAAATATCGGCATAAATATCCTGTAGTTCATCAGGTAACATGGTAAGAAGCTTCTTCCTTGATATATCTTCAACTTCCTTATATGCTAGGTTAATCTCTGGATTTTGATATTTTATCGGGGTAGGCATGTCTCCTGTAATAATTTCATTGCAATCATGGAACATAGCAAAGATAGCAACCTTACCTTCATCAACTTCACCTTTAAAGAGTTTGTTTCTGATTACAGCAAGTGCATGGGCAATAATTGCAACGCTCAAGCTGTGTTCCTGAATATTTTCAGGAAATGTATTACGCATTAATCCCCAACGCGTAATATATTTCATTCTGGATAAGAATGCAAAAAAGTGGTATTTTTTTTCTTTCAAATTGCTTTGCTCCCCCTTATTCACTGCTAGTTAATAAAATTGTTCTTCTGTGTACTTTTCCCATAGCCTTCTCCACTACAAATCAGTATTAATCTAAAAAAATCAAAACACACAAAATGTTACTCTAATTTTTTAGCGTACAGGCTTATATTTTCCTCAATTAAGCCAAGGAGCTACATCCAAAATAGCTCTTCATAACAGCTCATGGCATAGTTATCAGTCATTCCAGCAATAAAATCTACTACTTTTTGCTCCTTAGAGTCTTCATTGTCATAGCCAACCTCTTTCATAAAATTGTGGAAGTGTCTGTACACCTTCTGGCTGCTCGTTTTTAATCTCTCTATATCATCACAGTTTTCAAGAAGATCAAAGTAAAGACCTTCGATAACATTCTCAGCTGTTTTCTCATAGCGTTTAATTTTATCTGTTTGATATATCAGCCTTACATTTTCACTGATGAGCTCTTTTAGAGCCTCTCCTTTAGCTACACTCAACTTGATAAAATCCTTCTTATAGCTGTTTTCAATTATATCGCATACAAGTGTGTTTATAATCTCAGCGTTGGAATACCCAAGCTCGTTACAAATCTCTTTGGGAATATCGTTAATATCCATAAGTTTAACTCTTACAGCATCCTCAATATCTCTTCCTACGTAGGCTATTTTATCAACTAGTCTCACCAGACATCCCTCAAGAGTGTAAGGATTCTGTTTGTTCGACGGTATCTTTATAAGGCTTGATGGCTTTTTTAAAGCGTCTCTCTCCAAATAGTACTCACTATAGTTCTCACCACAATGACTTATAATTCCGTCTCTTACCTCAAAAGTAAGATTTAGACCACACTTTTCATTAATCTTTTCTTCTGAAATTCGTGTTGCAAGCCTGTCTACAACTCTTAAACCATGCGCTTCATGATGAAAGGACAATTCAAAATTATTATTTTTGATGCAGCGATCAAGGACCCTTTCGCCACTATGTCCAAAAGGTGCATGCCCTAGATCATGACCAAGGGAGATAGCATATGTTAGATCCTGATTCAAATTAAGAGTTCTTGCAATGGTTTTGGATATTGAGCCGACATATAAGACATGTTCCATCCGGGTACATATATGATCATTTTTAGCATTGAAGAATACCTGTGTTTTATGACGCAGCCTTCGAAATTCCATAGAATATAATATTCTATCTGCATCTCTTTCATAATCAGTTCTAACAGGACATTTTCTTTCTTGACTCAGTCTTCCATATGAATTAACACTCTTAGAAGCAAACGGACTCAACTCAAGCTCCTGCTTTTCTCTTATTTCCCTCCATATCATTGGCAGAACCCCTTTAGTATTTTTTAAGCATACGTTTCTTTAATTTTATATCAATTATATGGTTTTTACAAGTAAGAGTTACTTACGCAATCCGCTTTTTTGATTGATACTGATAAATGATAAGTGTAGCATAAAGAACAATTGGCTTTATTTTGACAGAAAAATAATTAGCCTGTTCTGTTGCTACACCATATCATTATAACTTTTTTAAGAAAATACAGCTTAAAGATCTTCTTATCTAAATATGGGATAGCGCACTTAACTTGTCAATTGAGTTTATAAGCTCCTTAGCCACGTTATCCATAGAAAACTTTTCAAAGCTTAGCTCAAGGTTATATATTCCATCGTAGCTAACGCTATTTAGCATCTTAAGAAATTTTACAAGAGGTAGGCTGTCCTCAGGTGTAAGTGTGCAATGGGTACCACCTTCTCCTAATCCATGAATATGGGTATGAATGACTTTCTTCAAAAAAGCTTCAGTTATCTCATAGTATTTAGGATCTCTTTGTATATTATAATAAGTATGGCCCATATCAAAGCATATACCCACCCGTGAGTCTTCTATCCTGTCCACAATGCGCAGAACACCTTCACTAGTTGTACAAGAATCATTTCGACCTTCTTTAGCACGATTTATTTCAACTGCAAAGCTTAAAGATTCAGCCTTTGTATGTAGCAGCCATTTTTGCAAGGCCGTTACCGAATTATTAACAAGCTCATCTATTCCAGTTTCATAGGAAGTAAATGCGTGAATAACAACTATCAATTTATCCTGATATTGTTTATACTTTCTAAGTAAATAGTCAAGCGCTGGGTAACAGCTTTTAAACGTATCTTCTCCAATTTCAATAAGTTTGCCATGTATTGAAATATTAAATCCATAAGATAGAACAGTATCAATTGCCTCCTTTGCTTGACACTCTTCAGTATTGGGTAAGATAGTCCGTATTTCAATACTCGAAACATTTCTACTTTTTAATTCAGATAAGAAACCAGTTATTCCATTAAATGTGCTAAGCAGTTTTTTTTCTTGTTCTTTTATTGGTTTTCCTGTTAATAAATTAGGACTTAAAGATAGACCTATTTTCATTTTTACACCATCCATATGTTATTTGTTTTTTTACTATAGTATCAATTTTACCGCATAAAACGACTTAAATTTTGAAATAAGTTCTTTATATAAAAAAGCTTCTGGGTGTATTTAAATATACTATTTGTTTAGGATTGCTGCATTCCATATATTTTATTGCGTTCATATATCTTCCAAAAATAAAAGCTCGGAGACTTTATATCTCCGAACTTTTATTTTCAAATATTTCAAAATCACCTTGACAAAAATCTCTTGTATGCAGTATCTTGAATTTTTAAAACATCCTCGATACCCATTCTGTTAAGTGCTTGAACAAATTCATCCCATTTATCCATTGGTTCTATGCCCATAACAAATTTGCTGACCTCTTCAGTTATATAGGTTTCCATATCCAGCCACTTTGAATTATATTCGTCTCTTTCTGCATCAGTATACTTAATACTTCCTTCAGGGAACTCATCTCTTAATATCGGCATCTGTGCTTCTATCACACTTAATGTACCTTTTCCTCTGTATCCCATTTCAAGTCTGCTATCATATGGGAACGGGATGTTTCTATCCATACCAAAATTCATTATAGCGCCTGGAATTACTCCATCAGGACCCATAATTTTATCTGTAAATACTACCTTTTTATCAGTAAGTTCAGAGTATGTCACACCTTCAATACCAAAGTTATGAAGATTCAAACCTTCCTCGCTATAACCATAATCTAGGAACTTAATTAGTTCAACTTTGTATTTTGATCCCTTCTTAATTGCAGCAGATCTCCCTGCTGTTACCTCACCCTTATCAAAGGACATGCTGCCTGCCGGTCCGGTTGGCGGCGCAATTCCAATAAATTGAGCATCGGGATTTACTTGTTTTAATGTTACAGTAAGAGTGTCTGCACGACCTCGGGAGTCACGAGTCCATCCCGAAATTTCATTAGTTATCCTTGCTTCCCATGCACTTGCGTTATTAACAAAAATATCAGGATCAAGCATTTTATCAACATATAGCTTTCTTATCCATGTTATTGCTTCTTTTGCTGCAGGCTCATAAACACCGCATTTTACCTGATCATTATCTGTGAACCAGTAAAAGTCAAGACCCCATGCGCCCATAAAGTGTTTTATGTCATCTATATCCCAGCGTCCGGTAAAAGGCCATATCACTTCGTTGTCATTAATTTTACCAGTCTTAAATGCTGCCATTGTCTCGTACCATTCATCAAGTGTGACCGGTAAAGGAAGGTTTAGCTTATCCAGCCAATCTTCTCTTATCATGAATCCGCCACCAACTAATGCCGTTGAAGTTCTTACTACATAGTATATTTCACCATCGTCAAATACAGTTGCTCTTCTTACAGCGGGATCATCAATAAGGTATTTTTTCAGGTTGGGAGCATGTTCTTCAATCAAACCGCTAAGAGGCTCAAATAATCCTGCTTCGGCATAAGGAATAATGGATGAATCTCCAAAGAAAACAATATCAGGGATATCACCTGTGGACATCATCAGATTAAATTTTTCCTTTTCACTGGCAGTTGGCGCAAGTTCCCAGTCAAATTCAATATTGGTTCTTTCAATTAACTCCTTAAATACCAGAAGCTCATTATTGATTGGAGCATCAATCCTTTCTGGACACCAAGCCCTAATTTTCAACCGTGTTGGTGATATGAGGGTACTAATATCGCTACCAGTGTCAGTACCATCACTTTGTGTGGGAGGCTGTTGCTTATCCTGCACAACACACCCGGTAAAGCTTAAAACTAAAAGCATTACCATAAGTACAGCAACAACCCTACTTCCTACTGATTTACTAAACATACATTTTCCTCCTTATCAATAAATTATTTATATACTACGCTGTTAAAATCAGCGTTAGCATCAACCTTTGATTGATCCTATCATTACACCTTTTACAAAGTATTTTTGTATAAATGGATAAACACAAACAATTGGTATTGTAGCAATCATTATTGTACTGTATTTCACCGACTCCCTGACCTGTATTTCAACATCCGCACCTGATCCTGCCAACTCATCAACTTCACCTGCTATTACTATGTCTCGAAGAAGAAGCTGAAGCGGAAATTTATTCTTATCGGACAGGTAAATCATGGCATCAAAAAAGTCATTCCAGTGATTTACAGCATAAAACAAAGAAATAGTAGTAATTGCGGGGATTGAAACAGGAATAATTACCCTAAAAAGAATAAGAATCTCGTTAGCACCATCAATAAGAGCAGCTTCTTCAAGTTCAGCAGGTATATTCTGAAAAAATGTTCTCAAAATAATCAAATTCATAGTGCTTATTGCTGATGGGATACACATTGCCCAAATAGTATTTAATAAACCAAGATTTCTTACAACCATAAACTCCGGAATCAACCCACCTGAAAACAACATGGTAAAAGCAATCAAGAACATAAAAAAACTTTTTCCCGGAAGTCTTTTTCTAGACAGAGCAAATGCAGCAAAGGTTGTAAACAGCATATTCACAATTGTTCCAAAAACCGTGTATATTATCGTGTTTTTGTATGCAATAGGTATATACTTATTCCCCAGAACCAATTTATATGCGCTAAGGTCAAAACCCATGGGTATAATCCCGATTTTGCCCTGCAATATAAATATATCCTTGCTTAATGAAGCTGCCAGTACATAAAGGAATGGATATAATGTAACCATGGCTACTAAAGTAAGTACTATAAAGTTAATTATATCAAATATTAGTCTTGAGGGGCTTGTTCCTTTTATTTTTGCTATCATTATAATCACCTCACCACAACGAAGTTTCTGAAAACGTTCGCGCTATCTTATTTGAAAACACAACAAGTATAAATCCGACTACTGATTGAAAAAGTCCAACAGCTGTAGCAAAGGAAAATTCATAGTTAAGAAGTCCTCTTCTATAAACAAAAGTGTTGATCACATCTGCTGTTTCATATATTAATGGATTGTATAAAAGTATTATTGACTTATATCCAACCGATAATAGTCTGCCAACTCTTAAAATCAACATAATAATAATTACACTGCTTATTCCCGGTAGAGTTATATGCCATATTTGTCGCCAGCGGTTAGCTCCATCAACTATTGCAGATTCGTATAATTCGGGATTTATGCTAGTTATAGCTGCTAAGTATATAATCGATCCCCATCCGGTGCTCTTCCATAGATCCATACCTGTATATATTCCCCAGAAGTATTTGGAATAGTTAAGAAATGCTATCCTCTCTCCACCTAACATATAAATAATATTATTTACAAGACCATATTCTCTATTTAAAAATGTAAAAACCATACTTGCTATAATAACTGTCGATATAAAGTGCGGAAGGTAAGAGACTGTTTGAATAAACTTTTTGTATCGTGATAGTCTTAATTCATTAAGAAGAAGTGCAAAAATTATAGGAGCCGGAAATACAAATAGTAAATTGTATAAGTTTATCATAAGTGTATTTCTTAAAAGCCTTCCAAAATATATTGATTTGAAAAACTGTTCATAATATTTGAACCCCACCCATGGACTACGAAATACTCCTAACCCTGGATTAAATCTTTTAAAAGAAATAATTAAACCATACATGGGTAGGTATTTAAAAATCACATAATAAGCAACAGCCGGTAAAAGCATTATGTAGAGATATTTATACTTAATTATAATTTTAACGACATCACTTATTAATCCTTTTATTTTTTTAAATTTAACTTGGCTTACTGTTAATTCATTACTGGACTCGCTCATTGATAATCTCCCTCATTATTTTTAGAGTGTCATTACACCTAAATTATATTAACTTGATGAGCATAAGTAAATGGACACATTTATATATGAATCAATATTCCTTATGATGAAGCGTCTATTTTTTTTAAGATTAACATTCATATTTTTTGATGTTTGCTTAAAATATATAATAAAACACCACAAAGGGGTGACTTAGCAGAATTTAGTTCTTCCACCTAATTATCAGAAGAGTTTTTAACTTTATTATGATATGTGTAGTGTGAAGAGCATGATAGACTATTATTTGATGTATTAGATCAATTGCAGCTTCTGTAATTTCCCGGAGTTATCCCCTCATACTTCTTAAATACCCTTATAAAAGTATTTGAGTTTGTGAATCCAACCTTTTCTCCGACTTTTGCCACAGAAATATTACTTTCCTTTAGTAGTTGTTTAGCTTTTTCTATCCTAAAGCCATTTAGATAATCAACAAAGTTTCGCCCAGTTATTTCCTTGAAAACCCAGCTGAGGTACGAAGGAGTTAAGCCTATACTATCACCAGCCATATTGAGTGAAATATCCTCATGATAATTTTGAGTTATATAATCAGTAATTTTACTGTACAATTCTTCATTTTTGCTTTTTCTCCTATCGTTAATATAATCTATTATTCTTTTAAAAATACTCAAAAGAAAAGATTCACTTTGATGTGCAGAGATACTTTCATTAAGACCTTCATAAATGCTATAACCCTCGCCAAATATCTCATCAATTGTTGAATAAACATCATTTACAGTCCTTACTGCTGTTCCTGCTAGAGCTGCAAATAAATTTTTAAGTGTTTCTGGAGATATATCCTTTTTTTCTATATTTTCCTTTAGTGTACTCTGTAGGACATCCTTTACTCCTGAATAATCCCCTGCCTTAACCAAATTAATTATTTTTTTCTCACATTCCACCGAATAATCATAAGGAGTTGAAGAGGCTGTACTCACTTCATCAATATTGATTATCCTATTTTGACCTTCAATTATCATATATTTAAGTGCAAAAAGGCATTCTATATAGGACGTAGTAATATCTTTCATATTATGATAAACCTTCCCCACTCCCACAGTAAACGTAATTTTATATATATCATTAAAGTATCCGGTTACTTTGTGAATAATATCATAAACAATTTCTGGCTTCTCATAATCAGATTTAATGTTTATCAAGCATACTGTCTTTCCATCACTTTTCTCCAATGAGTATGCTCTGATGTTGTTGTAAAATGTTTCTTCAATGGAATATTGTTCTACAATATCAACCACTTTTTCATTAAACCTTTCTAAAAGCTGTTTAATAGGCTCAGAATAATCATCTATTTCAAAAACAAGCACCTGGTATGAATCAAAAGGCATATCAAAATCAAGTTTGTATATAGAATCTTGGGCCAGTTCACAGCTTAATTTACCATCAAGAAGATCACCTAAAAACTTTTCCCTAAGCATTGGAATACTTTCATTGATGACATTTGTAAGGTTTTTATTTTCATGAAAGACAAGGTCAATGAATCTGTTTATTAAACTCATCTCATCATTGCATTTTTCACTTTTCCAACCCGTTTTGCTCTCTCTTATTATCTCAATGTAATTAATTATTTTGTTTATGGGATTATATATATTACGCGTCAACATAAAGGATAGTAGTAATCCTAACAATATACTCACAGCAATTGTCCCAACCATAACATCCTTAATTACGCTAGTTCTTTCAGTTATGTATCTAGTTGGAATAATAGATACATATTTCCAGTCATTGTTTTGCGAGCCAATTACTGCAATGGAATAATCTTCACCTTTTACACTAATATCCTTTAATGCTTCACTTTTATGGTCTGATTCATCAAGTATATATTTTTTTATTTCATTATCATTAATTACACTGTTTTCGCCATCATTATTTTCTGTACCGATAATTATATTGCCCTTTGAATCAATTATATAATATGAGATATTATTTCTTTCATCATAGTTCCCAAAGCTTTTTAAAAGCTCCTGCCTATTGATATTGACAGCTATTGTGCAGTTAGGTGATGATCTGGTTTCTATGGGAAGTGAACGGATAAAAATAATACTGTTGTTTTGTACAACATCATCTTCCAAATCATAATAATCAAGAGTTTTAAATAAAGTGTAATTATTGAATATTTCCATCCACTTTTCTTTTGTCCATTTATAATCAGAATAGATGTTGTTTATAAAAGTATTAAGATCATATTTGCCATCATCTGTAACAATCATATCAGATCTGTTAAAATACAGAAAAATGCTATCAATAAATCCTGTAGATGACTTAATGCTAGACAGATATTTAGTTATCTCATCACTTAATATTATGGTTTCGGCATCAATGCTACTTCTCATATAGAACGCATTTTTTACACGTTTGTCTATTGCAACCTGAAGTGTGGTGTTATTTAGTAGGGTTATTTTCTGATCAATGCCATCACGGACTTGTTTTAGAACAAGAATATTATGATTCTTTACTTCATCAATTAGTAGTTTTGAAGAATTCAGATAGGATGAATAGCCAACAAGGAAAACTGATAGCACTAAAAGCAATATAAAAAATGCAAGAAGTTTAATAAATATACTCTTATTTTTAAATTTTCTGATGCTGCTAGGCATTATTTTCAAAGTCGTCACTCCCTGTAGAATTAATGGACCATGAAATCCTTACGAGGTTGTTCATATAAACACTATTTTGCTTGAAAAGCATCATTTCAAAAGACGACAGTTTCAGTTATGAGACATATGAACGATAACTCGAATAAAAGTTATATTTATATTATAGTTTATCCACAGCTAAAAATCAATGAAGGTATACTTAAACAAATGCAAAATGTATATAAAGTGAACAAAGCCCTGTGCAAATACAGCACAGGGCTTTGATATAAATCCGGCAACTACCTACTTTCCCAGGACGTTACCATCCAAGTA
>CAYPLH010000032.1:0-43985 GCA_964411505.1 uncultured Clostridiaceae bacterium | reverse complement strand
TAACAATCCCACATATTCTCTCAAGATCCTCATCAGTCATCTTCGTATCAGATGGTAAGCACACACCATTCACAAACAACTTCTCACTCACATCTGAACCTACATAATCATAGTCAGCGAAGAACGGTTGCATATGCATCGGCTTCCACACAGGTCTTGATTCAATATTTTCTTTCTCCAGTGCTTCCATAACATCAAGTGGTCTAACTTTTCCACTTAGAGTTATGCTCGATAACCAGTAATTAGGACTATCCCATTCATTAACAGGCATCATTTTTAAACCTTCTAAATTTCCTAATTCTCTCTTGTAAAAATCATAAATATATTTTTTCTTTTCAACTCTTTGATCTAATACTTTGAGCTGACCTCTACCAATAGCAGCAACTATATTACTCATTCGGTAGTTGAATCCTAACTCTGAATGCTGATAATGCCTTGCTTTATCTCTAGCTTGAGTAGCCCAAAACCTTGCTTTATCAATCTTTTCTTTATCATTACTGACTAACATGCCACCACCAGAAGTGGTGATAATTTTATTTCCATTAAAACTGTATATACCATAATCACCAAAAGTACCGGTGTGTTTTCCTTTATAATAAGTTCCTAAAGACTCTGCTGCATCTTCAATAACTGGAACATTATATCTATTACAAATCTCCATAATTCGATCCATATCAGCAGATAATCCATATAAATGAACGACTAAAACAGCCTTAACATTTGGATACTTCTTAAAAGCTTCTTCTAGTGCATCTGGATCCATATTCCAGGTTTTATAGTCACTATCTATAAATACAGGTTTTGCACTTTGATACATGATGGGATTAGCAGTTGCTGAAAATGTAAGCGAAGGACAGAAAACAATATCGTCTCTCTCAACACCAGCGAGTTTAAGCGCTAAATGTATCGCAGCAGTTCCAGATACTAAAGCAGCAGCATGATCTATACCAACTTTGGAAGCCAACTCTTGTTCGAATCCATTCACATTTGTGCCAAGTGGCGCAATCCAGTTAGTATCAAAAGCTTCTTTTACATATTCTTGTTCATAACCTTCATCACTCATATGAGGAGATGCCAACCAAATCTTTTCAGCCATTTCTCGTAACTCCCCTTCTTCTAAAATAATCTTTTATTTTTATTGGTCCACAAATCATTTCTCATCGTTTGTGCAACCTTCTTAAATTCAGCATTTGTTGGATTGCTAATAAATTCATCTATCGCTTTTATCACAGCTTCACTAGCAAATAAATAGAAAAAATTCCTATGTAAAATAACTTCTTTCATATAATATTCTTTAATATCTATATCTTGAGGTTTATATGCAGTATCTATATGTATGTAATTATTCTCATCAATTACCACAGACATAAAAACTAACATCGAACGATATCTGTTTTCTTTTTCCGAAAATAGTTTTTTATATTTTAGATTTAATCTAGTCTTTATGTGATCAAAAATAAATGCTACTATTGTGGATACTATTGAAGTGATACCTATTAGACTTAAAAAATGCTGTAAATCCATGTCTATTCCCCCGCATTTATTCTTAATTCTCTATCATGTGTACTACATTAATTCACTATAACTGCAATGGCAGATGAAGAATCACTGTCCAACGCCAAAACCCTTGCTATCACAGCCTCACAGCCACTTTATCCTTTCGCCATACTCACGTCGAATCGGTGTTAAATACATAAAAGTTTGCGATTTCTCAGACTACATAGACTACAAAAATACTGAAACCATTGATTTTACTGGCTTAGAGCCTGTAGTCTGACTTATTTATAGACTACAAAATCAAATTTTATGAAACTACATATTGTGGTCCGATATTTTTGAGCTACTATATCTTGTAATCCTAAGAGCATACTCACGTCGAGATACACATTCAATCACATATTTTTTTCTTTTTCTTAGGAACATAGGAACGAAAACCGCATATCCTTGCTATTGCAACATTTTCAGCTATTAGTAAGCTTTATGCTTGGAATAAATATTTTTTACTAATCGTTTTTTGTTTTACGATGCTACTTAATTCATATGGGATTATTAATGTAAGAAATATTTAAATATCCACTACAAATAATTAAGTATATTATCTAAAATTCTACTTCTATGCTGTACTCGCAGACTTCTTATTATTAGTACCGTCAACAACATTGCTTATTGTTGACCCCTCATCTATTGTAAATTCTAAAGGATAATCAGCGACATATTTTTTTGCAGCTGCATACCATGAATATTCACCACCTGGATCTTTTTCAAAATCACAACCAAGGCACTTCATCTCCAGGTGACTCTTCTTCATCGTTTCCACTTCCATCTTCATGCACACTACACTCTACTTTTCCATCTTTATAGCTTATTATGCCAACATCAGGGCAGACCACTTTAAAATTTTCTATAACAAATTGATCAAAGACAATTATATCATCAATATCATTTTCAAGCAGAAAAACGCTGTACATCCTTATTACTGTTCTCCGATTGGAAGCACAAACTCTTTTCATTGCCATACTTTTTAAACCAGTTAATCTTGGAACAGTTATCGCCACAATAATTCCTAATATTGCGATCACAACTATTATTTCTACTAAAGTAAAACCATTAGATTTTCTATCCATTGTTTGCACCTTGAAAATTAATAGGTGATTACTCCCCCACTACCTCATACCCCTGCTCCACCAACAACCCCCTGTTCCCACCTTCCCCCGACTTATAATTCACCAGCTCCAGCAAAAAGCTTACACCCTCCTGCTTTTGCTCCACCAAATACTTCACCTTATACGTCCTCATCTCACCATCCACAAAAAAGCTGTCTATTTCATTTAAGTAACTATCCCTTATCCTGAGTTTGGAGAATTCTCCATCAAAATAAGATCCCTGTGCTTTAAATACAATATTGTATACTCCCGGCTCAAGGTTATATCGTTTTGTCTCAACCCATCCATTATTGGTTATCCTGATACTCCCTTCCTTATCTTTGCCATACCGAATATTTATCCATTCTTCTGTCCCGAGTTCCTTTATGTCCTGTTCTTCATACGTTAGTTCATAAGGTATAGGAAAGAAAGTCTCCTGATTGTATACTTTATTTGTATAATCGTAGAACCGTCCAAACAATTCAAAATCATCCGTCCAAAGCAGCCGGTTAGTTTTAGTGGTGTAGTCTTTGCCAGCTTCCCATTGCTCTGTCCTCGGTGAAAGGCTGAACCTTTGTGAATACACATTCCTCTGTGTTTCATTAGCCAGAAGACTGCTTAAGCTGTCAAACTCAAGTCTTAAATCCAGCTGATACAAGCTCTCCATTTTCTCTTTGCAAACCGCGTCAAATTCCATCACTGTAGTTAAGTTGGAATACTTAATAACTCTTGCACCTATAATATCAATTGGAGAAAACTCATCCTCTCCTTTATCAACCTTGGCATGTGTCACTTTAGAAGTGCTGTTGTAGACAAGAAGCTTTTTCTCATCCAAAAAGTCTTCCAAAAACCGAGGGAGAAAAATATAATCCTGCAAGCTTCTGACACTATCCCTACTATTTAGATGCGCATCACTTACACGCATCCAACCATCTTCACCACTAATAAATTTTATGCTAAGGTTGTTTGCCACCTTTATCGGATGGTTTACATATCCATAGGCACTTTTAAAGCTCAGTGTATCAATAAGCCTATCCTGCTCATATATTTCAACACTATGAAGCTTAGTGTCGGTATGAATATCAAACGTCAAATTATAAACTCCGGGCTCTTTAATATCTATTGTACGTTCAGTAACTTTGCCGTTGTATATATAGATATTTAGAGGAAGCTTTCTTGCTGTATCATAGTATCCTGCCAGAAAAATCAAAGTAAAAATACTGCAAGCTGCAAGAAACCATTTTCTATTTTTAACAAGCGTAATCTCATAAGAGTTTTCGGATTCAAGCAAAACCCAGGAAAATATCAGCCCTGCAAAAAACCACACAAACCTTATATTTTCAATATTTATGGTAAGAGACTGTATCGCCCATGCCAAAAACAATGTTTGGTGATATGGGCTTCCAACAGTTTTCTTTTTTATAATATGATAAAAAACATATGCAGGCAACATCAAGAAAATGCACAGACCCATTATCCCCTGCTGTGCATAGAAGCTGAGCAAGGTATTATGGGGTATAAGCTCATTGGGAAACTGCTCATCTTCTTCAAGATATAAATGTACATTGAGTTCAAAATTGCCTTTTCCTGAACCAAATATTGGATGCTCATTACCCATCTTCAAAGCAGCTTTGGAAAGTCGTATTCTGTCCACATCCGAGCCTTGATAAAGTGCCGACTCTATCCTTCCTATAACCCTGTAGGTTAAATCCCCATCAAGGTACCGAAGGTCAAGCTGTATCATGGAAAAAATAGCAACAAGCATTACTATCGCTAATAAAATTGTCTCTTTACGTAAATTCCTAAGCTGTAATATCAGAAATACTACAAAGGAGCTACCCAGTGCAAGCCATGCTCCCCTTGACATTGTCAGGATTATTACCACCAGTGAAATTATCGAGGTTATGCCCATTGCCCAGGCAATAATCCGGCTCTTAGCCTCTTTAAAAAGATACAAGCCAAGGTAGAATACCATCAAAAAATAAAAGGCGCAAAGATTAGGATCCTGAAAGCTTCCAAGAAATCTTAAATTTGTTCTTATTTCAAACTGCTTTAGAAAAAATGGTTTATCCAGTATGTTATAAATATATGCAAGAAAGCCTACAGCTGCTACAGGTAAGCTGCCGAAAACCATAGTATGGAGCACAAGCCGGTATCTTTTTTCATCCTTTACCATTATGGAGGAAACAAAAAAGTAACCTGCTACAACCAGTGTTTTTATAATTTCCAGCACCAGTGCCATACGAGATACTGTTTCAAGCTTCGGATCTCTTTTACCTGCAAAATGGGATATAACAAGGCTTAACAAAAGCAATAAAAAATAACCTGCTGCAAAAAGTGTTCTCTTACTTAGCAATACAGGTTTTTCTTTGCCTTTACGTTTCCAGCAATATATCTCTACTAGTTGTTCTATTAATAAATATATTCCTGTTAATACAAACACTGCATCTGCCAAAGACATGTTTATGAGTGCTTCACTAATGTTTCCGTAAATCATCCAGGGCAGTAGAATGCATATAAGTACCAGCAGGATATTTTCAATCTTATTTTTCATAATTTAGTTGGAAAGTTGGAAGGTTGGAAAGGTACTATACATTGACACTTTCTTCTAATCTGCTGTTTTTATTAAACCGCTCAACAGTCTTCCTACTTCCTTTGCTAACCTTAACACTTCCTTATATGTGATTTTATCTATATAACTTAGATCTTTTGCCAGGAGCAAGTGGTATTTTGTTTCTTCCAAAGAGCCTCTTGCTATTAGCAAGAATCTTTTGTATTCTTTAAGTGAACCTCGTGCTTTTCCTTCTACAATATTACTTGGTATAGAAACTGCTGCTCTTCTTATTTGTGACGTCAATCCAAACAGTTCTTCTTTAGGAAAGGCTGTTGTAATCTCATATATCTTTAGTGCTAGCTCATGTGATTTCCGCCATGTAATTAACTTATCTGTGTTATCATACATAATCGCAAACCTCCGGATAATTGGACAGTTGGTTAGTTGGTCAGTTGGATAAGTAATCAAGGAAATCGCTTTTTTATAAAATAGCACCTTTTGATAGTACGGGTGCTTGAGATTATAATTCGGCATAATCCGGCACTATTCGGCAGTGCCGGATTATTTAATCTCATAAAACGTACTAGGACCTTTACCTTTTTTAACTATCAATTGTCTGTCTGCTAGCCCTTTCAAAACTGCTCTTGCCCTACGTTCTTCAACACCTAAAATATTTTTGGCATCTTTTGTTTTAATTCGCCCATCATGTTTTTTTAAGTATTGTATGATTTTTTCTTCTTGATCTGTTAAAACAACATTCTCTACTTTTGCTTCACTCGTCCCAACTGCTTCTCTATACAGACTAACATCCACGGAATCGCCTTTTTCAACAACTTCAGGCTCTTTCAAACCTCTTGCTTTGCAGCTTGATTTTATTCTACGAATGCCGCTGCCCCACTGCTCTATATAATTTAGTTCTTTGAAAACTCTGGCAATCACTTTGTTTCGAATTTCAGACCTTCCTTCAAGAAGATCATCTTGTGTAATAGTACTTGGAAAAGCACCAGGAGAGACAATATTCACCATATCATCATAGATACCAATTTTGATATCCCTGCCATCATTTGAGTAATCTCTATGGACAACAGCATTGATAATGCTTTCTCTTATAGCTTCCAGAGGGATTTCATATTGATCTTCACGTTGCAACCCTTTAATCTTGCTCCTTAAACTAATGTGATTTTTGATGAAACTCTCAGCTTTCTCAAGTTGTATGAATAAATCACCATCGTATTCTTTTCTATCCAAAAACACATCCATTGTGGTTCCCTTAAATCGACTGCATTTAATTCTGACGTGTTCAAACTTACCGAGTAAAATCAATAGACCATTTGATGGATATAATGTACCATTCTCTTCAAGTATCAATTTAAGGTTCTTCATAACTGTCTTATCTAATAATTTATTTATTTTAGTGAAACGATCTGATATCGATGAAATATCCAAAGAATAAAAATCAACTTCCCTATTGACTTCCTGATCATAGCTTATGTTCATCCGTTGTCTTTCGAGCTCAAGAATATTCTCATCACTAGCCTTTCGATTTGTCGCCCCAATACGTATATAGACACCTTCATTTTTCCCATACTTTTTTAAATAATATGGAAGCAGATTGCCTCTGTATACCTCAATCACTAATAGCATTTTAGTATCTATGGTCGTCGTATAAATATCTGGAAGAACATTTGGGTAACAATTGTCATAGATTACAGAAGCAACTTTATCCTGCAGTTCAAGAATATCCACATCTGGCTCAAGTCCGGTAACCGCGCCTTGAGCGTTGACACCAATAATGAGCTTTCCTCCTGCAGTGTTGGAAAAAGCAATGACTGTTTTTGCAATTGCTTGACTGCTAGGTAGTTCCTCTTTAAATTCAACAGTTTTTCCTTCTCCACTCTGAATGGCATTAAATAAACTCATTTGGAGCTCCTTTCATTTTGGATTTCTTTTCCTAACTGATTAATTTCATTTCGAACGATCTGCTTGTTCTGGCTTGCAAGAATCCTCTGGTAATAGAATGAATTAATTTGCCTTTCTAATTGGCGAACACTCCAATTTCCTTCTGCACATTCATCAATATGAAATTGTCGAATATCCTCATCTTCGATTCTTGAAAGCAGCCTATAATGCGACCAAGACAATTCATCACACAGTGTGTGACGAATTGAAAAAGCGAGGTAGAATTGTCGCATATACCTTAAATTAAATATGCTTCATCTCTGCTCATAGAGTAGCACCATATCCTTTAAAACATTATATTTCATCTCACCTTTTAATTCAGAAAATTCAACAATATCAACTTCTTTATCTAATACCTCTTTTAATAATTCCTGTAATCCCATTAGTTCTGAAAAGTCCATACTATCAGGCACATCCAATACAAAATCAAGATCACTCGATGAAGAACCCTGTTCTCTTGCATAAGAACCAAAGAGCCCTGCGCGTTTAATACCATATCTATTCAAAAGTGGGATAATGCGTTCTTTTATTTCCCCAAAAGTTAAAATAGTTTTGCTGTTGGCTTTTCCCACATCTATCACCTCTTTGCATGGTCATCCATTTAATGTCGAGACAATCGTACTCTTCCCGATTCCTTAACATTTTTAAACGTTCTAACACCTACCTTGCTTGCTTGCTTGCTTATTTATATATATTATATGCAATTTTATAGTAAAAAGCAAGGTAGTTGGTTGGTCAGTTTGTCAGTTGGAAAGTTGGAAAGGTGGAAAGGTAATCATCCTTACATCATCCTTTCCAACCTTCCAACTTTCCAACTTTCCAACTTTCTACTTTCTACTTCCCAACTACCACATACCTCACCGCTTCAATTACATACTCCACATCCGCAACTGTCATGGAAGGGTACAGCGGCAGAGATACGATTGTCTCAAATACTTTCTCGCTAACAGGGAAGTCGCCTTTTTTATAGGGCAGCGCCTTTTTATAATACGGGTGATAATGTATAGGGATGAAGTGTACACTGGTGCCTATATTTAGCTTTGCGAGCTGCTTAATAAATTCGTTTCGTGAAATATCCGCATATTCGCCATTAATGCGAATGGGATAAAGGTGCCAGGAGTTTTTTGTATCTGCAACCTCCACCGGGGTTACAACTTCCCTCAGGTCCTTAAATGCTTCTGTGTATATGGAAACATACATATCGCGTGTTTTCTGGAGCTTTTCAAGCTTTTTAAGCTGAGATAAACCCAGTGAAGCCTGAATATCGGTCATGTTATACTTAAATCCCGGATATTCAACCTCATAGTACCATGCGCCTTCCTTATCGTAGCGTTTCCAAGCATCCCGGCTAAGTCCGTGAAGGCTTAAAATACGTGCCTTTTCAGCAATCTCATCATCGTTGGTTGAAAGCATGCCACCTTCGGAGGTAGTCATGTTTTTGGTAGCATAGAAGCTGAAAGCAGCAGTATCACCAAAGCTGCCTATCTTTTTCCCCTTGTACTCGGCGTTCACTGCATGGGCTGCATCCTCAAGGCAAAAAAGGTTATGTTTTTTACATATATCAAGAACAGCATCCATGTTACAAGGCTGACCACCATAGTGCACCGGTATGACTGCTTTTGTCCTTTTAGTGATCTTCTCTTCAATAAGCGAAGGATCAATACAATAGGTTTTGGGATCAATATCCACAAGTACCGGTGTAGCACCAGTATGAAGGATTACATTGACCGTTGAGCAAAAGGTAAAAGGTGTGGTTATTACTTCATCACCCTTGCCTATTCCCTTAGCAATAAGTGCTGTATGCATGGCAGCGGTACAGCTGTTCATTGCAACAGCATGCCGAACTCCTATATATTCGGAAAATTTTTTCTCAAACTCTGTTTTTTTAGGTCCGCTGGTTATCCAGCCGGACATAAGAACCTTAGTCACCTCTTTAATATCTTCTTCATCTATATGAGGTACTGCAAAAGGCAGATATTTTTCTCTTTTAGTCAAGTGTATTTTCCTTTCCGGATATGCTTTATTTAAATGCTCTTGTCGATTGAATGATATTGTATGTAGTGCATAACATTGGCTTTATTTTGTCAGAAAACCCGGTGAGAAAGATAATAAAATGCGTAAAAAAAACAGGATGTTTTTTTAGCTTTATGCGCCACGGATGGCGCATATAAAGCGTTAGCATTTTATTATCTTTCTCACCGCTGGTTTTCTCAAAATAATTAGCCAGATATGCACTGCATACAATATCATTCATAGCATCCACGGACTAAACGCAATTTAGCCCTCTCATGTTAACCACTTATGCAAACTGTGCTCTGACTTTTCTACCACAAATCCCGATTTTAGATAAAAGTTCAGTGCATTAGTGTTGGATAAATGTGTACCAACTTGTACATAGGGCAATCCCTTTTCCTTTATGTCTTCTATTGCATGATAAAGTAGCGCTTTTCCTAGTCCATTACTCTGTTCTTCTTTCTTAACCGCAATCAGGTTTATTATCCCTGTTCTATCTCCCCAATCATATTTACAGCTTATATATCCTGAAACCTCTCCATCCTTCTCTATTACCCACACTGCTGTATCTTCACTGTGAGCATCATTTAAAGCCCAAGCCGCATACATTTCACTTGCTTTGTGAGCAAGATGTTGGTCTGTAAAAAACCTGCTGTGGTTATATTCATTTATTGAGATACTGCATATAGCAGTAGAGTCTTCTTCTTCAAAAAGCCGTATATTATATGAATCCTTTGTCCTTTTTGAAAGCTCTTCATTCTTTAATTCATACACCAAGGTTAGTAATGTATCACGAAGTTCATAACCCTGCCTCTCTAAAACATTCAACATTTTTATATCCTCAGAGGGAACCCTTACATATAAGCAATCATAATTTTTCCAACTAGCTTTATCATGCAGTCTCTCCAACTGGGCATCAAAATGAATGGGGGAAATACCATCATATCTAAATGTTAAAAACCCAATCTTCTTTCCAAAAAAGTCTGTGTCGAATTCAAGGTACCCTACTGCCATTACCAGATGAGGTCCTACGAAGTCTCCATCCAAGTCCAAGATCATATAAATATTATTGTCTGTATTCTTTTTTCTTCTATTAGCCATCGGTTACCTGTCTTTCCTTTATACCGTATTATCCGTATTGTTTTCACTCTTTACGTATATTCCTTCTTTTTTAAACACAGCTACTACAGTTAATAATAATATCTTAAAATCGAGCAAAAGGGAATAGTTATCTATATAATATATATCAAGCTTTATCCTGTCCTTCCACAGTATGCTGTTTCTTCCTAAAACTTGTGCATAGCCCGTAATCCCGGGCTTTACTTTAAGTTTATTCTTTTCGTATTCGGTATACAAAGTAAAATGATCGGGAAGGTCGGGACGAGGACCAATAAAGCTCATATCTCCTTTTAGTATGTTTATTAGCTGAGGGAGCTCATCAAGGCTCGTATTCCTTAAAACGCTGCCCACTCTTGTTACGCGGGGGTCAGTTCCACTATTGTAAGTAGAACCATCCTCGCTACGAATATCTTCAGCATTCTGCTTCATAGAGCGAAATTTATACATTTTAAATATGCGTCCATCTTTGCCAAGTCTGTTTTGAATAAAAAAAACAGACCCTTTTGAGTCAAGCTTTATGCAAATTGCAATAACTAAAAATACAGGTGTCAGTAGTATTAATAATATTATTGCAAATAGTATGTCAATGATCCTTTTTATCACTATTTGAAGTAGTATCATTTTCTTTCTATATTCTTTCACTTTTCAAGAAATTCCTTTGCTTTTATAAGAACTACTCCCTCTTTGATTGCTATATTTACTACACTTCCCATCTTGTTTTTGAAGTAATCAATTTCGTTTTTTGTTTTTACTAAAATGTCGGCATCAATATCCTTTTGAGCTAAGCTTTTTCTAATTTTAGTCGTTATCTTTATTTTTTCTTTCTCAGTAACCTCATCCTTTAAAACAATAAGAATATCATAATCGCTTTTTAATCTATTAGTTCCTCTTGCTCTTGACCCAAATAAAATAATACTTTGATATTCATATAAAAGTGTTGAGGATATTGTCTTTTTAATAACCTCAATCATATCTTTTCTCCTTAATCTTCTGTAATATCAACTGTTATTCCAAGCAGTTTTTCAGATGAATCTTCATCAGTTATAGTAAGTACTGTATTGTTAGTAATAATATTATTGTACTGATCTTCATTTAATTGTTTCTTAATTTCGTCCAATTGATTCTGATTTACAGTAGCAATATATTGCTTGTTTGATCCACCAAACTCTTTATATACCGTTCTAAATATTTCTGCCTTTTGCCTTTCGTCAATTCCATCAAATAACCGACTATCATGAAAAATAAAATTAATTTTATGGTTATACCCTTTAAATAGCACTGTTAGATCATAACAAAATATTTTAACATTATTTATGCCATCCGATGTATCTGACTCAATTTTAGCATCAATATTAAATCTTAATTGGTTATCTCCATCGTTATTTTCTATAGTAAGCCCTGATACACTATTGGGGTAAAACCTTTTTGCCAAGCCTCTAAAGCAATCTCTTAATTCTGCTATATCAGGTTCCATTGCTTTTAAATATTTTTCTGTTTCCTCTGTTAATTCTAACTGGCTTTTTTCAGCCTGTCTTTCTTTATCTTTGTATTCTGCCTGTAGGTCTTGATATTTCTTTAAATTATCTCTTTGTGTTTTAAGATCGGCACTTTTATTACTTAATGCAACAAAAACATCTAGAGCTTGGTGATCTCCAAGATATTTCATAAACTTGTCAAACTCTTTCTGTAATCTTTTAACATCTTCAATTTTATTTTTCTTTTCTGAAATCAGTTTGTTTTTTTGCTCTAGTAACCTTTTTTTTCGGTTGGTAATAAGTTTGTTATAAAAATCTTCTAACTCATCTAAAGTCTTTATAAGGTTTTCAGAAAAACTAATATTAGCTTCTTCATATACAGATTCAACATCATTTTTACTCATTGTAGTTTCAATATTTAAACTCTTACCAATCTTATCAATACTGTTTTGCATAAGAATTACTTTATTATTTAATGAAAACAATTCATTCTCAATACGGTCTGCCTCAACCTGAACTTCATTATAGTCTTTTGCAACTTTAAACCCATTAAGATCTTCATCTAGCTTTTTTATTTGTTCTTCAAGATCCAAAATGGTCAATGTTACATCTTTATCCCCGGAAAAAAAATTCCTAAGTAAAGTATCATTCTTAAAGTTACTTTCTAATTTTTTAATTCTATCCTGCTCTTTTTTAATACTGTGCTTTTTTTGTGCTAAAAAAACATCCAATCCAAGCAAAAACGAATTGTAAAGAACCATCTGGTATGCGTTCCCTGTTTTTACGGGTCTATCATAACTCACATAAGATTCTCTTTTTGGTCGTATAAAAAAAGGTAATAATGACCTAAATGACAGATATCCTATATTTTGAGGTATATTGAAGCACAATGATTCCATTTTTTCATTAAATTTTTTAATTGATAACCCTTTTCCATCGAGGAAAATCTTTTGTGGATAATCATTCGATCTTTTTGCAGTATATACTTTGTTATCTATTGAGAAGTCAACATAAAAATCCCATCCTTGAAGCTTGTCGCAAAAAGATTTATAGCCTTTAACATTCGCTCCCAAACAATAGTGGATAATTCTTACCAATAACGATTTACCAACTCCGTTATAGGTTTTACCTTTTTCTGAAACACCAGGCTCTTTCTGTCGCGCTATTATAAAGCTTAAACCGTTTTCATTAAATTTAACGGTTCGAAAACTTTCTTTATTAGAATAAACTTTAATTAATTGCACCTAATAACACCTCCATCATACTCTTCAACAATACCTATAGAATGGAGAAATACTAATGCAAGGAGCAGACTATCAAAGCTATGCTTAGCTGAATAAACTTTGTTAAAGAAATCACTTTGATATTCTTTCCATAACGCATCAATAGATTTTGTCGTCTCTATCTTTGTTAATAAGTAACTCCCAAAACCAAGCAAAGATTCAGAAAAGTTTGTATGCTTTGTAGGTAAAATCATTTTTCTGCCCCCTTTATAGGCTCTTCGAAAATATCACATGTCTCAAAATATTTTGCCATAATTACAATAACTGTTATTTGATAGATACTCTGTGCTTTAGGGCTTAAGCATTCGATCATTGCCCAAAATAAATCATCCCCACTTTTAGTCTCCTTTTCCCGACAATAAACCTCATTCAATTTATCTCTTAATGAGTCCGCAAGGAAGTCACTGTTATTTGATAGGTATTCTTCTAATGAAAATACTTGGAAATAACCATTATTTAATAACCTAGCCACTGCATCTGACAAATTGTTAAACTTAATTTTATCATCCCAATCAGGTAGTATAATTTTAGCTTTATTATTGTTCCTTAAGGGTATTTGCATTATATGGCTGATCACTTCATTTAATATAGAATAATCTAAACTCTTAATCGCTGCGGGATCGGGTATCGAACCCGTTACGCTAAATATCTGATCATCATCTAACATAAAAAGAGTATTCTCAATATCCTTCGCAGTGACCATACCAGCACTTGTAAGATTGTATAATTCTTTGATTTTTTGTATTACTATTTCACAATCAGCATTTACACCTTTGTATTTATCGTTTATAACAAAATAGTATTCATTAATTGGTGACCATTGTCTAAACAATCCCTCAAAATCAGTACTCATCTTTTTTACGGCGCTTATATATGATTTATGTATATCTTCAGGCGCATATACTTGGTAAAATATACCTTTTGTTTTAATATATCCATCGTTTTTTCTATCGCCAATATTTCCCCAAGGTTTGATAGGTTGGAAATCTCTTTCTGAATAGTTCATTACTTCAGTAAAAATATCCTCAAAAGCTTGCCCATCAGATCTGAATATTTTATTCTGAAACATTTTTCTAGCTATAGTCTTTTCTTGAACATTCATAAGAAGCCTCCGAAATTAGTAGTTATATGTAACTTCTTTGATTTCACTGCAATATGGTTTTTGAAATATCATTATAATTTAACACATCAAAACAATAGAGTAGCAGATGTTTCTTCACTTAAAATATACATCCATTATTTTATCAAGCATAATCTTTTCGGTAAAGGTATTTCCATAATCTTTTTGTGCCTGTGCTGCCAATCCTTTGGCAAGCTTCCGATCATCAAGCAGCAGCCTGATTTTATCTATAATATCTTTCGGGTCTTTCGGTTTTACCAAGAGGCCGTTAATGCCATCCTTTATTACTTCCCTGTTTCCCCGGATATCAGTACATATTATCGGCTTTCCTTTTGCCATAGCTTCAAGAAGTGTTATGGACATTCCTTCACGCAAAGATGGAAGCAAGAATATATCTAATACATCAAGCCAGTCTATAACATCCTTACGAAAGCCTGTAAATATCACAGTAGATTCAAGTAAAAGTTCCTTTACCTTGCTCCTGAATAATTCCTCATCGGGACCTTTTCCTATAATCACAAGCTTAATGCTAGGGTATTCTTCTACCAGCTTTTTCATTGCTTCTATAGCATACAAATGCCCTTTTTCCCAATGGAGCCTGCCTACAATCCCAATAAGTATATCTTCCTGCGATATGTTAAATTCTTTTCTTAGCTCTTTCTTTTGGGAGCTTATATCCTCATTTTCTAGCTCAACCTCTTTGCCACATACATCCTCATTTTCTAGCTCAACCTCATTATCGTCTACATCCTCTTTTTTTATCTTGACCTCTTGAGCACATATATTCTCTTTTACCACAAAATCTGTTTTATCGTCACCATTTTTCGGATGTTCAAGAATACTGCTATCTTCTTCAACTCTGCCAGAATCTAAGTCTACCCCGTTATATATAGTAACAATCTTTTTCCTGTTAACAATATGGTGCTTTACAGCCATCTCCCGGTCTTCATTGTTTACTGTTATCATAACATGCCCGAACCATCCGGCAATCTTCTCCAAGGTTCCATAAATTATTTTTTTAGGTAAAGAAGAATCTTCGGTAAAATAAAAGCCATGTATTGTATGAACAACCCGTGGCACCCCGGCAAGCCTTGCAGCTATTCTTCCTACAAACCCACCCTTTGAAGTATGAGTATGTACAATATCATAGTTTTCGCTTTTAAGATATCTTATCAGCTGCACCAGTGCCTTTAAATCCCTTATAATATTTATCTCTCTGCCAATACTGATATGGCTGACTACAGGTATGCCAAGCTTTCCTGCCTCCTCAATTGTCTCACCATTAGTTGACAAAAGGCTTACACTGTGCCCTTCTTTTTCTAACCTTTTTAGTATGGAGAAGGTATAAACGGTACCTCCGCCATATTCTGATTCTCCAATTATGTGTAGTGTTTTCATTAGCTAAATGAGAAGGTCCCCGCATCAAATTTATGTCGGTGAGCTTCTTCTGCTTTCTGTTTAATTAGTTGGAAGGTTGGAAAGTTGGAAAGTTGGAAAGCGGGAAGGTTGGAAAGTTGGGAAGTTGGAAAGGCTAAAAAATTACCTGTGTCTTTTTTAGCAATCTCCATTTACTCAACCTTTGGCAATCCCTGCGTTCTCTGCTTTCACGTATGTGGGTACTAAGCGTTCCATGTATTCACATATGTCTTCGCCATCGCCAATTATAACACTCCACAAATGTTCCAGTTCCTTTGCCATTGCTTTTGAATCTATGGGCAATAGCTTACCAACACAAATTTTCTCATGCTGTGTTTCGTTAACCCCTTCATCCGCCATTAAAAGCTCTTCATAAAGCTTCTCACCAGGACGAAGCCCAGTAAAATCTATCTTTATATCCTTGTAGGGTACAAAACCTGAAAGTCTAATGAGTTTTTCAGCCAAGTCAAGTATTTTTACAGGCTCTCCCATATCAAGTATAAAAATTTCTCCGCCTTTTGCCATGCTTCCAGCTTCTAAGACAAGCTGTGCAGCCTCGGGTATAGTCATAAAATATCGTGTAATTTCCTTATCGGTTACTGTAACCGGACCTCCAGCTTCTATCTGCTTTTTAAAAAGAGGAATTACACTTCCGTTACTGCCTAGGACATTTCCAAACCGTACAGCTGCAAACTTGGTTTTACTGCTCTGACTCATGCTTTGGATAACCATTTCAGCAATACGTTTACTTGCTCCCATTATATTTGTAGGGTTTACAGCCTTGTCAGTGGAAATCAGAACAAACTTTTTAACTCCGTATTTTTGGGCACATTCTGCGGTGTTCATAGTACCAAAAACATTGTTTTTAATAGCCTCGGTAGGACTACTCTCCATAAGCGGAACATGCTTGTGTGCCGCTGTATGAAAAACAACTCCGGGCTGGTACTTTTTGAATATAAAATCAAGCCTTCCTTTGTCCCTCACTGATGCGATTAAAACCTCAAGGTTTAGCTTCTTATCATACTTTCTTAAAAGCTCATTTTGTAGCTCATAGGCATTGTTTTCATATATATCAAGAATAATTAATTGTTTTGGCGAAAATTTTGCAATCTGTCTGCAAAGCTCTGAGCCTATTGATCCGCCTCCACCGGTTACCATGACCACTTCATTTTTTAGGTATCCACCAATTTCAGCAATATTAAGGTTTACCTCGTCGCGCCCTAATAGATCCTCTATATTTATGTCCCTTATCTTGCTCAAATGTACTTCACCATTTACAAACTCATCCATGTTGGGGATTGTACGAAGCTTGCAATCTGTCTTAGCACATTTTGCTAGTATGGACTGCATTTGTTTTTTAGTTGCTGATGGGATTGCTATAATAATCTCATCTATTCCAAATCTCTTAGCTAATTCTTCTATCTTGTCGGTGCCACCGACTACAGGAATTCCATGAATTCTTGATTTTTGCTTTTTCTCTGCGTCATCTATTACAACAACAGGCATTATTTCGGTCCAATGGCGGTTTTGGAGCTCCTTTATAACCACAGAACCTGCGTATCCTGCACCAATTATCATAACCCGTCTTCTTGATTTGGGTCTTATAAACCCCGAAATACCAAGATTCCTATATCTTCTTAAAATTCGGTAGCCCATTCTCATGCCGCCGCACGCAAAAAACATAATCATCCAAGCAATAAAATATACCGCTCTGGATTGCATTACATCAAACATTGCCCCATATAAAAGTGCACATAATGATGCAACAAGGGTTGCACCAGCAATTTGTAAAAGCTCATCAATACTCGCATATTGCCACAAACTTGAATAAAGCCTGAAAACAAAAAATACTGCAATCTGTATGATTGTCAAAGGTATAATTGACTTATAAAAAATGTCTATACATACCTTTGGTATTGCCCCATCAAAGCGCACAATCATAGCCAAGTACACGGACGCGTTTACAATAATTATATCTGCCAAAAGTAAAAGTAATTTTTTCAAATACTTAGACAAAGCATCCCCCACCCCCCATCTCTATATGGATGTGCTTTAAAAAATAAACTTAAATAAAGTAGAAATTGATTCCTATTTTATTACTTTAAATGAATTCCCGATTTTTCTTTTGTTGTATTCATCAACGGTTTTGCTAATTTCTTCTTTCTGCGACATAAGCTTATTAGATAAGCTCTCCAGCATTGTGAGCATATCCCTTTCCTTCTGCTTATTGTCACCCGATGAAATGATATCATTATTAAGCTTTTCGATTTCTTTTTTGTAAAATTCTATATCATGGTTTACGTTGTCTGCAAGAACCTTGGCTTCGGTGGCACGATCGGTAAGTTCATTATAGTAGGAGCCGATATCTAGTCCTTCAATTTTCGAACCTGTACCTGTAAGGTAAATAAGGTTTTTATCCCTCTCAAAAATATCCATCATTTCCCGTGCCTTTTGTGATTCACCCAGTTTCTTCTCTCTTTCAAGCTCAAGATGCTTTATCATGTTTTCATAGCTTAGTATCAGCTTTTCCTTATCTTTTGTAAGGTTATATGCATCAATCATAGAGTCTATCCTCGCAAGATCTATGTCGCGGGTAACCTCAAGCGACTGTACCAAGTCTGTAAAGCAAAGGTTTGTAACCTCCGACCGAAAACCTGCGGCCAATTTTTCCTTATCTGAAAGATAGGTACTTATAACATTAATATGGTTTCTTATGACTTTGGTGATATCTGGGTAATCAAATAACTCAAAGTCAGGTTCATTTGTAATACCCTCTAAGATACTCTTGTCTGCATAAATTGAATAAAACTCCTTCTGGTAGATATCCACTAATGTGGTCAAAATTTGATTCGCTGTTTCTATGTCTACGTCATCTAATTTGGATGCATCTAATGCAATCTTAAACTCAGTAGGATGAAAAGCGTAGCTCTCACCATTTTTTCTGCTTTGTGTAATCTTGTCTACAATTCCAGAAGGATAAGCCGGACTTATTACAATGCTTTTAGATAAATCAGCATACGTTAGTTTAAGATTAAGCTCCTTTATGACTTCTTCTAATATCCTATCATCTAGCATATCATTTATATCAAACTTAGAGCCATCAGGATTAAGCCCCAAGCTTATTCCAGGCGATTCTACCGAAAGCAAAATGTCTTTTTTGTGTGTGTCTGCGTTTACTAAAAACAAGAAGACGACAACAAAAATCACTGCTAAAGCTGCAAGGCAGGGTATAATCCAATGGAGTCTGGTATTTATTTTAGATTTTTTATTTGATTTTGCTTGTTTCATCAGAAATCACCCCTACCCTATTTATGTCGTTTTCTGAATCCTTCCAGTATTGCATAAACAATACAATAAACACCCCGAGCATTACTCCTAACACCGCTGAAATTGCCAAGTTCATTAGCTTATTTGTTACAGAGGATGTTTCGGCAGGAGACAATGTCATTATTTGTGTCCCCAGCCTGTAATCATAATATTCAAAAGTTGTCTCATTGATAGTATCAATCCAAAGATTGAGCTTTTCTCTAACCCCTTCAACGAGAACTACCACATCCGCGACTGCCTCATCCTTTTCCGCCTTAGGAATGGCATCGGTTTTTATTCTGTCTATTTCACTTTTGAAATAGTTAATATCGTGCTGTATATTGTTTGCCTTAACTCCAGCTTCGGTAGACCTTTTTGCAAGCTTGTCGTAATAGGAGTTGCCAGAGTCGATCTGCATACTATCTTCGATTCCGCCAGGCAGCATTACCATATTCTGCTCCCTTTTAAAGCTGTCCATCATCTCTCTTGCTGTTTGGGCTTCACTTTCTTTTTTGACCTTTTCTAACTCAAGCTGCTTTATCCTGTTTTCATAGTTTATTATAAGCTTTTCACTATCTTTTGTAAGGTTGTATGCACCAATAAGTGAATCCATTCTGTTTATATCCACAGAATCAACAATTTTAACCGATTCTTTAAGGTCAGCAAAAGAATAACCGGTTTTCTTGGAGCGAAAATCTTTCGCCTCAATTGTTTTTTTATTAAGATAGTCATCTATAATATCAATCTGGCTTCTCATGACAAGTGAAACTTCAGGATAGTCATACGCTTTATAATCAAGTGAGCCAACAGCATTGGCAAGTACAGTTTTTTCAAAGTAAAGCTCAAAAAAGTATTGCTCGTAGGCACTCACCATATAAGTTAATAGCTGTCTTCCTTCTGATTCGCTGATACCACTTTTTTTGGGTATCTTGTAGGTCATTACATATTCATTGGGGTAGAAGGTATAATCTTCTCCCTTTGTTCTTGTCGCTTCAATCTTTTCCCCGATTGCATTGGGGATAATAGGCTTAATTTCAATGTTCTTTTTTATATCTGTTATAGTGTTTCCTTCTATACCCGCCTCTTCCATAGCTTTAGCCAAAACTATAGGAGCTGTTAATATATTAATATCAAACTTTGTTTTGTCCGGATTAAGCCCTTTCTCAACACCTGTATAGTTTAACGCTATAATAATCTGCACTTGTGAATCAAAAGCTGTAAAAATGCTGGTTCCAAAAAAACCCGCTAAAAGACAGAGTATCGTTATTCCGATAATTATCCATTTCCCTTTTAATATTGCTTCTATTACTTCGCGTAATGATACTTCTTCCATTTTGTTTTGTCACTTCCTCATTTGTTGTTCTTAGCATTAGCAATCGGTCGTTGTTGGTTAGTTAGTGTTAGATATAGATCAACCTTTAACTTATGACTTACAACTTCCTCACTTAGTTGGTCAGTTGGACAGTTGGTCAGTTGGATCGGTAAAAATTTATTTTTCTATAATACTCATTATAATTATATCAATCTGATCCGCAACTCCAATCCTTAAGTAGTTATCTCTTGGCTCATAATCTTCGGGTATAGTTACTTGTGCCGTATATTCAGTTCCATTTCGCACAAGTGTTTCAACCCCTTTGGTTACTCCTGTTATTTCAAATGGAACGGATTCTACCTCATCGCAATTATTTAAAAATACACTTACAGTATATGTCCTGCCCGGTACAAATTCTAATTCCCTTGACCGTATGAATTGTATACTTTCATCTTTATTTATAGCCTGCATGATGCCTTTTTCATATTTTATATTGACGGACGCAGGTACGGCTTTGTTCCATTGGTCAGGCACACCATCATAGTTTATATCCATGGATGGCACATTATAGAAGACAATTTTGTCCAAAGCAAAATTATACTGTTTTCCGACGTTGTCCTTTACATATTTTAACCGCTCTAACATCTCATCAGTTGCAGCACTAAAAATGAAGGGATCCAAATTTTTAGTGTTTACCTTTCGTGCGTCATCAATGAGCATTAGTGTCTTATCTATATACTCAAGACCCTTATCTGCACGGTCTGCTGAAAAGCACGCGATAGTCACATTAAAGTATGCACCAATGCGCTGCTGCCATTCCTCAGGCCTTAGGGGACGCAGCTCTGCTGCCTTATCGAAAAGCTCAATACCCTTTTCTATATCTCCTCTTTCAAGATAATAAGAACCAATTCTTGCTTTTAGCATTGAATTGCATAATGTGAGCTTTTCAGCTTCTACCATTAAGTTATCGGCATAAACCAAATTTTCAGCAAATAAATTTTCCTGAACTTTTATAAGGTTAGCCCAGTCTATTTTGTACTCAGGCATAAATTTATCAATCTTGTTTGCTTTTGCCATATGCAGCATTGCCGTTTTATTATCACCGTTTTGATTTGCGGCAATGGATTTTTCGCCAAAGTTTATAGCTCTTACAAAATTAATCGGCAGCATTCCAATTATTATCGCAACAATAAGCCCGATTGTAGGGTATAACTTAAACTGTCTTGTCTTGGTAATCTTAATTAAATAAAAAGTTAGCTTACCAACTACTTTTGTGCTCTTTACTGCTTGACCTTCAGTTGTCCTATATATAGCATTAAACATACCCATCAACAACCACAGCAAAATCCCCAATGACGTATAGGACAGATCAAAATCAATCATTGAGTGTGCCAAAAGTCCGAGTATCGCAGTAATTAATGCTGCCATTATTACGCCATTTTGCGCATTTATATCAACCTCTGCTTTTTGTTTAGCAAAAAATCTTTTTGCAAACATTATAACAAGCGAAAAAACAATTCCCAAAAAAGCAATAAGTCCAATAATCCCTGTTTCAACACCCAGCTGCAGAATAAAATTGTGTGCCTGTGTGGTGCTATAATAGTAGGATTGGTATTTCTGGTACAAAAACTCCCAAGCGCCGCCACCCGCTCCTATAATAGGATAATCCTTAAAGAGCGCAAGACCGTCCTTATAATAAATTTGTCTCATAAGACCACTCTTATTGGCGGTAAAATCCTGAAGACGTGTAGTAACAATTTCAGGCATATATTTATAATTGAGCACTATACCCGATGCAACCTTACCTGTTTGGGTATCCACCACCGACGCATTGTCAAACACCGCCTCTGTCCCTGGATAATAGTTAATAAACGCTACGTCCACAATCCTACTTTCAGTAGGTACAGTAAAATCAACTTCCCGGGTCACTTTTGCGTCGGTAGCCTTTTCGGAAAAAGTTGCAAGATGCGTTCCGGATCTCATAAATAATATATCATTATTTGTCCTGCTATATATTTCGACTCTATATGAATAAGGCGCATCAGCTTTCATTTCAGCTTGCACATCAAACAAAAGCCTATAATCGTTACCCGGCTCTAGGACCACATTTTTTGTTTCACTAGTGTATAGGTTTTTATCTCCATCAAAATTGGATAAAGATAAGGGCGCTGACACAGTAAGTGCAACTATTGCCACTGCAATTACAACTACTATGGCGGCAGCTGACATTCCGGCATATACCTTCCAGCTTATAGCTTCAAGGAATTTTACAGCAGACTGCATAAGTAAAGTAATTATCGAAGTCGCAACACAGCCTAGTAGTACGAGCAGCCAAACATAAGGTGCAAATTGGGTTTCATTCATATATGAAGTGAGCTTCATTGTGAGTATGAACGCTGGGATAATCGGTGCCAGCATGTTCGCAAACCCTTTAATTCTGCTGCCTTTTGGAAGAACTAAAAAATATAATATCGCAGCTAGTGGCATTACTAAAAATGCACCACGACTTAATGTATGAGCAAACACAAGCATTATCATGAAGCTTGTAGCACTTAAAACAACCTTTTTAGTGAGTTTCTCGGATAAGGTGGTAAGACCTATCGCAACAAAAAATGCTACAATAAGATATCCCGCAAGAGCATTAACATACTGAAATGTAGAAGCAAGTCTTCCGTAATCAGTCATTCCTGTAAATTTCACCCTTAGACCAAGCTGTTCAAAAAGGTTGTTGAAAATCAGCGCAATCCTGCTTCCAGAAACTGCATCAAGTCCAAGTATACATACTCCAACAGCCGATGCAATAAAAACTCCTAATATTCTTATCCTAGTTTTATGTTCAGAGGCAAGCTCCGAAATCATTAAAAATACTGCAAAATATGTGCAATACCTAATCCACTCCATAATGGCTTCGCGCTTTGCCACCGCGCCAAATATTGATATAAAATACACTACCACAAGGGTAAGCGCTGCATAATCAAGGGGTGTCTTTAAGAAACTTTTGTCTCTTAATATTATTTTTGATAACCAAAAGAGTAAAAATGCGCCAAATACTATAATTTCAGCTGTAAGTGTTTCTCTTTCGAAAAACAATCCCCTAGGATAGGGCGAGTAAAAAAGGACAGCACATACTATTAATAACGCTGCCAATCTCATGTATCGAGCAAACTTCATCATGTATTCAGTTGCTAAAAAATCATTTACTTTATATAAAATGTGTTTAATACCACGATCATTTTCCGAAGTTGCTTGATTTTTTTTGTTGGTGTTTTTAGTCACTTTTTGAGCCACTTTCTCTTTATTTTGACTTCGGCTTTTTATCTCACTTTTCTCACTTGTGTTGCTCTCTAATTTAGACAAACTTTTGTACCTACCTTCACATAATAATATATTCGTATAAAAATTATGATCAGATTATGATTATCCAAGAATGTATGCTTGCTGTTCGCCCATGCTTCTTGAGGCTGGTCGTAAAGCTGCTTGCTGTTCGCCTATGCATCTTGAGGCTGGTCGTAAAGCTGCGCTTGCATAACTTGCAGCAGCAAGTCACAAAGTGACTTGCTAAAAAGATAATCAGATTATATCAAATCTATAAAGTTTATAAATGGAACCCCGCTATTAAGTAGCTGTTCTATTCTGTCTGGTTCCCACGCAATTATTTTACTATTTTTTTTGCCCGTTGTACATAGCTCTTTTAACATATCCACAGACAAAATATGAGTAAATTGTATATTGTGTTGTTTTAATCGGCTTTGCAAGAGTGAAAGTATTTCATCTGTACTGCCAAAAAGAATCATTTCATCAATATCTTTATTACTATCATCATGCAGCATTTTCTCGATTTTTAAGTTGATTTCATTTATATACTTATAAGAGCTTATTACATAATTATATGTTGCCGTAGCTTTTTGTCTGATTCCCTCTGGCGTTAGTATATAGCGGATTGTGCGGGGGCTTAGCTTTTCCATTTTAATGAACCCCTTTTTTATCAACCGCTTTATTATAATGTTTACACTGCCCAAAGAAAGCCCGGTATATTTTGCAATATCTCTTTGTGTAATCTCATTATTTTCTTCAATTGTGTTTAAAATTTGATGTTCGTTTTTCATGAAAACCTCTAGTCTATTGGGTGTGACAGGGAAAGACAGGGGACGGTTCTGTGTCTTAGGGGCAAAGCTCCCAAGACACAGAACCGTCCCCTGTCTTTCAAGGAAATTAATTTTTTGGGCATAGCTTTGTTATAGGACAGGTCCTGCGCTAACCTACCTTAAAATAAATTTCCTTACCTCCTACGTTTATAACACGGGCCGAAACACCGTATAAAAATTTCGGATTTTGTCGAATTTTTCTAGCTTGTTCATGTTATGAACAACATCATTTTATCGTATAGGAAAGCTTAAGTCAAATAATTTTTTAGATGATATTTGGGATTGTGAATTGTAACTTTAGGTGCCGTACATTTTCTGGTCATTTAATCTAATTTTTTCAGAATTCATTTTACAACTCCACACAAAAATAATATAATAATATTATACCATCATTATATTATTTTTGTTTACACTAACATAAATAGGTGATAAATTTATGATTGATATAAATAAGATTAAAAATAGCATCGCTATAGTTGGTAAAGAATATCCGATTAAGAGAGTTGACTTATTTGGCTCATATGCTGATGGCACATATAATCAGGAAAGTGATATTGATTTATTAGTAGAATTTAAAACACCCTCAGTATCATTACTTACCTTATCCGGGTTGAAATATCGACTTGAAGAAATAATTGGTTTGGATGTTGATATCATCCATGCTCCGTTAACTGAAGGAGCTCTAATTACCTTGGGGGAGGTTATACCCGTTTATGAATCGTAGAGATAAAATTGTCATAAGTAAAATTCTACTTGAAATTAATGTCGCAGGAGAAATGCTTTCAAATATTAAAATTCAAGCCGGTTGTAATACTGATATTCCTAAATCCACTAGTCTGGGCTCACCAAGAAAATTAAGCTTCACCTTTGCTCTTCCTTTTCGGTGATCCACGCTTACAATAATACCTTCCTGAGAAACTAGTGGACCGTCAATTACAGCCACTCTGCCGTTTTCCACAAGCACACTGGAAAAGCCAATAGTTTCATCGTTGCATATTAACCTGTTTAATATGACCATTTCTTCTTGTGAAATTTTAAGTGGTTCATATCCATTTCGAAGAAGCATTAATAGACCTGGAACGCCTTTTAAGCGATAGTACTGCTCAACACTCAAGTCTCCGTTTATGAGTATATAGCCTGGAAACAGTGTTTTTATACAATGAATCCACTTTCCACGCTTACGCTCCCTTAATTTGCGCTTAGGAACAAGTATGCGAAGCTCATCGCGGAACCTATATTTTAGACGCTCTTTTACATTCTCTTCTTCACCGGTTAATACAAACAAAGCATACCAGTTATCTTTTCTCTCTTCTCTCACAGTAAATCTGACCCCTTTGTTCATAATGTGAACAATTCTAGTTTATAAAATGAGAGGGATTTTGTCAATATGTTGGAAGGATTTGATTATTTTTTATCCTAGGGACGAGCATTTTTTTTTTATGAATATCATTAACATAAACGACAGCATCCAAAATGGAAACTTTTTTATGACTTAAATAAAAACGAGAAAGTAAGAGAGCTCCCCACCTGCTTTCATATTGAACTTCTTAATAGGGTGACATTTTCACATGTGGTACAATGAGACATTATCATAAGTGGATCATAAGATAAACACACATCTTCAACTTCTTATTTGACAATTGGTCATATGAGTAATATAATAACATGTAAGGAAACCAAGTTTCCTTACATGTATTGTTTTTACGAAAGGAGCATATAAATATTATGATATTAAATAAAGTTAGACAGGAGCGATCTCCCATGGAAAAGCGTCGTATCCGCATTTCATCCAAGCGACAGATAACTATTCCATCGAAATATTTTGAAAAATTAGGGCTTTCTAATGAGGTTGACTGTATCTATGCTAATAATATGCTTATAATAACCCCAACAAGAAATGAAGATAGCGCATTTGCAGAAGAAATACTAGCTGATTTAATTAACCAGGGATATTCTGGTCAGAAGTTACTGAGCGAATTTAAGCGCATTAATCAGCAAATACGCCCAGCTGTTGAAAAACTCATTGAGGAAGCGGATTTATTGGCAAGAAGCTCTTCTAAAAATTATATAGATGAGACAGATGAAATTTTTGGCTCGGATGAAGAGTTGGAGAAGTAATTATGCTACCAGTAACTTACACACCTGCAGCTAAGAAATATTTTAAGAAAATCAAAGAGAAAGCTCTTGCCAAAGCTTTCAAGGATGCAGTCATAGCCATTAGGAAAAATCCGGAAATTGGAGTAGCTAAAACCGGTGATTTAAGTGGAGTTTTTTGCCTTAATTTATACTATAATAGCACCAACTATGAACTTGCATACAGGATATCAACCCTTGAAAATGGAGAAATGGTTGTTATAATCATGGCTGGTACAAGAGAAAACTTTTACAATGAGTTAAAACGCTATTTGCGATAACTTCCCGCCGGATTTCCTAAAATTCGTGGTAAGGAAAAGTCTAATACACAATAAAAAAAGAATAGAGATTTGATTCCCATGCATTGGATTAGTTTCTAGGATTACCAAACTAGAATTCATCTTTTCTCGGATATCATTAACATAATCAACTGCATTCGGAATGTCATTTCGGTCTTTCCATATACCACTAGTCTTTAAAATATGGTCTTCATAGTCCTTTTTTGTACTGATAAAGTAAGTATCAACAGCTTCTCTAATTACCTGGGCCAGCGTCTCCCCCTTAAGTTTTGCCATCTCCGAAAGTTTATCTTTTTGATCTTTTGTAAGATAAATCTGTGTTCGCTCCATATTTTCCCCTCATCTATACATAATTTTGTATACATCATCATTATACATGCTAGCTATAATTAGTAAAGAACATTTTTGAACTAAGAATTAAAATTTTACCTTCCTTTCAACCTTTACCTAAAGCTGCTGCTAAAAAAAGAGAAAGCTCTTGCCAAAGTTGCCAAAATAATTGAGAATATGATTTATCGATTATAATCCATATATTCATAGCATAATGTAGACCTCAACCTATATGTTCGTTTTGATTTAAGCAGACTTGTGGAATTTATGAAAAACCATGCTTCCAATAAGCGAAAAAAAAGAAGCAAGAGGACTCTCCCCCTGCTTCCTTTACTTCCTTTACACACTTAATTGTTCACATTTCGAACTAATACTGAATCAAGAACTTCTACAATATTACCTGCAAAATCTGTGATGTAATCAGGTCTTACAATTTCTACATAGAAATCTCCCTTTTTAGCAGAAGGCATTGTAATCACTATGCTACTTCCAATTATCTCCACAGTATATTCTGCAACCGGGATAAGCTGCTGCGAGTTTATGTTAGTAATCTTGATTCCGGCTGCAAGTATACTTTCAGGATTGGTTGTGCCTGATGGAAATACACACTTAATATTTTCGCTAAATGCAAGTATTATCTTACTTGATGAATAATCATCAAGTCTTGCACTTAACTGCGTAGCTTTAATTTTATCATTAATAGTCTTCTTTTCTGAAATAATTACATCATTGCTGTTCATATCCATTACACCTTTGGATAAGCTCAAATATACTCCGCTTTTCTGATCCTTTGTAATATTTACTGTGCCATCGGTATTAAATGAGATGGAAGTAATCAACTCAATTGCCCGACCATTATCTGTAATTAAAGCTCCAATAACCCCCGGATTATAACTATCACCGTTTGTCAGGTAGAATTTAAAAGCAGATACATCCGCTGATATGAAACTATATCCCGGTTTGAGATCGTTCCCGTTTATATCCTTACCAAAGCTCATTTTTACCTTTCTAGGTTCAATAATTTCATATACAAGATCAGAACCTGTCACCATATCATACGTGCTGCTTATAGGCATTGCCGAAGAAAGGGACGCTCCCGGTCCTTCGAGAACTATTCCGTTGGAGTCTTTTGCACCAAGTATAAGTATAGCATCATAAACCATGTTCTTTGGCACCTGCAATGTCACTCTTGTATAATCTGAGCTCATTCCGAAAACTCTAGCATCTGTTCCTAAAAGTGAAATAAGTTCACTTCTATTCTTTAAAAAGTATGCCTGTATATTGTTAACAGTTTCAGCAGACATAGGCTCTGAGAAAGTTATTTCAATTTTATTATCAGGTTTGTGAACAACAAACTCAATCCTTGGTGGTATAGTATCATTTGTTATAAACGGGAGTGTCATTTTTGCAATGGCATTCCTGCGGATTGACTTATCAACAATGCCTTCGATTTCCACAAAGTAATTGGCAATATTAGCACTCTGAAGACCTGTATTAACAACATAATCATGCTCAACATTCTCATCTGAGCCTAAAGTAATTGTTCGTGGAGTTCTGTTACCCCTTGAATCTATTATTATAGCTGATGCATAGGATACATCAACATCCTTGTTGAATACCAGCTGTACATTATTATTTGTCAACACTTTATAGCTCACAACTTCAGGTGCAGTAATATCATCTTTTATAGTTCCTGAAAGCGAAGTCTCTTCACACTTATTTCCTGAAGTGTCCTCAACATCTGATACTGTTGCTGTAAAACCAATAAGAGATGCTGCACTCAATGGACTGATTAAGTTTATCTTAAGCTGTGTCTTGTCTGCAATCATATTTGATTTATTGATAACATATTCTGTCCCTCCAATTTCCTTTACTTTCACCGAAGGGTCGCCATTTATAGTTATTTCTTCATCAAATTTGATTATTACCATACTAGTATTTGGCGCTTCTACTGATACGGCTACCGGAGGAACACTATCAATAAACACATTAAAAGTTAAGCGTACCGGTTGTATTCTATACCCGGCATAATCACTTACTCCTGTCAATATGACCTCATGCGCTCCTGTATCAAGAAGATTCATGAAGTCAACTATAAGATAATTATCTTCAGGAGTAAACTTGGCAAAAGCATACATATCATCAAGCTTAAGCTCAACTATTCCGTTTAATGTCTCTTTGCTTGTAGTTTTATAAATACCGTTTGTTGTGTAGCTGACAGGTTCATTAAATAAAAATCTTATCCTGCTCCTGTTTATATATTCCACTCCTAATACCGATGGTAATGTTGTGTCAACCATTAGTACAGACTTCTCATACTTTGCAAGCTGCATTCCATTTATATCCTTGATACCATCTAGTGTTATCTTAACTGTATCACTTTGATTAACGGCATTCAAAAGGTCAATAGTTAGGGTCATTCCATCCTCTGAAAGCACTCTGCTACCTATCGCGTGACTTGCAGTTACTGTTGAAGTGCTAACTGTGTCACTATTAACAGCTTTAGTAAACGTAATTTTAATTACCTTTAATGTGTCAGAAGTAACATCCTTAACAGTAATAACCTTAGTCTCTTCTTTTTTTGCAATTATCTTTGCTTTATGAACAGACAACTGCTCCAATAGTGATGTCTTTATTGCTTCATCATTTAGTCTGCCAATAGCTTCTTGTGCGTAAACACCAAGAATTTCTGCTGCTGCTACATCAGAAGATGTTGCATAAGGTGCGCTTAAATAGTCATCCAATAGCTTTTTCGCGTTCGCTACTTCCTGTAGCTTTGCTTTAGTAGATTCAGTTTCAGCTTTCTTTGCTGTAATTCGTGCCTCCAGCATAATTCTGTCTAAATCATTGAGAACTAGACCAACTTTTTCTCTGGCCAGCTTCTCCAAACTCTCCGCTGTAGTTATCTGCTCCAATGTCAAAATAGTGGCATTTTCATAAGCCGCAACTGCAAGCTCAGCTACCTGTTTTAACGCCATTTCTTCTGAATTTTTAAGCTCATCTCTCTTTGTCTCTATGGCGGAATTTTTTAAAGCAATCCTGGTTTCCAGCATGCTTCTATCTGCATTATTTGTAACAAGCTTAATCTTTTCTTCCGCTAATTTAATTAATTCTTCTGCATTATTTATAAGCTCTATTGTATCAATTTTCGCCTGTTCTGATGCAATAACAGCAAGTTCGGCCTCTTCAAATATTGCTTTTTCCTTCAAGGCCTGCTCTTCTTTTTCTTTAGCTAGCCGTTCAGCCTCTTCTCTTGCCTTTTTTCCTTCAGGATAAATATCCATATCTATGGCAAAGTCTTCATCAACAATACTATTTTCAACAAGCTTTGACATTATAGTTTTCCCATCCGGAAACTTTGCCTGCAGGCTGCTATAGGAAATTCCGATTAAATCATCCTTTATAAGTGATTTATCATTAAATAAAAGTGTCTGCTCTATGGACAAACCACCTATTTTAGAAAGCTCGGCTGCAGCTATCTGATAGCGTGTGGCATCAACAGTATATCCCATTGCTCTTAATATAAGCGTGCAATATGCTTTTCCAAGCAACGCATCTTTTGGATTAAAAGATCCGTCAGGCAGCCCTGCAATAAGGTTGTTTTTTATGCCATAAGCCACGTATGCTCTTGCCCAGTCAGATATTTGCTGTGCATCGGGTACCGGCTCTAGCACCTTGGCAATCTCCGCTTCCTCCAACAAGAGCGCATCCTTTTCCAAACCCATTATTCTTATAAGCATGGTAATACCTTGTTCTCGTGTCAATCCTGACCCTAAGTCTGGCTCAAAATCTGTTGCGGATATTCCGTTATAGAGTCCAGCATCATATAGTATTTTTGCTTCTTTCATGTATGTATACTCTTGCTGTGCCGCTACGGGAATAGCCAAAGAAATTAACATAGTAATTGCAATTATAGTCGCTGTTAATTTTTTTATAGACATAATATGACCTCCATCTTCTCTTTTGTAATTTAAAAAGAATAATTTTCCTTTTACCTTTTTATTATAACACTGGAGCGTGGGTGTAGCAATTGTTGAGAAGTAAATGTAATAATAAAATAAAATATCGGTTATAACGTCGAAAAAAGCCAAACCCTTGGGTTTGGCTTTTTATGCAGGAGCCGTCTATATAGTCAGATATCAGAGTGTGTGTCTAATCCATTTTATAAAAGTCCCCCATGTTGGATCCTGTCCCATAAAGGGCCTTGCCATAGGCATCAACAGCGCCTAGTATTGTAACATGATCATAACCGTAAAGACCGGTACGGGATGCAATCAAAATCACCCTTTTGCCATCTTCAGATATGGATACAATTTTAGCTCCTTCAATACCATCCAGTGACATAGGCTGTGATCTTCCAATACCTTTTAATATGTACCTTGAGAGACTGTTCAGCGTTGAGGTGTCCATAGCTTCAGAAAAAACTATTTCAATAATATCATTCATGCCACCCGAATCTTGCATCTTTGATGCTTTGGTTATAATGGGTTTGTATTCATCGTTTGAAGTAAAGGTGATTCTTTTTGCTGCAAATGCATTTTTCCGGACAGACTTATCAACTATTCCGCTTAATTGCAGTGAATACTGGGCAGGTCTCTTCCCTCTTATATACTGAATAAACACTTCATATTCATTGTTACTTTCATTAAGTGCTCTGATTGAAATTCCCGCATTTTCTTTTGCTATAGCGTTGCCTTCCAAATCATATAATAAAAGCAGTACATCTTTTACATCAACAGCTTTATCGAAAATAATTTTTAAAGTATTATGGTTAGTTACCAAATGACTCTCAATCTTAGGTGCTTCATTATCATCGGAAATTCTGCCATCAATATCAATATCCCTTACATTACCAACAATATCCTGCAAGTGTTGAATTCTAACCGTAAACCTATTGAGTGATGCCACACTAAGAGGCTCTGCAAGTTTTATTACAACATTTTCACCATTAATATTAACTTTTGAGATTGATTTTATCCTCCCACCAAATTCTGTTACTCTAACATTACTTGTCAATAGGCTTACGGGCTCATTAAAAGTAATGTTTATGGTTTCAGTATCTTCTGCCAACATCTTTACAACTTCTGGCGGTGTATCATCAGTATGTGAAATAAACTTCTTTGTATATGGTAAGCACTTAAAACCTGCCCAATCTTTTATTCCGCTAAGTTCGAGCACATGCTCTCCGTCTTGCAGAGGACTTAGCAGTTCTATTGAAAGAATTTGTTCTGCTTCATTTGTATTAAAACGACCATAAAAATATTTTCCGTCTATTTTAAAATCTGCCCCTTTAAGAGTTTCAGGTCTGGATATCTCGAATACTCCACTGTTAATAAAGTCAAAAGGCTCAGAAAACTTAAGTTTAATTAACTTATTATGAACAAATTCTAGTTGCTCGACCTTCGGTGATGTTACATCCATCGCCATAACTGCTGCCTCATATGCATCAATAACATTACCATTTACGTCTTTTATTCCGTCAATGGTTACGTAAATAATGCTGTTCTGAGGTAATCTTTCTGAAAGTAGCAAAGTAAGACTTCTACCATCATCAGATAGTCTTCTAAAATTAATCTCTTCAGAAACATTAAAAGTACTAGCATCTATTGTTTCCCCTAGAATTGGTTTTGAAAAAACTATATTAAGCTGCTTGAGGCTGGTTGCATCTGCACTTATTACTTTTCCAGGAATTGATGAATCCATGGCTTCCTCAATCAGTTTACTCTTTTTTGTGATTTTTGATATGTATTGCTCTCTTTTCTCTATGTTATTTATTTGGTTAACAATTTCCTCTGCTTCTAGCTTGATTTCCAGTGCTTCTTCAATTTGTATGATACTGCTTATTGGTGTGTTTTGAAAGTCACTTACTAACTTTTCAGCCAACGCAAGTATTTTTATATCATTAACTTCATTTTCAACTTCATTAATCCTCTTTTCAAAGTCTTCATATTCTCCGTATTCTTTAGCTGCATTAAGACCATTTTTCGCATTCTTAATTGCGTCTTCCACAGCCTTTATATTATATTCAATCACAAGTTTGTTTTGGGCAAGCTGTTCAAGCACTTTAACAGAACTATCTAATTTGTATTCTAGTTCCTGCTTTATACTATAAATTTCTTTTGTTTGTTTTAAACGATTTTCTGCTAATATTATTCTTACTTCAAACTCGTTTTCTCCAACCCTTAAAGATATAGCTTTTGCTTCTTTAATAAATTTCTCTACTTCCTCTATGTTTTCATAGGTATTAAGCTCACTATTTGTTAATTTTTCTATTCTTTCAACTATTTCCATAAGCGTTTCAGTTAATTTCTCCCTAACATAAACTCCTGTAGATAAAGCCCTCTCCTCACTAACCTTTCCACTTCTAACAAGCTTTGCAATAACTGTTTCACCATCTTTATAAAACGCATTCAAAGAACTAAATGTAATTCCAACTAAATCATCTCTTATTAGTTCTATGTTATGCACCTTAAGCATTTGAGTAGTAGATAACCCACCTATATCTACCAGCTTTGCAGCAGCATATTTATCATTTAAATCTATTTCATAGCCAAGTGCCTTTAATATCCAAGCACAGTATTCAGTACCCGTAATTGATTCTTTAGGAGAAAATTTACCCGATTCATCAGTCGCAATTAAATTATTTAAGTAAGCGTATGCTGCATATTTTCGGTTCCACGTAGCTATCTGACTTCCATCTGAAACATTATTCAGTGCATTATTTACTTGTTGATTACTCATTATAGCAATCTCTTTTTCATCCCTAAGGAACTGAATAAGAATAGATAGTGCTTCTTCCCTGTTTAGTTTTTCACCTAACGAAGGTTGGAAGTATTCGGCAACTGTGCCCTTGTACAAGCCTAAAGTATATAATTTAAATGCTTCATCATAGTACTTGTGAACATTCTCAGCTTGTACAAAACCAGTCGACATAACAATAATTAATAATATTAAAGTAGTCAGTAATGCACTTTTGAATTTTTTAATCTTCATTTAAATTTCTCCCCCGTAGAAATAGTTGGCAAAATGTATACCATTTTGTTCTTCTAATGCTATATTCCACTTGACTTGTCATATTCATTATATTTTCTTTGCCTAGTAAATGTCAATGGATGTATCTGGTACGTTCGTATATATATACCATAAAGTTTTGATATAAACGCCTCATTGTTATTTGTATGTCTTGAGATTAATTCTTAGTACTAGGATACTTTATTTTTCAGCAAAATCAAATTAAATTCATCTGGCACGCTTCTTAAAACTTACTCCGCCAAGTAATATGGCAAATATAGTATACCACAAATAAAAAAAGGCGAGCAATAAGCCCACCTTTTTTATTTGTTAATTGCTTTATTACTTAGTTGTGATCTTAAGAGTCTTAGCTGCTGCTGCAATTACTCCATTTTCATTACCATCCTCCAAGTAATCAGGATTTGTAAGAGTAATTGTTACTTCAGTACCTGTCAGATCTGCTTTCTTAACCAAGATCTCAAATCCGCCGCCACCTGCTGTTACATCGTAATCAACTGTAGGAACATAAGTTGTATCTCCAGCCTTTAGAGTAAACAGACCATTGATGAGTGCATCGTTCTTAAGAGTTACAGCTTCGTCAAACGTTATAGCAATTAAGTTTTTCGAATTACCCTTCAATTTAGGTGCATTCATGGTAGCCTTAATCTTGTCTGTAATTGATATATTAGCTACTGCAATTGCTTGACCATTTATATCCTTGGTTCCGGTACCTGCAATTGTAAGATCAATAGCATATACATCACTATCAACTTTAAGGTTCGCATCTGAAGTCATAGCACGTGACAAAGTAAGAGTTACACTCTTTCCGTCAGCTGCAATCTGAGCTGCAATAACACCCATGTTATAGTCACCGTTATTATTCACTGCAAACGATGCTGCTGAAGCTGCAGTAAATGTGTAGCCTTTGTCTTTCTTATCTCCGGTGTACTTAACTACTATGGTGTTTTTGCCGGTTGCCTCTGCTTCAAGGTCTCCCATTTTTACTGTCAGCTCATCATAGTCTTGAGCAACTACCATCGGGGTTCCAAGGGTAGCTTGAGTCAAATTATTACCAGCTGCATCCTTCATTAAACCGAAAGCTATTCTGTTATAATCATCGCAGTTTGGTATTTTTAAAGTAACAACCTTGTAGTCAGATGTTGAAACTGCCGCATCTTTAATATTACTTGCCAGTTTATCTACTATACCTTCACCAACAAAGTAATTTGAAAGATCGTTAATTAATGCAGAATCCATAACCTCTGAGAACCTGATAACAAACTTACGGCTGTCACCAGCCCCTTCAGCAACTGCTGAAGTGATTGTAGGAGCTTTAGTATCTACAGTAGTTACACCAAACTGGAATTTATCCATCACGTTTCCTCTGATTGAACGGTCAGGTACGCCAGCTTTAATTTTAACCACATAAGAAGCTACATCAACATTTGCAATTTTTGAGAATTTAATTTCAACAACCTTGTTGTCATCTTTGTTTAGCTTAACCATGTTGGAATCACCTGTCTGGACAAGTTTATCCTTGTTGTTAAACAACTCGAATTTAGCTTCATGACCATCAAGATTAATTGCTTTGGAGAAAGTAATGTTAATCTGGTTAACACCATCTTTCTTAACCAATTCATAGGAAACTACATAAGGTTTTTCAGTGTCATCAACATAACTGCTGGAAAGTGTAGTCCAAGCGCTGTTCTTGTTTCCAAACACGTCCTTAATATTTCTGTATTTGACTGTAAAGCCTAAAGTAGCCCTTACATCAAACTTTTCATCGTTACCAAAAGTAATAGTTGCTTTTTTATCTTTGTATACGAGAGTTGCATTTTCAGCGTAGTTCTTTGGGTCACCAGTTTGTTTGATTTCCCAATCACCAACGCCTGCATTTGCTACGTCAAGATCTTCATTAAATACAACTTCAAGCTTGTTATTAGCTTTAACTTCAACTGAAACGGCTACAGGTGCTGTATCGTCAGTGGATGAAGTAAATGTGAATGAAGTTGCAAGCATCTGGAATCCTGCCCAGTCCTTAACTTTTGATACTGTAATAGTATGAGTTCCATCACTTATCGGATTAAGGAATTCAATATAAACGATATTTTCAGCAGGTACTGGTGTAAACTTTGCAAAGTTAATAGCATCATCAATCAAAACCTTTGCATAAGAAACATCAGTTGTAACATATACTCCGCCTGAATTCATCTGAACAGGTTCTGTGAAAACTGCCTTTAATTTCTTGTTGTTCACAAACTCAACGTTTGAAAGTACAGGTTGAGTTACGTCAACAGCAACAAACTTCTTCTCATAGTCCGCAATTTTGTTTCCATCAGCGTCTTTTAAGCCTTTTAATGTAATCTTAACTTCGTCACTCTGGTCTACTTTTGTGTTCAGTTCTATTGCTATAGATTTTTTGTCAGATGATAGCTTAAATTCATAATTTGTGTTGCCATCAATCTTAATGTTGTCTTTCTTAACTGTATCTTTATCCAGAGCCTTAGTGAAGGTTATAACCAAACTCTTAAGGTTATCAATTTTAACACTTGCAACCTCAACAGTTGAAATTGAAACCTTAGCTGCTACTATAAGAGCTTTTTGAGCTGCGACGTCAGCTTCAAGAGCTGCTTTAGCGTCTGCATCTGCTACTTTTGCAATTGCTGTGTTAGCTTCTGCTTCAAGAGCTTCTGCTGCTTCGATTTCAGCAAGAGTAGTGTAAGGAGCTGCTTTGTAAGCATCTACTGCTACTTTTGCATTAAAGTATACTTTGCCTGCTTCTACTTTAGCTTTAACTGCAGTGATTCTAGCTGCCAAAGCTGCGTTAACAGTAGTATCTTTAACTGCTGCAACTGCTGCTTCTGCCGGAGCTACTGCTTTTTCTGCTGCAGTAAGGTTAGCTTCTACTTCAAGGTCTTTTCCAGCTGCGTCTTCAAGAGCTACTACTGCTTTTTCAGCCGCATCTTCGAGAGAAACCTTATCGTTAAATGCTTTTCTTGCTGCTGCTACTGTAGCTTCTGCTGCTGCAAGCTTTGCTTCCAAAGCACTGCTGTCAGCTTTTGCAACTGCTGCTTTAGCACTTGTAACAAGTCCTTCAGCGGCTTTGATGTTAGCATCTACTGCAAGATCCTTAGCTACTGCTGCTTCTAAATCTGCTACTGCTTTTTCTGCGTCAGCGAGGTTCTTTTCGTCTTCGTAAAGTCCAGCTGCAATAGCCTTATCTTCACTTACTACATTAGCTTGAACCAAAGCTGCGATAATGGACGTTCCGGTGTTATCCTTTGCATTCAAAGCTGCATAAGTGATTCCTACGAAATCGTCTCTTATCAATGGTTTGTCATTAAATGCCAACGCCATTGAAGCAGTAAGCCCACCTTTTTCTACTAGGTCAGCTGCTGCTGTGTGATAGCTGGTTGATGTAACTTCATATCCTAATGCTCTTAAGATAAGAGTTGCATAGTCTTTCCCAAGAAGTGAGTCTGCCGGACCAAATGTTCCGTCAGGTCTTCCCTGAACCAGCCCTTCTTTAATTGCTAATGCCATACTTTTTCTAGCCCAATCAGATATTTTTGCAGCATCTGAGTATGCGCCCAAAATGCTGGCAACTTCTGCATCTGAAAGAGCGTTAGCGTCAGCTTCTCTTCCAAACATTCTAACAAGCATTGTAACGCCTTGTTCTCTGTTAAGAGCTGACTCTAAGTCGGGTTTAAATTCTGTAGTTGAAGTACCCAAGTAAAGACCCATGTTGTAAAGATGTTGAGCTTCTACCACATATTGATTCCCGGCTGCGCCGACAGTTAATAATGAAGTTGCAAGCATAGCAACTACAACTACAACTGCCATAAGCTTTTTGAGATTCTTCATGCGATTTCCTCCTCGTAAATATTTGTGGGGTGCGGTTTAAACCTAACCCCTTATGTGTTTATTTAAGGCATATTGTGCCTACCGTTAACACGTGACTAATTATATCACCGGGTATTTTTACAGTCAACACGTGTCCGGCAAGTGTAAAGAAATTGTAACACACGTGAAATAAAGTTGGTGGGTAGTGGCTAGTGACTAGATTCAGTATAGCATATGTTTATTACATTTAAACATTTGGAAGCCTTTTTACTTTGGTAATATGAATTATGGAAAGTATCAATAGGCAGCGGTGAGATATAAAACACCTTTTTTAGAGAGATATTAAATGATCAATTGCAAGTGACACAAGGAGTATTTCAATAGCAAGATTTAAAGCCGGCTTGCGCCGGCTTTTGATGCTCATAGGGGGTTATTTTCCGTTACCATAAGACCTTTCTGCCATTTCTATAGCCTTCTTGACTATATTACCGCAGTTTCTGGACGACACAGAGCCCCATCCGCCTTCTTGTGAAACCGTGTCATAGACCCCAAGTTCCTTTGCTATTTCCGCCTTGAGATTCTCAGACATCATACTACGCCTGTTGGCCACAATAATCGCTCCTTTGTCCCATTACAGGACCAGAGTTTTGATGCGTTAGCATCAGTAATATTTTTGCCTAAAGACACCGAAATATTATAAGCAAATTGTGGACAAGTATTTATGAATCAGTAGATTAAAACTATGTAGACATAAGGCTTAGCGCCTTATGCTGTTACAACTTCAATAAAAAACTTGGGGCTTTACATCTTACTTTTTTGTGTAAGACTTACTTGGCACCCTTTTTTACATATTTGCCGGTTGGGATGGTTTCGATATTTCTGTAAGAGCTTCGGACGCTTCAACATCGGTCCTCGAATTAACTGCAAAGTCACCGAGCGATATCATACCTACAATCATGTTGTTTTCCACAACAGGTAACCTTCTCACCTGTTGTTCTGCCATTATCTTAGCAGCTTCTTCAACATCCATATCAGGTGTGGCAGTGGACACACTCGATGTCATTACCTCGCTTACAGGAGTCTCTAAAGGATTCTTTCCATGAGCTATATTTCTGACGATAATGTCCCTGTCAGTTAATATGCCCCGCACGCCGTTTTGGTCACAAACCGGTATTGAACCAACGTTGTGTTTTTGCATTATCTGTGCTGCTTCAACCACGTTTGACATCGGATTGATATATGCTACATCTTTGGTCATAATATCTTGTACTTTCAATTTATATCAACATCCCTTCAAGATATTTTTGAAGTTGTCACATAAATTATATTTCCCAGAAATATAAATTTAATTAATACTATTGATGCAGTAATAAAATTATTTGTTACAATTTACAGCTACCTGTTTAATGAACAAAGATCTCTAATACTGCAATACAGCTTCAGCAAGGAAAACTAAAAGTTTAAAATGCCTTCTCGTTAAGTAATTTCGTGAACTCACTTGCGTTCAGACAGCACGAACATTACTAAACTCTAAGTCATTTTAAACTTTGTTCTCCTAAGCTTTGCTGTAACTAGCTGTATTAGAGATGTTGTTCATAATATAAAGAGGCTGTAAATTGTAACAATCTTTTGGTTTCTTACAAAACTTTCATATTAAAAACTACCATATTTATATTATAATAAGAATATAACTCTAAAAAATCTCTTTGTGATTTAGTTGGGAGCAATAATAATATTAGTAAAGAATTCTTAAGGGGACGAAAATGAAAAAGCATCAGATAATTATAATAATCATTCTTTTACTGGCATTTGTTTTTTTTGCATTTAATAATATAGAAGCTTTTCTTTCTGGGTTGTTTGTTAATCATAAAATACTTCATCTTAACTTGTCTGTTGTCAATCACAATGTGACAACACTTAGTGCAGATTTGTCTAATAGACTTTTGCTCAAAGCTTGCGTAAGAGATGACCAAGATGTACCTGTGGAAAACGTTGCTGTAGAATTTGGGGTTGTGGGTGACTTTGGTGAAATTATCCCTCTAAACAGCAAAACCAACAAATTTGGTGAAGCATTAGCCTACTATGTACCACCCGATAACCCAAGAATCGGTGAGAAAGATACTGGTGACGAAGGCGTAGAAGGTATAGAAAGTATAGAAGGCGTAGAAGGCGTAGAAGGCGTAGAAGGTGTAGAAAGTGTAGAAAGTGTAGAAGGCGTAGGTAAGAAAGATGTAAGTATAGGTGAGAAAAGCACGGGTAAGTATAGTTCAAGTGTCGCAAATTTGGGTGACGAAGGTGAAAATGTTGAAATAAAGGCTTCAATTAATGGGAGTTCAAGGTTTTCTATAATAGATTTGACTCTTGTTCGCGTTCCAGTAGTATTCATTCACGGATATCAGGAAGATGCACACGCATTCGATAACATTAAAGAATATATTGATTCAAAAGGTTTTGAAACCTTCGTGTTTGAATATCCATGGGATAACGGTATTATTCCTGGTGCACAGATGTTGTCCTCGTTCTTGGATGATTTAAAGAAGGAACATATGACTCGCGGAATAAAGATTGAAAGATTCGACTTAATCTCCCACAGTATGGGAGGACTGGTCGCAAGATATTACACAACAGAAAATGATTATATAAAACGCAACGATGTGCGTAAAAATATTTTTATCTCAGTGCCACATAAAGGCTCATCTTGGGCGTCCTTAGGTGCAGGCTATTTTGATGACCGGGGCATAAAAGATATGATACCCGATAGCGATCTTCTAAAAGATATTTTTCCTTCCATGATCAACAAGGGACTCAACAGTACTGTTTCGATTGCCAATCTTTTAAGTATGAATGATGAAGTGGTAACCCCTGATAACGCAAGTCTTTCCATATGGGGAATAAAAACGGAACTCTTTAATCTGGGAGAAGAAGCTCTTTCTGTGGAAAACTTAATTAAAGGAAGTTTACCCGAGGCAAAAAACCACAAAGCAATACTTAATAATACTAAAGTCTTTGAAAGAATTGTACAATTGTTAAAACAAAAGCTTCCCTATCCACAAAAGCTTCGCTAATTTTTTTATCGGAGCAGTTATCCACGCTCAAAACACCGGTAACTTTGGGAAATCAGCAATGTATTGTTGGTCGCTCTGTGGATAAACAAAAAAGATGAAAAACGCTGCATCCCTTGATGTCTCTGGGCTTTGGGGTTTTCAAAATAAAGGTTATACAAGGCTGTGGACAAATTGTGGATTGTTTTTGGTTTTATCCACATGACGTAATTACATGCTGTTGATATGGTGATAATAAGTCAATAATAACTTAGCACTACTTAAACTTTAAGCTAATATCCATTGCATTTACAGAGTGTGTGAGTGCTCCTACAGATATTATATCCACACCGGTTTTGGCTACATCATAAACATTATCCACAGAAACATTTCCTGAAGCTTCCACAATAGCTCTTTTATTAATTACTTTTGTTGCACTTGTCATATCCTCAAAGTTCATGTTATCCAACATTATTATATCAGCTCCGGCTTCTAGCGCTTCTAGAACCTGCTCAAGCGTTTCGCTCTCCACCTCTATTTTCATGGTATGAGGTATTGCACACCTTGCTTTTTCTATAGCATTTCTAATTCCACCAGCCGCATTTATATGATTATCCTTAATAAGAACAGCATCAGAAAGATTATATCTGTGGTTGTATCCTCCGCCCGCTCTTACTGCATATTTATCAAGGTAGCGAAGACCGGGGGCTGTTTTTCTAGTATCTACAATCCTTACCGGAAACTCTTTTATCTTGCTTGTATACTCAAAGGTTTTTGTTGCAATCCCACACATTCTCTGAAAAAGGTTCAAGGCAGTTCTTTCACCTTTTAAAATAGCTCTTGTGTTTCCTCTTATCTTTAAGATGATATCACCTTCTTGTACATAAGCACCATCTTGTACACAACGTGTAACTTCAATATTGCTGTCCATAAGAGCAAATACTCTTTTAACAACTTCAATTCCTGCAATCACGCCCGGCTGCTTAGCTACAAAAGAGCCCTCAGATATTGAATCCTCCGGAATAAGATTATCTGTAGTTACATCACCAAAGGGCATATCCTCATCAAAAGCGGTTAAAATTATTTTATCTATTAAATTTGTGTTGAGCATGATCACATATTCCTTTCTTGTTACAGTTCAGACCCTCTATAACTTGAGATATAACTGTGAACAGAAACCCTTTCTTTTTTGTTAAGATGGGCACTATTTATCAATTATTTGATTTTGATATCCCTCAGCTATCTTTTGACGCTGCACTAATAAATGACGTTTCCAGTTTTCGTCGTCACGCTTGTTAAAATCAGACCTGTAATGTGCGCCTCGGCTTTCTGTCCTTAAAAGAGCAGAGTTTATTATAAGGTTTGAAAGTAATACCATATTCGTAAGTTCAAAATCCTTCATGGTCTCATTTTTCATGTTCTTGGTAAGCTGTGCATATCTTTGCATTTTGTCGCTTGCTTTTTTCAAACCTTCTTCATTTCGGACAATGCCAACGCATTCAGTCATTGTGTGTTTAATATCAGCTAGTATGGCATCTTTATCAACAAGTAAAGACTCTCTTTTTGTCTCATATTTGATTGATATATCAAGCGGTTCCCCTGTAATATCGCCTTCCAATTCTTCTCCAATCCTGTTACCAAAAACAAGGCCTTCCAAAAGAGAATTGCTTGCAAGCCTATTAGCGCCGTGGATTCCATTAGATGCCGATTCACCGCAAGCATAAAAACCATTTATAGATGTTCTGCCATTTGCGTCCGTTTTTATCCCGCCCATGCTGTAGTGCTCAGCCGGTGCTACCGGTATGTATTCCTTTGTACAATCTATCCCATATTTTAAGCAAGTATTGTAAATGGTCGGGAATCGGTCTTTAATATATTCCGCTCCTTTAAAGCTTATATCCAAAAAAACATTAGTAGAATTTGTTTTTTTCATCTCTTTAAAAATAGCTCTTGCAACAACATCCCTTGGCGCTAGTTCAGCTAAATCATGATATTGGTCCATAAACCGTTTGCCATGAATATTAAGAAGCTTACCACCCTCTCCTCGAACCGCTTCAGAAATCAAAAAACTACGATTTTCAGGATGGTAAAGCACAGTAGGATGAAACTGTATAAACTCAAGATCCTGAAGAGGTACTCCCGCACGATAAGCCATGCATGCTCCGTCTCCAGTAGCAACCTCCGGATTTGTAGTGTACGCATAAAGCTGTCCATATCCTCCGGTTGCACAAACTACCTTTTTTGTAACATAGACCTTAAATTTGCCGCTATCTTCATCAAAAACAAGAAGCCCCCTGCAATCGTTATTTTCAGTAAGAACGTCAACAGCATAAGTTCTTTCTTTTATCTCAACATTCTTCTTGTTAAGAACATTGTGGATAAGCTTATCACAAACTTCCTTCCCTGTGGCATCTCGCACATGAATTATGCGGTTTTTGCTGTGAGCAGCCTCACGAGTCAAGGATAGTTCACCTTTTATCTCACGGTCAAAGTTGACTCCAAACTTGCACAAGTTATTTATGTTGTGAGCTGCCTCATTTACAAGAACCCACACACTCTCATCATCACAAAGACCGTCACCTGCAAAAACTGTGTCCTTAAAATGAAGCTTTGGAGAGTCTTCCTTGTCAAGAGATACAGCAATTCCGCCTTGCGCAAGCACAGAATTGCTTATATCCAGTGTTTCCTTTGTTAAAATTGCAACATGCAATTTATCTGACATGACCAAAGAAGTGTAAACACCGGCAATTCCACTTCCTATTACCACAACATCATAGTATTCTTTTTCCAGAGCTTCGGTGTCAAAATCCACCAAGTATCTATACTGGTTCAATGCATATGCCTTCTTTCATTGTAGTTGGAAAGTTGGTAAGTTGGAAAGGAAGTTACTGCTCACCTAAACTACTTACCAAACTATTCACTCACTAATTAACTAACTAACTAACTAACTAACTAACTAACTAACTAACTAACTAACTAACTAA
>CAYPLH010000031.1:0-44098 GCA_964411505.1 uncultured Clostridiaceae bacterium | reverse complement strand
ATGTTTCCTAACATTGCAAAAGTTATATCTCTTTAGCTACCTGTGAACTGTAACCCTCCCCCAAAAACGGATAAAAAAACCACATACTTTTTTCTTGACTAATGCCTGGTTTGTGTGCTACTATATATTAGCGTGCTTTTGAGGAAGCACGTTTTGACTCACATATATGTAGCGTGGCGGCGTAGCTCAGTTGGCGAGAGCATTCGGTTCATACCCGAAGTGTCGTTGGTTCAAATCCAATCGCCGCTACCATTTATGGCCCATTGGTCAAGCGGTTAAGACATCGCCCTTTCACGGCGGTAACAGGGGTTCGAGTCCCCTATGGGTCACCATAAGAAAGCAAAGATTCTTCGCTGAATTTTTGCTTTTTTGCATTATAAGATATTTTTGTATAAAGTTTTATTTAAAGGTGAAAATAAAATAGTATTGCGTGAGAGACTAGTTTAACGTGCTTCTTGGAGAATAACCATTGGTAAAAACATTAAAAATAATGATTAAATTTAGGGATTGATTTTTTTTTAGAGATATAATATAATAAATCTTAAAGTCAAAGATAGTCAAAATCAATACAAAGGTGATGAAAACAGTGCGGTTAAGTGATATAATAGAAGAATTTTTAAAACAAATGATGCAAGATAGCGGTGCTGTAGAGATACAGAGGAATGAACTTGCTAATAAGTTCAATTGTGTTCCTTCGCAGATTAATTATGTGCTAGACACTAGGTTTACCAATGAACACGGTTACTATGTTGAGAGCCGGAGGGGTGGAGGAGGATATATAAAAATCAAGAGAGTAAACTTCAAGCATGAAGTGGGCTACCTGATGCACATTGTTTCAGCTATGGGGAACAATATAACTCAGCAGTCTGCTGAGAACTTTATTAAGAATTTTGTGGATTACGAAGAAATAAGTAGGCGTGAGGGGCTAATTTTAAAAGCGACTGTGAGTGATAAGGTATTAGGTAGTATACCTTTACCTTATCGTGATCGAATCAGAGCATCAATTTTAAAAAATGCACTGATGAGCCTTATGGTTCAAAAGGAGTGAGTTTAATGTTATGCCAGAATTGCAACAAAAGAAATGCAACAGTACAGTTTACAAAAGTGGTAAATAATAAAAAGATAGAGCTTTATCTGTGTGAGCAATGTGCCAATGAAAAAGGGCAAATTAATTTCAATGCACCTTTTAGTTTGGGGGACTTTTTCTCGGGCTTTACAGGCTATGGTATAAAAAATGCGTATGTCACAGGATACCATCAGGCAAAGAAATGCTCAAGATGCGGAATGTCCTATACTGATTTTCAAAAAACAGGCAAACTTGGATGTAGTGAATGTTATAGTGTTTTTAGAGATGAAATAACTCATTTAGTAAAAAGGATACACGGAGTAGTTGAGCATCAAGGTAAAGTGCCTTCAGGAATCTCAGCTAAATTCAAAATCAAGCATGAGATTCAATCGCTTAAGGAGCAACTTGGAAAAGCTATACAGAGCGAAGAATATGAAAAGGCAGCAAAGTTGAGGGATAAAATCAGACAATTAGAAAACCTGGAAGAGGGTGATGATGTATGAGCTGGTATCTTGATATTGGTCCTGAATCGGATGTTGTTGTCAGCAGTAGAATAAGGCTGGCGAGAAACTTTAAAAATTATCCATTTCCTTCAAAAATGACAAGGGAACAAAGTGCTCAAATTATTACCGAAGCAAAAGAAGCAATTTTTGGGAACAATGATATAAAGAACGATTTTTTGTATCTGGGAATGGATGACATTACGCAGATTGATAAGCAGGCACTAGTCGAAAAACACTTAATAAGTCCGGAGTTTGCCATAAGTAAAAAAGAATGTGGCGTAATTGTCAGTCGAGATGAAAAAGTTGGCATTATGATAAATGAAGAAGACCATATTAGACTACAGTGCCTGTATCCTGGCATGCAGATCCAAGCTGCTTGGGAGTACTGCGATAGAGTTGATTCTATTTTGGAAAGTGCTATAGAAGTAGCGTTTGATATGAGCTATGGTTACCTGACATGTTGTCCGACTAATCTTGGCACAGGAATGCGTGCGTCCATTCTGTTACATTTACCAGCGTTTTCAATGACAGGATATATCAAAAATTTACTTACAGCATGTGAAAAGCTTGGAATATCTGTCAGAGGCTTTTATGGTGAGCATAGTCAGGCTGAGGGAAATATGTTTCAAATTTCCAACCAGATAACGCTTGGTAATAATGAAATTGATATAATTAACAATGTGGTAAATATTGTTGCGCAAATAATTGAAAAAGAAAGACAGTTAAGAAATGAGTTATACAAGCAGAACTCTTATAAGTTTGAAGACCGGGTTTTTAGGTCACTAGGAATTTTAATGAATTCTAGAATAATAACATCGGAAGAGAGCTTAAACCTGTTATCCGATGTTAAACTTGGGGTAGATATTGGAATAATCAAAGAAGTAGATAGGAAAGTTTTGAATGAAATTTTACTTTACATTCAGCCCGCGAATTTGCAAAAGCTTTCGGGAAAACCATTGAGCCCTGAAATAAGGGATATTAAAAGAGCAGAAATAATAAGAGAAAAGTTAATAAACAAATGAATTTTGCAATAGATATACGAAAAGGAGGTATTTGACAATGTTTGGACGTTTTACGGAAAAAGCAGAAAAAGCGATAGCTTATTCACAGGAAAGTGCAATGGCAATGGGGCATAATTATGTCGGTACTGAACATTTGCTGCTTGGTCTAATACGGGAAAGCTCTGGGGTGGCATCAAGAGTGATGCAGAGTCAGGGCATTACCGAGGATAAGGTGGTTAAAGAAATAGAAAATCTGATTGGTAAGGGTGAGAAAAAGGAACAGCCTTTAGGGTTTACTCCACGAACAAAAAGAGTCTTTGAGCTTGCATTTAGAGAGGCCAGACGGCTCGGACAAAACTATATAGGAACAGAACACTTGCTACTTGGAATTATGAAAGAGGGGGAAAGTGTAGCAGTAAGGATTCTTATAGATTTAGGAATTGATCCTCAAAAGCTGTTCAATGAAATAGTTAAAATACTAAATGAAGAAGCTCCGGGCAGTACAGGAGCGCCCAAGAACAGTGGATCGTCCTCGGCTACTCCTGTGTTAAACCAGTTTGGGAGAGATCTTACTGAGATGGCTCAGGAAGCTAAATTTGATCCCGTTATTGGTCGCGATAAGGAAATTGAAAGGGTTATACAAATTTTGAGCAGAAGAACAAAAAACAACCCCTGCCTTATTGGAGAACCAGGAGTGGGAAAAACTGCAATTGCTGAAGGGCTAGCACAAAAAATTGTAGAGAACAATATACCAGAAACATTGAAGGATAAAAGAATTTTTTCTCTCGACCTTTCGGGAATGGTGGCAGGGGCAAAATATCGTGGTGAATTTGAAGACAGGCTAAAAAAAGCACTGGCAGAAATACGCAAGGCTGGCAATGTAATTTTGTTTATTGATGAAATGCACACCATTATAGGTGCTGGTGCTGCCGAGGGAGCCATAGATGCATCAAACATACTAAAGCCATTGCTTGCAAGAGGCGAAATACAGGTTATTGGAGCAACAACCAGAGATGAATATAGAAAATATGTTGAAAAGGATGCTGCGCTTGAGAGACGATTCCAACCTATACTAGTTGAGGAACCTCCCCAAGAGCAAGCGCTGGAAATATTAAAGGGTTTGCGTGATAAATATGAAGCTCATCATAGAGTTAAAATTACTGATGATGCCCTAGAAGCAGCTGTTCAAATGTCTTCACGGTATATTGCCGACAGGTTCCTGCCTGATAAGGCTATTGACCTTATTGATGAAGCAGCATCGAGAGTGAGGCTAAAAGCTTTTACAGCCCCACCAGATTTGAAAGAGCTTGAAGAAAAGATGGAAAACCTCAAGAAGGAAAAGGAGGATGCTATAAAGAACCAGGAATTTGAAAAAGCAGCTAGAATCAGGGATGACGAAGCAAGGCTTAAGAGTGAATTTGAAAAGGCAAAGGATATATGGGAGACAAATCATCAAACACGTACTGATATGGTTACAGAAGACCAAATAGCTGAAATTATTTCAAGCTGGACAGGTATTCCCGTAAAGAGAATTGCGGAAGAAGAGTCTGAAAGGCTTTTGAAACTAGAAGAAGTTCTCCATGAGCGTGTCATTGGACAGCATGAAGCGGTGAAGGCGGTTTCAAAGGCTATAAGAAGAGGACGTGTGGGTCTTAAAGATCCCAAAAGACCTGTAGGTTCTTTCCTTTTCCTTGGACCTACCGGAGTTGGCAAAACTGAGCTTAGCCGTGCCCTAGCTGAAGCAATGTTTGGAGATGAGAATGCTATGATAAGGATAGATATGTCTGAATACATGGAAAAGCATAGCGTTTCTCGACTTGTAGGTTCACCTCCGGGATATGTAGGTTATGATGAAGGTGGTCAGCTGACTGAAAAGGTGAGAACTAAACCTTATTCAGTTGTGCTGTTCGATGAGATTGAAAAAGCGCATCCCGATGTTTTCAATATCCTGCTTCAGATTTTTGAGGATGGAAGGCTTACCGATTCACAGGGAAGGACTGTAGATTTTAGAAATACAGTTATTATTATGACATCTAACATAGGCGGCAGAATGATTACTGAGCCCAAACGACTTGGGTTTTTAGCAAAAGAAGATGAAAATCAGAGTTATGCTGAGATGAAAGAAACCGTAATGGATGAGCTTAAACGGGCTTTTAGACCTGAGTTATTAAACCGAATTGATGAGGTTATTGTGTTCCATCCTTTGAACGAGGAGCATATAAGGAAAATAGTAACCCTTATGCTTAAAAACACACGTGATAGACTGCAGCAGAACGAAATGTATATCGAAGTATCCGAAGAGGCAAAAGATTTTCTTGCTAAGAAAGGTTTTGACAGAGTATTTGGTGCAAGACCACTCAGGAGAGAAATCCAGAAATTAGTAGAAGACCAGTTGGCTGAAGAGATGCTAGAAGGCAAAATTAAATCAGGCGACACTGCAGAGGTTGTAATAGAGAATGACAACTTGAAAGTTAGAAAGAAAGTGGTTGGAGCTAATAGATTGAAGGACTATGAGCACAGTAAAGCATGAGTGAATGGGTGGATTAACCCATTTTCACTAAGAATATTTGGTCTAGCCAAGAAATAATGAAAACATAAGACCTTTTGTCGTGCTGGTGGGCAAAATTCAATATTCCAGAACAAGGAAGCGAGGAAACCGCACACTCGCTTCCTTTTATGATGTTTTCCTTAAATTTTCTTCCAAGTCATTGATGCTTATCTTTCTAGTATGCACTGTATGACACCATGATTTTTCATTTCTCCTTATGAAGCCTTGTATTGTAATAGGAACCCATGTGAGACAATATATCGGATATATTAGAAAACCTATAAACACCCTAAGGTTTAGTTTTTTAGCAATCAAAACAATAAAGGGGCCAAATAAAAATTGGAGAGTTACGAATACGAACCAAACATCAATAGAGAATATGTTCCTTAGGTTAAAAAAGGGTGCATCGGGATAGACACTTTGAACCCACATCATAACAGTGAGCAGTCCCATAAACATAAAACGGACAGGTTGGAACAAATACACGCCACAGTCAAAGGCGATTAGATTACCTTCATTAAAAGCCTTTTTAAACAGAGCTTTTGCAAATCTACTAATACAATCAGCGTGACCTTGCATCCAGCGCCTTCTTTGGTTCCATGACTGACGGAGAGTAATAGGTTTTTCGTCGTATACAATAGCGTCCTGAGCAAACGATATTTTTATGTTATTTAAAGCAAGCTTCATCGTAAATTCAAGGTCTTCTGTAAGGCACGTTGCACCCCAGCCAATTTTTTTTAATACTTCCAGTGTTACACAAAAGCCTGTACCACAAAGTCCGCAGCTTAATCCAAGAGTATATCTTGGAAGCTGGTAAAGATAATTCGACAGCCAAAAAGCAATTGAATAGGAACATGTTATCCATGAATCAAATGGGTTTTTACTGTCAAGGTACCCCTGCACTACTTCGCGTCCGCTGCAAAGGTGATTGTTCATTTCATGCAAAAAGCCGGATGAAACTAGATTGTCAGCATCAAATATACATACTGCATCATAAAGTATATCCATTAAAAAGATTTTTTCAAACATCCATTCAAGGGCATATCCTTTGCCTCTATTTTTTTGATCAGTGCGTTCAAACACGATAGCACCATGATTTTGTGCAAATTCGGCGGTGCTGTCACTACAATTGTCTGCAATAACAAATATATTGTAAAGGTCATCTGGGTAGTCTTGCTTTTTTAAGCTTTCTACAATATGAGCGATAACAACCTCTTCATTATGGGCAGCAACTATAAGCGCAAAGCGTTTTTGAGGGGGGTATTTTTTTTCTTTTTTTCGAAGTCCAGCGATAAAACCTAAGATTGATATAATAAGCAGGTAAAATCCTCCTAATAAAATAAAAAGTTGTATTGTTCGGCTTACCTGATATACAATTTCTCTAAATTGCATTATAACCCTCCGGAAAATTTTATTATGTAATTACACTTAAAAGCAATGCCATACACAATTAGAACAAACCGACCCAATAGGCGAAAGTAAGTTGATAGCCAATTTTTTAAAGGTGTGCATCCTTCTCGCCTTTAAAAAAACTGCATTTTGTGCTCATTACTTATAAAAATAAAAAATATATGCCTTGTTATATTTTTGCCAAAAAAGCCTAACTTATCTCACAATTTTTAAATAACTTTATTTATTTTGCACTTTATGAACAAAAATATTTATTAATTGATGGAAATGATAGAATTTGGAGCTTTCACTTGTTTCATGTGTGAAAAAGCGGATTGAACTTTACTATATAAAAGAGGAAATATTAACAAGTTGTTGAATTATTATAAGAGGTTAGTTTTTAATAGTTTATAAAAGAGGCTTTTAGTGAGGTAGATTGATGGCTAAGTTAAAAACAATTTTTTTGTGTCAGGAGTGCGGGTACGAAACAAGAGGTTGGCTGGGAAAATGTCCTGCGTGCAATTCTTGGAATTCATTTGTTGAGGAGATTGTTGATAGGAAACCTGATGTGCGTGTGGCGAAGTCTGTTTTGGCTCCTGTGTTGATTGAAGATGTAATGATTGATAATGAAGAGCGGTACACTACCGGAATTAATGAGCTGGACAGGGTGCTAGGGGGCGGTATGGTAAGAGGTTCACTGGTACTTGTTGGTGGAGATCCGGGCATAGGAAAATCTACTTTACTTATGCAGGTTTGTGGTCAAGCAGACATTAATTCTTATATTTTGTATGTATCAGGCGAAGAATCTGCAAAGCAGATAAAGCTAAGGGCTGACAGGCTTGATATTAAGAGTGGAAGGATTTTATTACTTTCAGAAACAGATATTTCTTCTATAAAAGAAGTTATTGAGCAAAAGAAACCTGAACTTGTTATAATCGATTCTGTTCAAACTATGTTCTCGGATCAGATAAGTTCGGCTCCAGGCAGTGTCAGTCAGGTTAGGGCAGTTACCGTAGAGCTGATGAAAATTTCTAAAGGTCTTGGCATTACTGTAATAATTGTTGGACATGTGACAAAGGAAGGCACCTTAGCAGGTCCTAGGGTACTTGAACATATGGTTGATACTGTTTTGTACTTTGAAGGTGAAAGGCATTTGAGTTATAGAATACTACGCGCAGTAAAGAACAGATTTGGGTCGACAAATGAAATAGGAATTTTTGAAATGTCAGGAGCGGGCTTAAAAGAAGTCAAGAACCCTTCTGAAATGATGCTATCTGGCAGGCCTGAGAATGTGCCAGGTTCAGTAGCGGTTGCGTGTTTGGAAGGAACAAGACCAGTGCTTATTGAAGTTCAAGCGCTAGTGTGCCCAACAAGCTTTGGTATGCCGCGCAGAATGGCTACAGGTGTTGATTATAACAGAGTTACACTTCTTATGGCTGTACTTGAGAAAAGGGTTGGAATGCAGCTACATAGTTATGACGCTTATGTAAATGTTGCTGGTGGGATGAAAGTAGATGAGCCTGCATGCGATCTTGGTATTGTAATGGCGATTGCATCAAGCTTCAAGAATAAACCTGTTTCATCAGATGCTGTCCTGATTGGTGAAGTGGGGCTAACAGGAGAAATCAGAGCTGTAAACCACATTGACAAAAGGGTTATGGAAGCGATGAGAATTGGCTTTAAGCAATGTATCATACCTGAAGGTAACACAAAAATAATTGATCAGCTTAAATCAAGCGATACAAAAATAGAAGCTGTTGCAAATGTTTACCAAGCTTTAGAAAAATTGATATAACAAAAACTGACATCCTCCAGCTAAGCACCTAGCAATATACAGTATCAGGATAATTACCATAAAATGCATGGCAGTTAATGTTACAATTTATACCTATTGATAGTTGGGAAAAAATACCTATTGAGAGGTAGCAAAAAAGCAGTTGACAGAATAGGTTGACAGTGTTAGAATTAACTCTTTTGACATTGCTTGGCGTTTGTAGTATACTTATATTTATTGATAAAAGATATTTTACAGGGGCACTAAGTGGTTTTGTCTGATTTGCTATACTAGCTAAAATGAGGATTACAAGTCAAGGCACCAACCTGACAATTCGACTGTTACTTGATTTTTTTGGGGTGGAAGTTGTTTTCTTGGGGGGAATCGCTATACCTTAGCTGTAAAATAGATTTTTATTTTGTTACCATAAACTAAACTGTTATTTTATGGTTAAATGTAAAGTAAAAACTTATCCTTAAAAAGACAAGTGTAGAGTAAGCTGTTGATTGTCAGTTTTTACTTAAGTTTTGGAGGTTATTATGTTTAATGTAGGAGACAAAATTGTATATCCAATGCATGGCGCGGGGGTTATTGAATCAATTGAGGAACGGGAAATATTGGGACAAAAACAGAAATATTATATATTAAAAATGCCCATTGGTGATATGAAAGTTATGATCCCTATTGATAATGTTGATGATATTGGGATTAGAGAAGTTATAAAAGATGATGATGTTGAAAAAGTACTTTTAGTTTTTAAGGATCGCGAGGATCATGCCAACAGCAACTGGAGTAAACGTTACCGTGAAAATATGACAAAAATCAAAAGCGGGGACATTTATGAAGTTGCCGATGTTGTAAGATCGCTAATGTTGCGTGAAAATGAAAAAGGTTTGTCCACAGGCGAAAGAAAAATGTTGAACAATGCAAAGCAAATTCTGATAAGTGAGCTTGTGCTGGCAAAAGATCTGACACAAGATGAAGTAGAAGATTCAATTAATGAGTGTTTGGGAATATAGTAATTGTGGATATTTAGCCAAACTATAAGTTTGCTATTTGCTGATTTTCAGCAAATTTTGGGGTGTTAATGACTGTGTTGAATAATGTGATTAAAGTATCTTTTTCTTTGGTTGGTGCAGTTACCGGTTATACTCTGACAAAAACACTATTTGTTTACTGGAATCCTTTTATTTCTAGTGAACTAAGGTTTTTTATATTTGTTTTCATTTCTATTTTGCTAGCATTGACATTCTATTCAGCCAGTAGTAAAATAATTAATTTAGTGCTGAAATTGCTTGATTCAATCGAAACCAGTATTCAAAAGTTAACATTGGTTGAACTGGTGCTTAGCGCTATTGGTCTTATTGTCGGACTGATAGTTGCAAATCTTATAGCAATTCCAATTAACAAAATAGATATAATCGGCGTACCTGTTGCGATATTTGTCAATGTGTTATTTGGCTGTATTGGAATGAGAATAATAGTAAGTAAAAAGAACGAAGATCTTATTGAAATATTTCTTGAAAAAAGAGGATACTTTAAAGTTAAAGGTAACCTGCTACCTAAAGTATTGGACACAAGTGTAATAATTGACGGTCGAATAGTGGATATATGCAGATCCGGGTTTTTAGAAGGCGAACTTGTTATACCTGATTTTATACTTGATGAGCTAAGGCATATTGCTGACTCGGAGGATCCTTTAAGAAGAAACAGAGGAAGACGTGGACTGGATGTTCTGGACATACTGCAGAAGGATTTGGGTTTGCCTGTGCGAATTGAAAAAGTTGAAATTCCTGAGGAAGCTGAAGTAGATATAAAGCTCTTGAGTGCAGCGAAAAAACTGCATGCAGAGGTGATTACGAATGATTATAACCTTAACAAGGTGGCAAAGATACAAAATGTTCCAGTTCTTAATATTAATGAGCTTTCAAATGCATTAAAACCAATAGCTTTACCCGGAGAAAATATGAGAGTGCAGGTAATAAAGGATGGTAAAGAGAATGGACAGGGTGTAGGCTATCTTGATGATGGTACAATGATTGTGGTTGACGGAGGTAAAAAGCATATGGGAGAATTGGTGGAGGTTACTGTAACCAGTGTTCTTCAAACTGCTGCAGGTAGAATGATTTTTGCAAAATCGAAAAACTTAGTTAATGCAGTAGACTGTGTGGAATAACTAATTTTGTAATACTTTTGGAGGAAAAGCGTGACTAATATAAACAGACAATTAATAAAGGAGTTTAATCTCAAACCATTTCAGGTAAGCAATGTAATAAGCCTTATTGATGATGGTAATACGATACCTTTTATAGCTCGCTACAGAAAAGAAATGACTGGCGAGATGGATGATCAAGTGCTAAGAGCTTTTTATGAGCGACTGGAATACTTAAGAGCACTTGAAGCACGAAAAAATGAGGTTTTACGATTCATTGACGAACAAGGAAAGCTAACTTGTGAGGTTAAAGCATCCTTGGAAAAAGCGTCTGTACTTCAGGAAATTGAAGACATTTATCGTCCATACCGTCCGAAGAGAAGAACCCGAGCACTTATTGCAAAAGAAAAAGGTCTAGAACAGCTGGCAACTTTTATTCTCTTACATAAAGATGAAAATGTAAATGTTGATGAATACGCTAAGGGTTTTATTGACGAAGAAAAGGGCGTAAATAGTCTAGCAGATGCCATTGCAGGAGCTAGCGATATAATCGCTGAAAATGTATCAGATAATGCCAACTATAGAAAGCACATCCGCGACTTTTTCATGAGGGAAGGGATGCTGTTCACATGCGCCAAAGTAGATGATGATTCTGTATACCGGATGTACTATGATTATAAAGAGCCGGTTTCTAAGATAGCTGGACATAGAGTTCTGGCTATAAACAGAGGCGAGAAAGAAGGCTTTTTACAGGTTAAGCTAGAAGGTTTGGATGAAAAAGCAATAAGATTTATAAAGGATGACATTGCTTTAAAAACAAATACGCAGTGCTCAAATTACATAGAAGCCGCTGTTGAAGATGCTTACAAACGACTGATTTTTCCTTCTATAGAAAGAGAAGTGCGTAATGAACTTACTGAAAAAGCGCAAGAAAAGGCTATGGATGTATTTGCTGTTAATTTAAAAAACTTGCTTATGCAGCCTCCGGTTAAAGGTAAGGTTGTACTAGGTCTTGATCCTGCATACAGAACAGGATGTAAGCTTGCAGTAGTGGATGCAATAGGTAGAGTTCTTGACACTACGGTAATCTATCCGACACCTCCACAGAATAAGGTAGAGGAAGCTAAAAGTACTGTAAAAAAACTTATTCAAAAGCACAGTGTTGATATAGTATCTATAGGGAATGGCACGGCATCTAGGGAGTCTGAGATTTTTATAGTTGAGGTGCTAAAGGAATTAGATAGAAAAGTTTACTATATGGTGGTCAGTGAAGCAGGCGCATCTGTTTATTCTGCTTCTTCATTGGGCGCAGAGGAATTTCCTGAATTTGACGTAGCGCTAAGAAGTGCGATATCAATCGCTAGAAGACTTCAAGATCCATTGGCAGAGCTTGTTAAGATAGACCCTCGTTCTATAGGTGTAGGTCAGTATCAGCATGATATGAATCAAAAAAAGCTTAGTGAAAGCTTAAGAGCTGTTGTTGAAGATGCTGTAAACGCAGTTGGAGTTGATATAAATACTGCTTCTGCTTCACTTCTTTCGTACGTATCAGGAATTAGCAATACAATTGCAAAAAACATTATAAAATATCGTGAAGATAACGGAGGCTTTAAAAATAGAGAAAACATCAAGAATGTATCTAAACTTGGTGCTAAAACGTTTCAGCAGTGCGCAGGTTTTTTAAGAATTCCAGGTGGAAACGTTATTTTTGATAATTCTTCAGTGCATCCGGAATCCTATAATTCTGCACTAAAAGTGTTAGATATAACAGGACATTCACTTTCTGATGTAAAGGGTAGAAATCTCAAGAGTTTAAAGGAAGAGGTAAAAAAAGTAGGAGTTGAAAAGATTGCTACCCAAGTGGGTATTGGTATACCTACACTTTTGGATATCGTTACCGAACTACTGAAACCGGGAAGAGATCCAAGGGATGAACTGCCCAAACCTTTGCTTAGAGGTGATATACTTCGTATAGAAGATTTAAAGCCAGATATGATTCTTATGGGAACAGTGAGAAATGTAGCAAGTTTTGGTGCTTTTATTGATATTGGAGTGCATCAGGATGGACTTGTACATATTTCTGAGCTTAGTGACAGTTTTGTAAAAAGTCCAATGGATGTGGTTGCGGTGGGGGATATAGTCAAGGTCAGGATTTTGGATGTCGATGCAGCCAGAAATAGGATCTCAATGAGTATGAAGCAAATGTGAGTTACGCAATAACAACATACAAAAATAATACACAAAAGTTATTGTTTTTAAGATGAGGGATAGACTGTAACCAGTTTCAATAGAGATAATTATTCATTCATTAAGCTAATATGGGAACCTAAATATGCACCATTGATCGTTACTGTTCAGCCCCCCTACATATTGAGATATAACTTTTGCAATAACGGAAACTACGCTTCATTTGCAAGAGCTGTATAGTTTAGTTCGGGCAAGCCGAAACTCGCAAAAATGCATTTTGAAATGTAACTTTGTTGCATTTTTGCTCAAACAGTCGGCTTGCTTTTCCTCACTCTGACTATACATCTCTAAGCTGCATTTCGCTAATGTTTCCTAACATTGCAAAAGTTATATCTCTTTAGCTACCTGTGAACTGTAGCGATTGATCATGAATTTTGTAGAAAAAACTCAAATAGCTATGGTAATTATTTGAGAGTATTGTATAATTAAAGAGTGATTGTTGCTCCCAAAACAGATTTTATTGATTAGGATGTTTTAAGGAGTTGATTTTGTGGGGGACAGAAATAAAGTTGAAGTCAGAATTGCCGGTAAGGATTACACATTGGTTGGTACAAAACCAGATGAATATATTCAGAAAGTAGCTCTGTATGTTGACAAGAAGATTGGAGAAATTGCAAAGAGGAATAATAGACTAAGCACAGCTATGGCTGCTGTTCTTGCAGCACTAAATATAGGTGACGATTATTTTGTTTTGCAAGATAATAAGGAAACATTAGAAAATGAGGTTAGAGATTTGCTTAGCCAACTAAACGAGTTAAAAAGCAAAAACATACAATTGAGTGGCGAGAATCAGAAGCTTAATGAAAGCTGTACCGGTCTTCAGCTTGAACTTGCAAAAAGAGAAGCAGAGCTTAATGAAGTAAGAAATTCTATAAGAAGTAACTTTAGAACAAAATGAGTGAAAATCTTGGATGGTAATAATTTTACTATATGGCTGGCTAATTAGAAACAAATACTGATTTGGAGGTCACTATGGAGGTTGAAGTACTGTTTGAAATTTGCAGAGAAGGAGCAAGGCTGCCGTCTTATGCGAGGGATGGTGATGCAGGAATGGACGTTTTTTCTGCAGAGGATACATATATAAAGCCGGGAGAAACCAAAATAGTTCCTACTGGTTTGAAGCTAGCAGTTCCACAAGGTTATGAAATTCAAGTAAGACCAAGAAGTGGAATTTCACTTAATACACCACTACGGATTTCCAATTCTCCGGGAACTATTGACAGCGGTTATCGTGGAGAACTGGGAATAATTGTTTCAAATATTTCTAACGGAAACTTTCCTTCTGGAATACTCAATATACAGAGTAAGGGAAATATTAAAGGCATATACATTGTAAAAAAGGGAGATCGTATTGCGCAGATAGTCCTTAACAAAATTCCAAAGATTATTGTCAGAACAGTAGATTCTGTCGAAAATACAGGTAATAACAGAAATGGCGGGTTTGGGTCGACAGGAGTAAGATAAAAAATTACTCCTGCTCCCAGTTATGATAAATATTTTGCACGTCATCCAAATCTTCAAGACTGTCGGACAGCTTTTCCATCTGAAGAGCTTGTTCTTCACCTAACTTGGTGTAAGTAGTGGGAACCATCGAAATTTCAGCTGACTCAAGGGTGTATCCTTTATCCTCCAACCCCTTGCGAATTGATGAGAAGTTGGTTGGATCAGTGCTTATCTCGAAATACTCATTTTCCTCGTGAAAATCTTCAATACCCAATTCAATAGCTTCCAGCATTAAACTATCTCCGTCAATTTCATCAGTCTTTTCAATAATTACTACGCCTTTTCTATTAAACATGAAGGAGACACATCCGGTAGTGCCAAGATTCCCACCATTCTTGTCAAAATAGTGTCGTAAGTCTCCAGCCGTACGATTGCGGTTATCAGTCATTGCTTCAACTATTATTGCAACTCCACCTGGACCATATCCTTCATAGGTAATGGACTCATAGTTGGCTCCATCTATGTCACCGGACGCCTTCTTAATACTTCGAGCAATAGTATCGTTAGACATGTTAAACGATTTGGCTTTTGAAATAGCGTCAGCTAATTTGGAGTTGGAATTAGGGTCAGGTCCCCCTTCTTTTACAGCAACTGCAAGAAGCCTGCCTAACTTAGTGAAAACCTTGCCTCTTTGAGCGTCACCTTTTTCCTTTTTATGTTTTATATTTGCCCATTTTGAATGTCCTGCCATTTACAACCCCTCCTGGATATAACATACCTTAAAAAGTTGTTTTGCAACCTTCTAAATATAATCATAATATAATTATACCATAGAAAGCGATGAAGTTTCTTATTAACTAATAGCCAAGCTAAAAAAGGTGGCTTCGCCATTTTTTTCGCTAGGGAACCTTATGGTTCCCTTCGACGGATGCTCCGCATCCTGAGCACCCTCCTTAAAAAAGGTGGCTTCGCCATTTTTTTAGTCGACGGGATGTTCAACATATGTAGAGTTACCTTGGCATAAGGCTAGCTTTGCGTTTGTCAGATTAATAATTGATACTTCAAAGCTTTCTGTGGCGTCCATGGGAATGAGTACGACTATTTCTACTTCTTGGGTATAAATTATATCTAGTATCTTGTAGCCTTTTTCTACAATAAAATTCTGAGCTTTCCCCAGCAAAGTATAATTCATCTTGATATTGTATTGTTTGCATAGTACCATTTTGACAATGCCTGATTTTACCAGACCTTGTGAGGCGCATTTTCCATAAGTGCGGACCAGACCTGCTGCACCAAGTTTAACTCCTCCAAAATATCTTGTTACTACAACTACAGCGTTGATAATATTCATTTTTTTTATGGCTTCAAGAACTGGTATACCCGCTGTTCCAGATGGTTCTCCGTCATCGCTGAATCTTTGTATTTCATTTCCGTTTCTTATTACATAAGCATAAACATTATGTGTTGCATTCCAGTATTTTGATTTTATAGAGTCAATAAAATTAACAGCCTCTTCCTCTGAAGCTACCGGCTTAATATTTGCAATAAACTTCGATTTTCTTTCTTCTATTTCATTACTGATTTCCTTTGAAACAGTAATATATTCGTGTAGCAATATGATTCACCTGTTCAAAACAGAATAGTTTTTACTAACAACATTTTTTATCATTTTCCGTTATTTCAACAAATGAACGGTATGACAAATTCAATATAGATTTGTCCTGACTATATGTTACAAGGTTAAGCGCTTCTTTAATATGGTAAAACCCGCCTTCGCTAAACTTATCTTTTTCACTGATATTAACTTTTTCATCTGAGGATTTCATAATAAACCAAGCAACTTTGTTACAGACTGGCTTGTGCCTTGTGACAGAAAAGAATTCATAATTTGTATGACCGACAGTTGATACTATTTGCGCGCTGATACCAGCTTCTTCCTTGACTCGCTTTAGTGCGACTTCGTGCGAGAGATCTCCATTTCTTATTACACCCTTGGGAAAGACCCATTCACCCTTTTTGTTTTTCAGCAATAACACCTTATCATCACTGAAAACAACACCACCAGCACAGTTTCTGACAATCATAGCCAAAATCCCTTCCTTCCATAGTTAAATATATTTCACTTCAATATATAGCTAATAAGTTAATTAGCGATGAACCGGAAGCACATTAAGCATACTATAATTAATATTAACTGTAAAGTTACATGACTTTCTGAAGACCAATAATTAATATCAATTTTAAATATATTTAATATATTATTATGATACCCTAATTGTTGAATATATTCAATCCAAATATACACGAAAAAGTATGAACAATTTGTAAAGATTGTTCACTAAAAGGACAGTGAAAGGTCAAAAGAAGAGTACAATTAGTGCAGTGTACCCTTCCTTAACATGATATCAAGTTGGCATTTTTTGATTCGACTTTATTCACTTACTGGCTCAGTGTTTCTAAATAAAAGACTTATAGTATACAAACCTGCAAGACCTACTACTGTATATATAACTTTACTTAAGAAAGAATGTGCTCCGCCAAGCAGATCTGCTACCAGATCATACTCAAACAAACCGACAAGCAGCCAGTTTAAGGCTCCGATAATTACTAATACTAGTGCTACTCTGTCAAGAGGAGTTCTGTCCATAAATAACATCCCTTTCATTTTGTTTTAAGTTTATTGTCTCCTCTAGAGTTTGCATTAATTCATAAAACATACTGGAAATTTTTAAAATACCGCGCCTTTTAAAAAGGCGCGGCTTTATCTAAAAACCACCGACCTGTACAGTCAGGTAGTTATTGCTATCATCTATAAAATGTACCAAAATATTTGCAAATGCAGGCGGTAGGTAAACCTGCTTTCTCATCGATAGTGAGTAAAATCATTGCTTTTAATATCTTTACTAAATAAGGCTCACAGCATGATAAACTTAAAAGCACAGAAGAAAAACTAAGTTAAAGAATTTTTTGCTGTAGCATTAGTATAATATGATTAATGATTAATATTTGTGTCGCTAAATTTTACAAGGCTTTTACTTGTAACTCACTTTGCTGTCACTTCATATAATATAATTAGAATACTGCAATCTGCAGAATAATATGTTTGTATTTCGTAGGATTAAAGGAATTTTAAAACATTCCCTAGATAAAGAGTGCAACAATAGCTAAAAGTTGCATGGGCGAAATTGTATAGCATGTGATTGCATACAAAAATTTTTGAAGACATATAATACACCTGAAGGGATGTGAATAATTGATGCAATTTCTTTGCATTGGAGTAAATGAATGCGCTGGTGATATCAAACAGCAAATAACTCAGGAGCTTCAAAACTTAAAAAAAAATAAAATTGACTATTCCATAGATGAAGTAGATGCAGGAGACTCTACTTCAATAATTTGCAAATTAGATGAAGGAAACCCTGTAGAAGAAAATAATTCCTGGCATTTTGATGCTTTAAGAAGACATGTATCCAATGCACTTGCCCATTTTATTATCAGACAATATGAGGAAAAGCTTTTGGAAAGAATAATTAACACCAATTACTGTTACTTTAATTCCCCTGAGAAAAAGGAAATAATAAGGATCGCTGTTAAATTAATCAATAATGAAGAAAAAAGTTTTCTAAGTGGATTATTTAGAGCAAGAAGATATAATACAATAGTAAGAGGGCTGGTTGATTATTTTGAAAGCTCAAACAACCTAATTCTCGAAGGTTTTGTTAATTTTAGATTAAAGGAATATATAAAAGAGTTAGAAGAAATTGTTGACAAAGCTGTTGACGATTATCTTATGCAAAGAGAATATAGGGAGTTTATAAAGCTTCTTAGATATTTTGTTGATATTCAGGAACCAAAGTTTGAATTGATCCATATTATCGCCGATTACGACGGAAAGTATATATTACTGGATGATAGTAAAAGTGAAATTACAAAAGAATGCATAAAAGAATTTACCAGTGAGATATCCCAAGGGGAGGTTAACTATGATGATCTTCTCGTAAGTTCATTGATAACCCTTGCTCCAGAGAAGGTGATAATACACTGTTTAGGCCAGTTTAAAAATAAGGAGCTTTTTGAAACCATTAAGAATGTATTTACTGGTAAGGTGAGCATATGTAATGGATGTGAAATTTGTCTGTTAAATGTTATAAAAAAGAACAAAAACTAAACTCACTTTATCAAAAACAGCACTGACATTACTAAACTCTAGGTTATTTTAATTTTTAAAAGTATTGCATTCCACACTGGTTGGTCCGGGGTTCAAGTCCCTGAAGACCCACCAATTTTAATATGATATTTTGCCCGGATAGCTCAGCTGGTAGAGCAGTGGACTTAAAAATCCACGTGTGGCTTGTTTGATTCTGGATCTGGGCACCAAACTGTTGAGACAAGTTTTTGATGATTTTATTATTTGACTATGTGCTTTAATAAATATTCTCTATATGTGATCTTATTTTTTCTTGATTTTTCATTATGATTTTCTCTGCTTCAAGTATATTTTTAACAATTATTTTTTGTTCATTAATTGTATAATTCGGAATATAAAATTCTAATAACTCATCAGTTTTAACGTATTTTCGATTAGTACTACCACTTATGTAATTATCAAAATATTCCTGAATCTTTCCATTTCTAAATAAAATCTCAATAAAATATGGAATAAACCTACTTTCGTCAATTTCAAGCATTGTCATATTACTTGTAAAAATACAATCTTTTTGTTCTGGTTTTATTACGCCAAAAGCACCATTTTTCGTATCTACCTTGCACCAAAATAAATGGTTGGGATGTGCTTTATAATATTTCATCCCTTTACTTAACTCAAAACCTTTACTTTTCTTCTTAAAGACCCCTAAGCCATAGCTTCTAACGCCTAATAATTCATAATCATTTGCATCCAAAATTTCAACAGATTCATTTCTTACTCTATTTAAAAAAGATGATAGTTTAATCAGATTATTTGTACCAAAAGTTATTTCAGCCCAATCTTTAGGTGGTATGTATTTTTTGCCTTGTAAAATGAAAGAATTATTTATTATTTTCTCAATTTCGATTGTTAGACTGTTATAATCATCTCCTTTAGTAAAAAAAGAATCTAAATCATTGTCTCCTGATAACATCCTTCGGTTTTTGTCCAGAGAATATCCATCATTTTTTACAAAGTAAAATGGAATACTGGTTGATTTAACATTTCTTTTGATTTTAGTTAAATGAATAATACTTGTTTGGACATTTGTATAAGGTTCAAATGTCCCGCTTGGTAGTGAAATAATATTTTCTATTGTGCAGGTATTATAAATTTTTTCTCGTAAACTTTCATAAACTCTGTCGAAAAGCACCTTTTCTTGAATAATTAAACCAATTCTTCCGTTCTTTGAAGCAGAGTCGATTGCTTTTATACAATGTTGAATACATATGCTATTTGCATCCTTTGTTGGAATGTCATACAAACTACCATATTCAGTTTGCTGAGCAAATGGAATATTACTTATTACAATATCATATTCACCTTCAACTGGTTTAGATAAGCTATCTAATCTTGAAATGTTATTGTGACCATCACCAATAAGAATCATATTCATTTTTGCAATTTTCGCAGTGGATGAGATTTCTCTTCCAAAAACACTTTCCTCTTTTAAATACTTTATAGATGATTTATTGTTTGGAACAGAACGAAGCAAATGTTTGAAGGTTTCTGAAAGCATGCCACCTGTTCAACAGAATGGGTCATAAATTTTTTCCCCAAAAATAGGGTTAAGGAGTTGAACCAAAAACTTAACAATATGTCTCGGAGTAAAATATTCACCAAGGTCTTTTTCACCAGCATTATAACGTTTTAAGAAAAACTCAAAGGCATCACCTTTAATATCCGATTCAATACTAACAAGCTCTAATTGATCAAGTTGATTTATTATGTCTTTCAAAACTCGTGGATTATTAATTCTAAGCTCATCAAAAATAGAATCTTGACCTTGTGTATAGTAGTCATCGAATTTTTTTAACACAATATTGTTTAGATAGCTTTTTAATTCATTTCCTGATTTATTACGAAAAAAGTTCCATCTATACTCCAAAGGAATTAAATCTTTTTCACCTTTAGAATCTTTTAAATCTTGTATCTCACTCATTAATTTGAGAAACAAGATATTAGAGAACACGCTGAATCTTTCATGACCTGCAAGTAATCCTTCTTTTCTTAATAAATTATTTGCATCTTTAAATATTGTGATAAGGTCATTCCTTGAATTAATAACTTTTTTACTGATGGTTTCAATGTTAAAAGCATCAACAAATTTTAAAGCTATTTTCTCATCAAAAAAAGAATCTACCGTCTCTCCATTTAATATAAGATACTCACCAGAAGCAATATGTATTGCTTTAATTATTATACCATTTGTTGCAATTACAATAGGTGCATTAATTAATTGAGCGTATTCTTTTCCTTGGATTAATGCCGTATAAACATCCCTTTTTGGACGTTTTGCTTCTATGACAATTAAGGGTTCATCAGATTTGCTCTTATATAAAACATAATCAGGTTTAAGACCTTTCAAGTTCGTTTTTTCTGTATCTGTTTTAGGTTGTTGTTTATATACATTTCTGTTATTATCATGAGGGTCATCAATCCAGCCCAATTTTCTTAATTGTATGTCTATTAAAGTTTCAATATCACGTTCAATTGGTTCTAATGCCATAATAAACACCTCATTTTCCTTCTTTTGCCCATCAAATACGGCGAGCATTGCTCATCACTCATCCATTATATATTATCAAATAAATATTTACAATACTTTTTCGAACACTTGTTCCATTTGTATAATAATTGTCGCCATGTATATTGTACCTGCAATGGGATATTTTCACATGTGGTACAATGAGATATTATCATAAGTGGAGTTTTGGTTCACTCGGGGGTATTATATCCTATGAACAATCATCTCTAACACTGCTATACAGCTTCAGCAAGGAAAACACAGTTTAAAATGCCTTTTCGTTAAGTAATTCCGTGAACTCACTTGCGTTCAAACAGCACGGACATTACTAAACTCTAAGGCATTTTAAACTTAGTTTTCCTAAGCTTTGCTGTAATTAGCCGTATTAGAGATGATTGTTCATTATCAGTTTTGCTAAGACCCTGTGAACTGTAACTAAGTGTATCATATAAAAAAAATTATTTTATATATTGACAAGACAAAAACTCATGGTACAATATAATGTATAGAGCAGTAAAGATTTATACATCATATTGAATAATGTTATTAAAAAACTAAGGATAAAAGGTTGGTTAATAAACAAAAGAAGAAGATGTCTGGAGATAAAAAAAGAGAGTAAACTTGACTCTCTTTTTTTATTGTCTAGGAAAGTATACTTTCCTAGACAATGGGGATTGCAAAGGGGAGGCCCCTTTGCTGCTTTAAGGAGGGTGCTCAGGATGCGGAGCATCCGTCGAAGGGAACCATAAGGTTCCCTAGCGAAAAAAAGTGGCGTGCCATCTTTTTTTATTGGGTATCTTCACCGAACATGGGATTTGTGCTAATATATATCTAAAGAGGATAAAAACATGTCCAAAGTTTTATGTTTCGGGTGCAAATTAAACTCGCAGAGGGAGGATTTCTTTGGAAGTAGTAAGTTTTGTAGGTGCTAGTGGTACAGGTAAGAGTTATCGTGCTACATGGGTTTCAAAAGAAAATAACATTGAATATATAATAGATGATGGACTTTTAATTAGAGGTAACAACATTATAGGTGGAAAGTCTGCCAAAAGGGAAATTACTAGGATTGGCTCTATCAAAAGAGCTTTATTTCTTGATAAGGAACATGCAAATGAAGTAAAAACAATTATTGACGAAATAAACCCGGAATCAATTTTGATACTTGGGACTTCTGTTGGTATGGTGGAAGCTATAGCTAAAAACCTAGGTCTTCCAAGTGTCAGCAGACAAATATTTATTGAGGATGTCGCAAGCGATTTTGAGATTGAACAGGCGCTAAATACCCGAAAGGAACAAGGAAAGCATGTAATACCGGTTCCTACTTTTGAAATAAAAAATGACTTCTCAGGTTATTTTCTTGATCCACTCCAAATATTCAGGAGAAAAACAAAAGGAACATATCAGCTTGTCGGGGAAAAATCAGTAGTTAGACCATTCTTTAGTTACTTAGGAAATTATACTATTTCAGATTATACTATATATCAGATTGTAGAGTATGTTACGTCGAATATTGAAGGTGTTTCTAGAATCTCAAGATTCAGAGTGCATAACCAAGCTGATGGGATAAACATGGAGTTAGATCTGGTGCTTTATTATGGATATGTTATAAGGCCGCTTCTTATGAGAGTTCAAGACAAAATAAAAGAAGAAGTGGAAAGACTTACAGCATTAAACATAAAACTAATTGATGTCACAGCTAAAAGCATTGTTACTGCGTAAACATCGGTTTGAGCTACACATATTATTCTTAGCGTTCAAGACAAAATACTTGAAATTTGACCAGTGTGAGAATCTAATCATGGTTTAAAAAAAACTATTGTGATGTAATTAAACACTTTGCACCTAGCTTTTAATTTTAAAGATAATCAGGTTAACTTGCTATATCCGACTATTTTCTCTATAGCTCTTGAAAGCGCATCTTTGGAATTTCCCCAAGGTTTATCCTTGTTCCGGTAATCAAATTTTTTTGTAAACCAATTGACTTCTTCCTGTATTCTATTAAGGTTTTCAAGCTCAATAGCTACCAGATTATCAACAAAAACCGAAAGCTGCCTAGCATTGAGGTGTTTTTTCCCATATTCAAGAAGTTGCTTAAGATGCTTTAGGCAAAATCCCTTTTTGCTATTGAAAAGTTTTTGAAACTCGGGTTCCCGAAAATATAGATATAGAATTACATCAATAAATCGCTCCATAGTTGTATTGATTTTATCACATACAATACATGAGTCAAGAATGTTGTTAATATGCTCTATAAGGGTGTTTGCAAGATTGTCAGCAGATTTATCCCGCTGTGTAAAATTCTTAAGTAGTGACGTTTGTGCTTTGTTTTTATTTTTTTGCTTGCAGCTTAGAGATATTTTCTTAAATTGAGAGTTTTTTTCGCTTATATGTGTGTCAAGCATTAATCCCAAGCCAAGCTGGTTGGATTTTTTATTGTACAAAAGCTCGTAATGATTACGGCAAAAACCCTTTTTGTTTGTTTCAATCCTGACATCAGGTTCCATGAGTGATGCACCTAAAAAATAGTCAATGCTTTTTTCTTCGCAATTTCTTTCAAGTATGCAAATAGGACATTCACATTCCACCGAAAAAGCTTCAGTGACCGGAATGGTGTAAATACTCTCTTTCATAAATTTATCTCCTCTGACACCATATATGGTAAACTATTTTATTATTGTATGCTTGACATTATATCATATTTCAATCCACGCACCTGTTTTCCAGAAGCGACATATTTTTCATAATCACTTAATCCCTGTTTCCCTGTTCTGTTATTATATCATGAATTTCGAAGAAGTTGCATGATATAATATAACATCATGGTTTTATAGATATAGTGTTCTTTATGCTATACTATAACATCATAATGCCGGTCGAAGTGGGTCAATAGTAGGTCTGAAAGATTGAGGTGTAAATAATGTTATATAGAGGTTATCGTATTGAAACAGATAATAAAAAGGTGATTGTAAAAAATGTAAGGGACTTTGATATTGTTCACATTTTTGAAAGCGGACAGTGTTTCCGGTGGATAAGGCAGCCTGATAATAGCTATACGGGAGTTGCAAAGGACAGGGTTGTTAATATAAAAGTAGTAAATGATTCTGTAATTATTGACAACACTTCTTTTGAAGAGTTTATTAACGTATGGTTTGACTACTTCGATTTGGGGACTGATTACTCAAAGATTAAAGAGGTACTTTCAAAAGACAGAATATTAGAAGAAGCAATAACCTTTGGTGATGGTATAAGGCTTTTAAGGCAAGATATTTGGGAGGTTATTATTTCATTTATAATATCTGCCAATAATAATATTCCAAGGATAGCAAAAATTATTGAAAGCATTTCCGAAGGATTTGGAGAAAAACTTGTGTATAAAGAGCAGGTTTATTATACCTTTCCTAGTATAAGTATTCTTGGACGTGCAAATGAAACTCAGATCGCTGTATGCAAAGCCGGGTATCGCAATAAATATATTGCAGATACATCTACTCTGATTTTAGAAAAAGCTGTTGATTTGGGGAAACTTAGCGAAAGAGATACTGCTTCTTGCCGGAAAGAACTCCTAAAACTTCCGGGAGTAGGACCGAAAGTTGCCGACTGCATTATGCTTTTTTCAGGAATGAAATACGATGTTTTTCCGACTGATGTATGGGTGAGAAGAGTTATGGGAGAGCTGTACTTTAACAGAGAAGTGAGCATGAGAGAAATTCAGGATTTTGTAAGCGAAAAATTCGGCTCCCTTGCCGGGTATGCACAGCAATATCTGTTCTATTATGCAAGGCAGAACAGAATAGGAATGAATTAATTATGTTTTACTGCGGATGGAGTAACACATGGGGTTTTCTGTTAATATCATAATAATACTACAACACTGCAATGAAGAAATTATTAGCCAGCAGGTATTTATGACGCGTACATGAAATTATAAAAAGCTTAAAGCGCACATTTTTGTAAGGCTATAATCATATCTTTCATTGCAGTAATTATTGGGGTGTTATTTAGTGAATTGTATAGCAAATTTTGATTCGGGAAATCATGCTTATCAGCTGTGCAGAATACTCGAGAGAAAAGGATATGTTTTTGAGATAGTAGCAACACCGTGTCATATAGCTACAAGCGGCTGTGGCTATTCTATGAGACTACCTATTGAGTATACTGAACTGGTGATTTCTGAAGGGAAAAATAATGGCATTCCTGTACGGGAAATATATAAGATTATTTCTGAAGGATTTAAAAACCGTTATGTAAGGATTTTCTAGGAATCTGCACCAAAACAGAATTGATTGAGCTGCATGTGCACCTAAATAGATGCTTACTCTTGTTGCAATCTCCTGCAGGTTAGCCTGCAGGAATATGTCGTAAAGCGACTTACTGGGGAGCGAGCATAATGTTTCGCTTTATAAAAAGAAAGTTTATGGTATATTATGCATAAACTATTCTGTCAAACAAGGGACTGGCTAGAAACAATCTAATTTATAGAGTATGTTGGAGATACTTTGATTTGTTTTATAATAAAAGTTATTTAAGAGCAATAGAATCTATTGTTTTTTAGAGTTGTATGATGTTATAATAAAGTCAACAAAACACCTGTGAATTACAGGAAAAGCTTAGTTTCAAAATTAAATATTGTCCTGGAATGTTCGATTTAACCTATAATTTTGAACCTACAGAACACAAACGGGAGTTTGAATCTAAGGAAAGATGCCAGGCCCCAACATAATACCGACGTATGCCTAAAGACATGCGCAACGGCAGGGGAAGGTTGAGAGCCTTAATAGAACACCCACCTGGCGATAGGGCTAGGTGTCAAAATTTAGGGAGCGGCATTTCGGGCATTATTTTTTATCTTCTTCTGCCGAGTCATACTCTTTACCTTCATTACTACCTTCATTAGGACTAGTATCTTCCAAGGAATTATCTTTGTTTAGGATTTCATGGACATTTGTGTTGCTCAACTTTTCTTCAAGCTCTTTGTACTTTTGATTCAAGAATTCCAGTTGAGCAGGCAGAGATGACTGTACCTTAATGTTTTCTACTTCCTTCATCTTAAGAGACAATTTTACAAGTTCCTTTTTTATGTGCTCCTTTTCTGAATCTAGATAAAATAGTTTTTCATCCAGATGTGTCACAGATTTTTTGAGATCATCAACACTGTTTTTTAGAGTGTTCAAACTTTCTACAATCAAGTCTTTAAGCAAGGGAGGCGGAGTTGATTCATTAGGAGTTTTTACATCCTCATAAAAAGCAATTTTGTAACTGCGGCTAAAAACAGCAGGAATTTCAGGAGAAATTATTTTATCTTGTTCATATATTGCGTTGGATTTATATTTTACACATTCTATCTCTTTAAATCCGCTTAAATTATACTTTTGAGTTCTGCTCCAGTTGTTTTCTTCAACATTTGAGGAGCTGAAAAAAATTATATTGTTTCTGATCCAAAATATAACTACTCTGTTATCAATAATTGCAAGTGATGCCTTCTTAAAAGGATGAATAGAACTCTGGATAACAGTCTCAGGAGACCAAACATTTTTGTCAGGTTGCTTCTGCTGATATATCAGTTCATATTGATTGATTTGCTGACGCTGGTAGCAAAGATGAGTCAGATCATTGATATCATTAACGGGTCTGGGATACTCGCAGTTGCCATTATGCCGCGTTACAGGGGTGAATTCACCCCATTGTCTGGATGAGGGATACATTTTCCGAGTTCCTAATTGTAGATATTTACCGTCCGTTGCTTGGTAAAAGACGGTAACAGTACCGTCTTTAGATGTTGTTATAGAATAAGGCATTTCATTATTCATAACATAGTCTATTACTTTGGGATTGTCAGGTTTATCATTTGTGACGAATTGATGAGCTAATTTTAGGCTTTCCTTATGCTTAACAACAAACATTACCTCAGCTCCTGCTTCGCGGGGTATAATTGTAACATGCTTTTTGTAGGTATAAGGAATCTTACTCCTTAGAATATTAATATTTGTTTGTGCAGTACCATCATGCCAAAGGTAATTTAAGTTGCCTTTGTTGTCCTGATATACTAAATGAATGTAATTTTTCTCATCAATGTCTGCATGATAATCAGGATAGACATCTTTTGCCAGTACTGAGGGGGAAGACCAACTGTTGTTAGCTTCCAGAACCCTATAACACAGACCGTATTTTTCACTGTAAAATATGTGCCATGTATTGCCGGATGTTTTTTTAAAAATGTAATGTTTATTTTCAAGGTCATACATTGTACCACGCCTCATTTATTTTTATTTGGGTAAACAGCATACGTTTTACCGCATTCTATATTAATATATATGAATTAAGTTTTTCTTTTACCTCAATAAATAAAAATTCTTCAGTAACCTAATAAAAAAATCACAAAAATAGTCATTCTACATATTATGTATATTGATAGAGCTTAAAAACTATATCAATTTGGGAAAGGAGAATAGATATATATGGGCTTTGAAGACAGAGTTGTTGCAGGATCCATCCGTCCTGACGACATTTCACGGTGCAGAGAGGCAGTATGCATTCAAACAGAAAAGATATATGACTCCTGTAAAGATAAAGACTGTATAGAAGACGCACGTGTGTTTTTTGGGGACCAATGCATTCAGAGAATTATCGACCGCGCAATTGCTGTAAAGGCAACTGATGCACAGATACTAGATGTATTTGCTGATGTTGAACCGGTTCCGTTTAAAAGGGGCTTCTATACCGTTGATGTTAGATACTTCATCAAGATAAAATTCAACTTTATTGTACCTAAGTATGATCACGGCACCAAAGTTATTACCAGACATGGAGTGATAGTATTTGACAAGAAGGTAATATTATTTGGTTCTGAAGGCCAGGTTAAAATATTTAAATCACATTTTGTGGAAAAGGGCCTAGATACACAGATAAAGTCAAAATTGCAGCAGGATAACCAACCGATTGCTAAAGTTGAGGTTGCGGAACCAATAGTTCTCAATTCAAGAATTGTAAATGTAGCAGAAATAGTATGCAACGGTGTACTTAGTGTAGATCAGCTTCCAAGATCTATTATGGAGAACCTTGATGAAGATGGCACATATGAGGATTATGAAAATGAAGCTGAAGATATTAGGGGAGATGTGGAAATTAACTGTAGGAGAGTAGTTGTGGCTACAGTGGGAGTCTTTTCTATCATCAAACTTGCAAGATTCGTACAGCTTCTGATACCTGCATTTGATTTTTGTGTACCTAATAAGAGATGCATATCATCAACAGATGATGATCCATGTGAATTGTTTGATACAATCAATTTCCCTGTTGATGAATTTTTCCCACCTCAAATACTGGATTTCCCAGGTGCACTTGAAACTGAGAAGGATCTTTACAAACCTGCAAAAGGTAAATGCAAATAAGTTGAATTAGTCTAAAAAAGGAGCCAAGGCTCCTTTTTTGTTGCACATCTCTAAGTTTATTTCGCCGATGTTTCCTAATATTGCAAGAGTTATATCTCGTCAGCTGCCAGTGAATAATAACAATCAAAAAAGCGGATTAAAGACATTGCTAAAATGTAGTGGTAATCTTCGCGTGAATCGTGGTAATATATATTAAGTAACTTGAGCGTAAGATTAATTCCTTCCATGCAAAATTCATTAAGCAAGAATAACAGAAGATATCTTGTTTAATGAATCAGAGAGCAGGTTTAAAATTAGTCGGTTAGCAGGAGAGTTATGAAGCAAAATTAACATGAAGCTTACGGATGTGATATAATATGTTTAAAGGGTTGATTGAGGATGCTAGAGCGATTTCAAACCGGGATCCTGCAGCAAGAAGCCTTTTTGAGGTAATTCTTCTGTACCCTGGATTTCATTCGGTGGTTTTGCATCGCATTGCCCATTGGTTTTATAATAAAAATATGTTTTTTATTGCAAGGCTGATATCACAAGTTAACAGGTTTTTTACGGGAATAGAAATACATCCTGGTGCAAAAATAGGAAAAGGACTTTTTATTGACCATGGAATGGGTATTGTAATTGGTGAAACAGCAGAGGTTGGCGATAATTGCACAATTTATCATAATGTTACTCTTGGTGGTACCGGAAAGGATAAAGGGAAAAGGCACCCGACCATTGGAGAAAATGTACTCATTGGCGCAGGTGCGAAAATCCTTGGACCCTTCAAGGTAGGTGACAATGCTAAAATTGGTGCAAATGCCTTTGTTTCACAAGAGGTTGAAGCCAATACCACAGTAGTGGGAATTCCTGCTCGTCCAGTCAGAAAAGGCTCTGAGAAAATTGCATCAATAGAACTGGATCATGTCAACATTCCGGATCCAGTTGCTCAGGAAATATGCAGACTGCTTGTAAGGCTTGAACGTCTTGAAAAGATCGTAGAAGAAGAACATGGTGAAGGGCTTGATGAACGACTTAAGAATATGCCCCATGAAGAATTTCAAGAAATGGATTATAATATATAGTGGGCTAAATAAGGAGAAGAATTATGAAATTGTATAACACGCTTACTAGGAGTAAGGATGAATTTGCTCCACTTAAAAATAGTGAGGTTAGTATATATTCATGTGGACCTACCGTTTATAATTATGCTCATATAGGCAACCTCAGAAGTTATGTATTTATGGATTTGTTAAGAAGGGTGCTAAAGTATAACGGTTATAAATTAAAGCATGTTATGAATATAACTGATGTGGGTCATTTGGTTTCAGATGCAGACGAAGGCGAAGATAAACTAGTTAAAGCCGCAAAAGAAGAAAAGAAATCTCCTTGGGAGATAGCGGAGTATTATACTCAAGTGTTTTTTGATGATATTAATACTCTTAATATCGAAACACCTGAGATAATTGCAAAAGCGACTGAACATATAGAAGAGATGATTGAATTTGTAAAAGGAATCCAAGAAAATGGTTTTGCTTACGAAACAAGTGACGGAATATATTTTGACATAGAAAAATTTAGTGGTTACGGTAAGTTGTCGAAAATAGCTCTTGAGGATCTGATGCCCGGTGCAAGGGTGGAGGTAAATGAGGAGAAACGACATCCAGCTGATTTTGCTTTGTGGAAAAAAGCTCCCAAAGAGCACATAATGCAATGGCCCAGCCCATGGGGAATGGGGTACCCGGGATGGCATATTGAATGTTCCGCCATGGGCAGAAAATATCTAGGAGATATATTTGATATTCATACCGGAGGAGTGGATCACATTCCTGTGCACCATGAAAACGAGATTGCCCAAACTGAAGCGCTGCTTAGTAAGCCATCGGTTCAGCGATGGATGCATGGAGAGTTTTTGCTGGTGGATAATGGTAAGATGTCTAAAAGCCTTAGAAATACTTATACTGTCAGTGATTTAAAAGCTAAAGGTTATAATCCACTGGCTTTTAGATATATGTGCCTTAACGCACATTATAGAAGTAAGCTTAACTTTACGTGGGAGAGCATTTCTTCTGCCCAGACAGCTTATGATAGGCTGCTTTTAGGGGCGCTTGCACATAAAAACAGCAATCAAAAGGTAGACAATAAGATTGTGCAAAGGTTTCAGGAGGAATTTGATGCTGCTGTCAATGACGATTTGAATATACCAATGTCAATGGGTGTTGTGTGGAATATTATTAGATATCCCATAAAGTCGCGTATGCTGTTTGAACTTCTCGTATCCATGGATACCATACTGGGTTTGAATATAAAGGATGTCAAATGTGAGTCAGATGACAAGGAAGACGTACCTCCTGAAATATTGGCTTTAGTTGAAGAAAGGCAGAAAGCAAGAAAAGAGAAGAACTGGAAGGGAGCCGATGAAATTCGTGACAAGCTAAAGAACATGGGTATAACGATTTTGGATACTCCCGAAGGTGTAAAAATAAAAAGGGAATAGGATGCGGCTTGACTTTTGAGCAATGATAATTTGCATTTAGCTAAAAAAGCATATAAGAGAGGAAGCTGATTTTGATGAAAAAAGTAGTTGTATTGATATTATCGTTATTTATAGCCTTTTCAATAACCTCCTGTGGTCTTGATGACAATTTAAGGTGGGGATTTATTGACAAAGAAGGTAACATGGTAATTGAACCTAAGTTTAGCCAAGCATATTTTTTCAGTGATGGTCTTGCCCCGGTTTGGGTGGGTTATAGAGATGTTGGAAAATGGGGCTTTATCGATAAAAGTGGAGAATTAAAAATAGGAATGGAGTATGATCATACCCGAGGATTTAATGACGGACTTGCTGCAGTCAGGATTGGTGAAAAAGACAGAGGAACATGGAGTTATATAAATAAGGAAGGCGAGGTTGTTCTTGAGACAGATTTCTATGATGCTACAGTTTTTACAGAAGGACTTGCTCCGGTTCGTGTAGGAGATGATAAAACTGGAAAGTGGGGATACATTGATATCTCAGGCAGCTTTGTAATTGAAGCTAAATTTGACATCGGAAATATATTTAGGGAGGGACTTGCTCCTATAAGGATTGGAAATGATCAGTCAGGCAAGTGGGGTTATATTGATAAAACTGGAGAAATTATAATAGAGCCCAAGTATACTTATGTTGGAACATTTAATGAGAGTATGGCACAGTTTAAAAAAAGCAGCAAACCTGATGATACCGATTGGGGCTTTATTGATAAAACAGGAAATGTTGCTATTGAACCGGTGTATAAGTGGGCAAATGGATTTGGTGATGGACTTGCTGCAGTGCAGACAGCTGAAGGCAAGTGGGGATTTATAGACAAAACAGGAAAAATGATTATAGAGCCCCAGTTTAATAATGCTTCATCTTTTAGTGAAGGTCTGTGTGCTGTGGATTTAGGGGATGAATACAATCCTAAATGGGGATTTATTGATAAAAAAGGTGAACTGGTAATAGAAGCACAGTTTGTAAGTGCAATTAACTTTTCTGAAGAGCTGGCACCTGTTTGTGTAGACATAAAGAAGAAATAACACATACTACTTAATATCAGCAAGACATCAGCTTTAACAATAACTTTGCTGGAATAATGCATGGTGTTACAAATTTGCAATGATTTTCTTAGTTATTGCAGCAAAAGCAATATTATTTTATTTTGAAAGAGGGTTCATATGACTGTAAGAAAGGTTGGAGTATACGACAACGAAAGTATTTCTGCGTTAAAAGGAGCTGATAGAGTCAGACTGCGACCAAGTGTAATTTTTGGTTCAGATGGACTTGAGGGTTGTCAGCATTCCTTTTTTGAGATCCTTTCGAACTCGATAGACGAGGCTAGGGAAGGGCATGGTAATGTAATAGAGGTGACACGGTTTAAGAATAAGTCACTGATGATATCTGACCAAGGTCGTGGTATACCTTTGGATTTTAATCAGAATGAGAAAAGATATAATTGGGAATTGGTATTTTGTGAGCTTTATGCAGGTGGAAAATATAGGACTAACCAAGGAGAAAACTATGAGTTCAGTCTTGGGCTTAATGGTCTTGGAAGCTGCGCAACCCAATACAGCTCAGAGTTTTTTGACGTTACTGTATATAGGGATGGTTATCGATATGATCTTCATTTTGAAAAGGGCGAAAATGTCGGCGGACTTAAAAAGCAGAAGTGTAATTATGAGCACACAGGCAGCAGTCAAAAATGGAAACCTGACCTGGATGTTTTTACTGATATAAATATTCCTCTGGAGTATTTTCATGATGTGCTCAAGAAACAAGCAGTTGTCAATTCTGGTATCCTTTTCAAACTTTATGATGAGGAGTCAGATCAAACATTCGAATATTTTTATAAGGATGGAATAGTTGATTATATAAAGGAAATAGATCAAGGAAAAGGTTTTACTGATGTTATATATCTGGAATCTTCAGCTCGTGGTAGGGATCGTGAGGACAAGCCTTTTTACAAGCTTAAAATGCAGTTTGCGTTTTGCTTTAATAACGAAATAAATTTACTGGAATATTATCATAACTCAAGCTTTTTAGAGTATGGAGGTTCTCCCGATAGGGCAGTTAAAAACTCTTTGGTATACGAGATAGACAGGGCATTAAAATCAAGGGGGATGTACAATAAGGATGAAAGTAAAATTACTTTTGTCGATGTGCAGGACACCTTAATACTGATTTCTAACTCATTCTCAACTATAACCAGTTATGAGAACCAGACAAAGAAGTCTATATCAAATAAATTTATTCAGGATGCGATGACTGACTTCCTTAAGCAACAGCTAGAGGTTTATCTAATCGAAAATAAAGCCGAAAGCGATAAAATACTGACACAGGTTCTGGTAAACAAACGAAGCAGAGAGTCAGCAGAAAAGACTAGGATAAATATTAAAAAGAAGTTAAGCAGCAGTAATGATATCGCAAGTAAGGTTAAAAAGTTTGTTGATTGTCGCATCAAAGACATTAACAAAAGAGAGGTATATATAGTAGAAGGGGATTCAGCTCTTGGCGCTTGCAAACTAAGTAGAGATGCTGAGTTCCAAGCAATAATGCCGGTAAGAGGGAAAATACTTAATTGCCTTAAAGCAGACTATGACAGAATATTTAACAGTGAAATAATTGTTGACCTGTTAAAAGTATTAGGCTGCGGTGTGGAAATTAAGTCAAAACACAACAAGGACCTAAATACATTTGATTTGGAAAGCTTACGCTGGAGTAAAATAATAATCTGTACAGATGCTGATGTGGACGGGTTTCACATAAGAACAATGATCCTGGCAATGTTTTACCGACTTATTCCCACACTTATTAAAGAGGGCAAGATTTGCATAGCAGAATCTCCGCTTTTTGAAATTACTACTAGGAAAAAGACGTATTTTGCTTACAATGAGCGAGAGAAAAATGACATAATTGCGGGTATAAAGGATAAATATAAGATACAAAGGTCTAAAGGTCTTGGTGAAAATGAACCAGACATGATGTGGCATACTACTATGAATCCGGCAACCAGAAGGCTTATTAAGGTTATGCCTGATGATTTACCTAGGACTGAGCAGTATTTTGACATACTGCTCGGAGATAACCTTCAGGGTCGTAAAGATTTTATTGAGGAAAACGGACACAAGTATCTAGACAACTTGGATGTTAGTTGATGATAGTCAAGGGGGATATAAATGTCTGATAAAAAATATGTAGAGCAAAAAGTGGTTGATATTCTTGAGACAAATTTCATGCCTTATGCAATGAGTGTAATTGTTTCAAGAGCTATTCCTGAAATTGACGGCTTTAAACCGTCACATAGAAAATTACTATATACCATGTATAAGATGGGGCTTCTATCCGGCAATAGAACAAAATCAGCCAATGTGGTAGGTCAAACCATGAAACTGAATCCTCATGGAGATATGGCCATCTATGAGACGCTTGTAAGACTCACACGAGGCAATGGTGCGCTTTTGCACCCTTATATTGATTCAAAGGGAAACTTTGGAAAGAGCTATTCAAAGGATATGAGATTTGCAGCTCCTAGGTATACAGAGGTAAAGCTGGATAAAATCTGTGATGAGCTTTTCAAGGAATTGGATAAGAACGCTGTAGAGTTCATTGATAATTATGATGGTACAATGAAGGAACCTACTCTTTTACCAACCACTTATCCCAATGTACTGGTTAATGCAAACCAGGGAATTGCTGTCGGAATGGCAAGTAATATTTGCAGCTTTAACTTGTCAGAGGTATGTGAGACAACAATTCAATTTATAAAGGATGAATTTGTAGATGTGGATCGCTTTTTAAAAGCACCCGATTTTTCTACAGGAGGACAGCTTATTTACAATAAGTCGCAAGTAAGATCTATATATAAAACTGGTAGGGGTAGCTTCAAGTTAAGAGCAAAATATAAGTATGATAAAGAAAATAATTGTATTGAAGTTTATGAAATTCCATACTCAACGACTATCGAAGCTATTATTGATTCGACAATCGGTTTGGTTAAGTCTGGAAAAATAAAGGAAATAAATGATGTTAGAGATGAAACTGACCTTAAGGGTCTTCGAATAACCTTTGATCTGAAAAGGAATTCGGATCCGGAAGCTCTTATGATGAAGCTATTTAAGCTTACTCCCCTTGAGGATAGTTTCAGTTGTAATTTTAATATTCTGGTTGATGGTCGTCCCAAAGTAATGGGAATCAAGGAAATAATGCAAGCATGGCTTAATTTTCGTATACAATGCATTAAAAAGAAAACAGCCTATGATATTGAAAAGAAGTCTGATAAGCTTCATTTGTTGGTTGGACTTAAGAAGATTCTGCTAGATATAGATAAGGCTATAAAGATTGTAAGGAGTACCGAGCAAGACACCGAAGTAGTTCCAAATCTGATGAGAGGTTTTGATATTGACTGCATTCAGGCAGAGTTTATTGCTGAGATAAAGCTGCGCAATCTTAACAGAGAATATATTTTAAATAGAATAAGTGAAGTTGATGATTTGAGGAAAGAAATTGAAGATCTGAAGGATCTTCATGGCAATGAGAAAAGGATAAAGGATGTAATAACCAGAGAGCTTAGGGAGATTTCCAAAAAGTATGGTGTTCCCAGATGCACTGAAATTGTGCGTGAAGATCATATCGAGACGTTTACAGAGGAAGATTTTATTGAAGATTACAATCTTAAAATTTTCTTCACAAAACAAAATTATCTTAAGAAAATTCCTTTGACCTCTTTAAGAACCAATCCAGAGCATAAGCTTAAGGATGATGACCTTATAATACAGGAAATAGAGACAAACAACAAAGCCGAGCTTCTCCTGTTTTCCAATAAGCATACCGTTTATAAGATGAAAGTTTATGAAGTAAGCGACTGCAAAGCCAGCAGCTTAGGGGATTATCTTGCCAATCTTCTAGAGCTTGAAGAAGGCGAGAATATTATATATGTTACTGCAACTGAAGATTTCAAAGGAAATATGATGTTCTTTTATGAGAATGGAAAAGCAGCTAAAGTTGATCTTGAAAGCTATGCAACAAAAACAAACAGGAAGAAGCTTGCAAATGCTTATTCTAATAAATCCAAACTGGTAAGCATGATGTATCTTTGTGAAGACATTGAACTGGTTGCGGTAAGTAATATTAACAAGGTTCTTGTATTTGATACTTCAAAGATAAGCTCAAAGACCACAAGAGGTTCCCAAGGTGTACAAGTGTTATCCTCTAAAAAAGGAAGCTATGTGGCAAAGATTTTACCAGTGGAAGAATCGGGGCTTTTGGATCTTGACTACTATCGGACTAAGAATATACCTGCAGTGGGGCGTTACTTAAGAGACGAGGATAAATTAAAACCGCAGCAGATGAGTATATTTTAGTTGGAAAGTTGGAAAGTTGGAAGTTGAAAAGTTGGTAAGGCTGGCAATATGGAAAGATGCTTGCTCCTTGATAGAATGCAGTAGCTTTAGGCTGTTGGCTTTACAGGGAATATCCGGCAGGGCTTTAAACACACGCTCCCTGCCGGTTTTTATGTCCAAATATTACTATGCAAACATATGTTTGACATCTGATTTCAATGTGGTATAATTTTATAGAAATATATCGCATATAAAAATTATGATTGTTCAAAAGGCAAGTTGATAAACTGGCATTTTGGGTGATAATTATATTACAAGCGAAGTTTTATTAGATGTTAGACAGGTGATAATTTTTGGACGAGTTTAAAATAGTTTCTGATTATAGACTTGATGGTGACCAGCCCGAGGCAGTAGACGAGCTATGTAAAAGTATAAACCGTGGTAACAGATTTCAGACTCTCCTAGGAGTAACTGGGTCAGGGAAAACTTTTACCATGGCTAATGTAATAGAAAGAGTGCAACGGCCTACACTTGTAATTGCGCACAACAAAACGCTAGCTGCCCAGCTTTGCAGTGAATTTAGAGAGTTCTTCCCTGATAGTGCAGTGGAATACTTTGTGAGTTATTATGACTACTACCAACCTGAAGCCTATATACCAAGGACAGATACCTATATCGAAAAGGACTCATCAATAAACGATGAAATAGATAAGTTAAGGCACGCTGCTACAGCAGCGCTGTTTGAGACTCGAAATGTAATTGTTGTGGCCAGTGTTTCCTGTATTTATGGTTTGGGTGATCCTGAAGATTACACTGAGTTAATGCTCTCGCTACGACCTGGTATGGTGAGGGACCGGGACGAGGTAATTTATAAGCTGGTTGATATGCACTATACCAGAAATGAAATTGATTTTCGCAGAGGTACTTTTCGTGTAAGAGGTGATGTTCTTGAAATATATCCGTCATCTTCTTCGGGTGGAGTTTTAAGGGTGGAGTTTTTTGGAGATGAAATTGACAGAATAACTGAAGTAGATTCACTGACCGGAGAGATAAAAGGAACCAGAAATCATATTGCGGTTTTCCCAGCATCTCACTATGCAACTACAAGCGAGAAAATGGAAGGTGCAGTTGTGAGCATTGAAAAGGAGCTAAAGGAACATCTCAAGCTTTTAAAAGACAACAATAAGCTTCTCGAATACCAAAGGCTTGAGCAAAGGACAAGATACGATCTTGAGATGATGAGAGAGATAGGCTTTTGCCAGGGTATAGAAAATTATTCAAGACACATAAGCGGAAGAGCAGCGGGTAGTGCGCCTTATACACTTCTTGACTATTTCCCAAAGGATTATCTTATGATAATTGACGAATCTCATGTAACCGTCCCACAGATAGGTGCCATGTATAAAGGAGACAGATCCAGGAAGGAATCGCTTGTCGAGTATGGATTCAGGCTACCTTCAGCTTTTGACAATAGACCTTTGACATTTGAAGAGTTTGAAACTAGGCTCAACCAGGTAGTATTTGTCAGTGCTACACCGAGCAAATATGAAAGGGAGAATTCCGCAGTAATAGTTGAGCAGATTTTACGCCCGACAGGACTTATTGATCCGGAGATAGTGGTAAAACCGGTAACGGGGCAGGTTGATGATCTTATAGGAGAAATAAACCAAAGAATACAGAAAAAGCACCGGGTTCTTGTTACTACTCTTACAAAGAAGATGGCTGAGGATCTTACAGATTATCTTAATGATCTTGACATAAAAGTAAGGTATCTACATTCGGATGTTGATACCTTGGAGCGAATGGAAATTATAAGGGATTTAAGGCTTGGTGTTTTCGATGTACTTGTAGGTATAAACTTGCTACGAGAGGGCTTGGATTTACCTGAAGTTTCTCTTGTAGCTATACTGGATGCAGACAAGGAAGGCTTTTTGCGTTCTGAAACGTCACTTATACAGACAATTGGACGAGCTGCAAGGAATGTTGAAGGAAAGGTAATAATGTACGCAGATCTTGTAACTAACTCCATGCGCAGAGCTATTGATGAAACAAATCGAAGAAGATCCATTCAGATGGATTACAACATCAAACACAATATTACTCCAAAGTCAATAAGCAAAGGTGTAAGGGATGTTATAGAAGCTACAAAAGTAGCTGAAGAGCAAGAAAAATATACCGTTGAAATAAATAAAGAGGTAATGAACATTGGAGAGATAACTGAGCTCATTGTAGATCTCAGAGACAAAATGAAAACTGCAGCAAGGGATCTTCAATTTGAAAAAGCAGCAAAATTGAGAGATAAAATAATTGAGTTAGAGAAATACTTGAAGTAGTCAATCTAATAATAGATAGAAGCAGGTGTATTAATGATAAGAGAAAATATATGCATTAAAGGTGCAAAAGAACATAACTTGAAGAATGTAGATATTGAAATACCAAGGGACAAGCTTGTGGTTATAACCGGAATCAGTGGTTCAGGCAAATCGACTCTCGCCTTTGATACTATATATGCAGAAGGTCAGAGACGATATATGGAATCTTTGTCTTCATATGCCAGACAATTTTTGGGTCAGATGGAAAAACCTCGAGTTGACTACATTGAAGGATTATCACCGGCTATTTCAATTGATCAGAAAACAACAAGCAAAAACCCAAGGTCTACCGTAGGAACGATAACAGAAATCCATGATTACCTTAGACTCCTTTATGCCAGAATAGGTACCCCTCATTGCTATATTTGCGGCAAGGAGATTTCCCAACAGACAGTAGATCAAATGGTGGACCAGATTATGTCTTTAGAAGAGGGAACAAGAATTCAACTTTTAGCACCTGTTGTAAGAGGACGAAAAGGAGAATACAGCAAACTCTTGGACGACATAAGGAAAAGCGGTTATGTGCGTGTAAGAGTTGATGGCTCGATTTATGATATAGGTGAAGAAATCAAGCTTGATAAAAACAAAAAGCATAATATTGATATTGTAGTTGACAGGTTGATAATAAGACCGGATATCCAAAACCGGCTTGGCGATTCCCTTGAGACTGTTTTAAGCCTGAGTAGCGGCCTTGCATTAATTGATGTATTAGGAGAAGAGGAGCTTTTATTCAGCCAGAATTTTGCATGTGTTGATTGTGGAATTAGCGTTGAAGAGTTTTCTCCCAGAATGTTTTCCTTTAACAATCCCTATGGAGCATGTCTAACATGCAGTGGTCTTGGCACTCTTCTAAAACTGGATGAAAGTCTTGTTATGCCAGACAAATCGCTTTCGTTAACTGAAGGTGCCGTAAAACTGGGTGGCTGGAACCTTGAAAAAGAGAATGCCGGCTCAAGAATGTTTTTTGATGCTCTTTCAAAGCATTATGGGTTCGACCTTGATACTCCAATAGAAAAGCTTCCTACCAGTATTGTTGATATAATATTATATGGCACTAAAGGTAAAAAGATAAAGGTTGATTATGACCGTAACTATGGTAGCGGCTCGTTTATGGCAGCTTTTGAAGGAGTAATTAATATTGCCCAAAGAAGATATATGGAAACACAGTCCGAAAGTCAAAAACGCTATTATGAAAGCTTTATGGGGAACAATTCCTGTCCTGACTGCAAAGGAGCCAGGTTAAAGAAAGAAAGCCTAGCGGTGACGGTAGGTGGCATCAACTTATATGAATTATCATGTTTGCCTATAGTAGAAATAAAGAGTTTTTTTAATGAACTAAGCATAACACCAAGGCAGCAGTTAATAGCGGATCAGGTATTGAAGGAAATTAAAGGTCGAATTGATTTTCTTATGGATGTAGGTTTGGATTATCTTACACTATCAAGGGCGGCAGCTACTTTATCCGGGGGAGAAGCTCAAAGGATAAGGCTTGCAACACAGATTGGTTCGGGGCTTATGGGGGTGATTTATATTCTCGATGAGCCGAGTATAGGACTTCACCAAAGAGACAATAAAAAACTCCTTGGCACATTAAAGAAATTAAGAGATTTAGGTAATTCGCTAATAGTTGTTGAACATGATCAGGATACTATGTATGCTGCCGACTACATTATTGATATGGGACCAGGTCCGGGTATACATGGTGGTCAGATTGTAGCAACAGGAGCGGTTGAAGACATTAAAGCAAATGCCAATTCCCTGACTGGGCTTTATCTTAGCGAAAAGCGCAAGATTGAGGTGCCGGATACAAGGAGAAAACCTAATGGCAAATGGCTTGAAGTCATAGGTGCTAGGGAAAATAATTTAAAGAACATCACTGCAAGGTTTCCGCTTGGCGTATTTACTTGTGTGACCGGAGTTTCGGGGTCTGGCAAGAGTTCATTGGTGAGGGAAATTTTATATAAAAAGCTAGCATCCGAATTGAATCGTGCAAGATGCCATGCAGGAGAACACAGTGGAATGACCGGACTTGAGCATCTTGATAAAGTAATTGATATAGATCAGTCGCCCATTGGGAGAACACCAAGGTCAAATCCAGCTACTTATACCGGGGTATTTGACTTGATAAGAGAGGTTTATTCAAATACCGTAGAAGCTAAAATGAGGGGATACAAACCCGGACGTTTCAGTTTTAACGTAAAGGGCGGTAGATGCGAAGCGTGTAGGGGCGACGGTATTATTAAAATCGAAATGCATTTTCTTCCGGATGTCTTTGTACCTTGTGAAGTATGCAATGGGAAAAGATACAACCGTGAAACTTTAGAAGCAAAATATAAAGGAAAAAGCATAGCTGATGTTCTTGACATGACTGTAGAGGATGCTCTAGAGTTTTTCAAAAACATACCGAGAATCAAAAATAAGTTGGAAACGTTATATGATGTAGGTCTTGGATATATAAAGCTAGGTCAGTCTTCCACCACACTCTCAGGAGGTGAAGCTCAGCGCGTTAAGCTGGCTACAGAGCTTTCTAAAAGGAGCACTGGAAGAACAATGTATTTACTGGATGAACCAACTACTGGACTTCACATAGCTGATGTTCACAAGTTGATTAATATCTTGCAGAGGCTAGTAGATTCCGGAAATACAGTTGTGGTTATTGAGCATAATCTTGATGTCATAAAAACAGCTGATTACATTATCGACCTTGGTCCTGAGGGAGGCAATAAAGGTGGATATATAGTTGCTGAAGGAATACCTGAGCAGGTGGCAGATAATGAAAAATCCTATACCGGAATGTTTTTAAAACAGGTCTTAGACGGCACTTACATGACTGATCAGGTAGTGTAAAGGAAATTTATATTTATATATGTGTAGCAAAACAGAGCCAATTGCACATTAAGTGCGCTACCTGAATGGTCATCTACAAATAATAAAACTGATTGAAGTGCATGGAAAATGGATAATAATTGTTTAGACCATGATTAATAAATATGCTATAATCAAAGTGTAAGTTTTTACAGTAGAATGATTATTATTCATATATAGGTTGTACTACGGTGGTCGGCAGATTGGAGATGACAAGATGATAATGTGTTCGGTGTGTAAAGAGAATTATGCAGTTGTATTTATTACAAAAATTGCGAATGGTGAACAAAGCCAAGAGGGTTTGTGTCTGTCTTGCGCAAAAAAGCAGGGTATTCAGCCAGTTAATCAGATTATTGACCAAACAGGTATGAGTGATGAGGATCTTGATAGTCTTAATAAACAGATGAGTGGCTTATTCGAAAATTTAGAAACAAGTAATTTTGATAATGATATAGATAATAAAAATGGAATAAACCCCAATAATCTGTTATTTAATTTTATTAATAGTGCTTTTTCGAAAAAAAATGATGATCATGGTAGAGGGCAAGATAATAATAAAAAAGAGCTACCCGGTTCGGATAAAGACAATAGCCGTAGCAGCACCAAGACCAAAACACAAAAGAGAAGTAGAAAAAAGAAGTATCTTGATCTTTATGGCACCAATCTTACACAACTGGCAAAAGAGGATGGTCTGGATCGTGTCATAGGAAGACATAGGGAAATAGATAGGGTTATTCAGATTCTGAATAGAAGGACAAAAAACAATCCAGTGCTAATAGGAGAGCCGGGGGTTGGCAAAACAGCCATAGCTGAAGGTTTAGCAGTAAGAATAGTAGAAAAACAAGTTCCGGCCAAGCTCTTTAATACAGATGTATACCTTTTAGATCTGACATCAGTAGTAGCAGGAACACAATTTAGGGGACAATTTGAGAGTCGCATGAAAGGAATAATTGAAGAAGCCTCTACTATGGGCAACGTAATTTTGATAATTGATGAGCTTCATAATATTATGGGAGCAGGGGAAGCCGAAGGCGCTATGAACGCAGCTAATATACTAAAGCCTGCACTTTCCAGAGGATACATTCAGGTCATTGGCTCTACAACACTAAATGAATATAGAAAATATATAGAGAAGGACTCTGCACTTGAAAGAAGATTCCAGCCGGTTTTGGTGGATGAGCCAACAATAGAGGAATCTATAGAAATTCTGAAGGGTATTAGACATTATTATGAAGAGTACCATACAGTAAAAATACCTGATGAAGTGATTTGCTCAGCTGTGATGTTATCTGAGAGGTATATTACTGACAGGTTTTTACCTGACAAGGCAATTGATGTAATAGATGAGGCAGGTTCCAGAGTAAACCTTAAGCATAAGGGTTTAGTTGAGCTTGAAGCGCTACGGATGGAACTGGAACAGGTGCAGGAAGAAAAGGAGAATGCGATTTCTGCAGACTCAATTGAGGACTATCAAAAAGCTGCGGATTTGAAGGTGCGTGAATGCAAGCTTATCGAAAACATTTCCAAGCTTGAGGAAAAAAATCAAGATATTGAAATCACATTAGATGATGTAGCTTATGTTGTTGAGGCTTGGACAAAAATACCCGTTCAGAAGATAACTGAAATTGAAGCCGAAAAACTTTTGAATCTTGATGAAAGATTGCACAAAAGGGTAGTAGGTCAAGATGATGCTGTGAAAAGCTTATCCAAAGCAATTATGCGAAACCGTGCAGGTTTCCAGAAGAAGAAAAAGCCGGCGTCTTTTATTTTCATAGGACCGACCGGAGTTGGAAAAACAGAACTTGTAAAAACGCTTGCTGGTGAACTGTTTGGAAGTGAAGATGCACTAATTCGTCTTGATATGTCTGAATATATGGAAAAGCATACTGTTTCCAAATTGATTGGAGCACCTCCGGGATATGTGGGATATGATGATGGAGGGCAATTGTCCGAGAGGGTAAGAAGAAAGCCTTATTCTGTTATACTTCTTGATGAGATAGAAAAAGCGCATCCTGATGTGTTTAATATGCTGCTTCAGATTCTTGAAGACGGGCGCTTAACTGATAGCCATGGCAAGGTTGTTAATTTTGAAAATACTGTTATTATAATGACATCAAATGCGGGAACAAGTCTTAAAGCAAATTCCATAGGCTTTTCAAATAATGAAAGCAATGCACACAAAAGCAGAATTATGGATGTGCTCAAAGAAATATTCAGACCTGAGTTCTTAAACAGGATTGATGAAATCATTGTATTTAATGAACTATCCCGAAATGAGCTTGAACAAATTGTAGACTTGATGTTGAAGGAAGTATTTGATGCGGTTCATGAAAAAGGGTTTAGTTTGAAAGTAAGCCAGGCTGCAAAGGATTTCATACTTGAAAAGGGATATGATATTAGGTATGGAGCAAGACCGCTAAGAAGAACAATTCAACGGTTTATCGAAGATAAGCTTGCAGAGCTTTGTCTTAAAGGCAGGTATCAAGCTGAGCAAACAATTGAAATTGATTGTATTGACGGTGAACTGATTTTTAATTGAGGACATTTTTTATATTTATTAAGTGTATGAAGCAGATTGAAGCCAAAGATTTCAGTCTGCTTTTTTGATTGAATTTTTTAACACTTCTCTACCATCCCAGTTCGGTAAACAATACATTGGGAAGTGAGAAGCTCAGTCGCAGCTCTCCCTCGCAAAGGTACCGGGTTCAACCCCAATTTTGTCGAATATTGTCGAACGCATATGTAGTCCGTAAAAAGAATATTCACTGTTTGTTAGTATAACTATAAAACAGTATTTAGTTGAAGGC
>CAYPLH010000030.1:0-46850 GCA_964411505.1 uncultured Clostridiaceae bacterium | reverse complement strand
CTTCTCATAAAATTACCAGTAGATGAAATATATTATTACACTGTCAGTCTGGCGAAAATGTGAAAATGGGCGTTTTCGCAGTTGGTTAAGGCGGTTTGTGAATCATTTCTAATCCCTCATATTTCAGTTTTTATTAGACTTGCTGCCTTCGATTTACCATTCCGGCCAGCGGGTTTGTATTGACTGCTGTTTGAAGTTGATGGTCATCAAGGTGGGTATAAATCTGGGTCGTATTCAAAGATTCATGGCCCAGGATTTCTTTTAACGCTCTGATATCCACATGCCCATGCTTGTACAACAAAGTTGCCGCGGTATGGGGTGTAATATCTTTAGATAATCCGGCAGCTTCAACCGCGTTTTTGATAACGATCTGGATCGCTCGTGTTGTGAGACGAACCCCTCTGTTGCTGATGAAAAGCGCATTATCTTGGGGGTTATAGTTGTTACGATCAATTAGCCATGCGTTCACCGCGTTTTTAGCTGCCGGCGTCAGGTAGATTTGCCTTTCCTTGTCGCCTTTGCCGATTACGGTCACGGATTGGGCGCTAATCTGTTCCACATTCAAATTTGTAAGTTCGGCTAAACGCAGGGCGCAATTTAGAAACAGGGTAACAATACAGTAGTTGCGCGGTGAATCCTCAACACTCATCAAAAGGCGTATAGAATCTTCCAAGTTCAAATATTTGGGTATCCGTTTCGCTTGTTTCGGGACTTCCAGTTCTTCGGTAATGTTGTTATCAATCAGGTGCGCTTTGGTTTTGAGATATTTCCAAAACTGTCGGATGGATATGATTTTGCATCCACAAGTCGCAACGGAGCAGTTGCGTTCTTTCTGCAAATAAGAAACGAAGGCATACATATCATCGAGCGTGATTGATTTTATAAACTTGATATCTGCGAACGAACAGTCATGCGGGGGAGTCGTTGATGGTTTTCTACGCTTATAAACAAATTTAAACAGCAGCCGGAGATCAACGCGAAACTCCGATGTAGTGTGCGGCGACCGCGCCTTTATCACGGTCAGATAGCTGAAATATTCCTCAAGTATTTTGTTATTGAGTTCCATAAACGAAATTTTTTCTTTTAATGTGTCCGTCTATGAGGTAAGTTATACCAAGATTTTTACGGATAGCGAAAATGCTGTGTTCGCAGTAGATGTTCCGGAATTTCTATAGACCCTTCCTTCATCATCTTTCGTTTACTCTTCTACCTTCGAAGGTGAAATTTTGTGTTTGCACAGTTTTATTAAGGCGGTATATTTCCGCTTATAGTAAAGTGTTTCAATTTTATCACCCTCAATCTTTTTGATAAAGTGCCGCTAAAACTATCTTCAAGAAGTCACCAATTAAAAACGGAATATGTAATGCGTTTCGCTCTATATCAGAACATATCTCAACAGTTTTTATCCCCATACACTTGCATTCGTTTATAGCCCGAACCGCGATTTCACCCAGGTTGGCAATTAATCATTTAGAGAACATCAGATTCATCTATCCTTTTTATTTTAAACAATGCTGTCCGAACTCGACTATCTTGCCGCTTTCAAAACACACTTCATAGATTTCGCAATTGTTTTTGGAAACGATCTCATTCATGACTTTCATCGCCTCAATCACGCATAGCACACCGCCTTTTTTCACCTTGTTGCCAACCGAGGCAAAAGGTTTCGCCTCATCGGAAGGCTTCGTGTATCCAAGACCCATTATAGGTGCAGAAATATCGTAGTCATCAGGCGGGGATAAGCTGCTTTTCACCTCCGCTTCAAAAGGAAACTGTTCAATTTTTATTTCTTCCTCCTGATTTTTTACTTCCAATATCTTTATTCCGTTATCTCTCATTAATTGAGATATTTCCTTAATTTTATCTTTAAGCTCCATTTGAATTTCTCTCCTCAAAACCGTATTACAGCAAAATGCTGTTTTATGTTATTTCATTAAATAACAAGTGCAACTCATCTTCAGCTATAGTTGAAATGATCGGTTTAAACTTTATAAGACCATTGCAGCAAATTGAAATAATATATTGTTCCACTGAAAATGTATACATCATAGTCCCCAAACTATCATCCAATACATTAAAGGAATTCAGTGGCGTTGATAAACCAGTACCTATGTGTTTTATATAAGCTTCTTTTTTTGTCCAAACTTTATAGAATGCATAATCCGGATTATCGTGTGAGATTATATATTTCTGCTCGAAAGATGTGAAAAAGCGCTTGGCAATCGCTAAGTCAATCGGTTTTATTGATTCAATGTCAATGCCGATTGCACTATTCGAAAAAGCTATAGCAATCGCGTTTCGGGTATGAGAGATGTTGAAATAAAATTTCGGATAATCAAGGAGAAAGGGCTTTCCATTTTTGCTTTTGCCAAATACAATTTCTTTGTTTGACAAACTTAATTCTTGACACGCATGATATCGGACTAACAGTTCAGAGTATAAACAAAGCTTACGGTCAATATCGAACCGAAATCTTTTTATCTTTTCCTGCTTTTCGATAGAAACCAATTTTATTAAACCGTCAATAGCAGAATCTGATGATATTTCCAAAAATACAATTTTTACGTTCATCATTTTGAAAAATACTCCTTAAAATTGTCCATAATATCTGTCGTTTCCAATGACGCATCTAAATCGTCTCATGTAAAATACGCCGGCAGCCGCAATTAAAGCGGCATATTCTCCCAATGAAAATTCAGCGACAGCATGAAAGGGAATGTTTTTTTCTTTAAATATCTCATAGATCGCTAATTCCACAGTCAAAGTACATATCTGACAATAAATTGTTTTGTTCAATTCTTTCTGCAGTGCTTCCAAGCACATCCTATCGACATCGTATCCGACAACGGATGATGCCAATTCAAATACTGCTCTGGCTTTTGCAGAAGACTCGTATATACTTTTCTCCATTCTTGTAAATTGAGAACCTTGACCACCAAATACTGATGGCGTTTTATTTCCCAATTCTATTATCCTTTCTGTCCGATACTCCTAAACCTTTGACACCGCTGTTTAACTAACTTTGAAGGATGTAATTTGCTTAAAGTATGTATCTCACAAATGAGATAGTTCTTAATACGTGAGGCCATTTCTGTCACATCGGCCTGCGCTCCGCCACAGGGTTCAGGTATAATGGAATCCACTATTACTTGTTCAAATAAATCTTTTGATGTCATTTTCAATAGCTCAACGGCTTCGGTTTCTCTACCGGTGTCTTTCCATAAGATTTCAGCACAAGCTTTTGGGGAGATAACGCTCAATACCGCATTCTCAAGAATAGCAATACGATCCGCGACACATAAAGCTAATGCGCCACCGCTTCCACCGTAGCCTATGAGGACTGAAATAATAGGTACTTTTAAAGTCATCATTTCCATCAGATTATTTGCGATAGCGGAAGCTTGTCCCCGTTCTTCGGCCTGTTTCCCCGGATATGCGCCTATAGTGTCTATAAAGCAAATGATAGGTCTTTTGAATTTTTCAGCTTGCTTCATCAAGCGTAATGACTTTCGGAATCCTTCGGGATGTGTCATTGAAAAATTATATTTTATTTGTTCATCTATATTTTGTCCTCGCAATTGACCAATAACTGTAACGGGATAGTTATCAAGCAATGCAACACCGCCAATAATTGCGGGATCATCTCCAAACAACCTGTCACCACTAAGCTCAATAAAATCCGTAAAAATGTAATCTATATAAATGGCCGAATTAGGACGGTCTTTATTTTTCAAGATATTCATTTGTGTTGAAACGGAATGATCCATAAACCGCACCTATCTCTTATGTAATCGTAACAGTTTTCCTATTAAAGATTTTATCTCATCTTTATCCGCAACAATATCCACCATACCATGTCTCTTTGCATATTCGGCTGTTTGAAAATCATCCGGTAACTGCTCATTCGTAGTATCCTCAATAATTCGCTTGCCCGAAAATCCGTATGTTGCGCCTTTTTCCGCTATGATGATATCTGCCAATGATACAAAACTGGCGCTTGCTCCGCCCAATGTTGGATTTGTTACTATTGATATAAATAATAGTCCTTTGTCGCTATGTTGTTTTACTGCACTCGTCATTTTTATCATCTGCATTAATGCCAGGGTGCTTTCCTGAACTCGGATACCGCCTGATGCAACCACAGCAACAATAGGTAATTTCTTTTTCGTGGCATATTCTAATGCCAAAGCAATCTTCTCACCTTCAGCAACACCGATTGTACCCATTTTGAATTGCTTATTAAGTCGGATATAAAGAATTTTTATACAATTAATAGTTCCAACTCCGACGCTTACCACATCAGACGATTTTTTAAATATGCAAGCACTATCATAATTGCTTATCAATGATAGTTTTGTATTTATACTTTTAGTTATATATAATTCTTGGAATGTATCATTATCAATGATTGCATTAAACATTTTTTCTCCATTCGTCATGGTCATGAAATTATCGATATATTGGCTGCAATTGATTTTAAAAGATAAGCTTTTATTATGGGTTTATAAAAGCAGCCTTTCGTATATAATCATTTAAATTATATCTAAGTATTTCTTAATTTGGTTATTCATTTTTTTATTTATTTCAGAAAATATAATAGTATTTGCCAATATTGTCATCTTTCTTGAATATTGTTTTCATTACCCTATTGGCTCAGTAATAATTTTGTTTTCATGAATGATCAATTTATAATCAGCTACAGCATTAATTAAAACATGATCATGAGTTGCAAAAACAACGGTCCCTTGAAATTCTTTTAAACAATTTTGAAGTATCACAACCGAAAATATATCCAGATAGTTTGTTGGCTCATCAAGCAAAAGTACATTGGCATCTGATGTAATTAATTTCGCAAGCGATAATTTGACTCTTTCGCCTCCACTCAATACGATGGCCTTTTTATGGATATCCAGATTGCTAAATCCGAGTCTTGCTAGGACTGTTCTTTGTGTTTGTTGATTTTGGACACTGGTTGAACTTACATTTTCCAATACAGTTTTTTTATAATCTATATTTTCGTAATTTTGCCTAAAATAACCGAGACGTGCTTTTGGAACCATATAAATTGATGGATGTCGCTCATATATAAGATTTAATAATGTTGTTTTTCCTGTGCCGTTTTTACCGTAAAGAGCATATTTCTTACTGTTTTCAATTATAAAACCAGCATTGAAAAACATCGTTCTCTCCTGAAAACCATAATGTAAATTTTTGCATTCTATTATAATTTTGTTTTGGGGAGGATCCGTCAAATTAAAATCGATTTTAATAGTCTTATCGTCCTTTGGTTTTTCGATTTTTTCAAGTTGATTGATTCTTGATATTGTTGCTAGCGCTGACGATTGCATATTTTTTTGCTGGGTACTTTTTGACCGGGCAGAACCAGAATCCCTATAAACTTTTGTTTTGTTTATTGGTTTTATCCGAATTTTTTCAGCTAACTGTTTCTTTTGCTGAACTACTTTTATCAATCGTTTTTTTCTTGACTATAGATTTCGTATTTTTCACCTCCTGGTCTTTTAAAAGCTTACTTTGGTAAACATAATTTTCATAATTGCCTTTGAAAACGTGAATTTTGGCGTTTTTGAGTTCCCAAATATACGAACATAAATTTAGAAATTCTCTATCGTGGCTTACAACGACAAAAGTTGGTACGCTCACAATAAAATTGTATACTTTTTGTTTACTTTCGAAATCCAGATTGGCTGTTGGTTCATCGGCCAGCAGTAAATCAGTTTGTTTTTCTAATGCCTGAGCAATTTTTAGTTTTGTCTTTTCTCCACCGCTGTAGCAAGGACTATCTATAGATTTGATGACATCAAGTTCTCTCGCGATTATATTACACATCGGTTTTACCGAATCATCGATTTGGCGAATATAGGAGATCAATAAATCTTTTTGTTTTACCTGACCTTCATCAGGAATTTCATCTTGTTTCATAATGTTAAGCAACGTACTTTTTCCGCTACCGTTTAAACCGATAATCCCGATGTGGTCACCACGATTTACTTCTAAACTAGGAATGTCTAATATTAATCGTTCACCATACCATTTTTTTATTTGATGCATTTCTAATATAAACATGTCTATCCTTTCCAATCAAGTGTATAACTAATTACTATCGATCTCATGTATCAAAATATTTATACCGACACCAATAGTTTTATTTGTTTACAAATGACTCAAGATATCCAAATCTTCCTGAGAAATATCAATATTACTAAAATCCGATGGAATGTAATGTATTTCTTTCTCTTTTACACAATGATGTATAATTTTTATCAATTGTGTTTTAATTGCTTCGTTTAAATCATCCAACTGGTTTTTTGTATAATATGAACTTCTAAGCCTTATTTGGAAGCTTTCTTTAATTATAAATGCATCACATTCAATTAAGCAGTCTGTTTTTTCATTCGGATCGCATCTGAACTCAAAATCATTTAAGTTCAGATATTTATTTGTGTCAACATAATCTAAATTCCCAAGATAATTATATCGAATTAAATACTCACTTGGTATATTCTCCAACGCTTTTTTTTCATATCTTAACAAACCATAATGAACACCATTACCTGGTACATCTCTAAGCACTTTTTTAGTTTGAATAAGGCGATCGCTAATGTCCGGCGGAAAATTTTTCACACAAATGGGAAACATCGCTGTAAACCATCCTAAGGTTCTAGTTACATCTAACTCCTTTCCCCCATCTTCCCGTCCCATTATTTCAACTTCGAAACACAGCGGTATATCTCTATTCCAATCCCGGAGCCCGGCAATTAAAGAAGTCAAAATCAACTCCTTTTCATTTGTCTGGTACGGTATATTTGCTTCCCTCGTCAATAAGGTTGTCTCGCTTGAATCTAACGACATCATACTGCTAGATGTATTTGTGGGTACGGGAAGTAGAATAGATGCACACAACTGCTTTATTTCAAACTGAATGTTTCTCCAATATTCTGTTTCTCCTTTAAAATATTCAACAGAACGCATACCATTCAAAGCCCATTCCTGATATGAGCAGAGTGGCACCTGTAAAACTGGCTTTTGACCTGCAACTTTGCCAGCCAACAGATATTCCATATCTCTTATAATTATTTGCCAAGATACCCCATCAACCAGAAGATGATGTGACAGAAAAACCAATATATTTTGATGGTTTGGAAATTTAAAATACATGCAACAAAACAAAAGCGAAGATGAAATATCAAAATTCAGTTCATTATCGCGTATACTGACATGCATCTGCTCATATGCTTTATCCACTGTATCTGCAGTAAAATCATACAACTTTGCAGCAATAGATCTGGCTATGTGATCATCATTGTAAAACAATACACCTTTGTCTTCGCTATAATTAATCCTAAGTTCATTATGCACATCATAAATCTGCTGGATACATTCACAGAGCATACTATATGGAACTATGTCATCTACAGAAAAATAAATACAGTGATTATAATAATTCCTGTTAATCAAATCACGGTTGAAAAACCACCGATGGATAGGCGTAAGATGAATATCCAATCCATGCAATTGATAAGCCTGTCCACGATCAGTAAGCTTCTTCATTTTACGGCTTATCTGCAAAAAATTCTCAGCCTGCAAAATGTCTTTTACTGCCAGTTCGTAATTATTTTCCTTTATTCTCATGGATAATAAAATCGCTTTAATTGAATCCCCGCCTAGTTTTATAAAATTATCTTGTAATGATATCTGATTTTTAAAATTCAAAACCTCTGCAATGACCTTTAAAAGAATTTGCTGTTCTTCATCTAATGATTGTTCGTTGATTGTAACTTCCTTCGCCGGATTTGGAAGTGCCCTCCTGTCTATTTTACCATTCAAAGTTAAAGGAAATTTATCTAGATAAATATATACGGACGGAATCATATATCTCGGCAAAATTTGACGAAGCTCTTCTATGACAGCACTTTCCTCTACATCGGATACCAAATATGCCACTAGTTGCTGGGTGTCCGCTCCTGAAGTTAGAATACAAACTTCTGCACCTGTTACCCCACTTAATCTTAAAATGGCTCGCTTTACTTCATTAAGATCAATCCTAAAACCTTTAATTTTAACCTGTTCATCTTTTCTGCCGATGTATTCAATACAATCCTTTCTTATGAATTTTGCGTTATCTCCTGTTTTGTAAACCCTTTGGTTATTCCAAAATATAAATTTCTCGCTTGTCAGTACATCGTCATTGAAATATCCCTTAGCCAGTCCTGTACCTGCAATATATATTTCACCAACTTCTCCTTCCGGGACAGGTCTTAAACCTTCGTTTAAAATATATATTTTCATATTCGCAACAGGTTTTCCAATGGGTACACTTACACCATTATCTGTATCCGCATTATATTTATAAATCATGCATCCGACCGTTGCTTCTGTTGGTCCATATTCATTATACAGATCTATTAATTTACCAAATTTTCTTTCCACTTTACTGGCAGCCGAAGTCGGAAGCTTATCTCCTCCGAGAATTAGGCACCGCAAGGCAGAACCTTCCAATGAAGATTCGGCCAGTATCATAAGATGGGCAGGAGTCAGCTTGATGACCGTACAAATATTTTCATTCAATATATCCAGTAATGCATCTGATCTATCAGCCGGATATATTTTTACTTTACCTCCGCTGATTAACGGAACAAATAAGGAAGTCACAGTTAAGTCGAACGAAATTGATGTATAGAGTGCAAAAACATCCTGACTGCCAACATTATACTGATCTGATGCCCATAGTATATAATTTGATAAGGCATCATGCGTGATGACAACCCCCTTTGGCGTTCCACTTGAACCAGAAGTAAAAATAATGTAAGAAATGTCTTCACACGATGGCTTTACATCATTATTGTATGTAATATGTTTACACCAGTCCACATCACCCAAAGATATAACCAAACCGGTATTGAGCCATAGCGCCAAGTCGGGCGTATCTGTTATCACTAAATAGGCCTGAACCTGATTTGCGATTAATTGTATTCTTTTCTTAGGATATGACGGATCAATAGGTATATATATGCCACCAGCAACCAATACTGCATACACAGCAGTCACCATTTCAACGGAGTGATGCGCCAAAATAATAACTTTATCTCCACGCGACATCCCCATATCCACAAGTTCAGAAGCCAAAATATGAACCCGTTCCCAAAACTGTTTATACGTAACTGATCGATTTTTTCCTTCTAACGCCGTTGCTTCAGGGCTCTTTTTTACTTGTTCTTCCAATAAATCTACGACAGTTGCTTTCTTATATATGGTCTGCGTAGCATTAAAATCCAACACCAGTTTTTTTTCTTCATCCCCGTCCATAGCCGACAAATTTGCAATACATTCATTAGGTTTGTGGTGTATCTGTAGTAAAATAGTCCGTATACTATTTACCATACCGTTGACTATTTCGTCCGTATACCCCACAGCCTTATAATCCACATCAATCTGTATATTTTTTTGACGATCCCAGCACCGGATAATCATTTGCATCCCGTATAGCTGCTCTCCATTATATACCTCATGGGTGCTACAAGCATAACCGCCAATAGCACCTGCCATTTCCGTATGGTATGTATTGATACAAACATCAAAAAGTGCATCGCCATACCTACCGTCTGTTCTTAGCGATTGTATAAGTTGATTGTATGGATATTTTTGATGCTTGAAAAAAGACAGCGTCTGCCGATAAATAATTTGCATCATCTCCCCAGCTGTTTTTGACGGATCTATTCTACATCGAATGGGCATGGTGCCGGTAAACATCCCAAATATACCTCTCTGCTTTTTATTGCTTCTCCCCAGCACTGGGTTCCCGATTATACTCTCATTTTGATTCCGGACTAAATAAAGAAAAATCATATATAAAACTATAAACACTGAATTTAGCGAACAATGATATTTGTTCATTAGTTCATTGATAATATCTGTTTCGTTTTTTGAAAAAAGAAAGCTCTGTCTTTCCCCTTTTAAATTTGACCCATCTGTCACAATCAAATCTTCGGGGGTAAATTGCCCACGCCAAAAAGTCCCATCTACCGTTGCCTTTTCGCTAAGCAAGTATTCCTTTTCTTCTGATAAATATTCTTGATACGCAGGCATATGATCCGTCATACCATTCGGACAGGCAGACAGCTTTTCATAATAATTTTGAATTCCTTTCGTAAATAACTGCATGCTCCAGCCATCTGAGATGAGATGATGGGCAAACAGCATATAACCGGACTTTCTGCCCTTGTTGAACATGCCGACTTTAAATAAAGGCGAATCAATCAATGAAACTACAGATCCAATATATTTTTGCATGCGTGACTGGATAAAAGCTTCTATTGATTCATTCTGTGGTATTTCTATCATATCTACATAGTCATACTGTACATCTGAAAAATAAAGCTTAATTTCATTTTTTACATATTTAAAACGTATACTGAATGAGTCATAGCCGTTAATAAACATAAGGATCGCTTTTTTCAATATGGTAAAATCAATGATTCCGTCAATCTCTACCCAACCACCAAGAAAATACATGGGAGAATCCGGATATATATTCTGCGTATACCAGATTCGTTCCTGTGGCTGTGATAAAGGAAAATACGCAATCGTATCATTATTATATTTATCCAAAGGGCAACCTCCTATTCCATCTTAGATAAAATTATTTATTATCAGGCAAGCCTGAAAGATATGTTTTCCGTGCCTTCTGAACTCGAATAACATATCGATAAAGGTAATCAGATGATCCTGCAAAACTGGCGTTATTGTACAAAGAAATTTTCTTTATTACTTTGAAGGAAATATTCATAATCCTCTGGGGTTCCCAAACCAAACATACCGTTTTTCTCATCGCCGATATTATAATATCCAATTTCCTTTGATGCTAAAATCATCTCGTTATATACAGGGGCAACATAGAATTCACCGTTTATCCGGATACCTTTCTCTATCATTTGCTTTGCGTAGAATATAAAATCCCTGCCGCTTTTAAAATAGTAAATTCCAACTGTAGCCTCATCCGAAATTACCTCTTTTTCACGAACCATATATACAGAATCTTCCGCATCCACAGCAACATACGACCATTTGGGATGATTCGACTTCATTGTTAGAATATAACCGTCCATATCCTGGGTTAAGGCTTTGCTGATAAAGTCGTTAATATCAGCTCCTATCAGTTGATCGCTGTTCACAATCATTAAGCTGTTTTTATTGTCGATCAAGTGCTCTGCCAACAGTACTGTACAAGCTGCCCCTTGTGTCAGTGTATCCACAGACAGTACCTGGCATCCGGGAGCGACTCCTTTCAAAACTTCATCGCAGTTATAATTTTGTATATGTTCCTTCAAGCACAAGAAAATAACCTGCACCTCTATGCAAGAAGGATATATATTTTCGACCACTCTTTCAATCATTGTTTTTCCATAGACCGGTAGTAAAGGTTTGGGTAGGACATAACCTGCATCTGTAAATCTTTTCCCCAGTCCTGCCATAGGCACCACAATATTTAGCATAATTACTTACTCGCTTTCTAAATTATGATATTTATCATTTGTACAGGACGGAATTTTTACAACAACGGTCGCGCTGTCTGTTATTGCCACAAAATCCGTTGACTCTCCGGGTTCTATATGTATAATATCGCCCTCGTAATATCTGGTCCTGTTCATACTCACTTCGCCTTTCAGGACTAAAGTGACCTCATCAGCGATTTTATGGAGATGTGATGTTTCAGCGTCGCCTTTTGAATAATATTTAACAGCAACTTCCACATGTTTTGTACGCAGGACAGAAGGCTCAAAATCTCCTACAAACCATCCTTTAGTCATATTATTTAGCTGATATAACTTCATTACAATCCTCCTCCAATTGCCGTCCGTCTCTCACGGCAATCAATTGAACTTCTTTTTCTATATTTTCCAAGACAACATCACATACATCACGAACCACCATAACGTGGGCTCCAGACGCATATGCGGCTCTGATCCCATAAGCACTATCCTCAAGTATTAAGCATTCATCTGCAGCTATATTAAGCAAATCCATTGTTTTACAATATATTTCTGGTGAAGGTTTCGGCTCCGTTACATCCTGGTTGCTTAGAATAACATCAAAATAGGTGAGCAATCCGGCCTTCCCAAGCATTGTTTCAATAGAATGCCGCAGACTGTTTGATGCAAGCGCCAATATGTATTTCTTCTTTAACATCCTTAACGCCCGAACATGCTCTGCATTCTCAACACACTCGTTTGCAATATAGGTTTCCAGATATTTTTGTTTGAGTGCATTAATCTCTTCTTGCTTTGCTTGTGAAATACCATAATGTTCTGCCAGTTTTAGCAGTTTGACGCGGGTGGGTAATCCGTCATAAATCTTTTGATGATTCTCCAGTGTAATTGAAGGAATCCCGCTTTGCACAAGCGCTTGGTTTAGAGCATGATAATGCCAGTCTTTGGCGGGAATCAGAACGCCGTCCATATCGAATATTATTGCTTTAATCATTTTTATTTCCTCCAAAATAGTATTTGGCTTCTTCGGGATAATCCGTACATATTGACACATGGTCGCATATATTATGATCTTTTTTAAGTAATGCCCAAAACTCCCTGTACGGCATTTGGTGCAGTTCTGGAGATACCAAGCAAACTTTTTTACCTCTGGAAATATTTTCCTTGATGCGGTCTGCTGTTATCCAGCTATAATCATAAAAAGCGTCCATCCACACTCCTTGTATATCATTTATTATAACAGGCTGCGGTTCTATGTCACTTTGTCTTGTATATACATCAAATCCCATATGTAAATACGAAGTCATATCCGGCACCGACATATCAAAAACAAAGTATTTTTGATCCGGGTAATCGGTCAAAATAGTCTGTAGATATGCATGAAGCCCGTCTGCCTTTATATTCAGGGCTAAATGTATATCATGTTTTGCAACTGCAGCAAATAAATCAGTTGCTTTCGCTGCGTTTTTGCCGGGGATATCGTGTGAAATAACCAGCTGTTTATTATGGTCTCTCAGATCTGTTTCGATCCCGAATCCCATTTGCGCTGCTTTCACAAACGCTTTTTCCGTGTTTTGCAGCGTACGATCCGGCCACCAGTAGCCCCTGTGACTAATTATATCCATATTTTGAAAACCATACCTTTTACGTAAAATGAATCGGACTCCTATAAGGCAACTCCAATGCCTGTTCCTGTTGCAAAAGCAAGTCAGTCGGTGAAAAACCTTCTTGAAAAAGAGAATAGCCTGCCCTGCTACAATGTAATAAAAATCAACATTACAACTATCTCCTCAAGTCATACCAGAGTTCGTGTCGGTACAGTTACTGGTAATACTGCGCCTGGGCATTCCATAACTCATAATACTTACTATCCCTATCCTCTATCATGGTATTATGGCTTCCCTGCTGTACAAGATTTCCATTATCAAAGACAAATATTTTATCACAAAAACGACAGGAAGAGAGCCGGTGCGAGATAAATATAGCCGACTTGTTGCTTAAAATTTCATTGAATTTAGAATATATTTCAAACTCTGCAATTGGGTCTAGCGCAGCTGTTGGTTCATCCAGAACAATGAATGGAGCATCCTTATATAGCGCCCTCGCTAGGGCTAATTTTTGCGCTTCCCCGCCTGATATATCGACTCCATCCTTATCAAAATTCTTATATAATGCTGTCTCCAATCCATTTGGCATATGATAAAACCTTTCCATAAAACCCGCTTCTTCTAGGCACTTTTCTACCCGCTTTGCATCATATTCCATTGCTGTTGCTATATTCTGACCAAGGGAAAATGAAAACAAATTAAAGTCCTGAAAAACAACGGAAAAAAGATTCAAATACTCCTGGTATCTATATTCTTTTATATTTACTCCGTTTAAAGTAATTTCCCCTTCGGTAGGGTCATATAACCGGCACAGCAATTTTATCATAGTTGTTTTTCCACTGCCATTCAGACCCACTACCGCTATTTTTTCCCCATATTGAATTTTAAACGATACATTTTTTAGCGAATACACCTCTGCAGTCGGGTACTGAAATGAAACATTTTTAAATTCTATTTCATAGCCTTCTTTGTTCTTCTTTTCAATAGATAATGACCCTGTGTGCATCTCGTTTGGTATGTTTATATATTCAATAATATCTTTCAAATATACATTATTATGTTTATAGTCTCCAATGATGGAGATTAAACCTGACACACCGTAAACAAACCTGTTTATACAGCCTGTATATTGTAAAAATTGACCTATTCCAAATGCTCCGATAAAAGCTTTGATTGCGACATAAATATAGATAACTATGTTGACAGCTGCATTTAAAACTGTTTTTATGTTCCTATATTTATACGTAATTTTTTCCGCAATTTTTAAATACGGTGCATTTTCACCCCATTTTTTCACTTGCTCCAATATAATCGGCGCCTGTTTATATATTTTTATGTCCATAGCCCCTGTGAAATTAAAGATACTCCCACTATAATAGGTTACCAGTCTGCTTGTCTGTGCCATATCTTCAAATGCTTTTCCTGTCTTCACCATCTCATTTTTGCTGCATATCATGTTGATGCTGGTATTGGCAAGTATCAGCGCAACAATAATAATGACGGAGTAGGGTGAGTTAATTAAGCCTGCGATACCGGTAAAGTCACCGGCTGCTCTTAATGTAAACATATTAATACTAAGTGAAACAGAAAATATAATTGTAAACAAACTTTGTACCAGTACACTGATATTCCAATAAAGGGATGCAAGCCCTCCCCCCACCGTGTTTTGAACCTGAAGGATCTTTTCCCTCAAAATATGTGTTTCGGGGTTTTCTATATGTGCATACTGCATATCATTATTGATGTCGTTAAAAAATAAATTAATCTTATTCCACCAGTCATCCAGATATACGTTTTCCTTTGTTTTCACATAGCGTCCTATTACGGAAAGCACCATGTTAAACAGTATGGTTATTATTATGTTTATACCAAGAACCTTCATATCTCTATTTTCTGTCAGCTCTGTCAGAATTCTGGCAGACATATATAAATTCACAAATGGGAAAATTGCATCTGTTGTGGCATTGATTAGAGGAAGCCATAGAAACTTTTTATCAATTTTAAACAGAACCTTGTATCCTTGCAAAACAAGCCATAGTTCTTCTTTAAATGTTCTTTTATTTGCACTCATCATACGTTTTCCTCTTTATAATAATGACTTTGCACATTAAATAGTTCAGCATATTTACCTCCATTGCCGACTAGTTCATCGTGTGTTCCCATTTCAATGATTTTCCCGTCTGCGAGCAAAATAATCCTGTCACAAAATCTGGTTGACGCCAACCTGTGAGAAATAAAAACAGATGTTTTGCCCTTTACAATTTCATTGTATTTCATATACATCTCACCTTCAGCGATGGGGTCTAGTGCGGATGTCGGTTCATCTAACATAAGAATTGGCGCATCTTTATAAATAGCCCGTGCCAGCATCAGTTTTTGTTGTTCCCCACCGGAAAGCTCCGCTCCTTTCGGATTTACCTCTTTCACTAGCAACGTATCAATACCCATTTTAAAACTGTTTATTTTATTTGTTAGTCCAGCAAGTTCAATGCATTTGTTGAGTTTATCCCCGTCTGCCTGTTCCTTTGTCATAATGGCGATATTGTGTGCAATCGACAGCGGTAAAAACCGAAACTGCTGAAATACCGCAGAGAACATGGAATAGTATTCGTCAATGTTATATTCGTTCACCAAGTGCCCATTGACAAGAATCTCGCCTTTTGTGGGTGAATACATGCCACAAATTAACTTTACCAGCGTTGTTTTACCTGCGCCGTTCAACCCGACCAATGCAATTTTTTCACCAGGTTTTATTTTTAAGTTTACATTTTTTATAATGGGAGTTTCTGTTTCGGGGTATTGATATGTAACATTTCTTAATTCAATACTTACTTTGTCTGTATTGGAAGGTACCGGCAACCCATTTCCCCTGTTTGTTTTGTTTTTAATTTCAAAAAACTCACGCATATCACAGAACTGCAGACTCGACGTATGGATGGCCAGCCAAGAATTAATGATTCCGGAAAAAAGACCGGCAAACTGTCCGATTGCGGTAAAATACAGCACAAATTCTCCTACTCCAATATCACCGGAAAAGGATTTATAAACCAAATAAAAATATGCTATTCCATCCCGCAACAAGATCATAAAAAAATTGATAATATCCGTACTAAAATATTTATACTCTGTTTTTTTCTTTAACCGATGCAGGTTTTCCGTATATACTTCTGCTTTGCTGCGAAACAGCGACTTCATTCCATACAGCCTTATATCCTTGGCCTGGGTAAAATATGTGGACATGCCCGCCAAATAACCAACTTTTCTATTTAGCGACGCTTTTTCATCTTTAATTCTATGTTCGTAGTTTTTTACAGATTTTAGCGTAAAATAATTGATAATAACCGTTATGCTCAGCAACAATATTATAATGGGGTTTAAAATAGAAATCAGCCCAGCAGAAATAAAAAACAGCAGTATATTGATAATTAAAGATGCAAACGTATTTGGTAAATGCATGGCAGGGGTATGCACATTGACGCAAGCCTGCCTTGCTTTATTATTAATATCTTGGAATTGGGGATCATCATAATATTCATAATCCGCATCTAGATATTTTTCATACATCCGTCGGTTATAAAATGCCCATATTTTTTGTGTAAATGAAACGCTCTTTGCTTCAATAAAATTATTAATGAGTTCAAAAGCCATTGAAATCATTAATAAAGAAATAATGACAGCAATAATTTGTTGTAGAGTATCGGACAATTCCAACTTGTTTAAGATAATTGTTGGCGTATAAAGAGCAATAACCGACAAAATAAAACTTACCGGAATTTTAGCCAGAATAGAAACAACAAGTGTTTTTTGCCCGCTGCGCCAAATATTTTTGAAGGCATAATTTGTGTTTTGAAACACATTGTATTTAACTTTATTTATATATACCACTCCAATCCATAAATTTATAATCGTTTTAAAAGCGCTTCAATAACAGGTATATTCAGTCTCTATAAAATCATTTACATCAATTCCATTTTTATGTATTTTCTAAAAAACAATCCGTAATTAGCCAGCCTGTCAGTTGGATAATATGATCTTTGTATTTCTTTCTCCCTCTCATCCATAATACCCTTTTGCCTGTATTTTGTTTGATTAGATTGCGAAATCGCATACATATACAGTGTAAATTTTTCTATTTCCTTTATTTCAACGTCATATCTGGATATATCTATGTTATATTCACACATGACAGTACCAAGAATTTTGGCATCTTCCGGCGTTATACACCCCAGAATATATGCGCCAAACAGTCTGGTGTGTTCGTAAAATTTAGTATAATGGTATACCTTGTTTTGCAGATCACCAGTTACAATATTTCCATACTGTTGAAATACCGTAGCAAATGCGAATTCCTCTGCATTAATCAAGCCAAATTGGTTATAAATAAAGTCATTCAAAACAGAAACCTGTTCTAAGCAATCTAAATTATCATAATGAATACCAATTACACCTGAGTTAAAAGGTATAAAATTTTCAGGATAAGTAAAACAATATTTACCGCAATGCAGCTGCTTTTCTTTTAAAAGATACTGATAAAAATGGAGCGTTGTTTCATTCGTATTAAGCAACTTATTTTTCAGCTCCTGTAAAATAGAAGTGGCAGCTGCCAGTGGCGTACATTCTCTATACATAATAAATGTATCTTTTTGAATTGACTGAAATACGTCCGATATATCTTTGTATATAAACGTATCCGTATCTATGAATAATGCATTAGAGCGATATTGTTTTAGAAATTCCTGTAAAACATATATTTTAACACCAAATACGTTTGATTTGAGCCACAATGACGTCAGTCCAGAAGACAGTGGACATATATCTATTTTTTCATTCTCCTCATAGTATTCTTGGAAAAATCGCTCATTATCCGTGTAAATAACAATGCGAAAATTATTGTGATTTAAAACCTTTTGTAAAGAGTAAATGGAATAAATAGTTTCGTACAAGTAACACATTTTGCCAATTGCAGCATATACAAAATTATACATTCAGGCCTCCCCCTTCCAAAGTAGTTATATGTTTCATCTTATCCCCACTACAGATAATTCAATTCTATACTGTTGTTGTCTCTTGTCAATGCATTTCTCAGCTATTCAGATTTTTTTAAATAAATAATATTATTAATAGAAACCTGATTTTCGCCAAAAATAACATGCTCACCATTTGACTTGATATAATGGCTTCTTTCAATATAATGCAGCAGAAAAACCCGGTTTATATACAGCGCTCCTTTTCGCCTGCTAACAATAATGTCCGGATAATATGCCCTTGCCGTTTTACTTTCTGTAGAGCACTGATAAACCCCCACATATAACAAACCATCGTTATCCTCTTCATACAAAGGAATTACGTTTTGCTTGTAAAAATAAATAGTTTGAAATACCGTATGAAGGTAAAAACCCTGAATACACTCTTCTTCATGAAACACGATTCTCTGATTCATACAAACAAACTCATTCATTCGAACATGCAGCCATGGCTCGTATTGAACCCCATTTTTTGAAAAATTCAGATAGTCACCTTTCAAGCAGCAATACATTATTTCGTTTTCGCTGGAAATATATGTACCTCCATATTTTTCATAAAACGCATGATATAGAAAATATCCATATGGATTATAGTGATTATAGTGAACCGGCTTACTGCTTGTTATATATTTATATAACAATTCCGGCATTATAAATTTTTCATTATGATTATACTCTGCGGATATCTTGCACAGCACAACGGTTGCGAAATTCAATTCGAAGCAGCATTGCATGACGCATGCCCATCTTCTTCCTATGCCCTTGGCTTCCCAAACTGGATATCGATTTATTGTATAACAATGATAACCATTATACAAACCGGGGGGGTAATCCTGCTGTGAGGTGAATATAGAAAACAGATGCTCATTATTCTGTCCGCACAGGAAAACTTCATGATGATTGAGCGCCGCTTTCATGTATATTATCAAATCCGCTAAAGAAGTAACCATACCGCAAGCCGGTACCATGCAGGTTGTATCTTCTTCTGTGACTTGACCATCCACCGTGGGAAGAAAACTGGATTGATTCATACCCAGCTTGTCAAAAATCTTCTCCTGAACAATCTGCTCAAAAGGCTTTTTATATACCTGTATTAATATCCGTCCACATAAATCGTAACCTAGATTTGAATAGGACACTTTTTCTCCCGGCATAAAAAGCAATTGACTTTTTATAAAGCTGTTTACGTGCTCCTCAAAAGTGCAGAAATGAAGATTGTTTCCACGTTTCGCTTCATGCATCAATCCCGATTGATGCAACAGTAAATGGCGCAGAGTAATTTTGTCTGTTACATCCACTCCATTATATATAAAACTTAGTCCTGTAACATAACTGGAAGCAGCCGCATCTAGTTGAATTACTTTTTCTTTCTGAGCAATCAGCATGACGTGTGCTGTTATGCTTTTGGTTAGTGACTGTACAGCAAATAATTCCGAATCCTGTCTTCCATCCGGGTCAGACAGACTGACCGTATGGCAAAACTTCCCATCGCTAAAGCCATACGCACATTGTGTAAATTTTTCCGCTATATTTCTGTCTTGCATATATACATCAATGTCAGTTATATACGCATTATACATACTTACCCCTCCACACAACTACACAAACCATATGTATGTTGCAGGCTTTCATTGGCTTGCATTATGTCTGCATACACACGTTTATCTGTATCCAGTACCTGAAGTAACTCGTTCACCCGATCTACTGGAATTACTGTTTTTGAAAAGTCAAATGCAATTAAATCCTTACTTGTACAAGCGTCCACATAGCGTTTTATTTCCCATATGAGCGATATTAATTCATTTTGTTCGTTATCAGGTGAGTCAGGCCAGTTTGGCAACGCTGAAATTTCTCTTATAATGCCCTTTGCCCATTCCAACTCTCTTCTTTTTTTAGATTCTGCCAGAAATTTTTTGAAAGATTCTATATTTTCCAGTCTTTGCAAGGAGAAAACAGATACTATATTGCTTCCATATGCATCCATATTGTCCTGCGCAATATGGTTGGAGCTTACATCGATCAAAATCTGAACGCCATTATTGACAAGGTAATATAAGCTTGGCTTCCACAGAGTTGGTTTAACAAAGTGGTTATATAGCGAATTGATTATACCATTGTTTTCAATCGGTCTAGCAGTCACATTGGAAATAACCGGGATTGGCATAGGCGCTTTTTTTAAGAATGGTAAAAATGCATCGGCTGTATCCTGCATAGCCGGACAATGAAAAGGATAGTCCACACGAAGAGGTACTATTTTTGCTTGAAAATAAAGTTCCAGTCTTTTCATAGCTATAGGCTGGCTGCTTGTATAAGACACCACCACATTCCTGTCTGAATTGATAATGGATACAGAAAAAGAACCCGATTGATTGGACAGCTTTCTACAAATGTTTTCTATTTTGTGGGGCTGGATACGGTCTTTAATTACGGCAAACATTCCTTTATATGGTATATTTGCCGTAGTCTGCTGCACTACTTGTTCCCTCTGGCAAATAATATCTAAACCCAACTGAAATGAATGAAAATCAGCGCTGTACACGGCTGTGTATTGTCCTAGGCTATGCCCGGCTAAATACGATGGATAATAGGCAAAAGTTTCTTTAAACCATTCATAGTATAAATAACCAATACAATAGGATGCAGTCTGAGGATATTGCCGTATAAATTCCGGATCTTCAAAATAGATATGTGTGATTTTACTTGCATTAATTTTTGCAATGGAATTCCTAGTAAACTCTTCATCGGTAACCAGCAGATTCTGATATAATTGATGGACATTTACGGCTTGTCCCGGAAAAAGAAAAACAAGTTTCATTCTGTTGCCTCCCCGGATGATACTGTATAATACTTTTTTTCGAGTGCAATCGCATCTATAACCATTTTCAATATTGTATGAAAATCCGGCGTGTTTGTTAAATACTGCTTTATATATTTCACCCTTATATGAACCCACGCATCATAAACTTCTTGACTGCGTTTTGCTAACAGCGGTTGACCCGGCTGGGCTGCATCATGTACATGTTCTATTTTTTTGGCGGCAATAATCTGGCTGAGTTCATCAACCAACCGCTGATACAATATTTCGTCGCTGAAATTATTATATTGTTCATCCAAGTGTTTTCGTATTACATTGGCTTGTATTGTAAGGCCATTATCAATCTCGTCTTTCCACAGGCCACATAACTCTTTATATTGTTCATACGTGCAAATATAATGATTCAGTTTTGAAAAATCCAGTACCAGATTATCTTCTATTACTTCCTTATCTTCCGCCTGCTTCGCCCCATTATAGGCCCGTATTAAGCAGTCTGTAGATACCTGCATCGTTTTGTAGCTCAAGCTGTCCTGTTCAATTTGATCAATAATAGAAACTTGCTTGCTATGCCGGTTAATGCTCTCCACAATAATATAATGAATTAAATGTTTTTTCAGGTAATATGCTTCTTTATTCTCCATATAATAACAGTCAACAGCCAAAATTAAATGTTGGTCCTTTTGTTTTGAATCCGATAAAAATAACAGGATTTCTTCTATAGTATTAAAAGTAGCACACGTTATTCCATAGCGTTCCAGTATAATCTGCATACCTTCGCTGCTTTTATATTTCGTTACCAATTGATTTTTCTTATTTAGCTTATAAACCGGAACGTAATGCAGCAAAAAATTTTCAATGTCAATGGAAGCGTTACTTAAAAGTGTAAATAAAGATGCAAAAAAACAGTCTACATATAAATCATTGCTGTACGGAACAAGTTGCTGGTTGGTGTTGATTTGATTGGTTATAGCCCTTATTGTACTAATATCCTGTATCTGCATTTCATACCCGGTCAGCTCTTTAATTTTTACGGTCAACCCTACCGCATTGATCGAATTTCCTCCCGCCGCGTAGAAATCGTCATCCAATGTAAACCTGGTATGGCCTAATATACTTTCCCAAGCATATACTATTTTTTCCTGCACCGAAGCATGTTCCGGGGTCGGCGCCGGCTGATGATGATTTAATTTCGTATCGGTTGCCGGTTCCAGACTTCCAATAAAAACCTGCTTAAGATTACAATCCAGTGCATCAAATAAGCTGTCGTATGCTTCCTCCTTATGCAGTGCAAGATTATCACCCGGCAGCCCTTCTGATAATCCAATGGAATTGAATCCGGCCCAATTGACTGTTATTGCGCGGATCCCTTCCATTGATAGCCTACTTGCATAGGTATCCATAAACGCATTGGAAGCCGCATAATCACTTTCCTTTCCAAACGCGCCCAAAGCAGCGGCTGAGGAGTAAATAATGCAAAAGCTATTTTTATGAAGCAAATACTTATGGATAAGGTGCAATCCAAGTATTTTAGGTAGACAGGTTTGTTGTATATCTGTTAAATCAGGCCGCCCGTTTACCTGGTTCCCGCGTACCCCTGCGCAGAATATAACTCCGTCTATGGGTTTATCCTTCTTAAATATGCTATTGCAAAGGGAAATCACTTGTTTTTCATCCGTTATATCCGCAGTATGAAAATGGATGGTACTGCCTTCCGGTACATATAGGCCGTTTTTTGCCTGGGCAGAACTGGCGTCTCTTTTGCCTACCACATGCAAATTCAGTTCTTTATATATGTCTAACAATTTTTTACACAGCACCGACCCTAGTGCGCCTGTACCGCCGATAATAACGTAAGTGCTGCGATCCCGGAAATAAGGTTTTTGCAAACTTGGCAGCATCTTGTTCATGTTTTGCAGCGAACGATGATACATACTCCCTTTCCTAAAGGCAATATAGGTGCCTTCATATCCATATTCAATAGAAATGGTTTGCATCATTTGTCCATCCAGATTATCTAAATCCACAACATGGATGCGAGCTGCCCCTACCTTTGTATGCAGATAAGTATGGATATACGAGACAAAAGCAGAGGAAAAAGGATCTGCATATGTTTCTGACCCAATTATATACGCATGGCTGGTAATAATATAAAATGCTTTTGCACAAAGCCCGTTATTTAACATAGTATCTAAAACAATGTGCGGTGTATAAAAAAATGTTTCCACATTTGCTGTTATCTCCGTTGCTGTGTACTGTTTCGGTGCCTTTGGAGGGAGGATTATAACCATATCATAGGTGGTATTCAACGATTCAGTATATCCATGACCCCAAAAGATACACCGGACTTGATTATTCATGCTTTCCAGTATGTTCATTGTTTCTTTGCAGTGGTTATTTTCCGCACAAATAAACAATATTTTTTTATTAATAGGGCTTTTTGCCCTCTCCATGTTTCCCGCTTTTTCCCATACGACTGGTTTACATAAACTGTTCGCATAAAATCCGTTATCCTCCGATGATCTATCCGGCCAACAGCGTGTCTTGTCAAATTGGTATCCAGGAAGAGAAATGCATTGGCCAGCTTGTTCACACGTCTCACGCCGGGCTGTATAATCTGCATGAATAAACTGTATTGCTTTTTCATGCTGTGCGGAGTAATACGAAACAGCCAAAGAAGCCGGCTTGTGTTCACCACACAGATTTGTATTGGTATAAACACAATCAGCATCGTCCGCGTTAGACAATACTTGTGAAATCTTATGGGATAAATCGGCTACGTTATCCGCCACAATAGCCAAACGACATATGTGATGATCCCTTCTGCTATTTAACGTATAACACAAGGATATAAAATTGATTTCCAAGTGACTGTCTATGTACGCTTTGATTGCCTTTATATTATTGACTAATACATTTTCATTTTGTCCGGAGAAACATACCAGTTGCGGTATATCGGTGCATTTCTGCCCGTCCGCTCTCTCCACAGGCTCTTCTAGTATCATATGGCTGTTTGTGCCGCTGATGCCAAACGAACTTACCGCACAACGCCTAGCTGTTTCATCTTTTTCCCATTTGCGGTATTGCAAGGAAAGATACATAGCCGAATTCAGAAAATCAAAATCTTTATTTGGGTACTGGCAATGGATCGTGGGATACAAAGCCTTATATTTAAATGAAAGTATACATTTAATAATACCAGCCAGGCCGGCAACGCTATCCAAATGGCCAATATTGCTTTTTATAGAGCCTATTGCGCAAAAGTGTTTTTTGTTTGTATATTTTGAATATGTATATTGTAAAGAGGATAATTCAAGCGGATCTCCAATTTTCGTTCCTGTTCCATGCGCCTCAATATATTGAATAGTTTCAGGATGGATGTTTGCTTTATCCAGCGCATCGGAAATAACTTGTATTTGTGCTTTGGGGTTTGGGGATGTAAGCGAACTACTCAAACCATCCTGGTTACATGCAATGCCCTTGATTACGGCATGGATAGGGTCGCGATCCGCAATGGCCTTGCTCATTTTCTTCAAAATAATTGTAACATAACCCTCTCCAATACCTGTACCATCAGAATCATTATTGAATGTTTTTGTTCTGCCATTTTTCGATTGTATACCTACGTTAAATTTGGGATCTACTATGGGCAGCAGAGAATATTGAATACCGCTTACAACCGCCATTTCGCATTCACCCGTCAGAAGCAATCGGTATGCTGTATATACGGCTGTGAGAGAAGAAGAACAAGCTGTATCGATAACCATATTGGGTCCATGTAGATTAAAATGATAGGAGATACGGCCGGCCAGAAGCGCCCTGTGATTGTTTATGATAATACTGCCTGCGCTATCAGGCTCCAGTGAGTAAACATATTGCCTGTACTGTACCATATCATTATTTCCATAAGCAATAAATACGCCTGTTTTAGAATCTCGGTATTTGTGCGAAGGGACCCCTGCATCCTCAAAAGCATGGTAAACGGATTGGAGAAGAAGGCGATGTGATGGATCCATCAAAACAGCCTCCTGATGCGAGTATGAGAAAAAGTCATGATCAAATAAATCAATCTCATCCATATAGCCCATTTCTAGCAGCTTGTCGCATTCTCTATTTAAAAGAACCTTGGAAATATGATCCATATCCTCCCTTCTGCGACCATACAACTCCCGAATCATATCATGTCCATCTTGCAAGCATAGGTGCATTTTCTCAACAGAATCCATTCCCGCTATATTAAAATCCATTCCTATAATGGCCACATCGTTATCTTGTAAAGGCAACTGCTCTTTGTTATGAATAAGTGAATTTCGCAATTCATTTATATTCATTATGATTCCTCCATTTTCATAACAAGATACCGTTCTTTCCAAAGATCCTTTATTTCACAATATATCTTTTCCATAGTTTGTTCATCGTAACCTTCTGCTATTTCACCTACTTTTTTACCCGTCAGGCATGCTTGTAGAAAACAGTACATATCTTCATCAATAACACGGCGACGATAAGCCGAAATATTATAAATTTCATACAATGAAATTATATTCTTATTTGAAATTTGCTGCTTCTTACTTTGCAACTGCATATTACATGGCAGTCCTATTTTTACCTCGCTATAATTTTGATTTTTATCCTCTTTCCTGCTCACAATATAATTGCCAATTACCAAATAATCAAGGTCTGTAGTTAAATAGCATATAATGGCATCTTCGCAGGAATCTACAATTGGCTCTGCATTATTGTTAAATGATGTATTCAAGAGGATTGGCACACCGGTACGGTCGTGGAAAGCTTTGACCAGGGACCAATATAGCGGATTGGTTCGTTTTTGAATGGTTTGTACCCGGGCAGAACCATCCACATGTGTAACTGCACCCAGTTGTTCTCTTTTATCTTCCTTCACGCTCAGTACTATATTCATATAGTCAAACTCCTGGGCAGAGTTCGGAACCTTAAAATATGCATCGACATATTCACTCAGTACAGAAGGGGCAAATGGCCGATACGATTCTCTCTTTTTAACCATTTTATTAATAATATCCTTGTTTTTTGCAGGACATGGATCTGCTATAATGCTTCGGTTTCCCAATGCCCTAGGGCCAAATTCAGATCTTCCTTGTACCCAGCCAATGATTTTGCCTTCCGTCAGCATATCGGCTGTTTTCTGTACAATTTCGCCTTCAAAACGGTAGTCCAGAAAAGAAGCATACTTTTTCAACGTTTTCTCTATCCTTGAATCATCGGCAAGTGGTTTCCCAAGGTATGTATGCTGTTGTTTGTTAAATTGTATAGTTTGATCCAGTTGTTTTGCCGTGTTTATTGCTGCGCCAATGCTTCCCCCGGCGTCCCCGGCTGCCGGCTGTATAAATATGCCGTCAAAAATACCTGCGTAATAAATTTTACCATTTATTGTGCAGTTTTGTGCAACACCACCTGACAAGCAAAGATTTTTAAGACCTGTCTTCTGTTGATATGAATGAACTATATGCAAGAAGATGTTTTCCGTAGCCTGCTGCAGACCTGCTGCAAAGTCCATATGGTCTTGAGTGAACTCTTCGCCTTTTTTCCTGATATTAAATATATCTACAAATATTGGGTTCAACAAATATGGGTACGTTTCATATTGTCCGCCCGGAAGCAATTTATATAATTTGTTAAACACTTTTTTATATTTTGCATCATTGCCGTAAGGTGCCAATCCCATAACCTTATACTCATCGAAAATGGAATATCCAAGAAAGGCAATGGCATCACCATAAAAATTACCTAGTGAAATAAATTCATTCATGCTGTGTAGCAGTTTCAGTTCATTGTTTTCTCCTGCAAATATCATACCGGACGCTGCATCTCCATACCCATCGATGGCAATAACTAAGCTGTCTTTGAACCCTGACATATAATAACTACTGCATGCATGAGCTACATGATGATTTGTAAAATGTATCTTTTTTTCATCTAGCTTTTCCCCAAACGCTGTTTCAAAATTACGTTTTATCAGCTGCCTAAAAGTATATATATTCGTTTCAAAATGTTGGTTGTAGAAAAAATGCTTCATCAGCTCCTGATTGTGGTGCTTTTCTTCACCCATGAACGCAATTGCATCAATTTCTTGCATAGAAATACCTGCATAATCCAAACATGCCTTTATGCTTTGTAGGGGAAAGGCATTTGTATGTTTGATTCTTGTCAGCCTTTCTTCTTCATAAGCGCACACAACTTCTCCATCCTTCAACAAACAGGCGGATGTATCATGGTTATATCCTGCAAAGGGCGCATTGTACAGATTTTCATATGGTAAATTATATCCACTGTTCAGACCTAAAATGAACATATCCTACTTCAACTCCATTTTTAAATATTTTCTATATATGGCTGCATACTGATCAGATTTACTATGCAAATAATAAGCCTTTCTGGCAATTTTTTCTTCGTTGTCGACGTCACGTTCCGTTTCGTTTTTGGAAAAGGTAGAACGGACAATTCCATCCACATAGCAAGAAAATTCTTCAATTTCACTTATATCAAAGTCATATTTAGATAAATCAATATGATATTGATTTAATAAAACAACCAGCTGCTCTTTGTCATCCGGCACCAGGTATTGTAATATATACCCACCTAATAGCCTTGTGTATGGATAAAATTTTGTATAATGATAAATTTTGTCTTGTAAATTACAGGTTCTTATCTTTCCAGCACGCTGAAAAACCGTAGCAAAGGCAAATTCTTCTGCATAATACAGCCCAAACGTATCGTATATAAAATGATTCAGGTGCTCCACTTCATCCAATAAATCAGCATTTTCATAGCTGATACCAATGATTCCTGAATTATAGGGAATAAAATTCTGCGAGTATACATAACTCTTTTGGCCACACACCAGATATTTGTTCTGGATAAGATAATTGTAAAATTCCAGCACCGTCTTGTTATATGCATTTATTGATTCCTTGCAAATATCATGCAAAATGGTCACTGCCTGCCCCAAAGGAGTGCAAGCACGATACATAACGAAGTTGTCCTTTTCAATATAACCAAATAATGTGGATATATCTTTATAAATGAATGTATCCGTATCTATAAATACGACATCACTTTTATAAGCCGCCAAAAAACTCTTCAGCGCATATATCTTTACTGAAAACACATTTTTTTCTAACCATTGCCTGGTCAACTCAGACGGCAACCTATTTATCTCCACATGGTAATTTTCATTGTAATACTTTTGAAAAAACTCCTCATTATCCGTATAAATAACTATACGGTACGAACTGTCTTTTACTGCTCTCTCAAATGAGCGTATAGAGTAAATTGTTTCATATAAATAATCATGTTTTCCTATGGCAACGTATAAAAAATAATTCATTATTAACTCCCCTTCAATAGTTTTGCCAGTATCTCCGTTATCTGAACCAATTCATCACAGGAAGGGACAAATCCACCGTGTATATAACTCTCGTCATCATAGTGGCAACAAATTTCTTCATTCCCCACTTCAATATGGATATCATAAATCGTTTCATTTATAACATGCTCGGGCATGGGTGATACATAATACATCGCCACTGTCTTCTTCCGTATCATTTGACTCTCCAGGAGAACGCTTAATTCCTTTATATCAAATACATTTTCACTCTTTCGCATGGACTGTATAAAAGAGTTAACAAAATCCGGAATACTTTTGTTCAGTTGCGTATCTAATACAAAATAATGCACTTTTCCAAATTTATATAAATACACCGGGTGCAGTTGCTTATCTTGATGTAAAACAACCAGTAAATTGATCAGTATAGCCAGGCATTCTTGCTTGGTAACTTGAATTATAGCGCTAATTTCCTCCCATTGCTGATCAAGTCCGCTGCTTGTATAATCAATTTTTGTTTCTTTCCATAGCCGTTTCATAGGACTACCCGACCACGCATTTAATAGGGGTATATTGTATCCTTCAAACTGTACCCGCACATGAAGTTTCATATAAATATGCATAGCTAGTTTGCCTACAATATAATCCCGGTACAAATCTTGTGTATACAGCTGGTAATCATGCCTGTTATTTATTGTTTCTACCAGCATAACTGCCTTCATTGAATTGCCGCCCAATGCAAAGAAATCACTATCTATTGTTATATTCTCTATTTGAAAAATTTCGTAAAAAGCCACTTGCAAGTTCTTTACAATTTTATCAAACTCCGTGTTGCCATTCAAAATTGGTTGGTTTGTGCAGGACGGGAACCCCATTTGATGCAAGCTCTTTTCATCTGCTTTTCCACTTTTGGTAACAGGAATATAGTCCAGTTTTCTGTACAGCTGCGGAATCATATATGCAGGCAGGGTTTCCCCAAGTGTATCAATGATTTTTTCCCTTGTTATATCGCCCACATAATTCGTAACAAGCTGTGCTCCCTCACTTGCCTCCATAAAAACTGTTTTTACATCTATTACTTTAGGTATGCGGTTAATAACCTGGTCGATCTCCTCCAAGTCTATCCGGTACCCATGCCATTTTACTTGTCGATTGTATCGGCCCAAAATTTCCAGCTCATTGCAGAAGTTCCATCTCCCAATATCGCCTGTCCGATACAGTCTTCCGCATGACGTTTCGATGAAGCTGTCGTCATTCTTTTCATCAATGTATCCTAAACTAAGCCCGGAGCCCCCGAGATAAATTTCTCCATAAAACCCCTGCGGTAAAAGCTGCTGCGATGGGCTTAAAACGTATATATCCGTGTTATCAATAGCGTTTCCCGCGGATATTTTTTGCGATGGCTGCAGATGCTGCCTGGCAGACGATACCACACTGTTTTCCGTAGGTCCATATTCATTGCACAAATTTACTCTGGGTAACCTACTACAGCTTTTTTCCACCAGAAGCGTAGAAACAACTTCCCCTGCCAATACAACCGTTTGCAGCGAAGGTACCTGTTCTTCTGTGATGAATTCAATAATTTCTTTATACAGTGTTGGCACACAAATAAAATGGGTAATATTGTTATTTGCTATATAGCTGCATAGCATTTCCACATTATGTATCTTATCGTCAGAGCACAGCAACAGAGACGCTCCGGAAATCAGCGGAGTGAATACACTTGTAAGAAATCCGTCAAAAGCATAATTGAAAAGTTGTATACACCGGTCTTTTTCCGACATCCGGTAGTATTTTTTACGCCATTGTATTGCATTTGCTATAGACGCATGGCTAATCTGCACCCCTTTGGGTTCCCCTGTTGTACCGGATGTAAAAATGATGTAAGCCAGATTATTCCTGTCAATCGCACATGGAGTCCTAGCTCCAGTTATAGCTACGGGTTTAACCTGATCTATATAAATTTGTAAAATATCCTCATATTGATTCTGAAAAATCGGGTCGGCTATTAACCAGGAAGCGCGACTTTTTTTCATCAATTCTTTGACCCTAAGCCTGGGTGAACCGGTATGTATGGGCACATATGCCCCACCGCACTTCCATATAGCCAATATAACAGCCACTTGCTCCACTGATGTACCCATGAGTAATGCCACCGTGCGATTTCTTATATCCTCCTGCAAACGTATCCTTTCCACATACTGTTGAACCAGTGAATATAGTTCAAAATAAGTTAAACACTGTTTTTCAAAGAACAATGCGGTATTATCCGGTGTCTTTTTGCATTGCTGCTCAAATAAATCATACAGCGTAAGCTGTTTATACTTCTCTTTTTTTCCTCGCGAAAGAGAAAGCATTGCATTTTTTTCTTCATTCGTGCATAAAGTCAAATCATTTATGCACAGATGGGGATTAAGACATAGTTGCCTAATTAATGTCGTATAACAATTCATCAGCATCCGAGCTTCTGCATATTCCAATACTGAACTTTTATATTCAATTTCCAGTGTTACGCCTTCTGTGTGGTTCGCCACAATCAGGCTAAGGTCAAATTCCGAGAAGCCATTTTTTAATTCCACCTGTTCGCCTGTGCTACCATTTAAAGTAAGCGGACGGTTACCAAAATCATGGTAAACAAGCATGATATTATACAATTGCCTGTCTGAATTTTTAGATGTGATTCCCTGACAGTAGTTTTTATGTTTTATTGCATCCGCTACTGTATTGCTTACCTGCTGGAGCAATGACACAAAATTAGGAACGGACTGTACTGCAACTTTTATGGGCAATGAATTGATATAAAACCCTACAGAGCGTTCTGTTTCAATTTGATCGCGCATCTGTAGCGGCGTTCCGATACAAACTGTATCCTTCCTGCTGACGGTACTGATAAGAACACCAAAAGCTGCCATAAAAAAGGAAAACACGGTTGTGTTATGTGCTAGCGCAATTTCTTTTATTTTCTGCATCTCTTCACTGGTTAAACCGCTTTTAACTGTCAGACCAGCTTGTATACTCGCTTTTGCTTGCACTGTACTTGAGCCATATGGCAGTTTTGTAAACAACTCACTGTCGGCCAATTGATTATCCCAATAGTCAAATGCTTTTTTGTGCATAGGGCTGGCAATTAAATCATTCTTCTCCAAAACATATTTCCGAAATGGAAATCCTTGCTGTTCTGCAATACCGCCATTGTAATACCGTTCAAATTCTTCAATTAACACCTGCAAAGAAATACCATCCATGATGATATGGTGAATATCAAAAAACAAAACTGTTTGGGCTTTATCGATTTCAATAATACGCATTCTAAATAATGGCGTCTGACTTAAATCAAAGGGTTCTATAAGCTTTACTAACTCTTTGCCTATAGTTTGCATACCAACCTCAGGCCAATTATAATACTGGATTGTAAACGGCAGATTTGACTGTATACGCTGTACAATTTCGCTTCCATCCACGTGTATAGATAGGCGCAAAATGTCGTATTTATTTATTAGGGCTGTCACTGCTTTATCCAAACGCTCCCTGTCCAAAGGAGTTTTAAAGCAATACACTATCGGATGGTTATAAACCAGTGAATCCGGATAATGATTGTGCGAAATATAAATTCCATTTTGATATGCAAGCAACGGGACTTCGTCAGGAAGCTGCCGAACAGCGTTTTCTGCCGATGCAGAATCAACTTCATTTATGCTTTTCCGAATCAGTGCAGACTGGCTTTCTAATGTATTATGTATTAAAATGTCCGACAATAAAAGCCTACTCCCGAACCGGTCGTTTATGCGGCCAGTTAATATAGCTGCCTGTATGGAGGTCCCTCCGGCCATAAAAAACGTATCGGTTTGCGAAAAATCACCAGAACCTATTATATCCACCCACATCTGCTGAAGTGCCGCAAAAATATCATCTTCTATATGGCAGACGTCAGAAGCGCCATTGCGTACATGCATGACAGGTATGTTCTGTATATAGTTTACAGCCAACAGGTATTTTTCATTGCAGTTTCCCTGTAACGCGGCAAGGTAGACTTCGGGCAAGTCAATTTTAGCAACCGTGTTTTGTGTTGATTCTGCAATTTCATTATAGACTGTTTCTGCCTCTCGCGGACTCATTTCCCCACATTTGGTTTTTGTTATCATACTGCATCTTTCTAAAATCATGTCCGCAATCTGGCTAAAGGGGACATACTTATCCTGCAGCATCTGCAATTGTTCTAAATAAGATAGGAAAGGAGCATTCCTATTCGTCTTAGTATAAGGAATTGTAATGTACGGCACATGTGGAAATGTTTCCATGATACTCTGAAGGAAAAAGTATTCTATATTCCGATCCAATGCACGGCAACTCAGAAAAAAACGATCCACTACCAGTACTTTTTCCTGCTTTATATGGAATCGGGCGCCGCCAATCATTCCATAGCTGCCTACAATATCCTCTAAATAAATACTCCAAGTATAATTTCCGCTTGATTTTCCCGACTCGAATTCCATCTTACCTGGCTGGTTTGTAAATTGTGATACGCGCATACTCAGGTCAATAATCCTTTTGCCCTCCACAGGCAATGTTTCATGAATGTCGACTTTTAATTGCAATGATTGTAAGTACGAATCATCATTATTGTAAAATTGGCGCAAAGATTTTCTATTGTTTTCATCCTTATAATACTGTCCCCTGTACTTATCATCTTCTTGAATACCCAATTTATCAAAAGCCCAGATATTATGGAGCAGCGCCCTTCTTTTTTCCGCCGCACTTGGCATAAATAAAGTGAATATCTGGGGTAATTTCTTCAGCATTTCAACACATTCTGTAATGTTATCATCCATAAATATAAAACTATCAACCGCTAAGTTTAATTCTTCGGCAAACGACAACATGGACTGATATTTAGGATTCCAATTGATATGCCATGCAGTAAAATCATCTTTTTGCAAAATCATGTCTTGATTTTGCAAAAATACTTTCCATACATCCTCTTCTTCATTTTTACTTGCAATACATAACAGAAATCCTTTCTTTTTCATTGCAAGCAAAAACTTCTGCGTTTCTTGTGACGCCAAATCAACTTGAACATCACCCTCGCCACATACACCATTCCACAGAGTATTATCGCAATCTGTTACAATTACTTTAAATTTATGCCCATAGAACGATAGGATAACGCGAGCTAGCGAAGCGCCTATCTTATCATAATATTGCTCTGTATAGGGCATATTAAATTGATCCATCGTTTGCATATTATAGATGGATTCGGCAGATTCATTTGTTATGTATGCAGATAAATTTATTGCATATATAGCAGGATGCCCTTTTGTTATGCTGTATATTTCATTTTCCAAGTGGTTTAATGCTGCATGTAATTGTTCATTATTTACATACTGCATGTCGGACGGTATAATGCAAAATATTGTTTTATTTTTCCATTCGGTGTTCAACAAAATATGATGCAATTGCCTTTTAATAAATGACAGTGCATCCATTTGCTTTTCTATATTCCTGCCATGGTCAGCCAAATCATCCATCCGTAAAATAAAAATATTCGTTCTGCCGCCCCTGGAGGCCGCAGCCAAATCCCTAAGCTGATCAATGCAATATGCTTTGAGAGGGCGGAACTGCACAGTACTATTTTTACCCCATGCAGCAAGCTGTGCCACCATTGTTTTTTCCACAGGTTCACCAATAAAAGAAGACGCAATGGTAATGTCTGTACCAGCCGGCAATAGGCTTTGTACTTTTGTATAAACATGGTCTACCTTTTGTTTTGTATTCCCGATAAGTTCAAACAAGATAAACTGAAAAGCTTTACCAATTAACGCAAGCCGTGATGAATCGTATGCCTGCTTCTTCGATAACAACTTTATTTCTATGCTTTTTGCATGCGTAACCTGCAAAGTAATATCGTAATGCGTATTTTCTCGTACTGAATAAACTGCCTGAATCTGATTATCTATATCCCGATAAACCGGGTAGTTTTCTACTACTACCAGCGTATTGAACAGCTCGGACTCCGCAGAAGCTTTATGATAGAATGAGGTTATTTTTTCAAGCGGAACAGAGCCATTCTCAACCAGTGACTCCATTTGGGTTCTCCATATTTTTTCGCATAGCTCCTCAAGCGAATCATCAGTACATACATCGCCAATAAACGGCAATGTATTAATAAGCAATCCCGCAACATCCGTAAAAACATGATTATTATATTCTCGGCCTGAGACTGTAGCTCCAAAAACCGTCTGTTCACCATTGTAATATCCTAGAAATATAGTCCATGCTGCATAAACAATTGTTGATAAAGTAAAAGAACTTCCCTTAATAAAGTTTGCAACTTGTTCTACTTCATGATCACTAAACTGGTGATAAGATATATTTGTTTGTTCTGTTTCTACCGCCTGCTTTTCAGGCAAAGACATTGTCTGAATACCTGAAACTCGGGACCGCCAGAATCTTTCTTTTTCCTCCCGGGGCTGCTTGAGCAACTGCATATAATGATTGTAGGTGTTTTCTTTTAAAACAGGCTGTCCTTTATAAAAATGTTCAAACTCCTGCATAATAATCGAGCTGCTCCACCCATCCAGAAAAATATGATGGCTGGTCATTATCATATAAGTATCTTGACCACTAAAATACAGGGTTATCCGAATAGCTTCACGCTCTATATCCAGTCCCTGCCGGAACTCTTTTTCAAGGGCTTCCTGTATTGTTTCAGCATAATCTGTATGCCTGACGGCTACCAACAGTTTATTTTCTTTTAAAACGACAAGAAGCGGTTTTTTCAGTTTTTTCCATTTCACTACACTTCGTAAAATTTCATTGGAATCAATCACCTTATTCCAGGCTTTTTCTGCTTTTCCGGGATCGATTGTATCTTGAACAGTAAAACAAAACTGTTCAAGATAAATGTTCTGCTGACTCTCCTTTAAGCAGTGAAATAAAATACCTGACTGGGCAGGATTCAATTCATAAATATCAGCGATTTCCATTCTATTCAACCTCGAGCACCTTCCAAATCCAGGGATATCTGCAACGGGTACATATATCCGGGCAAACTTTATAATCCAGTAAACGGTTTTTACATTGGCTTAAAAGATTTTGATAACGGCTGCTTTCCACAATTTCCGTTAGTCCGTTTTTAAAAACATTTCCCAGTTCATATTCATTGTTCCAGTCATAGCAGCACAAATGAACATTTCCATAAAAATCGATCGGAAATTCAAATTGCACTTTCTTACATCCCAATTCATTTTTATACGTTTCCTCGTAAATGACCAGACGTTCATCCAGTTCCCATTCCTGGATTTCAATATTATTATAGTGTTTTTTTAATCCCATAAAAAAGGGCATATTGGCTTTATCATAGCAGGTAATAACCACCTGTGACATACGCTGTATAATTTCATTATCCTGTATGTTCCTTGAAAACAGCAGACCATTCGTCCACAGCAAGTACTTACAATCCGGACGCTTATCCATAACTTTTTCTATCTTGTCACGATATAAAAGCGGTTCATTGTAATAATGGAAAGCAATATACCCATGAAACCCCAAATCCATAGCTTCATCAATTAATCTAATGATATCATCGACCCGAAGAGACCCATAAGATGTACATTTGTATTTTCTTTTATTAATTGGGCATTTGCTGTGTTGCTTTGTTAAATTGCACTCACTGCCTATTTCAAATGTAAGCAGGTATGTTTTTGATAAATCAATCATATGTATTCCTTTCCTAGAAAAAACCGATTTTTCCTGCGGCAGTTTATAAAACCTCGGGACCATATTTTTTAACCAAGTGCTCCTTATATTTCTCAATCATCACAGCATCTTCCCAGTTTTTCAAATCATACTGCTCGTTTTGCCCTGATTGATAATATAAAAGAACACTTTCCGTAGTTATATTATGTGGATTTTTGGCTTGCCTAAGTTGTTCCAATTCTTTTTTAGGGCATCCCATAGGAGGGTATTGGCTTTTAAAAGCACAGGGGGTATAAGTCATATCCATTTTTAACCTAATTCTATTTCCATCAAAGTATACCGTACGTACTTTCTTCTTCAACGCAAAATCAACCGCCTGTTCCACACTGTCCAGTATCGGCTCTCCCCGGTCGTTCAGGGATGTGTTTCCAATAACAGGGATGCCTGTTTTTTCTTTAAAAGCTAAAAGAAGTTCATATATCTTCATATAGCTTCCGGCGTTTTTATTTATGGTTTGCACTCTCGCTGATTTGTCTAAATGTAAAACAGCCGGTATCAACTTTTCCTTACCATCCTGAATCGCAAACGTATGGAGCATAAAAGGAGACGGATATGCGTCCTTAAACCAATCACTCATATCTTCTTCTAAAACAATGGGTGCCACAGGCCGCCAGTCCTGCCTTTGTTTTATTTTATTTAACTTATCTTTGAATTTGTCCCATCTTGGATCAATAAATATACTTCTGTGTCCCAGTGCACGCGGACCGATTTCTGCATTTCCTTCAAACCAAACAATTGGCCCCTCCATCATATCGCAAACGGCCTGATCCGCTTCAAATTCACTTATTTCTTCGATATAATGTTGAAAATGTTCGTTGTGCATCAGTGTATTCAGGCCATTGAGACTGCTTCTGCCGTGGAAAGCATGGTTTAGCTTGAAGTTAAACTGGCCAAGCTTCATGTAAAAATAAAGCAGCGCCATCCCTAGGGATTGTCCTCCATCATTAATGCAGGGGGGGGCCATAAACCTATAGAAATGAAACTTTTGCATTAAAAATGAATTGCAGGGGCAATTCAGCCCGAAACCCCCTGCTATGGCAAGACAAGTCTCAGCCGGATCCAGGGCATAGCATTCTACCGCGTTTTGTACATTCCGCTCCATAAGGGATACGGACACGGCAGATATGTTTTTAATCAGAGCACTAATTAAATTTTCTTCCGCACTGAAATGATTGTCATATGCATCCAGATAATCATGAATTGAATCCGGTCTTCTTATAATCGCATCAAAGGTGTTAAATATTTTATATGTAAGAGAGTAATCATTTTTATATATTCTTAAATCTAGATTAATAAGAGGCTCTTTGAACACCGTATTCATAGCCGTTCCCAGAGCCATTAAGGTGCCTTCTTTCAAGCCTGTGCGAACTGCGGCCGAATGCCATAAAATCGCCGGAGACTCAATAGGAAATAACTTCATTTCGTTATTTTTGAAAATACAGCCTGTATAGCTTGTTTTGGAATAAGCGTCATCGTCTGCAACCGTATCTGAATCCAAATCTACTGCCAAAGCCAATACGGCCTTCTCTTTTAAAATGTCTGTATCCATAAATACTGCAGATGCAATATGGTTTAAGCTGTGCACTGTGTATTTTTGGTACTGATCCGGCAAATGAATTTGCTTATATTTAAAAAGCTCCGGGCATCCCCATACTTCCAGAATATCGACAAAAGAAATATTGCATTCAGCAAGCAGCCTTTCAATAAAATCGTAGGCGTAACTGATATTCTGGAATGGTAGATGACACTGCTTTAAATAAGTAATTCTTTCCAATTCCCAGTAGCGTACTAAGGAAATAACGTTGCCTTTCACATACCATAATGACATGTTCTGGTCGTGCCTCTGGGCTTTGCCAAAAATATATCCATTTTCATTTATTTCAATATAAGCAGATAAATAATATCCTGTTTTCAATTCATTTGCCCCTATCTTTTTATTTGAATAAAATAATGCTAAAGCTGCTCAGGTAGCATCTTAAACACCATACATCTATTCATACCAAGCTGTTTTCCTCTAATCGAACTTTTGTTATCCATTATTCTGGGGTAATCTAAGTCTCCCAACTGACTTGCATGGCATTTCGTAGCGTTCATCACTTTTTCGTACTGTTCCAATTCTAAAAACGCATTGGCTTCTTTTAAAGGCATTAAAATTTCATACAGGCAAATTGTTGATTTCATTTGTACATCCCGTAACTGCAATACCGTTTCACACGCAAAACTATGATCAGGGTGAATATCATCTGGCGGCGGACAGAATATGTAATCATACTTTTTGCCGTTAACAAAATTCTCAATCGCCTTTACCACACCCCGGGTTCTGGATAGTAAACCGTCAGGGAATCCCAGACAGTGCATTTGGAAGTTACCCAGATGAATTTTTGATGCTTCCGCTTCCTTTTTCCTTACAGAAAACAACTTATTCGGATGGATATTGGATAAATGCGACGCTGTCCCATCTGTTAGATATAAGACGTCACATGGATTGCCCAACAGGCACTGCTGGCATATCAGTTCACCGCAACCTATTACTTCATCATCAAAATGCGGCGCAATAATCAATACCCTGTCACCCTTGTTCACAGGCAACCGCCTTATATTGTTAAATGCTGTATTTTTCATATTTTTTTTTAAGTTGGACAAAGTAAGCCTAGTCCGCACAGATTTTTCTTCCTCCATAACGTAATGCAGTACACTTTCATCACACGCAGCCAGAAAAGACGTGTTATAAAAGGACTGATTTGCATAGCTGGTTTTGTATGGTTGATTGCCTCTTAATAAGTCCACCGTTTTATTTTTTTTGAACGCTTGTTGAATTGTATCCATCATAAGAACCGTGCCGGCAGACAGATGACTATCTGTGGGATCTAAGCCTGACAGGTAATAAAAAACTCTGTTATTATACTCGAATAAGTAAAAGGCGGCTATAGGTTTATTCTCTTTATAAAGAATTTTAATTTTCGTATGTGTGGGATCATTTCGTACAATTTCACGGTGAAATTCAATTTTTCTGTCCTCGTCGAATACACCTGGTTCGTTGATATTATTCCATCGCATTTGATGTAGTTTAATAAATATTTCAAGTTTATCGGACGCTTCATCCTTTATCACATATTCGTTTTCAACCTTGCGCATACTGCGAATAATATGTGATCTTGTATTGCGCCCAAGCTTAGTTAAATATTCTTTATATTCCTTACTGGGATAAACATAGTTACACTTGGTATAATCTTTCACGCTATACATCTTGTTTGTGATGTTTTCCAGTTCTGTATGAAACCGGGACGTTTCATTGACATCCGATAAAAACAAAACGTCCCATTCATTCTTGTTCTCCTCAAGCCATAATTCCCACATAGATACAACCTTTGCCAAATTTTTATTTGTGCATATCATATCGGTATAATCAAAATCAGGATAACCAATAAACCGTAGAATTTTATAGCTATAAGATGCATGATAATTATAGACACTTACACGAAGTAGAGGTAAAATTCCTAGATATATATTATTACTTTTGAACGCCATGATAAATATTTCCATGTCATTTTGCATTAAATGGTTGACCCAGGATCTGTTCCAGGCAAAGGTCTGAAATATTGTGGCATCTTCTTTTTGAGATAGCAAATCCTCCCAGATATATTGAATTGGCTCCATAGCTTGATAGATTTCTATTTCGTTTTTATTCATGAAATCTCCTATTCCAACGCATATCGTTTCAGCGTCATTATATCTTTTTCATCATCATGCAAAAATGTTGAATTTCCATTCCAGATATATAGCCAATCAAAAAAAGTGAACAGCTGTGATAAATAGTCCAGCTTATGCTTTGGAAACATAAATCGCTTGCTTTCCAGCTTTTTAGGCCATAAAAAACCAATATCCATACTGTTTACTATAATAAAGCGTTCTTTTAAAAACTTGTAATAGGTCGATAATGTATATGAATAAGAATCTCCCAGTTTTTTCTTTGCAAAATGAGTGGATAAATATATTTCTGGAAATTCATAGTTTTGTTCTTCCATAATAGATAGATGTGGTAAAATTTTTTCTAATCTATTCTGCCGGATATTCATTTGGGAAAACGGAATAGCCCAATACGAATCCAAATCCACCGTATGCCCAAACTGCATCATATCCGACAGATGAAAGGGAACAAATTTTTGTGTGTATAAGTCCATGGTGATAATCCGATTGCTTTGATTCTGTACATTATCACTAAGTGGAAATATCTGAAGAAGAAGGTAAAAATAATGTAGGAACATTGATGAACATATGCGCTGATCCGTTCTTGTTTTCAATATATACACTGCATCATTGTTCTTTAGGGCACATATTCCGGCATACGTTGTTTTTAGTTGTAAATTCAAATTGTACACACCGTTCTTAATGGGTTTTTCACTTTGAATCACCATTGCGCCTGTTTTCATTATTTGCTTTATTTGTGCATCCTCTTCATCACTCCACGTGGATACACAAATGAGTACATCGGGAAACCATGCCTTGTATTTTTCTATAGTGGAACACAAAAACCCAATATTTGTTATTGGCCCTTGTATCATAATCCCTACTTTTTCCTTAAACGGAGATAAACAGATGCCGCTTGCATATGTGTTATTTTCTGGAATAAAAGAATACTGCATATACATTTTGCGCTCATCTTTTATGAAACTAATCAATTCATGCATAGCTTGTTCTATTTGCATAGACATTTACCTCTTTTCGCATTCAGTGTCTATTCATTGCCACACGAGCAAATGGTTTATTTTTCATTATCATAAATTTTTTGTTCTGTTATCTAAATCTCCCATTCCAATATGCATCTGTAGATATTCCATCTGCGTTTGTCGGAAGAATTCATGATTACTTTTATCATAGCAGGGTTTACCCGTTTTATCGCCAGTACCCTCTTTATAATCACTATAGTTACTCTGTTTTAGTAATTAAAAGGAAACTAAAGTCTTGCCAAAATATTTGCAATGATTTTCAAAAAACCATGATGGCAAAAGCTTTGACGGGAAAATGCCGCTTTAAAATGGCAAGACTTTAGTTTCGGAACAATAAATCCATCTGACCATAACAGAAACTTGTTCTGTTCTCTGTGTTTCGCCTTGCATTAATAGGACAATTTTTATGTATATGTTTTTATTTGTAGCCCGTAGAAATTTCAAAAACTAAAATCCTTAGACTAGACAGGTCAAATACTTTGCCTGATGAGTAAATCAGAAAAAATCTCATCTACAACTATATAATTCTTTTTTCCCTTTGTTTACAATTAATTTCACCGAATCTTCAAGACCATTCATCCTGTTCAAGATATTTCTGTAATTCAGGACATTCTTTTGTATCTCGGAATCCCTTTTTACACGCTCAATACAAAAGCATAACTGGGAAGCCTGCACGGAAGGCTCTATGCATATTCCTAGAGGTATAGCCTGTATCTCTTCTGCTGTAAAATAGGCATCTGTCGCAAAAGGCATTACAATAAGAGGAACTCCATAATAAAGTGCTTCATTTACACTGTTAAATCCTCCATGCGAAATAAATACCGTACAGGACTGAAGCGCTGCTATTTGATCTGCATAATTAATTATTTTTATATGGGGCGAAGTATTTTTAATGCGATTTGAGTTTCCCACACTAATCAGTGATTTTAGACCCATGTTCTCTAATGCTTGTATGCATGTTTTATATATGCTGTATTTTTCACTCAACATAGAGCCAAAAGAAACATAGATGTCTATATCTTCTTTTTCTTTCTGTTCCTGCTTTATAAGCGGCCCAACAAAATGATAGATATCATCTCGCAGTGGATTGCGATTATATAGTTCCCTACAAGTATAAACAAGATTACAGGTATCGTTTCCGCAAATGATATCCCAGATAGCAAAACAATCCTTATTTAAATATTTTTTGGATAAATATTTTGAAAATGATTTGTAATAATGCATATAATATTGCTTTTTCTCATCTGTAACCTTATCTTTTAATATTTTTCTAATAAATAAATCTGAATTCACAGTAAAATCAAGTTCTGTAAAAGGATAATGTGTTATAGAGCATACACCAAAGACATCAATTTTTTTACAGATTATTTTTCCCCAATATGCAAATGAGTCATAGACAATCACATCCGGCTGGAAATTCTTTATCTGTTTCGTTATCTTTTCAGAAATTATGCTGCTTATCTGTACAAGTGCGGTTGAAAACTCAAAAAAATCGTTTTGATCCGGGTGCACTTTATGATTTAATAAGGAAAAATCTACAGGATATATGGCTGTAGTCATATTCATATCATTAATTAAATACAGCAATTGGTCACACGTATAATAAACCAATTCATGGCCTAACGCTAATAATTTTCGGACAATTAGTGCCAAAGATATACTATGGCTATAAACGGGATACGATAAAATTACGATTTTAATATGTATACTCCTCACAAATTAAATGTTATTTTTAGCTTGGCAAATCATATAGCTTATGCCTTTATATACACTCCCGTCATTTTGGGTATAAACTGCATTTCCCATTACATAACAATTGCTAAAATACTTCTGATAGGCAGTTTCATCTCCGACATTTTCAGAAGGAATAAAACGTTTTTGCAAGTTTATCTGAAGCGGCTGCATACAGACATGTTCGCATTCCCTTACCGCTTTATTTACATACCTGCTTTGGTAACAGATACGCCCGACCGATAACAGATGATTCTCATAAGTAGTTATTGAAACACCCTTCTCTGCAAAATAAGAAACACTCTTATCCATAACAGGATGATAATTCATTTCAATCTCATTTATATTGTAAGCGTTTAATATCTCCCATTTTGAATTATGAACCATGCTGTAGCCATAGACACTTTCTTTTAGTGCCGATGATTCATCTTGAATGAGTAAATCAGCCCATGGGCAATCCACTAATGATCGGGTCAATAGCCTTCCTATAACGGGCGTTATTAAACCAGAATCGATCAGACATTTGCATCTGTGCAGTAAACCTGTATCGTTAAATGTAACTTTAATTTGCCTAATTGCACAGATGTTTTTTACTAATTCATAAGTTTGCTCCATATGTTTGTCCGGAATAAAGGGAGTTAATAAACGAATTTCACATTTATCATGAAGAGCCTGTTCTAATAATGCAGTAAAATTGAAATACAATAATTCCAATACACACACTTCACTACCAAGAGATATATGCCCATATCTTCCGCTTTGAAAATGATTCAATTCACGTACATGATATTCAAGAATCAATATTGCTTACCCCCTTTGCTACGCAATACCATATATCAATTTCAGATCATATATTCATGCTCACAACCGTCTTCTGTATATTTACAGGAACCCGCTTTGCAAAACATGCGCTTCCACCAATCGGGAAGATCGGCACGAATTTTGTCTGTTGTATCTCCACTTCTAAATTTGCACAACGTTTCCTGGTACAGCGTAATCACTTTTAATGTATTGATATAATTATTATCTCTTCCAACCATTTTCAGTGAATGGACCCCACACTTTTCCAACTCATAAATTTTACAGAGAGAGCAGCTGCTGTTACACAAAAATATCCTTGAATCTTTGCTATGTGCTGCGTCTGTAACCTTATATAAGGCCCTGCAGGAAATACCAGGCTTAAAATCGTTTCGGATTCCTTCTCCATAAGCATGCATCATTCCACACAATCCGTTGAAAAAAGAACATCCCTGGTAACCAACCACTTCAATTTCGATTTCTCTTATTTTACAAATATGGACTATTTCTTGCATCGAAACCTGATAAGAAAGAGTAACGCGTTTGATTCCAATACTTTTTAAAAAATTAAGCTGTTCAACATTCATTGTATTCAGAAAAAGGCTGGCATGCAGATTAACAGGAAGCCTCATTTTATTGAGTTCCAAAAGAAGCCCCATATCACCCACTACCACTGCATCAACATCTGCGCTAACCGCTTTGCTAACATACCTTCTGAAATATGCTGACATTTCTTCCGATTGATATGTTCCATTATGAAGGAATGGTATATTGGCAAGGAAGTTTACTTTTGTTCCTTTAGAATGTCCGTACGCTACAATTTCACAAAAACATTCATACGACGGAAGAACTGTCAAATGATCCTGAGCGACTTTTCCCCTCCCTGTAAAGGAATAGGTGCGAAACAAACCATCATCGTAGCCAAGATATATTTCACCCACACCAGCATCTACAAAAGCTTTCGCAGATTCCAGTGTATTCACCGGTGCAAGTATTTTCATATTAATTACTCTTTTCAGCTCATAATTTACGCATGGGGATTACTCTTGCGCCTGCTTTTCCATAATAATCTGTTCTATTTTTTGCATCAGTTCGCCCAAAGTAATGTTGGTGTCTATTACCAGATCATCATCGTCAAACTCAATATCAAATTTCTGTTCTAACATAACAACGATTTTTATGTATTCTATGGAATTAATACCAAGCGACTGTATTGTCACTTTTTCATCTACCTCCCGTTTCTCCTTCAATATTTTTTCAGCCAGTACAGTCCTTAATTCTTCCATTTGATTTTCTCCTTTGACACTTTATTTATTTTAATTTAATTTGGCTTCAATGATTTCAACTACTCGTTCCAGACCCCCAAGGGATTGCATTTCCTCCGCCATTTTTTTACATGCGTGTTTTATTGACTGATTCTGCAAACATTTCAAAACCGCACGCCTGATTTCATCTGTATCTTTATAATTATTGATAACAATACCTGTGTTCTTCCTTCTGATGTCTTCAGCAATAATATAATGATCGCCTGCTTTAGGAATAATAACTATAGGCACTCCAAAATGAGATGCTTCCCGAACGCTATTCACGCCCCCATGACTGATAAAAACATCGATTTTCTTAAGCAGTGCTATTTGCGGCACCGAATTTTCAACCCTCCATGATGTTGGAATTTGCAGCAGTCTGTTGGCTTGATTTGCTTTCCCTACACTCATCACAACGTTGAAATCAAATTCTCTTAACGCATCAACACAAGCCTGGTAAACCATGGCATCGTTATGTATAGTTCCTAAAGCAATATAAATATTCGGTTTTCCCTGTGATATAAAATAAGATACATCATGGGCAGTATCTCCTTCATCAATCATTATACCCACAAAATGATTATTTTCTTTTTTAATTAAGTCTATATTTCTTTGCAGCTGCTCTGATGAAAATATAATATTGGTATCACCACTACCGGCATAGCTTGTCGTTATATCAAGGTTTTTCAGCTCAGGATATTCAATCCACAAGCGTTTGTTCATTACTTTAAAAACATGGTTTATATCTAAGTTGATACTATCTTTTTGCCTTAAAACAGCTTTGGAAAAAAACGCAGGTTCCTTACTTATCATTTCACGAGAATAGTAATATGGTGTACAGGATGTAATTGCGGGAATCTGTAACTGCCAAGCCAGCCACTTACCCCAGATTGCAATACTGTCATATACAATTGCATCCGGATTTATGTTGCGAAAATATACCAAGCATTTTTTCCTTATGCAATCTGTTATTGAAAAAAGGTGCCATCCCAATCTCCATAATTCATCAATATAATCGATCTTTTCATAGTCTACATTATTCACGTTTGAAACATCATACGTGCTATTTTCAACAGCGAATGCTTCTTCTATTTCTGTATCATAAGAACAATGCACCACACCTTTTTGTTCCACCATATTTTTATATTTATTGCCGGAAAAATAATAGACCTCATGACCATTTTCAGCTAGCCTTTTGGCAATCTTTAAGCCGTAATTCACGTGGCCAAACAAAGGAACCGCAAAAAATACAAAGCACGACATGTTTACACCTTATAAAAACCAAAATCATACTCGAATTTAATTTTCATATTTTTCCTTTCATCGTACATTATTAGCATTATTAGGTTAAACGCAAAGAATCTGCAAGCTTATGAAATTCATTAAAATCCAAATGTTGATTGGCATCCGATAGTGCCGTTTGTGGGGTTTCACAAAATTCTACCATTATACCATCAACTTCACAGGCTTTTACTGCATTGGCTATTGGAAATAAAATGTCCGTTCTACCCAACGAGTGACTTAAATCCGCTATAATTGGTAATGACGTTTCTCCTTTAATGGCTGCTATACATGCAATATCAAGAGTATTTCTTGTGTAAGTTTCAAATGTTCTAATGCCACGTTCACACAATATAATGTTGGTATTTCCCTCAGAAACGATATATTCTGCAGCAAGCAAAAACTCAGAAATGCTCGAAACCATACCGCGCTTTAATAAAATCGGATGCTTGGTTCTTCCTACTTCTTTTAGCAACGCATAGTTATTCATATTTCTCGAACCAATTTGTATTATATCTAAATATTGGATTCCGCTTTCAATGTCTCGAATATCCATTATTTCTGAAACAGCTAACAAATTATACTTTTTCCGAATGTTATCTAATATTTTTAATCCATCCAACCCTATTCCTTGAAAATCATATGGAGATGTCCGTGGCTTATATGCTCCTCCTCGAATAAAATGCACGTTATTTCTTACGAGATTTTGCGCTACCAACTCCATTTGCTCACAACTTTCGATAGAGCAAGGTCCAGCTATCAACGAGATGCCTTGTTCAATCCCAAACATTTCAGATAAACTTTTAAATTTATTGGTTTTCACAAGTAAATCTTTCACGAAATTTTTCACCTCCCAAAATCCAAACTGCGAACCCACCCAATTTCATATTCTCTACATACGGTGCAATTATATTACAATCACATTCTTAGTAACAATCACATTG
>CAYPLH010000029.1:0-48879 GCA_964411505.1 uncultured Clostridiaceae bacterium | reverse complement strand
TAAAAATTAGCCTTGTTCTGCATTCTCTTTTTTAAGGGGGCTGTGAATAGTAACAATATTATTGATTTATCAAATAGTTTTTTCCAAAACAAGTTGACATCTAGAATCATATCTTATATAATGAACGCGTGTACATACAAAGGGGTGAGTTATTATTTCTACCAGAAATGATGTTGCAAAAAAGGCTGGTGTTTCTGGAGCCACTGTATCACGTGTTTTTAACAATAGTGAGCTGGTTTCAAATGATACACGAAATAAGGTGTTACGAGCCGCTGAGGAACTGGATTATCATCCTAATCTTATAGCCAGTAATTTTGTGCATGGTAAAAGCGGAAATATTGCTGTTGTTATTCCATATATACCCAATGTTCACATTTTCTCGGTTTTTTATTTTTCTGAAATACTAAGTGGGATAGGGGAAGTGTTGAAGAAGAATGGTCTTGGTCTTCTATTAAGTTTACATACGCCAGGAGATAGCTATATTGACTATTTTAGGGATGGAAGGACAGATGGGTGTATTTTACTAGGTACGCGCCGAGATGACCTTGAGTTGATTAATTTAAAAGAAAAAGGTTGCATGTTTTGCCTTATAAACAACTATATCCCAAGCTCTGGAATTAGTTTTATTGATGCTGATAATATATCAGGAAGCTATAATGCAGTTAAGTTTTTGGTAGAATTGGGACATAGGGAAATTGGATTCTTAAATGGACCGGATTACTTCACTAATAGTATAGACCGTGAGAAAGGCTTTCAGAAGGCTATGGATGAGTTTGGACTAAAAATAGTACAAAGTTGGATGCTGAAGGGCAATTACGGTAAGAAAAGTGGTTATGAGGCGGGAATCGAATTGTTTAAAGAGCCAAAGTTACCTTCTGCAATCCTTGCCTCTAATGATCGCATGGCAGCAGGATTCATTCAGAGTGCAAAAGAGCGGGGATTGAAAATTCCATGTGATATATCAATTATAGGTTATGACGATTCTGACATATGCACTATTGTAGAACCTCAGATGACAAGTGTCAGAATACCTTTTTATGAAATGGGTAAAAGGTGTGCAGAAAAATATATCAATATGATTCAAAACAGCAACGAAAGCTTTGAGGTTTTTATTGAAACAGAGCTAAGTATACGGAAATCTGTTTATAATAAAGTTGATAATTTATACTGAGTATATAAATTAGTGTATTTAAAAGCAAATCACCTCATTGGTTTTGCGATAGATACGCAGGATTTATTTAATTTGGTATAGTTAGAAATACATAACAGGGAGATGAAGTTTTTTATGAAAAGAAAGGCACTTATAGTACATGGGGGTTGGCATGGGCATGAGCCAGTAAAGGTATCACAGCTGTTTAAAGATGTGCTGGAAAAAGAAGAATTTGATGTTGAGGTATCTGATACATTGGATTCTTTTCTTGATGTCGAAAAGCTTAAAGGATTAGACCTCATAATACCTGTATGGACCATGGGAGAAATCAAAAAGGAGCAGTTTAACCCGGTGTTAGAAGCAGTAGCGCTAGGTACCGGAATTGCTGGTTGTCACGGAGGTATGTGTGATGCATTCAGAAATTGTGTACAATGGCAATTTATGACGGGTGGTCAGTGGGTGTCTCATCCTGGTGGTGCCGAAGTTCAGTATATGGTTAACATAAAAAGGGGTTCTAGTCCCATAGTGGAAGGAATTGACGATTTTATGGTAACCAGTGAGCAGTACTATGTTCATGTAGATCCAGCAATTGAAGTTCTTGCAACCACACGTTTCCCAACTTTTGAAGGTCCACACGCGACAAACGGGCAGGTTGATGTTCCGGTATTGTGGACAAAAAGATGGGGAAAAGGTCGAGTGTTTTACTCTTCACTTGGACACCATGCTGATGTTTTTGACATAGAACCAGCTCTTGAGACAATGAAACGTGGACTATTATGGGCAGCTGAAGGTAAAAAAATCGCATTAGCAGAAAAATCTGATATGAGTAAAGCAATCAATAATTTAAAAATATCATTTTAAATGGAGGTTGAGAATATGAGAAAAGTAAAAACGGGGATTATAGGCTGTGGCAATATCAGCAGTATCTATTTTAAAAACGGTAATGTGTTTGAGGTCTTAGATATTGTTGCATGCGCAGATATTATTCCGGAAAGAGCAAAGGCGAAGGCAGAAGAGTTTGGAATCCCTAAAGCATGTTCAGTTGAGGAATTGTTGGCAGATCCGGAGATTGAAATTGTAATCAACCTTACAATACCGCTTGCACATGCCGATGTTGCAATGGCAGCACTAAACGCGGGAAAGCATGTGCATGGGGAAAAACCTCTTGCTGTAACTAGAGAGGATGGCCTAAAAATCCTTGAAACAGCACGAGAAAAGGGGCTAAGAGTAGGAAGTGCGCCAGATACGTTTCTAGGCGCGGGTATACAAACATGCAGAAAACTTATTGATGATGGCTGGATTGGTGAACCGATTGGAGCAACTGCTTTTATGATGAACCATGGGCATGAAGGCTGGCATCCGGATCCTGAGTTTTATTACAAAAATGGCGGTGGTCCCATGTTCGATATGGGTCCTTATTATCTTACTGCTCTTGTTTCGCTTATGGGACCGGTAAAACGGGTAACAGGCTCTGCTAGGATTACTTTTGATGAGAGGACTATAAACAGTGAACCTAAAAAGGGAACAAAAATAAAGGTTGATGTTCCAACTCATATAGCAGGAGTTATGGATTTTGAAAATGGAGCGATAGGAACGATTATTACGAGTTTTGATGTATGGGGCGCAAATCTACCCTTCATTGAAGTCTATGGTAGCGAAGGAAGCTTAAGTGTACCTGACCCAAATACATTTGGCGGACCTGTGAAGTACAGAAAGAGTAGAACAAAAGAATGGAATGACATACCTCTTATGTTTGAGTATGCACAAAACAGCAGGTGCATCGGGGTAGCGGATATGGCATATGCAATCCAAAGCGGAAGGCAGCATAGAGCAAACGGGGAAATGGCATACCATGTTCTTGACCTTATGCATGGTTTTCATGATGCATCTTCAAGTGGACAACATTATAATGTCAAAAGTACATGTAAAAGACCTGACCCTCTGCCGATTGGTCTATTATATGGCCAATTGGATGAATGATATGATTTTTAAAGCCGTTACGTAAAACATATAAAACGTAATAAAAATATTATAAAAGTTTATGTTTACGTCCTGTAATAAATTTAATTTGTCTATCGAAATTTCATGAGAATTTTTAGATGTAGTTAGCCCCCTGCTTATGTTGGGGGCTAAACTATCGCACACAGTGGGTTTAGTGCGTATTCACAGTGTTAATATTACCATGTTTATAAAACCTCATATAAAGCCTTGAATCAAAGTTGTAGTATTCGTCACCTAAGCTGTTAAAATCAGGCCTTGTCGCTGAATCCAAAAGATAAGCTGAAGTTTGTGAGCCTTCTATTCGATTTTGGTTCAAAGCTTCTATAAAGCCTTCAACAGGATGGATGCCGATTCCATGACCATAATATCGACCATTTCCAAGGTCAATAATATTTTCTCCCTGCCATTGGGGAGTTAGAGGATCGACATCTGGGTTCTTAATATACAAGCAATCACCTGGGAGCATGTCGGGGATGCTACTATAGGATCTGATCCCCAGAGCTGGGTCAAGATTCTGCCAATCCATCAAATATATTTTGGGGAAAAGCGTATTAAAAAGCTTTTCAGAAAAAGTTTCAGTCAAAGCACCGAAGAATACTATTACCATTGCTGTTGCGCACTCAGTACCATATCTTCTACCATCTCTATAAATATCAACTATCGCTTCATACGATGAAAGGTCAGGATTTGATAAAAAACCCCCATTGTTGGTGCGCTCCCAATATTTTGGATTACATCTTGAATTGCGGAAGGTTTCAAATGAAAAGCGGCTTCGGTAAAGGGCTATGGATGCTTCAACAATATTTTTCCTTAGCAAAAGCTCAAATTTTAATTGCTCGGGGGTCACGTAGCGGTAAGTGAAACTGCTAGACACCAGTCTGTTTAAGGTTTCAAGCTCAACTGATCCCGTTGGATAATCAGCTGCAAATGTATTTATATCTACTGGGTTTCCGCTTATAATAATCATGGCATTATTCCTCCTGATGCAGTTTTAGCAATTCGCACTTGTTCGGGAACAGGCAAACTCATCCATCGGTTCCACCAATCCCTATTTTGCCGGTATAGCATGAAGGAGTGATTTGATAGTATCTCCTTAGTATAATTATCCAGACATTCAAATTCATCCAAAAGTTTTTTTTCGTAAGGTGACTCTGACCTTGTGGAAGCTCCGACAGGTTTGCAAATGTATTTATCCTTAAATGAAATTGAGAAAGGGGCGGGATTGTGTTTTTGCTGGAAGCTTTCACCGGTATATTCAATAAAAGGGGCGTTTTCTCTAATCCAATATTCAACTCCATTAGGATCCATTATGGTACCTCTGTTTCGGTTAGTATATTTTGCAGGAACAAACCATAGCAGTTTTTGTGCAAATTCTATATCTTTGCTATTTCTTGAGTTTAAGTAATTGGCGATCAGCACAAGCACCTGCGGGTTTCGGGTCTCAAAAACACACCATGCAATATCGTGATTATAAGTCCCTTTTCTATTACGGCTAAATACAATATCTATCATCGGCAATACAAGTGATGTATCGTGGTAACGCTTTACAAGCAGTAATCCAGCGGTATCCAAGATTTCATCATATTGACTGTTCAATCCGTCGTCAGTGTATCCTGTACCCATCATCCATGTAAGTGTAGAATGAATAGCCTGATTATCTTTTTTGTCAAGATGTCTTAGGTAGCTACTTTTTTTATCAATTATCGATTTCATTATTTTGATTGCAGTAGTATTGCGAGTATTTAAATTCAAAAGTGGACGATATCTAGCTATTAGAGGCCACAGAATGTATAGTGTTCCAAAGCACAGGTTCTCATCATTTACAATACTTGAAGCTTTATATCTGTTTTGCACAACAAGTTTTTGAAAATATTGTTTAAGTTCGGCTGTCCCTTTGTTATTTCTCAATGCATCAAGACAACTTGTTTTATGTAAATTCGAATAATCCACGATACTCACCCTTTCATTTAATCTGCGCAGATTTACTATGATATGATCAGTATATGCTAGTAAACCTTGTTAGGTGAGGAAATGCCATGTATAATAATAGGAAATAGCTATCATTGACACTTGATGAGTAAGTAAAGCTTAAGTCTTACAGAAATATTAAATTTAGAGTTTTTTAGGCTAATAAAAATAGCATGTTAGTGATTAGGAAGGGGAACTTATCTTGAGTAAAAGAAAACCAAATCTATTAGTTGTATTTGCTGATCAAATGAGAGGAATGGATATGGGGTGTGCAGGCAATCCAGATGTTATTACTCCCAACCTAGATAAGATGGCAGAAGAAGGTACCATGTTTAATCATGCGTATGCAAACTCTCCAGTATGCACACCTAGCCGTGGAAGTCTATTAACAGGGTTGTACCCTTTAAGCCATGGAGCTGTGGCAAATGATATTTCCATATCAGACAATGCAGTTGGAATAGGTGAGATTCTAAAAAATGCGGGTTACAAAACTGGCTATATAGGGAAGTGGCACCTTGACAGTATACCTCGTGACAAATTCACTCCACCTGGACAAAAACGGCTTGGATTTAATTATTGGGCGGCCTGGAATTGTGCACATAGCTATTTTAATGGATGTTATTATGAAAACGATAATGAAAAACCAAAAAAGATAATTGGCTATGAACCGATTGGTCAAACTGATTTAGCAATAGATTTTATTAAAAATAGTAATGAACAACCCTTTTGCCTTTACTTGTCATGGGGACCACCACATGATCCTTATTTGACTGTCCCGGAAAATTACAAGCAAATGTACGATTCTCGCAAATTAAAGTGGAGAGCCAATGTAAATTTTGATTCTGAAACTTCAAGGCAGATTTTATGGAGAAACGATAAACAAGCAGATGCTAATGAGATACTAGCATGTTATTATGCAGCTATTACAGCTTTGGATGATCAGATGGGCAGGATAATGAACACTCTTAAGGATGAGGGGCTTAGTGATAATACTATAGTGGTGTTTACATCTGACCATGGTGATATGTTGTGGTCCCATGGGATGATGAAAAAGCAGCAGCCGTGGGAAGAGAGTATAAATGTACCATTTATCATTAAGTGGCCAGGAAATATTCCAGCAGGAGAAAAGAGAGACCAACTATTAAGTGTAGTTGACATGGCTCCATCATTTTTAGGATTGCTTGAAATTGAAGGTACAGAAAAAATGCAAGGTGGGGACTTCTCCCCAATTATGAAGGGATGTAAGTCTAAAGGTTCTGATTCTGTATATATTATGGATATTGTTAGCGTTCTTGATGAAAGTGGTCGCCAAGGTATAAAAGAATGGAGAGGTATAAGAACCAAAAGATACACTTATGCAAGGTTACAGGATGGGGAAGGTTGGGTACTTTATGATAATGTAGAAGACCCTTATCAAATGAATAATCTTATTAATAATGAAAAATATTCCAAGATAAAACAAGAGTGTGAAGAAAGACTTCAAAAATGGATGCAGTATACAAATGATGAATTCCTTGAGGGTAAAGAACATTTAAAGAAGCTAAACTTAGCAGATGAATGGAACAAAAGAGAAACTTTTATGCACCCGAAAAATCCCGATCTAATTGTGAATAAATAATAAATACTGTTTTTTATTGTCTAGGAAAGTATACTTTCCTAGACAATGGGGATTGCAAAGGGGAAGCCCCTTTGCTACTTTAAGGAGGGTTTTTTTTGGATGCGGAGCATCCGTCAAAGAGAACCAAAAGGTTGCTAGCAAAAATTTAAGGTCATGATTGCCTTGCAGCAAACGCTATTGCATTTCTTATTGCCCTAGCTATAAAATTGGCTTCATCGGCACCGAATTTTGGGTGAATAGGTAGAGTAAATAGTTTTTGGTCAACAAGCTCTTCTGCTATAGGACATTGATTCCATTCATATCCACGCTCTTGAAATATCGAATATCTGTACCATAGTGGATAATGTAAATTGGCTAGTAGACCAAATTCATCATTAAGGATTTTCAGAAAATCATCTCGGGCAACCCCGACTATTTCTGGGTTAAGTATCACCGGATACAGATGGTATGTGTGCCTTCGACCGTTTTCTGGAGGAGCGCATAATGTAATACCTTCAATATCTCCCAATCTATCATCCAATAATTTGGCAAACTCGATCCTTTTTGTCAAGAGGCTTTCTAGTTTTTCAAGCTGCGTTATTCCAACTGCTGCCTGAAATGGAGTCATGCGATAGTTACTGGTTACCTCTACAACATCCTTTTTCAAAGCACTTATAGGATACTTACAATCTTCATATCCTTTCCTTGTTGTAACAGCGAAAGTTCTTAAAAGACGCATTTTTTCAGCTAATTCGTCATCGTTTGTGGTAATTAGACCGCCTTCTCCAAGGGTGGATATATTCTTGCCCGATTGGAAACTGAAAACGCTGATATGATTAGCGGAGCCAATTTTCTTACCCATATACTCACTGCCCATTGCATGAGCCGCATCTTCGACAATTTTCAGATTGTATTTTTTAGCAAGCCTATAAAGGGCGTCCATATCAACCGGTCTACCCCCGTAATGCATTGGAAAAATAGCCTTTGTTTTAGAAGTGATCTTTTTTTCAGTATCATTAAAGTCAATATTCATAGTATCTGGCTCAACATCTGCAGCAATCGGTCTTCCGCCAGCCCTAAGAACGCAGACTGCTGTGGCTTGGTACGTGATGGAGGTTGTTATTACTTCATCCCCTTCACCAATACCTATAGCTTGTGTAGCGATATCAAGACCTGTTCCACATGATGATACGGCGACTGCATTTTTAACGCCTAAGTAATCTGCAGCTTTTTTTTCAAATTCATCTACTTCAGGTGTATATAAGCTTATCATACGGTTATTTTCAATGCATTCCCTGAGTATTTTTTCAACTGCACGAATTTCTGTGTCATCATAAACAGACCCAAGTCCAGGTTGTTTTAGGCTTTTGATCTTTTCTAAATTGTTACTCATATCAATACCTCCGATTATCTTTTATTTATTTAATGATCTTCTAATCAAAAATCTTGCCAGTCGACAACAATTCCTAAGCTGTGTTTATTTCCTTCAAGAAGTGTTTTGTACATATTTGCAGCTTCAATAGGCTTAATTATATCGGTTATCAATGGGCTTACAACTAATCTACCATCTTTGATTGCCTCAATAACAAAGTTGGTATTGGCGATCCTGTCCCATTTGCCACCTCTGTTTTTAGTGTTCATTCTCTGCATTCTTTCATGAGCACCCAAAATTGTGATCCCTTTAACGTGAACATAAGAGTATAGATTAAGCTGAACCATACCACGAGGTGATCCCAAAAGAATAACCTGTCCGCATTCACAAGCAGCTTCAAGGGATTGGTTAACAACAGCAGGATTTCCCGTTGCTTCAACAACTACCTGCATACCTTGTCCTTTTGTAATTTTTAAAAGATTCTCCTTGTAATCGGGATCCATAGGGTTTAAAGTAGGAATACCACAATGTTCAGCCATTTGTCTTCTGTTAGAATCTATATCTGAGCCAAATACCCTTGCTCCTGATAGTTTGAAAAGTTGAGCTGCCATGTTGCCTATAATCCCTAATCCAGTAACTAAGACATACTCTCCGCTTTGAAAATCAGCTGTTCTTAGTGCAGTTGAAGCAATTTGCGCAAACCGTGCAAATAAAGCGTATTCAGGCTTTTGAAAATTGTTTATATTAACAGCCAAACCAGTATCTGCATCAAACCACTCATAAGATCCGTGTTTTGAAGGGTGAAACACTAAATCTCCTGCTTTAAAATCGCTGCATGTTGATTCTACTACACGCCCAACAGCTGAATAGCCTGGGAAAAAAGGATACGTGCGCCATGTTTTTGAAGCACTGCCCGATGAAGTCTTCCGGTAAAGACCAGAGTATAATGCAAGTTCGGTACCGGGGCTAATCATCGTGTAAAGATTTTTTATCAATATTCCGTTTGCTTTAGGTTCAAGATCTACTTCCTTAAGTTCTACCTTGCATTCATCGCTAAAACACATTCTTGTCGCCTTCAAATATACAACCTCCATTTTATATTAGTTATACAATCTCCATATGTCCTGACTGCTCAGATCTTGACATTGCGTGCAATATTTTTACACCTTCAACGATATACTTATGGGTATCAGCTTCTTTTTGAATTTTGTTTTTTAGATCGCCGCTTAGTGCATTATGCAAGACATCCCACCTGTATTCACCGCTGCTTGACTTGACAGATTGGCTGCAGGTGATATCCCCCTTTGCAGTATCGCGCGTTCTTAAGGTTAACTTGACTAGTTCTCCCTTTTTTCGAACACAGTATATGGTTCCATTTTCATAATTAATCAGCATTGTATTAGTGAAGCGGTCGCTGTCATTTACGCAATAAGATGCAAATATATTACCTATAGCACCGTTTTTAAACAGTATTCCCAGCTGGGCATTGTCCGGAGTAGGGCGTCCAGTAAATAGTCTAGAATGTATCACATGAACCTGTGATGCTTCTCCAAACAGTCTGACCATATCATTAATATGGTAAATACCTAACCTAGTTATTGGAGCTGCAGGGCAGAGTATTGAATTGTCATGCCATCCTCCGTCTGCTTTTTCTCTGTGTGAAGTCCAGATGTCACAGCGACAGGCAATAGGCTTTCCTAAATCATATTTGTTTACCCACTCGAATATTTTATTTAAATCATCACCCAAGACTGGAGAAGGGGAGTTAAGATGAACTATTCTACCCATATTGCGAGCTTCTGCAAGCACGCTATATGCCTCTACAGGATCCAGCTCAAAGGGTTTGGTAGTAATAACATCTCTACCAGACCTGATTATCTGGCGTATTAGATTTGCTCTATTATGAGGACCCGTAAAAAGTCCAACTACCTTGATGGCGGGATCGGACAAAAGATCTTCCAGCCTGTAGTAAGCCTTTGCACCTGTTTCTAAAGCTAGGGCATCTGCAAGATCTTTTTTTATGTCGCACACTGCGGTAATGTTAAAATACTTGCTACCCATCCCAGAGGCAAAACGCCTTATTAGGGTTTTGCCAAATTTTAAACCTATAATACCGATGTTAATCTTTTGCACAAAAAACTCCCCTATTAAAATAATATTGTTATTGCTCTTATGAAAGTCATATTTAAAATAGTGTTCATTCAATTATTTTGGTTGATATAAAAAGTTTTGTATTCTCATAAGATGGTTTCCCACCATGCTGAGTGCTTTTCCGTTGCTACCTGACAAGCCCCATCCAGCCCAATAACCAAGTCCAAGAATCTCCTCGCACAGTAAAAGGTATCTATTATCTTGTGTAAGATGCCATACATAAGCAATCGCAGGATAAAAACGAATATCTTTGTACTGTTCATGTAGTTCTAGCATATTCTGAGCATATTCCAGAAGATATTTTTCTACTTCTGCATCTTTTGTGAGAGAATGATAATCCGCAAGTGCAGTAATAGCAATACCTAGGTCAAATCTTGACCACTCTTCGTTTGGCAGGGGGCTATATTGATGCATAAATTCAGTAGCTGCACTTTTAACTGTTTTCAAAAAGCTATCATCGCCCGTCTGCCTATAGGCTGCCATCATTGCAATTATTGGCCAACCGAACTGCCTTGGTTTATGTGAAGATATCTGACCTGAAACAGTTCTTTTATCAAAACTGTTTCTATGACTTTCTGCCAAAGACAAAGCATTATTGAGCGCTCTTTCATCACCAGTTATATAATAGTATTCCATAAGACCTACATTCCACGTATGACCAAAATCAAAAGTTTCCTTTCCATCCAAAGAAAAGTGGTGTTTTTTATGAACATGGTTGCTACCTTCCTTCATCGAGTACCTACCGTCAACACTTTTGTAGAGCCAGTCTACATCCATATAGTGTCGAGCTGACCTGTTAACAATGTCAAAGACACCCAAGTCACCTGTAATTGTATATGCAGTTATCATTAATAGAGTAGTATCATATTCAAGATTACCCCACTCATTATCTTTTTTTACAAGCATCCAGTCTCCCCAATCAAGCATACCATACCACCCAGTTTTCAAAATTCCGTCATATCGTAAATCATTCCAAGAAGCGCTTGTTACTGTTTCATCATATTTATTTACTGCAGTAATAAGATCCTCAAGTAGTGCCTCATTTGCGCTTCCTGAAGAGAAAAATGTATTATACAACGCTTGAGAATCAATATAAGCTTGCGGCTCGACAATTCCATAATGCCTAGCTGATAGAAAACCTTCAGGTGTACCCGAATGTTTAGAAACTAGAGTATCGTCACCATCTGCCGTATTACTTAATTTGGTCAGCTCGTTTTTCTCATTTTTATTGTTTGAAATAGTATAAGGGTAAATCCAGAATTCATGACTTTTTGCTGACCCTTCACCAAATTTTATTATCTGTCCCGATTCCTTTGGCCAGAGACTGTATTCTAAACTACTGTCAGATGCTCTGATACCTTTGGGGTATTGTTGCCAGAAGTCGGTGCATAAAAGTGTAACACCATATTTTTCACCTTCAACCGAAAACATACCCGCAAGCTTGCCGTTAATAGGATCATTTTTTTCCGGAATATAATATTTTTTATTGTCCAGCTGCAGGTACGAAAGAGGATACTCAGTAAGCTCGGATTGGTAGCTGGTACCTTCAACAGTATGCCCATTAATTATCGAGTTTTTTCCTGCGCTAAAAGGTATTTTAAGTGATATGTCGATAATATCAGTATAGTAAAGGTTATCCGTTGTGTTTATAAATGTATAATCCACATTTATAGCTGACTCACCTGTAAAAGCATCAACCCTAGCGGTATATGAAAAACCATTGCTGTGTTTACCAGTCAGTCTGAAGCGAATTCTGACAGGCCCGTTATCTATGATTTCAACCTTTTCTGGTGGTAACATAGCTCCAGATTGCTCCCCTTCGGTTGATACAATTGCGCAAATCCCTCCATCAAGTAGTGGATTCCCATTTATTTGTATATTCTCAAGAAGTGAAGAGGAATCGCTGCCAAGACTGAAAGCTACTGCACCTGTATCAACAGTATATCCATTATCAGTTTGTTTGTATTTAAGGTTGGTTTTTGATTCCTTCCTGCGAATGTCTTTACTGTACTTTAAAACAAACTCATTTCCTGCGTCATAAGGAGCAACAAAGTCCACAAGTACCCACTTCAAGCTTTGGTCAAGCCATTTAGATAATACGCGTGTCTGCATTGGGAGCTCAACATCATTGCTATCAAACACAACCATATTGTTGACATCACTAATTGCGCCTTTAGGTAAAGGAATGCTGCTTGTTACTATTTTATTTCCTGAAGGCATAACAAGGCTGTCCGGGGCTGTAATTTTTATATTCTTCGCATCAGCAGGTATTGTTGCTGTCTGCGATTGGCATCCGGATAATGGGCTAACAATTACAATACATAGAATTAATGCTATCAGTCGGGTTAGTTTAATTTTCATTTTGCCAATTTTCCTTTATACTTATTTACTGAGTATTCAAGTACCCATGTCAGTTAGTTAATGAACAATCACCACTAATACTGCTAGTAATGGTCTCCTTATTTTTTTATGAAAGCCATTTTCCCATGCTGTTCACGTTTGTTAATAACACCTTTCCAGGCTACATTCTTATCCAAGCTTTTTCCAGCTTCCGAATCATCCACCCAGAGGTCGAAAAAGACATCTTCCATTTCATCAAGTTTGATAAAATCAAGCTCTTCATTTTGTGTATCCAGTTTTACTTTGAATACATATCCAGAATTATCTTCATTCTTAACAAAACTAAATTGTGCTCCTTGTGGATCCATGTAGTCGGTTCGGAAAGGTCTTGTAGAAGACATATTCTCTTCGCTTTCAGTATTTACAGCGAACAGGTACTTTCTAAAAAGAGCAGGTTTAGGTCCAAGAGCAAAGCTTATTTCTATACAATCTGCCATATAAAGATCGTTTTTAGTAAGATAATTCATTAAGGGTGTTGCATCCTTTACATCAGCATAAATGTATATGTACCTGTCGTCAAAAAATCCCCATATTTTTGCACTACACACATCCAAATCTGGGACAGGCAGCATTTCCGGATAAAGCTTTATAACATCTTCTGCATTCTCAGGTTCAATTGGCCATTCATCTTCTAGCTGTAACTCACTATCCACCTGATAAACATTAAATGTGTAATCTTCTAATGTAGGTAGAGTTATAGCAGGAGATTCAGAAGGCTGGGTGCTCTCAACGGTAGGTGCTGTTGATTCTTTCCCGCTTGCAGTTGTATTTTCACTATTTTTGTCTGAACCGTCACAGCCAATAAATAAGCTAAAACACAGAGATAACAACAATGCAAATGCAATTTTTTTTGATATGGATTTTGTGATTTTCATAATTTTATCAATCCTTTCATTAATATTAATTCAAAATAAACATGCAATGATTTTTTAGCACCATTTCTAATTGATGTTGAAAATGTAAACTCATCTTAATCCTTGATCAAGGTATTCTAAACCCTTTGTTGAGATAAGATTAACATTGTCGTAGTTTGGTGTGTAATTTTCAAAAGGTGCAGAATCATAAACAATATTTCCGCGTCTTTTCCAGCGTTCAACTGCATCCTGTCTAATTCTGATACATTCATCTATTCCCATACCTTTTATCTGATTAACGAATTCATCAAATTTCTCTATAGGTTCATCACCTACAATAAATTTATTGATTTTTTCATTTGCTAATGTGTCAATATCGTTCCAGCGGGAACTATCTATTTTTTTCTCGCTGTCAAGCAATGTTATTGGGGGCATTGCAAGCCAGTTTTCATTCGAGTTGTCCCATCCATTTTTCCAGGTCACAAAAGCTTGCCTCTGGGGAGGGGTTACACCATTTAACTGCTCAAAGTATTCCGGACGCTGTATAAAAACTGCTCCTGAAATACCCGTATACCTGCCTGCGGCATCAGCTGGGGTAAGCCCTTCAGGATTATTAATAATAAGATCTGTATAGTAAGGCTTTCCATTGATCATTTTAAATGAATAATCTTCTACGCCAAAATTGAATAAGGTAGTGCCTTCTTCGCTGAAGTGGTAATCCATCCATTTTGTGGCTTCCTTTTTATGTTTAGAAGTAGTTGTTATAATAACACCTGTTGCTGGAGCTCCCATTACATAAAGTCTTGGATTTGAGTAGTACACTTTGCTGTTTTGGGTGAGCTTTGGATAGGGAGCTGGCCACATTAAAAAATCAGGATCGTCTTCCATCATGGCATTCCACTGACCAAGAGCCCTAATCATACTATCCTTTACAGCTCCTACTCGATTTTGAGTAACCAGAGCTGTTAATAACTGACGGTCTGTGACTAGATAGTTTTTATCAATTAAACCGCTTTTATACCAGTTATTCATTCTAATAATATAGTCCTTAAATGCTGGTTCTATAGGACCGTACTTAATTGTCCCATCCTTTATTCCACCATCCATATAGAAAGTCCACTGTACTCCCCAAGCGGCTGCAAATGTAGCAACAGAGAGATTTTTTGCAGAGCTTAATGGTATTTCATCCTTTTCATTGTTTCCATTAGGGTCACCGTCTCTAAATGCTGTAAGCACGTGTTCCCACTCATCAATGGTCTCAGGCATTTCAAGATTGAGTTTATCCAACCAGTCCTGTCTGATCATAAATCCAGTGATACCCCAACATTCGGGTAATGGTTGTATTCCGGAAAATACAACAAGCTCATCACTATCGGTAGTTACAGCTTTCATCGCAATAGGATATTTTTTAAGAGCATTCTGGTAGTTTGGAGCATACTTGTTTACCAAGTCGTTGAGTGGCTCAGCAATTTTATAGGTAATTACCTGGCTTAAATCCTGCACATAGTTGTTTCCTAGTGATATCATGTCTGGAAAATCACCTGAAGCTATCATAATGTTATACTGGTCAATTTCTTGCCCTATAGGCGGATGTATAAATTTTATGTGTATGCCTGTTCGCCTTTCTAACTCTTGATACAACTCCATCTCGTTTAGATCCTGTAACGTAGCAGATGCAGTTCCAAGACCTTTAAAGAACGTGAGAGTCAAAGGTTCATCGACAATTGGTAATTGAAGATCCTCAGCTCCATCCATTTCAAGGGAGGGAGCAGTAGTGTTGTCTTTTTCAGTTTTCTTTGACCCACACCCTATTACTGTCGTAAAGCACATTACCAGGATAAGTAGTAATAAAATAAACCTTGTTATACATTTTCTCGTTTTCATTTGAAATCTCCCTTCAATAAAATATTTTCTTAGTTAATGGCTATACCTCGCAACCCGCTAAAATCTGCGTTATTGAGGTTAATATCTATATGAACTCCTCGCAAAGAGGTATATTCAATATCATCCTTTTATTCCGCCAATAAGTACTCCCTTTATAAAATACTTCTGCAGATAAGGGTATAGTAGCAAAATCGGTAATGTTGATACTATAATGGTAGCATATTTGATTGTTTCAGAGATAGGCTGCCTGTCAACGTTAATATCTGTTAACATATCATTCATACTGTTAGTTATAAGTATTTCTCTTAAAATTATTTGAAGGGGATAAAGCTCTCTGCTTCGTAGAAACAAGAGTGCATTAAAATACGAATTCCAGTGCCTCACAGCATAAAACAATGAAATAACTGCAATTGTAGGCAGGGAAAGTGGTATTATAACCTTCCACATTATCGTAAAATCGCTTGCTCCGTCTATACGTGCTGCTTCTTCAAAATCTACTGGAATCCCCTCAAAAGAAGTGCGCATAATAATCATAAAGTATGTGCCGATTGCGCCTGGAATTACCATAGACCATATTGTATCAATCATTTTCAGATTCCTTACTACAAGAAAACCGGGGATCATTCCACCACTGAAAAACATTGTAAAAATTATAAAAGCCATTATAAGCCTTCTACCGTATAGGTTTTTACGGGACAGTCCATAAGCGCCCATAGTAGTTAAAAGCATGTTAATAGACGTACCCAACACAAGGTAAATAAGAGTATTTTTATAACCATTCCATATATTGGGGTTATTAAACACTGCAACATAGGAATCAATATTAAACCCTTTAATTGTCAGCATAAGTCCTCTGTTGCTTGCAACAGAAAGTGGACTGCTAAATGATGCAACCGTTACAAACCAAAAAGGATAAAGTGTAACGACAACAAGCACTATCATAAAGCAAATATTAATAAAGTCAAATATGCGTTCTCCAATACTTTTCTTAATATACATTTTTTCCTCACCTCACCACAAACTGGTTTCAGTAACACGCCTACTCATTGTGTTAGCTGCTACAAGAAATATTATATTGACAACAGAGTTAAATAATCCAACTGCGGTACTGAAACTGTAATCCTGCTGTAATATACCTCTCCTATAGACAAAAGTAGAAATAACATCAGATGTCTCGAAAGTAAGAGGATTATATATCAGTATAATTTTTTCAGGACCGATGCTGCTCATATTCCCTAACCGCAAAATAAGCATTATAACTACTGTTGGAAGGATTCCAGGAATTGTTATGTGCAACGCCCTTTGAAATCTATTTGCTCCATCGACAATAGCTGCATTGTATAACTCCAAATCTATATTAGATAGTGAAGCAAGGTATACAATTGAACCCCACCCAATGGTCTTCCAAATGTCTGATGCTACATAGATAGTCCTAAATGAACCGGCTTTAAGTAACCAAGATGTTTTTTCAACACCGAATGCAGAAAGTATTATATTGATTAACCCATCATAAGATAGAAAATCAACAAGCATACCAGCAATGACAATGTTTGAGATAAAATGGGGCAGATAGCTTACAGTTTGCACCGTGCGTTTGAACAGCCCATCATTAACCTCATTTAATAACAATGCCAGTATTATTGGAGCAGGGAAACCGAAAATCAAATCCAATATATTCAGTGCAAAGGTATTGCGAAAAAGCCTTTGAAAATAATAACTGCCAAAGAATGCTTCAAAGTTTATCCACCCAACCCATGGGCTGTTAAAAATCCCCAGGTGTGGCATATATTCCTTCCAGGCAATTATCACACCATACATAGGTACATAATGAAATATGATATAAAACAGTATTACAGGTATAAGCATAATATATACCATTCTATTTTTTTTCAATTCATACCTTAATTTTGGCAGGAATTTTTGCTTTTCGTTGGTCTGTATAATATTTTTTTGTGTATGCGATAAATGATCACCCATGTAGTATTCCTCCAATTATAATGAGAACAAGGCTTTAAAAAAGGTTCCTCCACTTCTACCAAGTATCTAATACTGTATTAGCTGTGGAGGCAGAAGAATATCCTCCGCCTCGTTAAACAATGTGCTGCAAAATACTTGTTACTTTTATTGTCCTCCTATAGCCACTTTCTTTACTTCGTTTCCGAAAATATCGACAAGTGAACCTTGGAGTTTGACTTGAGGTTTTGCATTACCACTACCTGCTACTGGTTTTACAGATATTTTAACAGTTTTATCTGATTGCTCTTTTCCATCAATTGTTTCAACACCTGCTTTGACATCTGCTATTTCAAAGCCTTCTACAACAAAAGTGTCGACCGAAATTTCCTGAGGAATTATTAGATTTTCAGATAGTGTAATAATGAAACCATCAAGCATATTATCTTTGTATACATATTCAATATTTCTCATATCTGTTTGCTTGTTTGATTGGATCTTATTTTTCATAACTGGGTTTCCGTTTACGTCAAAAATATCGCCTGTGATAAGCAACTCAGGTGTAGCGTCAGCTGTGCCATCTTTTGGTATTATAAATATTTTTACAGTCTTATCTGAAACATCTACATCATTTACTTTTTGGGTAATTACAAACATGCTTTGCATTTCAAATCCTTCTGCTGTAAAAGTATCAATAGCTAGATTTTGTGGTGTTTGAAGTTCATTAGAAAATGTCACAGTTATAGTGTGAAGGCTATTGTTTTTATACTTGCACAAAGCACCAGTCATAATTGTTTGCTTGTTTGCTTGTATTTTACCAGGTTTTACAGAATTGCCGTTGATATCAAGGATAGTTCCTGAGAGTGTTAGTTCAGGAGTAGCATCACCAGTGCCATCTTTTGGGACTATAAATATTTTTACAGTCTTATCTGAAACGTCTACATCATTTTCTTTTTGGGTAATTACAAATAAACTTTGTATTTCGAATCCTTCGACTGTAAAGGTATCCAGTGGCAGAGTCTGGGGAGTTTGGAGCTTCTCTAAGAATGATACTGTTATTGTGTGAAGTTTTTCTCCTTTATACTTGCTCATAGCGCCAGTCATTGTAGTCTGTACTTTTGTGTCAAGCATGCCTTTTTTTACAGGATTACCGTTGATATCAAGTATGGTACCCACAAGCTCAAGTGTTGGATCTGCACCGTCACTGCCTTCTTTAGGTATAACAAATATTTTAACTGTTTTGTCTGAAACATCAACATCATTGACCTTTTCGGTTATTACAAACATACTCTGTAGTTCAAATCCTTCAACCTTAAAGGTGTCAATGGCTAGTGTCTGAGGTGTCTCTAACTGTTCTGAAAAAGTGACGGTAATTGTATGAAGGCTACCATTTTTATACCTGTTTAAAGCTCCTACCATTTCAGTTGCTGATTTTGGTGTATCAGGCTGACTTTCTGAAGTTGGAACAGCTGTTGGTACAGGCGATGGAACAGCAGTAGGGTCAGGAGCTTTTGTAGGATCAGGAGCTTTTGTAGGCTCGGTAGGAGCCTGACTGCTTGTAGTAGTATCCTTTGTCGGGATCGGCTCAGTTCCTTTAGTTGTACCTTGAGTTGCATTGTCCTGATTACCGGATGCGGTATTCGCTGGCTCACAAGCTGTGAGTAGTCCGGCAATCAGGCATAATACCGTTAACAAAGTTAAAACTGCTTTGATTTTTGGTTTTTTAACTATCATTTTTTCAACCTCCCATTATTTGTTCTCTTACTTGATTATTTCATCAGAAAGTTATAAAGCCACTTTCTTGTCGATACTGAAATTATATGATAGTGCATCATTTTGTGTATATAGTATAATGGCGCTTGTGATTATAGAAGTATTACAATGCCTAATAATTTGGATTCGATAAATTTGACCTTTATATAACTTTTTTTACATTTAACAAGATTGCACAAAGAAAGCTGAAAATAATTCCGGCTTTATGAGTTGTTACAAGAATTTCAATCCGCTTTATATAAAATTATAATGATATAGTGTAGCAACAGAACAGGCTAATTATTTTTTGAAAACTAACGGTTCGTAGAATATAAAAATGCTAACGCTTTATATGCGCCATCCGTGGCGCATAAAGCTAAAAAAACATCCTGTTTTTTTCACGCATTTTTATGTTCCACTCACCGAGTTTTCTATCAAAATAAAGCCAATTGTTCTTTATGCTACACTATACCATTATTCATAATTCGAAAACGTGTATTGAAATTTAATAAAGAAATCCAATTTTTATAAAAGTCCATTTTCTCTGAATTTACCCGGTGTGAGCCCCTCAAGTTTCTTGAACATGTTTATATAGCTTTGTACATTCCCGTATCCTACACCTTGAGCTATACAATTAATGGTAAGCCGGGAGTCTTTTAAGAGCTCCTTTGACTTTTCGATTCTCTGCTTATGCAAATACTCGCTGAAGTTATAACCGAACTGATCCTTGAAGAAACGACTTAAATATGATGGGGAAATGTTAAAGGAGTCAGCGACCATTGTTAGTGACAGGTTTGAGTCACATAAGTTTTGATCTATATACTTAATAACATCTTCTGCAAGCTGATAGTTCTTACTTTCTTTTCTTTCATCCAGCATATCACATATACTGCTGTAAAACTTAATGACTTCTGAATACAGCTGTTCAATGGTTTCTGAGTTTAAAAGGCTTTTAATTTGTGTTTCACTAAATTTATTTCTAATCTCAGATATACCAAGGACATCAATAACTCGTAAGGCAGTACTTATAATTTCAAAATAAACACAGCGGGCAGTTTCTATAGAAGGAAGATTTTTTTGCATTTTGTTCACAATAGTGCCAAGTATTTGCTCAATGCTATCAAGATCTGCTCTTTTTAAGCAGTCTACCAAATTCTTTTCTTCATCAATGGAATAAAAATTCATATAACCAGGAGTAAGGGTTATTTCTCTATAATCTATCATTGTATTGTTGCCTTTAATAATTTTATAATCCAAAGCTGTGAGTGCCTCATAATATGACTTTTTAACTTCTGAAAGTGTTTTGTATATAGAACCTAAACCAACTGTAACAGTGAAATCATATTGCATAGCAAAGAGGGTTACTGCCTCTTGAGCAATTTTACGAATGTCATTGTAATTTTTTTCAGGTTCTGAACAAGTAAAGCCTACGAGTACGGCAGTCTTTTCGTCATCTATGTTTGTGTGATAACCAACGCCCACAGCTTTACACATATCCTCTATTATACTTCCAATAGAATACCTAAGATACAATATATCGCCATACTTTTTTGCATCTGTACTGTTGACATACTGATAACCGTCCAGGGAAAATGTCAGTACAGAAAAGGCGTGAAATTGTGACATTTCTATATTAAGTGAGGTCAATGCGGAAATTATGGATTGTTCATCACCAAGTCTGCCCTTAAAAAGCTCACAAAATATATTGGCTTTAATTACAGGATATTGATCCTTGACATATTGCTCCAGGTTCTTTTTACTATCAATGTTAATTTTTATTTGTCGTTCTATTGTATGCCATTCATTTTGGCGTTTGAAGCTAAAGCTCTTTAATTGCTTGCCTGATGTTGATAACAGACCAAGAAGCTTGTTTATGGGACGATAATGTCCGTATGCAAACCAAATTGCCCCAAAAATCCCAACTAGCAGTATACAGATTGTTACAGCAACTATCAGTTTTCTGATACTACTAATTTCATAAAATACATTAACTGATGGTATGATAGCAGCATAATACCATCCTGATTCGATTGATTCTACCTGAAACACGAGGAACTCATTTTCATTAAATTCGATTCTCTCAACAGGTGCGTGTTCATTTTTTAACATATCATAAATGAAATAATCGTCAAAAACCTGTTTGTTGGTCGAAACATGAAGTATTTTATCACCATTTTTATTGAAAATATAAACATTACCTTCATACCCAGACAAAGCTTCTTCCATCAACTCATGAACTACATCCCCTTTAATAAGCGCTAGTAATTTCACATCAAAAGAAGGCTCAGCCCCAAAAGATATGGACTGTGCACACGTGAGCACAGGTGTTGTAAAATTATCTTTCCCTTTATATAGTGAATGTACTGGCCATACCTCAAAAGTAGACACATTGGCCATTTTGAGTCTAAAATCTGCTTCTTCCATATCCGAATATCTATAAAGGTGATTTGTGAATGTGGAAATATTGGTCATGTTTTGGGTTGTGATCACCACATCGGCACTTTCGATATATATTGCCAGCTCATAGATAAAATCATTAAGTATTTTGTAGCTGTTAAGAAGGTTAACACATTCGTAAACTTTATAAGAATTTATATTTTTAATGTCATTAGAGTTAATAACTGATACAAGACCAAGATTTTTTGTAAGCTTGATTGGTAAATGCCTGACTTCTTCAATTTGATTATCAAGCACATCCTTTGCATGAGTAAGCATGACATTCACTGAATTGCCAACCTTTTCCTCAAGAACGCTGTTATATTTATTATATGAAAATGTGCTTATAAGCGACACAGGTATTACTAAAATAATTATGTAGGAAAGCATGAGTCCCCATAAAACACTGTTGAACCGGCTGGATTTTGTGTTGTTTGTCATCTTATATCAATCCTTTCGTGAATTTAATTGCACCGAAAGTTAATGATCATTTCTCATATGTTATTAAATACATTTTTTAAACTGCAAAACTTTATAGTAATCATATTATCAGATAAGCGCTACAAATTCAATGTATTACATTGGTGATCTTCAATCCGCTTTTTTATATTCCACTCACCGAGTTTTCTGTCAAAATAAAGCCAATTGTTCTTTATGCTACACTATATCATCATAACTTTTTTAAAAAATAAGCAGATCAAAGATTAAAGATGTTGTTTATAGTGTATAATGCACCTTTGTAAACAGCACTTAGTTACAATGACCTCTAAACAGCAAGCTGATAACAAAGTGTAAATAACATTATATAAAGGTCAAACTTATCGAATTCGGATTAATGATTATTGTAATGTTCCTATAATCATAAACGTTATTATACTATATACAAATAATGATTACATATCATATAATTTTATTATCTAGTGGAAAGCAGCTTTGTAGCATTCTTGCTTTTTCAAAAAACAAGAATTCTTCAATATTGTTTTGCAATTGATGGATAAGCTAGTGTCGGATTGAGTAGAAGGTATAGTTTAAAAATAACAAACAGAATTTTAAATATATCGTATTATTTATAATAATCAGAAACGATAATATTAAAGTAATTATTACTACAACGTTATTTCTAAAATTATTCTTACTTAAAATAATGCGTTAAAGTGTTTGCAGTTATTTTAAGTAAGACGCATAAATGCGTTAAATATATAAGATTAACGCTATAGTATTATTTCCTTTAGCTAATAATACAGAAGGAGAAGAAAAACGATGGTAAGTAAATCACTTTTTGGAACTAAAGGTGCAACCGAAAAATGGCCCAAGACTACTAGTATTGAGGATATGGCTAAATTAAGTCAGAAATTTCTAAATGAAGCAGTCGATCATGATGATTCATGTCGCCCATATTTTTATTGTTTTTATGGTAAGACTCCACCTGAGCTAACGCATAATGTGTGGGATCACAGTGAAGATCTTGGAAGATTTTTATATGCATCTGTATTTAGCCGTATAATTCTTGGACAAGAGGAAGAACCTGAAATTGAGCAGCTATGGAAGAAATTAATATATGAGTCCATAGCAGATGGAGAAGCTTTTTCATGTAGACCTCTGCCTGATCCATACGATCCTTTTAGAGACGTAGCTGCAGAAGAAAGGTCAATTGCAGTCGAAGACTATAATTATGATTTTGAATTTGATATGTGGGATAACAGAAGTGTTTTTACTGGATTGTATCTTTCATATCTTGCAACCGGAGACAGCAAAGCAAAAGAATGTGCCCTAAGAATGATTGACAGAATAAAAGAGCTTTCAATTACCAAAGGAAACTGGGCATATCTTTCAAGATTTCAATATCCTGCGGGATATATGCCAGATTCTTTTGAACAACCAGCAGCTGGACAGAATATGCTTGGATGGATTAGTCCATTAGTTTTTGCTTATGAACAAACAGGAGATAGATCTTTAATTGAATTGGCACGAGGTTATTCACAGTGTTTTATTGATATGTGGCCTGAATCATTCCACGATTTTCCGGAGAATGAAATATCTTTAGGCTTTAACACACATGCGTTTTTCTATGGACTTGCAGGAATAATTCGGTGTGCAAAACATCTATGGATTCCTAAGTTTATATCATGGAGCAAGCATCATTTTGATGAAATTCTAAAGGAGCTTGGAAGCAGTATGGGGTGGATTGCTGAGCAATTTCCTTCCGCAATACTTGGGAAAGTTCCACAAAGTTGTGAGACATGCACTCTTGTTGATGCAATTGATGTTGCTATACAGCTTGCTAAATGCGGTTATCCTGAATATTGGGATATTGCCGAGAGGTTTTTCAAGAATTATTTCTATGAAGCTCAACTAAAGGATACCTCATGGATTGAAGTATCAGAAAATAAACAGGAAACAACCATGCAGTATTCAAATGTTAACGTACCTGAACGAATTAAAGGAGCGTTTGTTGGCTGGGGTGCACCAAATGACTTTGTTGATCCTACAGCTAGAAGATATCGCGCACTTCAAAATTGTTGTGCACCACATGGAGTGTTTGGAGAATATATGGTCTGGAATAACATCATTACTTTTGAAGAAAATAATATTTCAACCGGTGAAGCGGGAGTATTCATAAATATGCATCTAAACAGGGATACAAAGTATGCAAAAGTAAAAAGCTATGCACCATATGAGGGATTGCTTGAAGTAAATATGCATAAGAGCAATAGATTATTTATAAGAATCCCTGAAGGTGTTAACCAGGAACAAATCTCAGTTGAAATTAATGGTGAGATAAGTGAATTTAAATATGTTCATCCTTTCATTGATCTTGGTCAATTGGGCGAGGAGACTGTTGTTTTGGTTAAATATCCATTAATAGAAAAAAGTGAATTTGAGGTAATTAACGGACAAAATTATTTACTGACATGGAAAGGTAATTATGTTGTAAATATCAGTCCATCAGGAGATGTTGCACCGTTATTTAAAAGAAGTGAAATGAAAAAAGATAAAGCGCCAATAACGGAAATGAGTTTAAATAAATCGGAATGCACCATTGAATGGTAGGGATTATAAAAAATCAGATTGCTTTATATTTAGAGACAAGCTGCAATTTATGGTATGCTTGCCTATGGGAATAGTTGTTACACAACTTATTGGGGAGCAATCACAATAGTTGTGCAGTAACAGAGTAAGTCTTCATATTACTTTTAAGTCCGGTGTGTGTGGGGACTAATAAAATTGGAGGATAGCATATGAACAACTTCTATGAAAACATATTAGAATATACCAAAGATATTGATGTAATTGATACCCATGAGCATCTTCCAAATTCGGAAGATGCACGAGACAAGGACACGGATGTTCTGAAAGAATATCTATGCCAGTACTTCAGAAGGGATTTGATATCCGCTGGTCTAAAAATGGACGATTATGTTAAAGTAATAAATAATCATCTTCCAATTATGGATAGATGGAAAATAGTTGAGCCTTATTGGGAGTTTTGCAGAAATACAGGCTATGGCAGATCTCTTGATATTGCTGTTAAAGGGTTGTATGGAATTGAGAAAATATGCGGTGAGACAATAGAAGAGCTGAACAGCTTGTTCCTAACTACTCTTAAACCTGGTCATTTTAAGAAAGTATTAAAGGAAAAATGCAGAATCAAAACAAGTTTATTAGTCAGGGATGTCCTTGTATGTGACAAGAACTTTTTTAGTATAGTGCCAAGTATTGGAAGCTTGGTTTCTCCAGCAACAGAATCAGATGTTAAAAAGATTGAAACAGAGTCTGGTGTAAAAATTCATTCATTTGATGATTGGCTGGATGCCACAAAAATCATGATTGATAAGCATTTAAAAATGGGTGCAGTAGGCTTAAAATGCGGGCTTGCTTATACAAGGAGTCTAAATTTTGAAAGAGTGACTAAAAGTGATGCTGAAAATGATTTTAATAAAATTTTTAATGTGAAACATTATCCTGATTGGCAAAGTAAAACGTTTGTAGTAGGTAAAAAGTTTCAAGATTATATGATGCACTTTATACTTAGGATTGCTGCTAAAAATAATGTAACAATGCAGATTCATACGGGGATTCAGGAAGGTAATGGGAATATAATTTACAATAGTGATCCCTCTCTTTTAACGAATCTTTTTCTGGAATATCCGGATGTAGATTTTGATATATTTCATATAGGATATCCATACCAACATGTTTTATCAGCTCTTGCCAAAATGTTTCCTAATGTATTTATAGATATGTGCTGGGCGCATATTATTTCACCTGAAGCCAGCATAAATTCGCTTATCGAATGGATTGATTCAGTACCGATAAATAAAATAAGTGCCTTTGGCGGTGATTATAGATTTGTAGATGGTGTATATGGTCATCTTCAGCTTGCAAAAATGAATGTAAGCCGAGCTCTTGCAAAGAAAGTAGAGGATGGAGTTTTTGACCTTGATAGAGCAAAGAAAATTGTAGATATGCTTTTTTATGAGAATCCTAATAGGATTTTTAAACTCAAGCTTTCTTGATGTTGCAGGCTGGCTGGGGTTAAAAGAAATATAAGGAAAAAGGGTGGTAATAGTGAGAATTGGTTATACTTCTATCGGATTTATAAACTACAATATGGAAAAGTGTGTTGAGTTCTTAAAACACATTGGATATGATTCAATAGAGCTTATATATTATCCCGAAAACTGGAACAGGCATGTACCATCGCCACAAGCACTGAAAGAAAAATGCAATCAAATAGGTCTTGATATTTTATCATTTAGATTTATTTCAGGAACAGATGAAAAGTCGCTTATGGAAGGAGAAAGACTTATTGATTTGGCATATTCTTTGGATTGCAAAATTGTAGATGTAAAAATCGAGAGCCCAACCCCGGATAAGGCAACAGAAAATGATTATAATCTAGTAGTAAATGCCATGAGCTTTTTAGGCAGGTATACGGTGAAAAAAGGTATGAAGCTAGTAGTTGAAACACATCCAGGCGTTCTTCATGAATCAGCCCAAATCACAAAGATGCTTATCAAAAAAACCGGGTTGCCCGATATATATGTGAACTATGATCAGGCAAACCTTTCATATTCAGGTCAAGAAGAAACAGAGAAAGCACTAGAAATTTTAAAAGATAATATTGGATTCTGTCACTTGAAAAATGGATGGTTTAGAGATAAAAGTCCAGTCTGGACTTCTCTTGAGGATGGTAAGATTGACACATTCTTAATTGTGTCTACCCTATTAAAACGTGGTTATGACAGTGATTTTATGATTGAAATGCCATCCGGCGGAGATCCATTTATAAGAGCGGTAAAGGATTATAAATATTTAAAAGGTATAGAAAGTTTAATTGATAAATACAACTTTTGAGATGAATAAAATAGTTGTTCTATCAAGATTTTTTAAGATGGATTCTAACAAATGCTGCACTATAATGTAAATAAGTTATGAAAAACACTTATTGAAGATTGTAAAATATAAGCAAATCGAAATTTATGTAACAGGAGGAAGCTAAATGAAAGTTTCAGTCATGAGCCATTGCTTTTACAAGGAGTTTGAAAAGAAGAAAATCACCATGAATGAATTCATTAAGTATTGTAGTGATTTAAAGGTAGATGGTGTGGAGCTATCTGATCATCATATGGAAGATAGTGATTTTATAGACTTGCAGAGCAAATTGGAAGACTCCAATTTAGAACTTCCGAGCTATATAATAGTGACAGACTTTGTCCAGACCGATGACAAAACACGAGATAAAGTAGTACAGGACGTAATAAGAAGAATAGATAGAGCAAGCCTTTTTAATGCAAAACATATTATGATATCTCCCGGAGGTCCAAAGGAAGGACTGAGTAATGAACAAGTGCGTGCTCTTATGACTGATGGACTTTTAAAAGTTTCAGAACACGCTGCTAGAAAAAATATGATTCTTTCTATGGAGAATCATGGAGGTCATGCTAATCTTCGTGGCAAGCCAGAGCATATGTTGGAGTTTGCCAGTAATGTTCCTTTAATGAATATTGCTTATGATGATGGTAATTATGTGTTAGCAGGAGCTGATACTCTAGCTGCTTTAGATGAATTGTATGAAAAAACTGTGCATGTACATCTGAAAGATTACATGCTTTTAGATGATGATTTAAACACAAATGAAGTCAAAGGTAATAAAAAGATATCAAAATATTCAGGAGTTGCTATAGGAGAGGGGATAGTACCGACATTTGAAGTGCTTAAGAAATTGAAAAAGAATAATTATACTGGATATATATCAATAGAGTATATTGGGAAAATGACTCCTGAAGAGGGTATTAAAAGAAGCTATGAAAATATATTAAATTTAATTAAAAGGCTGTAATTATGGGAGTAGTAACATTTTTAAGAATGGAGGTTTTTTTGTGAGAGCGGTAATGGTAATGTTTGACTCACTTAATAAACATATGCTACCTGCCTATGGATGTGACTGGGTTAAAGCTCCGAATTTTGAGCGATTGTATAAAAATTCAATTGCTTTTGATAGGTGCTATATTGGTAGTGCGCCTTGCATGCCTGCACGACGTGAATTGCATACAGGACGTTATAATTTCTTGCATCGAAGATGGGGACCATTAGAACCATTTGATGATTCTATGCCTGAATTACTTAAAAACAATGGGATACATTCACATCTGGTAAGTGATCACTATCATTACTGGGAAGATGGTGGAGCAACTTACCACAACAGGTATAGCACATGGGAGTTATGCCGCGGTCAAGAAGGCGATCCATGGAAGGGGGATTTAAGGGAACTCTGCGTGCCTGAACATATCGGAGGAAGAAAAGGTAGCTGGGGTAAACAGGACTGGATTAACAGAAAGTATATAAAAAGTGAAGAGGGTTATCCTTTAACAAGGACCTTTAACAAAGGACTTGAATTTATTGAAACTAATCATAATGAAGATAATTGGTTCCTACAAATAGAAGCTTTTGACCCACATGAACCTTTTATGGTACCAGAAAAGTATCTTGAGCTTTACCCTGAGGACTATAAAGGACCTCATTTTGACTGGCCTTTATATAACGCTGTCACTGAAACACCTGAACAAGTTCAGCATCTAAAAAATCAATATGCAGCACTTCTAAGTATGTGTGATCATAATCTTGGTAAAGTCTTGGATGCTTTTGATAAACACGACATGTGGGAAGACACTATGCTTATTGTGAATACCGATCATGGATTTTTATTATCTGATCATGGATGGTGGGGAAAAAATGTCCAGCCGTTTTTTAATGAGGTTGCAAATATCCCTCTTTTTATATGGGATCCTCGCAGCCAACGGAAAAATGAACACTGTAATTGCCTTGTTCAGACAATTGATATTGCACCGACCTTGCTTGATTACTTCAATATTGAAATACCAGAAAATATGCAGGGCAAATCATTAAAAGATACAATAAGTTCGAATAAAGAAATAAGAGATGCCGCATTGTTCGGTATACATGGCGCTTTTGTAAACTGCACCGACGGAAATTATGTTTATATGAGAGCATTTGAAGAAAAAAAACAGAACGAATTGTACAATTATACATTAATGCCCACTATTATGAGAAGTTTTATTAGTTTAGATGAATTGCGTACCGTTGAATTATCAGAGCCTTTTAAATTTACAAAAGGCTGTCGTGTAATGAAGATAAGAAGAATACCTGAAACGACAGGTGATACTTTTAATACAATGCTGTTTGATCTTAAAACAGATCCAAAGCAGGAAAAACCTATTCATGATTTAGAAATTGAAGAAATTATGATTAAGCACATGATACAACTTATGAAAGAAAATGATGCGCCTGCTGAGCAATATACAAGGTTAGGGTATCTAAAAATATGAGCGTTTAGCAGGTGAAATCAATTATGTAAGCTGAGGTGACGTCAATCACTATGTTACCAAATTTTAAAAATATAAGATTTTCTTTCAAATATAGATTGCTGTTTTTTATGCTTTTGATAGTAGTTTTATCGGTTCTTACTATCGGTATTGTATACTATATATTAACAATAGGGCAAATAAGAGATAATGCATATTTTTTACTTAATGATACTGTTCACCAAACAAACACATTTATAAATGAAAAGTTAAGCGAAATTTTTGATCAACTTATTGTAATAGAGAATAGCTCTTCATTCAATAATATATTAAGAGCTGATAGTGTTTTAAACAATGAAAACAATAAATATGAAAACATTATCGAAATATCGAAAATGTTTAATAGTGTTTATGACAGATATTACAAAATCATAGATTCAATTTACTTAAAATTAAATGATGGGAAAATTTATAAAATCATCAGAAATTCAATTCTTACTGATGATGAAATAAATCTTGCCGAATGGGTAAATACTTATAGCTGGAATGCAAAAGGATATTACTGGCTGAATGATCATAAAGATAATGTGCTTACAACCATAGATACTAGGAATGTGATAAGCGTTTTTAAAATTATAGGAGATAGTAATTCCAGAGTAAATGGTATTTTAATGATAAACTTAAAAAGCAATTATTTTCTTGATATACTAAATAATTCACGCATAAGTACTAATGGATATATTGCACTAATGAGTTCTGACTCTATATTATCGTCAAAAGATATAAGTGACAGTTACAGTATTGGAAAGAATGGGTATGATTACCTTATTGAGAACATGGGGATTCAAGGAAGCTTTGATATAATTAACAATAGTGGCGAAAAGATGCTTGTAATATATGATTCATTGGAAATAAACAAATGGGTTGTTGCCGCAATTGTTCCATATCGGGACATTTATCAAAATGTAAATAAATTAAGGATAATAATACCAATAATAACAATATTGCTGATCTTTATTTCTACAGTTATATCTACAATTTTTACAAATTCTATTTCTAAGCCTATAAGATTTTTAGCTAAGCAGGTTACAAGGGTAGAAAATGGAGAGTTCGATTTGTGTTTTAATGTGAATGATAGTAGCGAAATTGGCTTACTTGCGCAAGGCCTTGATAATCTTGTGAAAACTGTTCGTAAGTTATTAGACCAAGTCAAAGATGAACAGGAGAAAAAAAGACAGGCAGAGTTGGAAGTACTTCAAAGTCAGATCAATCCGCATTTTTTATATAATACTATGGGTTCAATAAGGCATCTTATTGATATGAATGAAAACCTTAAAGCAAGCCAGATGACAAGTGCACTTACTAAATTTTTTATGATTGGGCTTAATAAAGGCAGCGAAATTATTACATTAAATGAAGAGATTGAGCATGTACGCAATTATATACTTATTCAAAAAATGCGTTATAGTAAGAAATTTGATTATTACTTTGATATAAGTGATGAAATACTGGATTGTAAAATTATTAAACTTACTTTTCAACCAATTGTTGAGAATTCAATATATCATGGTATAAAAAATAAGCTTAATAAGGGTTCAATTAAGATATCTGGACGTAAAGAAAAAGATAATATCGTTATTGATATATCGGATGATGGAATTGGCATTAGTGAAGAGAATTTGAAAAATTTAAGGGAATCAATTGATAGTTCAATTAAAAGCAGAGATTCAACTGCTTTTGGTCTGCGAAATGTAAACGAAAGAATTAAGCTACACTTTGGAAATAATTATGGAGTAGAAATAAAAAGTAAGTATGGCGAATTTACAGTCGTTACTATTAAAATACCATATTATATTTTTTAGTGAGGTTAAATTATGTATAGTTTACTTATTGTCGAGGATGATGAAATAATAAAAGAAGGTTTGATCAAAAATATAAATTGGTCGGAACAGAACATTAAAATTGTTGGAACTGCTGATAATGGTATTGAAGCATATGAGTTTGTGAAGCTAAATAGACCACAGATTGTGCTATCTGATATAAGGATGCCGTTTATGGATGGAATAAAGTTAGCAGAAAAGATAAAAAGTAGTTTTCCTGAAACTAAGATAATTTTTTTAACAGGGTATGATGATTTTAGGTATGCTAAAGAAGCCGTTAATCTTAAAATTGAAAAATACTTACTCAAATATGCAGATAACAAAGAAATACTTGAGGCTGTCGTCAATGCTACTGCGGATTTGAAAAAGGAAAACATCTCAAGGAGTACTTTGAAGGAAGCACAGACAATACTTGTAAATGAGTATTTTAAGGATTTAGTTAAAGGATTGATAAGTGATGAATTTATTTTATCTGAGGCTGAAAAACTTGAAATAAAATTTAATGGAACATTATTTTGTACTGTAATTATAAACTTTGATACCACTTGTCTATTATCGTCTGCAAGTAATATTAGTTGTATAAGTCTGAAGAAAATAACAAGTTGTATAAATGAAACTTGTGCAGAAATGGTGATAACATGTGATAATGGAAATGTATTCATTAATTCAGACAATGAAATTGGCATTTTGTTCAACTTTAACGAACAGAACACTAATAAACAAGACGTCTGTAATTTTATGGCTAGGTTTACAGATGAAATATACCAATTGCTTAAGCAAATTACTGAAGTTGATTTCACAATAGGTGTCAGTAATGTACTGTATGACTACAGAAATATAGCTAAAACATATAGTGAAGCAATTATGGCGATTGAATCAAAAGGTATATTAAATTTAAGTGAGATAATTTATTTTAATGATTTGAAGAACTATGGGAGTAGTTCACATGGTACACTAATGAAAAATATTACTAAATTTATTGAGAAAAATTATTATAAAGAAAGTCTTTCGCTCGATGATATTGCAAATGAAGTTTTTATATCATCATCTTATATAAGCACATTGTTTAAAAAATATAAAGGATTGAATTTTTCAGAGTACTTAATAAAATTAAGAATTGAAAAATCAATAGAATTGCTTATTAATACTGATATGAAAGTTTATGAGATATCTAATAGTATTGGATACTCAAATTCCCAGTACTTTAGCGTACTCTTTAAAAATTATACCGGATTTACACCATCGCAATTTAGAACTAAAAATAAAGATAATACATGCAAGTGTTAAATTATAAAGCAATTATTAATTATTTTTGAGGTGTAGCGATGTCAAAGAAGATCATTAATATTATTCTGAGTCTGATTTATGTGATAACTCTTTTTTCTGGTTGTAGTGTTAAAAATCAGATTATTATTAAAAATGCTGGAGCAGAAAACGACACAAAACTTGAAGATAAAAAGATAAAAGTCAATTGGTGGAGTGGATATGGAACTCCAGAGCGTGAAGAAGCTATGGAAAAGCTTATTGAAAAATTTACACAGAAATATCCTGATATTACAGTAGATTACGAAAGTATACTAGGAAATCCAATTCAGAAAATCGAAGCTTCAATAGCTTCAGGGAGAGAGCCTGATGTTACAGAGCGTGGAGAGGCGTTTGCTACATATTTGAGCATGGGTGTACTAGAAGAGCTTGATAGTTACTTTGATAATTGGGAGCATAAGAATAAGATTCTCCCGGAAGCAATTGAAGCGGCCAGGTCCTATGATTCAAAAGATGGAAAATTATACTATTTGCCTATTGGTATGGGATATAATGTGATGTGGATAAGAACAGACTGGTTTTCTGATGCAAAGCTTAGTCTTCCTGAGACATGGGATGATGTTTTCAATTCAATCAGAGTATTGACAGATAAATCTAAGAAGCAGTATGGGACAGCTATTAGGGGTGGAGATTCAAACTGGGCGTATCTTCAAGCTATGATGTATTCATATTCTGGTATAACAGACTACTTTGATGAAAATGGAAAACCCACGATAAATGATCCACTACATATAGAATTCATCGAAAAGTATTTGTCATTATATGATATATATACTTCTGAGAATGATATCAATTATGGATGGTCTGATGTTTTGACAGCATTCCATTCAAGTAAAGCAGGAATAATATTTCATAACCTTGGGTCAGCAGCTGAACATTTAGCAGCATTCAAGGGAGATACTAGTAAATTCCAGGGGTTACCTTACCCTAAAAGTGAAAAGGGATATTTGGTAAGCCCTCTGCTAAATCCTGGAGGGCATGTAATTTATAAGAACTCAAAGAATAAAGAAGCAGCATGGAAACTTATATCATATATTTCATTAGAAGGTAGCGAGGATTGGTGTAAAGCATCTATACAGCTACCTGTGAATACAGTTAATTATGATTCTGTTTGGATAAAGGACACTCCTTGGATGAGGATGGCTGCTGAAGCAATGACTAATCCTTTCACTAAATATTATGAAAGTCCAACTTATTTACCTAACCATAGCAATATTATGCACAAGACTGTGGAGCCGGCTATACAAAAGGTTATGGCAAAAAGAATGACTGCAGAAGAATTGTGCAATATGTGGGCTGAAATAGTAACCAATTTGAAGGAGCAATATGACAAGGGAATTGAAAATAATTAAATTGTATTTCAACTTGATTTATTATCAATAAAATCAAGTTGAAAAAATAACAAACAAAAAATTAAATATTCCTTATTTATTATCAGCTTAAAATTATATATCGTACTAAGTAAACAATATATAATTTCAAAATCTAATCATAATAGATATTGCTGATTAACGATCATAAATAATAATTGACTATATATAAACATTTTTAAAAAAAAGAATATTTGGAGGCAACTAATTATGATTAAGAGAGAAATTAATAAGGTACACTCATTAGGTCTAGGCAGTATATATGACGATGAAGAAATTAGTGCAGTTGTCAAAATTTTGCGGGAATGTGTTACAGACAACAGGGTTATCAGTCAGAGCACAACTGAAATAACTGAATTTGAGGAAAAAGCAGCTGAATATCTTGGCGTGAAACATGCAGTTGCTGTTTCATCCTGTGGCACCGGTCTGGACATTGCTACTCAAGCAATAGGGATAAAGGATGGAGATGAGGTTATTACCACAGCAATAACATATCAAGCAACTGCAGTATGTGTGCTAAAAGCTGGAGGAAGACCGGTACCTGCGGATGTGGACCCTGTAACAATCAATATGACGCTAGAAGATGTGGAAAGAAGGATAACACCTAAGACAAAAGCAATATATCCTATGCATTATGGAGGGAGACCTGTTGATATTGATGGATTTATTGAATTAGCAAAAAAGCATGGTTTAGCAATTGTCGAAGACGCTGCGCATGCAATGGGTACAGAATATAAGGGAAAAAAAATTGGATCTTATGATTTTATGAGTGTTTTTAGTTTTCAGTCAGGTAAAAATATTTCTACTCTCGGTGAAGGTGGACTTATAACTACTAATGACGATAATTTAGCTGAAAAAGTTAGGCTTTTACGTAGTTTCGCTATCACTACAAGAAAAGGATATGAAAAACAGAAACAAGAGTATCCAGTTCATCCCCTGACCAAGGATGTAGTAGAAGTATGCAGCAATTACAGAATGACGCCTTTCCAAGCTGCAGTTGGTATAACACAATTAAAAAAACTGGATTATCTTATTGAAAGGCGAAATCAGGTCGCTAAAAAAATGGATGCCGTATTAGGAAATATTAAAGGTTTGACTCTCTGCAATCAAAAAGTTGAAGATGTTAAATCTACATATCATCTATATCCAGTATTGTTCGAACCGGATATTGTTGGTGTAAACCGTGAGGAATTTATAAAGACCTTATCAAATGAATTTGGAGTTTTGCCCAACCTTCACTATCCTTTATGGTATAGATATAGTATATTCCAGGATAGAGGCTATAAATGGAATGATTGTCCTGTGGCTGAGGAGCTTGTGGATCGAAAACTATTAACACTTCCTATACATCCCAAATTTGGAGATGAGGAAATAGAGTTCATGGGAAGTGCTATAGAAAAAGCTATAAAAAAGTTCAGTAAATATTAATAAAGAAATTATGGAAACTATAACATGTAGTGAAAAGTAACTTACAAAAAATTGTATACACCATATTAGAAAGTAGAGGGTTAAATATGTCTGAAGAAAGATTTAGTTTTAAGAAACCATTAATAATTGAAGATATGACTGTTAGGGAAGTGCGTGAAGCGCTTAAGACAGTTAAGACTGCACTTTTACCGATTGGATGTACTGAACAACATGGGTATCATCTTCCTATTCGTACAGATTCACTTGTTGCTGAGAGCGTTTCATTAGAAGCTGCAAAGCAAGTTCCGATTATTTTATTGCCAGTACTTAAATACTCGTATTCCGGAGGCTTTCTTGAAGGGACAGTACAGATTAAACCCGAGACAGTGTATTCTGTTGTGAAGGACCTACTTGAATCTTTAATTTCGCAAGGTTTCAAAGGTGTTGTTATTGAAAGTGGGCATGGAGGTGGAGAGCATATGGCTGCGATACGAAGGGCAGCTAAGCAGATTACTTTATCAAATCCTGATTGCTACATTTCAATTAATGGAGCTTATTCTGAAACAGCAAGAGAAATACTTAAAGGGCTTGTTGGAACTACACACGCAACAACTGTAGAAACATCTCTTGTAAAGTATTTAAGGTCTGAGCTTGTACGAGATGATTTTATGGTCTGGGAGGATCGACCTAAAATGAAAGAACCTCTAGAAGGACCGGATGAATTTATTGTAAGAAAACAGTTAGAAGCAGAAAAGATATTTAATGAAAAAGTAAAAATTGGAGTGGGTGCTGATCCATCTTTTGCCACGGCAGAAACTGGAAAAAAGATATTTGAGGAAAAGGTTAATAACTTGATCAGGCTTATAAGAAGGATGAATGATCTTGTAGGACAGCATGATAATAACTGATTTTCAAAAATAGCAAACAAAGATGATGTAGTATTTTATTGAAAAAGATGTAAATGGCTTTATAAATATTGTTTTTGAAGTTTAAAGGAGAGTATATGAAATTAAGTGTTTTTACTGTAAGTACCCCGGAATATGATGTTAATAAAACAATTGAAGTTTTGAAGGAACTTGGATATGATGGAGTAGAATGGCGTACAGCGAATCCACCTCCAGCTTCAAAGCCCGACACATACACTTTCCAGAACCGATACTGGTCTTATAATTTGAGCACAATAGATATTAACTCAATTTATGATACTGCACACAGCCTGGGGAAATTATGTGTAGATAATAATCTGGAAGTCTGTTCGTTATCTACATATCTTAATCCAACAAAAGTTGATGAAATTGAAAAAGTAGCTAAAGCTGCAAGTGTAGCTTCCTGTAAAAATATAAGAGTTATGTTACCCAAATATAATCAAGAAATAAACTATAAAACGCAATTTTTGAAAGCGATAGATGATGTGAAAGCTCTTCAGAAAATACCTCAGAAATATAATATTCGGATAAATTTTGAAATTCATATGGGGAATATAATACCAAGTGCTAGTGCTGCCTACAGGTTTATTTCCAATTTTTCTCCGGAACATTTTGGGTTGATATATGATATTGGTAATATGGTTTATGAAGGATTTGAAGATTATAAACTTGGGATAGAGCTACTAGATGATTACCTTGCATATGTTCACATTAAGAATGCAAAATGGGAACTGGAAGGTTATGACAATGAGGGAGCAGAAATTTGGAAACCTTCAGCTTCTCTGATAAAAAAAGGCTATGCAGATATACCGAGAATTATAAGAGTCTTAAAAGAAAAAAATTATAAAAGTTTTCTATCTATTGAAGATTTCTCCAATGAAGAAGATACATATACAAAGCTTAAAAATAACTTGGAATATTTAAAAAAATTAATCAATGAATAGTTACATTTATATGAAGCTTGAATATGAACCCTTTGGACAAACCATAAAGTAGAGGAGAGTCTAATATATGTCAAGAAAAATATATAATAAGAACCTATTGATATTTCTGGCAGATTCCAGAAAAAAATGGACAAAAGAGAAGTACTTACTATCCATGTTTATACCGGTCATATTATACTATGTGGTGTTTCATTATATCCCGATATATGGCGTGCTAATAGCATTTAAAGATTTTTCTCCAACTAAAGGTATAATGAGAAGTGAATGGGTGGGGTTTATTCACTTCATGGACTTTTTTAACAGCTATTACTTTTGGAGATTGATTCGGAATACAGTTTTGATAAATGCATATTCCATAATATTTAGTTTTCCTGCGCCTATTATTTTAGCTTTAATGCTAAATGAAGTAGGGAATAAGAGCTTTAAAAAGATAGTTCAGACAACAAGTTACCTGCCTCACTTTATATCATTGGTCGTCGTAGTAGGAATCATTGTTGATTTTACTGAACGTACAGGGTTGATAAATGACATTATTACAGTTTTTGGGCTTGAAAGGATACCTTTTCTAACAGAAGAAAGATGGTTCCGAACAATCTTTATAGGTTCTGAAATATGGCAGGGAGTTGGATGGGGATCGATTGTCTATTTAGCAGTGCTTTCAAGCATTGATCAACAGCTATACGAAGCTGCTGTTGTAGATGGGGCAGGTCGTTGGAAGCAATTGATTCATATCACACTTCCAGGAATTGCTCCAACAATAATAATCCTCCTGATATTGAGAATTGGCAGAATGATGGATGTAGGAGCGCAAAAAACCCTCTTACTATATAATCCTCTGACTTATGAAACTGCAGATGTAATTTCTACATTTGTATACCGAAAAGGAATACTTGATTACAGTTTCAGTTACAGTACAGCCGTTAATTTATTTAATACAGTTATAAATCTATCCTTGGTTATATTTGCTAATAAATTAAGCAGGAAAATAACAGATACAAGTTTGTGGTAAGGGGAGGATAATTTAGTATGTCTATAGCTATAAAAAAATCTTTAGGAGACTATGTTTTCGATACATTTAATTATATATTTCTTTTTTTTGTTGCTGTTTTCTCATTATATCCATTTCTTTATGTTCTATTTGCTTCTGTAAGTATACCACAGAGGCTCATACAGCATGATGGGTTACTTTTGCTGCCATTAGGTTTTCAAATCGATGGATACCTCCAAGTTTTTAAAAATACTATTATCACAATAGGATACAAAAACACATTGATTTATGTTATTGCCGGAACAGCTATAAATGTTCTTCTGACTGTAATAGGAGCTTATGTCCTATCAAGAAAATGGTTCAGCTTAAAAAATATTTTTATGCTTTTCATTACTGTCACCATGTTTGTAAATGGTGGACTAATTCCTTCATATCTTCTTGTTAGAGAACTTGGTATATTTAACACCAGATGGGCAATTCTTTTTCCCGGAGCTATAAGCACATGGAATCTTATTATTACTAGAACATATTTTTCTTCATCAATTCCGGATAGCATGGAAGAATCTGCAAAGATCGATGGGGCAAATGATTATATTGTATTATTCAAAATAATGCTTCCGCTCGCAGTACCAATAGTTGCAGTAATAACTCTGTTTTATGCTGTTGGACACTGGAATTCATGGTTTAATGCACTTATATATTTAAATGACAGGAATTTGTATCCGCTTCAGTTGTTTTTAAGGGAGATATTAGTATCTGCTTCAGCAGATACTCTTATGATTGAGATAACATCGGAAAGAGACTCTGTTAGAGAGGTTATTAAATATGCAACAATAATTATTTCAACGTTACCAATATTATGTATATACCCATTTGCCCAAAAGTATTTTATTAAGGGCATAATGGTAGGCGCTTTAAAAGGTTGATTACGACACGAAGTCGCAAACCCGTATGACCCGGAATGGCAAGTATACTTTGAAGAGCGGGAAGGCGATAAAATGTTTGAGGGAATGTCAGGAAGAAGAGCTCTAAAGAATATATGGAGTAAACAAAAAGGCAAATACACCTTATGTGGGGATGAAATCAACAAATTAAGCGGTTGGAGGTTGCACATTACCGAGAGTAATCGAAAGGAAATAGTGCATCCTGAATGCCACCGGCTGATACATCCCGAACTACTGGTAGAGAGCGCCGGTTGAGACGCGGCAGCGTCAAGACTTTAAATTGCTTGAGCGGAGTACGGTGAAAGTCGTATGCTCCGTTCTTAGGGGGGCGAACCCCGGTGACGGGGGAGCCTACCCGGTCAAAAATATGCCCGAAAAAAATATTCTATAGTGAGGTGATGAAAAAAATATTATTTTTTATGCTTTATAAGTCTATAGTTATTAAATTATTAAAAGAAGGAGAGAATAGCTATGAAAAAAATATTTAGAATGTTATCGTTACTAATGATTGCTGTACTTGTATTTACAGGGTGTGCTATAATCCCTGAAAGTAAGCAAACACAAGAACCTCAGGATAGTAATCAGACTACTGTTGGTCAAGAAAAACCTGAGGAACTCGTACTGCCAATATCGGCAACTGGACTTAAATTGACTGTTTTTTCTGCATTACCATCAGGTACTGCAGCAGTGGTATCAGATTATTCTCAGGTAAAATGCTTTGTAGAAATGGAAAAAAGAACCGGAGTTAAACTTGAATTTATTCATCCTCCCCAAGGTGCTGGTCAGGAAAATGAAAAGTTCAACTTAATGATGGCATCAAATGATCTTCCAGACTTGATTTATACAGGTTGGGCTTCGAAGGCAGGGGGACCACAAAAATTTGCTAAAGAAGGTCAGATCATTTCATTAAATCAATATGTTAGCAAATATGCTCCAAACTTTAGCAAATTACTTGAATCAAATTCAGAATATAAGAAACAAGTAATGGATGATAATGGAGATATGTATTATTTCCCACTGACAACAATTGATAGTACTACCAGATTAAATAAAGGGTTTATAATTAGAAATGATTGGGTTGAAAAGCTGGGGCTAGAGTTACCAACTACTACAGATGATTTCTATAATATTTTAAAAGCATTTAGAGAAAGGGATCCGAATGAAAATGAGTTAGAAGATGAAATACCATTTGTTACAGACACTATAAGCCAATTTGTATTTCATTTAGTATGGCCATGGGGGATTAGCTGGGGAGGTGGTAGTTTTAGCCCGGATTTTGCTCTTAAAGGGGACAAAATAGTATATGGACCCATTGAGCCTGAGGCCAAGGAAGCTTTAGCTTGGATTAATAAGCTTTATAATGAAAAATTAATTGATCCAGATTTTTCAACATCAGACAGACCAGCAATGAAAACTAAAGTTACTACAGGATTATCAGGAGTTTGGTATGGATATACCGGAGCGCAATACACAGGATATTTAAAAGAAATGGAAACTATAGACCCTAATTTTGAACTGGCTACTTTTCCGACACCTATAGCACCTGGAATTGATAAATCCTATAATTTTGATCCAGGAATGAAAAATTTAAATACCGGCATTGGTATAGCAATTACTTCCCAGTGCAAAAACATTAAAGAAGCTGTAAAATGGTTGGATTATGCATACAGCGACGAAGGGATTCTTTTATATAGCTTTGGTATCGAAGGTGATACATATAATATGGTGAATGGGAATCCGATACTGTCTGATGCAGTTATGAAAGACGTATCACTTTTAACTCCAGCTGTTACATCAATAAATGGTTGGGCAATGATTCAAGATCCACGGTTCTTTGAACAGTATACTTCTAAAGTTGGAAAAGAGAACTTTGATAGGTGGGGTATTTCCACACCTGAAAGAAGAATACCACAACAGATTAGCTATACTACTGAAGAAAACCGAATTATTTCAACCAAGTTAACAGATATTAAAACATTAGCAGATGAGATGTTCTATAAGTTTGTTATGGGCAGAGAACCGTTATCTGAGTTTGATAAATTCGTGGATACAGTTAATAGTATGGACATAGATGAACTGATAAAAGTACAACAGAGTGCTTATGAAAGATATAATAATCGATAAATAACCATGCAAAAAGCTTGGCTTAAATGTAAAAGGTTTCTATGAAAGATAAATCTAATTGATAGTGTGGAATACCACTGGGGAAAGTGTTACTTAGACTTTCCTTAGTGGTATTTCCAAAGGCACTCTATAACAGAAAGATAGTGAAAAGTAGCTTGTAAAAAACCAGAACAGAAAACGGGAGGAAAATTATGAATGCAACAAGAATTTGCTTCAAGGAAGTAAAAGATATTGCTCTTGCACAGATCAGCATTGATAAACCTGAAAAAGGTGGAATATTAGTGCAAAACTTATATACAATGATTAGTCCTGGAACAGAACTTGCCATATATAATGGGATTTATGCAAAAAATATCAAACAAAAAACAGCTTGGTCAACCTTCCCAATGTATCCAGGATATTCGGCAGTTGGATGTGTTGTTGAAGTTTCAGATGATGTTGATGAGTTTACTGTTGGAGATATAGTATTTTATCCGGCAAAGCATGGGAACTATGATTGGTATGATGTCTCCAGCAACCTTGCTGTTAAAATAAATGATTTCCAAAAAAAGGAACATGGTTTATTTTTGAGGTTTATTCAAATAGCGAGCACAGCAATGCGAGTTTCTGATTTTCAAAGTGGCGAATGTGTTTTAGTGTTTGGGCTTGGTATGATTGGAAATCTTGCATCCCAGATATTTAAGATGTCTGGAGGACAAGTGATTGGAGCGGATCCTGTATCGGTACGTAGAGAAATGGCAAAAAAATGTGGTATTATGGCATTAGATCCCAACGATGGAGATTTTGATGAAGACTTACTAAGGTTAACATATGGCAATGGACCAAAAGTAGTTGTAGATGCGACAGGAGTGCCTGCAGTAATAAACACAGCTCTTAGAGTAGCTGCAGAGTGTGGGCAGGTAATTCTGCTCGGTTCACCTCGTGGAAAAATTGAGGTTGATTTTTATGCGAATGTCCATGTTAAAGGTGTGAGTATAACAGGTGCTCATGAAAGGATGCAAAGAATGTTAACAAAGAACAGAGGCGGGGCATGGGATAGAACAGCAAATACCATATTTGCGGCAGAAGCATTGCGAGAAGGCAGGATAAAGGTTGAACATTTAATAACTGATTATTTTACTCCTGAAAGAGCTGTTGAAGCATATGAAAAACTTTGTGATAATAAAAAGGAAAGCCTTGGAGTTGTAATTGACTGGAGAAAATTTAAAAATAACACAATTGAGGTGTAAACTATGACAAGATGTGAGCGGACTATTGCCGCCATTAATCATCAAAATACTGACATTGTGCCGTATAATATGTATTTTACATCACAGCAGCATGAAAAAATGGCAGAATATTTTAGCGACCCACACTTTATAGATAAAATAGGGAACCACTCTGAGGGTTCCTATTATAGTGGGTATAAGAGTGAAATAAGTTTAGGTTCCGGGTACTGGAAAGATGATTTTGGGGTTGTATGGAATAGAAATGGTACTGATAAAGATATAGGTGTTATTGATGGTATTGTTTTAAAAAATCCTTCGATGGAAGGATATGAATTTCCTGAATTAGACGAAAAAAGATTTCGAAATGAATTGCAGGAGCTAATTGATAAAGCAGATGACAAGTTTAAAATAGCTGGAATTGGATATTCTCTGTTTGAACGAGCATGGAGTCTCAGAGGAATGGAGAATATTTTAATGGATATGATACTTGAGCCCAAGTTTGTAGATCAGCTTTTTGATGCAATTACAGAATTTAATATTAAGATAATTGACATTGCGCTGGAATATGATATAAACTGCTTCCACTTTGGTGATGATTGGGGCCAGCAAAAAGGAATGATAATGGGACCGATAAATTGGAGGAAATTCATAAAACCCAGAATGAAAATAATGTATGAAAAAATAAAGAGCCGTGGCATAATTGTTTCACAGCACTCCTGCGGTGATATCAGGGAAGTATTGCCAGATCTTATTGATATTGGTCTTGATATTTTCAGAACATTTCAACCTGAAATATATGACTTGAAGAATATTAAAGCTGAATATGGAAATGACATTACTTTCTGGGGTGGAATTAGTACTCAAAGTCTTCTGCCTTTTGAATCACCGGTCACAATTAAAAAGGTTGTTTTGGAAACTATTGATATAATGAGTAAAAGTGGAGGATATGTATTAGCGCCTACTCACGCAATTGCGGGAGATGTTCCTATAGAAAACATTGTTGCTTTGATTGATGTTTTTCAAAACCAAAAATAAAATAGAAATATTGCAAGAGGTCCCAATATTTAATAAGTTCAGGAAACCGATGCATTTAATTGTATAATAACCACAATATACTCCCTTTAAAGAAAGTGAAATTTTAGTAATCAACGAAAAAACCTAAGTAATATTAGATAAAGTGAGGGAGAGAGAAATATGTTATATTCATATAAAGAGATTAATTCATCACATTACTTTAACACTGTAAACATATCTGGTATATGTAATTGCAGTAAAAATACTCTAAGTAACAGAGACTGTAGCATAGAGATGTTTGAAAAAAAAGATAAAATTCCATCTGGGAACTGTATATACCTTGGTATTCCTTTTGTAATACCTAATTTGGATAATTGCAATAGCAATTTTTTATTGCTCCATGATTCTCCTGTTACACTAACACTTCCTGATGCAATAAGATTTAAACATATGGTGTTTTTACATACAGCAGATTTTAAGCCGCCAAAACCTGACTCTGATGGAATACTGAGACCTATGAGAGGAAATCCGATTCTTGGTGACCAGGTAGCAGAATATATTCTGAAATATACTGATGATACAGAATGCCGAATTCCGATTAGAAGACGTATTAATATAGGTGAACCGTGGATGTTATGGGGAGAATATACTTTTGAAGCTGTCCCACATGGAAAGCCCCATTCTATAAGAACAAATTCAGAGGATGTGGTTCGCAACAAAATGCCCGATGGGTGGGGTACAAGTCAACTGCGCTTAAAGCCAGGAAAAGGTGTGGAAAAACCATATTTTTGGCTGTATTCATTTGAGAATCCGTATAATGACAAAATGGTTAAGGCTATCACTTTTGTGCCAAAAGGTGGAATAGTATTTTTGTTTGGGATAAGCTACTGCAATCTTGATGAAAATCCAATTCGATGGAAAGCAAGAAAAAAATTTTTACTTAGAATTCCTCCGGGAGAGATGTTTGATTCAAATGGTGATTATGATAAAGTTGATATAGATTTAGGTAGTATTATTTCAATAAATCCAGCGCTTGATTATGATAATGAAAAGTGGATAAAAAATCAAGTAAGCAAACCCCTAGTATCAGACAATTCTTTAATTATTGAATATACAGCACACAAGGATGCAATGTTTTATTATGGAGATGGTTTTAAGTATAAATTCAAATTATCATCTCTAGAAGAAAATTATTGTTTAGGTATGAATGAACTCTGTTATCAAGATTTCCATGGTAGCAAATTGCAGAATGTTAACATTGACAGCGTTAGGTTTATGCCAGACGCTTCAAGAAAAGTTAAAATTAAAATAAAAGAAAAGGAAACTGGTATGCTTATTCCCGCCCGAATCCATGTTCGTGGAGAAAAGGGTGAATATCTTGCACCCATTATCAGAAATAGAATACCTAATCCTTTTTGGCTTGAAGATTTTGGTGCGGATTTTGTAAATGAAAAGCATTTTAGTACTTACATTGATGGAATGGCAGAATATAAGCTTCCCCCTGGAAATATTTATATTGAAGTCAGTAAAGGATTTGAAATCCCAATAACACGAAAAAAGATGTATATTGATGGCAATGTAAAAAATATTGAGATTGAGTTGGAGCACATTCTTCCGTGGAGAGAAAAAGGTTGGGTAACAGCAGATACTCATGTTCATTTTTTATCACCCCAGACAGCTCTTTTTGAGGGTGCTGCTGAAGGTGTAAATGTTGTTAATTTATTGACTACCCAGCTTGGGGAATTTTTCATAAACATAGGAGACTTTGACGGGAAGACTACTATAGGTAGCAAGGAGGCTGGTGGAACTGGAGAGTATTTAGTTAGAGTTGGAACTGAAAACCGTCAGCATATATTAGGACATATATCATTACTTGGATATGAAGGGAGTATGATACTCCCCCTAACAACAGGAGGTCCTATCGAATCTCCTTTAGGCGATCCAGTTGAAAAAACGCTTTCGGAATGGGCAATACAATGTAAGAAGCAAAATGGTGTTGTTATTTTGCCACATTTTCCTGAACCAAGGGGAGAAAACAGTGCTGTAATTGTTATGAATAATGCTGATGGAGTTGAGTTATCTTCTCCATCAGATTTATATGGTGGTATAAGTGCATATTCACTTTCTGATTGGTACAGGTACTTGAATTGCGGTTATAAAACTGCGGCAGTTGGTGGCACTGATAAGATGTCTGCATCCACTGCTGTAGGAACAATCAGAACATATTCAAGAATCAGAGGGAAAGAATTCACTTATGAAAACTGGAAGGAGTCTTTAAGGAGAGGAGAAACATTTGTTACAATTGGTCCGCTAATTGAATTTAGTGTAAATGGGACTGCGATGGGAGGCACAATTTACATGAAAGGCACTGGGGGAAATGTTGATATTGAATGGGAAGCATCAAGTGTGATAATTCCAGTAACAAGTGTTGAACTTGTTGTAAATGGCGAAACAAAGGAAGTTGTTAGAGTAACCCAAGGTCTTACGAACCACAAAGGAATATTTAATTTATCAATAAAGAAAAGCAGTTGGGTGGCCTTAAGGATAAGGGGAAGGTATGAAGGTAAGATGGAGATAATAGCGGCACATTCAAGTCCAGTAATGATAATAATTGATGACAAGTTTTGTTTTAATAGTAATGACGCATTGACTATTCTTGAGCAGATTGAAGGTGTAAAGGGATATATGAGAAATTTAGGTACTAGAGCTGAAGAAAAAATATTGAAAAGGTTACTAATGAACATTACTTCAGCACATAATGAGTTACATGACAGGCTGCATATGAATGACGTTTACCATAACCATACAATAATGGATCATCATTATAAGATGTAAAGGATTTAATAGGGGTATATAAATCGTTTAATTGTCCTCCTCCTTTTTCAAAAAAGTGTATCAAAAAAATGCTGTTTATTTTTGAGCAGATAAATAGTATACTATTGTATAGCAAGTTAAAAGGGAGATTTTGTTTATGATGTATCCATATATGGTTTTATCTGACGAAACGGAGATAACACATTCGCATATTATTGAAAAAGATGGCATTCAACGTGTGGAGGTTCATTTTGAGCGTCCAAACGAAGAAGGATTTGATATGGCTAGATGCGTTTTACCAACCTATACATGGATTAAGCGCGAAGGGTTTACTGATAATGAGATTGAAAAATTTGAAAAATTCCTACGTAATAATGCGCAAATCTCTGGCTTTTGTAGTGCAATAGTGAATAATTTATGGAGGAAAAGCGAATATGTATTGCCCAAACTGTGGTGCGAAAAATGATGATTATGCCGCTGGATGCGTTTCATGCGGCGTTACCCTGTTACATAATGAAAGTACTCAATATAATCAGGATGTTCCAAATTACCTTGTCTGGTCCATACTGGTAACGGTACTTTGCTGCATACCTCTTGGCATTCCGGCAATTGTATATTCAGCACAGGTGGATACTAGGCTCAGACTGGGTGACTACCAAGGTGCAGTTGACGCATCTCAAAAAGCTAAGACTTTTTGCTGGATTTCATTTGGATTAGGTGGCGGAATAATACTTATCTATTCATTATTAATGTTAGCGGGACTTTTTTCAAGTCTATGAAACTTAATAAGCTACTGATTCCGGGGGTTCTGCTGTTTCTTATATTTATATTACTACTTTATTTTTATAATCCTTCGGTAACCAAGGTGTTTCCCCCTTGTCCGCTTAATTATATTACAGGTCTTTACTGTCCGGGGTGTGGTTCACTTCGGACAATTCACAGCCTTTTGAATGGTGAATTTGTAGAAGCTTTTGGATATAATCCATTATTAATAGTATTGATTCCACTGATTATATATTTGCTTTTAGCACAGCCGGGTTTAATTCTAAAGGGTAGAAGCCTTGTTCCCAATCTAAAATATCCGGCTTGGTTTTACCGGGCTTTGATATCTGTAATTATATTATATGGTGTTCTCAGAAATATACCTGCATTTCCATTTAGCCTTTTGGCTCCATAATTAAATACAAGCAATTCTTCCGTTCCTAAAAATAAACTTGAAAATATTACAGATATGGGTATAATTAGAGGTAATACATGGCAGAGCTTTTTGGTGTAAAAAACTATGAAAGTAGGTAACCGTTTTGCTAACATCATTAATGATACCTAAAAAAAGGTTTAAACCAAAAAAGTTATTATTTATTTTACTTATTCCACTGGGCATGCTGTTGACCCAAATGGCTTCAAACTCACCTGCATTAATTGAACGTTATTATTCTGGCGGACTGTACAGGTATATTGGACAAGGCTTAAGCAGGCTTATAGGTGTTTTACCCTTTTCTTTAGCAGAGATTCTGATTATAATAACAATTATACTGATCCTTACAATATTGGTGAGAATGATTGTAAAGATATTTCGCCGTGACCGTGAAAGACGTTATTTTGTTCTGAACTCAACAGCCAACCTATTAATATTTGCTTCAGTAATGTATTTTATATTTATACTTATTTGGGGACTTAATTACCACAGACAGCCATTTTCAACTATAGCAGGATTTGATATAAAGCCAGCTACAATGGAGGAACTAGTGGAAACAACAGATTACATAATCTCAAAAGCAAATGAATTAAGAAGCAAGGTTTCACAGAACAATGAAGGGGTAATGAAGCTTGAAAGCCTGAGGGAGGAAGTTTTAAAAAGAGCAGATAGAGGTTATACAAATATTGCGGATATATATTCTGAGCTTTCTGGAAAATATGGAAGACCAAAGGGTGTAATGCTTTCAGAGCTGATGTCCTACACTGAAATTTGGGGAGTATATTTTCCCTTTACTGGTGAAGCCAATGTAAATATGAAGATACCCGAGTCTTCACTTCCTAGTACTGTCTGTCATGAAATGGCTCATCAGAGGGGGTTTGCCAGAGAAGATGAGGCAAACTTTATTTCCTATATTGTGTGTAATGCCCACCCTGATGTAGATTTTCAGTATTCCGGCACAATGTCCGCTCTTAGCAATCTTTTAAATGCGGTTGCCGGAAGCAACCGTGATGAATACTCCCGATTGTATGAAAAACTAAGTGATGGGATAAAGAGAGATTTTGCAGCAATTAACCAATTCTCAGAGAAGTATGAAGGTGTAGTTGGGGATATTTCAAGTAATATAAACGATATTTACTTAAAATCAAATAAGCAGCAGGACGGTGTGAGAAGCTATGGTAGAATGGTTGATCTGTTGATAGCTGAGCACAGGGCAAGACAGTTGGAGAAAGAAAGCTTATAAAACACTTCAAAATGTTGCACAAAAAAGGAAGGCGTTTTAGGAGACTTTTTTTTGTTTTTAATTTGAACCATGGGATACGAAGTGTGGAAAACTATATGGTGGTGGGCGGTCATAGTAAATGCAACCTTTGACAGAGTAAATCGGACGGAGTAGCT